>JADFNB010000002.1 GCA_022563595.1 Gemmatimonadota bacterium
CGTTCCCCGAGGCATAATCGTTCGCTCGCAGGATGTACGCGATGATGTCGGCCGCTCGCCACGGCGCGCCTGCGGTTCGGTGTAAACCCCGCGACCGAGTGACGTCGTGTCGGCCTCCTGTGCGGCCACCGGCGGCCAACCGATCAAGGAGTAAGCGATGATCGCGGTGCCCAGGCGCATCGGACCTCGGTCGGAAGGGTGAGGGTTCCTAATATTACGCGGATTTGGCCGCACGGAAGGGCGGCGGCCCCGCGGGCGGCCGTACCCACGGCGGGCTCAGAGCGCTTTGCGGTAGATCGAGACCGCGCCGACGAAGTACGGCACGCGTTCGAGAGATTCCCAACCACGGCGCACGAACAAGCGCGCTCCGTCACTCGCCGCCAGCGGGACTCTCGCCGGCGCGCCCGAGCGACACGATTCGCAGCGACGGGCCGCCAGCTGCGTCTACTTCTCAGTCATTGGATTCACCCACCGGACATGACGGAACCGAGCGAAATCACTGTCGGTGGAACAGAGTTCCGCCCCGCTCTCAATGGCGAGCGCCGCGAGATGCGCGTCGGTCGTGAGATTCCCGGCCGTCCCGGAGACGGCCAGTAAGTCGCGCAGGATACGCCAGTGCTCGTCGCCCGCGTGTAGCACGACCACCGGCGGCTGGGCCAGCCATGCATCAACTGTTGCCACCGCTTGATCCGCCGACAACGGGTTCGGGAAGACCCACGGATGGGTGGTGACTCTGAGAAAACCCAGGAGCACCACCCACGGGAGCGCGACGGACTCGTCGGCCGAGAGCGTGCGTTCGAGCCACGCCTTGGCGCGTTCGTGCTGAACGGCATCCCGGTTGACGGCGTACAGCAGCAGGTTCAGGTCGACGAGTTTCACCGGCCGCTACTTGCGTCGCTCGAGTTCGCGAGCGGTCTCTTCGTCTTCAAGCGCACCGGCCAGCCTCAGCGCCTTGTCGAGATCGATCTGTGAGGCGGCCTGCCCCATCGAGAAAGCTGGGCACTCGTATGGCACGGGCGGCGCGCCAGCGCGGTCGTCCAGGCCTCGGCGTAGCACCCGGTTCAGGAGCTGCTTGAACGGCACCCTACTGCGATGCGCCTCGCGGCGCAGGCGCTTCAGGAGGTCATCATCGAGGTCAACGGTCGTGCGCATAATTGATGCTAACGCATCAATTATGTGATGTCAACACATCATGACTCACGGTTGGTGGATGGTCAGCCCATGTCCCGCGCCAGCAGCTCTTGGACGCAAGGGTGGAGGCGGAAGGCGTGGTAGAGCGTAGTCGATTGTATCACAAGCATTTATCTCACCGTCGTCGGTACACCCCGGCGGGAATTCTTGTGCATTATATTGTCATCATTGCTAAATTATATATATTAATTTATGGCCAAGAAACGTCGTCGTGCTGGCGAGGTGCGCGAACCGTTGCAGGTGTATCTGACGGCGGACGAGCGCGCCCTGCTCGACCGTGTCGCAGAGTCTCACGGGATTTCGCGTGCCGAGGTGTTGCGGCGGGGAATCCGCGCCTTTGCATTGGAGGAAGGAGACGGGACCGGAAGTCCGGTATTCACCCTGCTGTCGTCACTGGCGGGGGACGATTGGCCGGACGACGTTGCTGCCCATCACGATGAGTACCTGACAGACGCGTACCGCACACAATGAGTCGGCGCGTCTTTCTCGACACGTCGGGGTGGCTCGCGGTTCTCTCATCACGCGAGGCGCTGCACGAGGACACGGTGCGGGCGTACCGCGACGTGCTCGAGGCCAGGCGAGGGTTCGTGACCACGAACCTGGTGATCGCCGAGATGCACGCCCTGCTTACCCGCAACCGCGGAGCCGATGCGGCGCTCGCGTTTCTGGATGCTTTGAAGCAGGACGCTGCACACGAGGTGCGCTTTGTATCCCCCGCGCTGCAGGACAACGCGGTCAACCGATGGCTGCGCCCGTTTGGCGACCACGCGTTTTCGCTGACCGACGCGACGAGTTTTGAGGTGATGCGCGAGTTGCTGATCACAACGGCGTTAGCGTTGGACAATCATTTCAGTATCGCGGGGTTCCAGCGGCTCCCTGCTACACAATAACCGGACAAGATCGAACTCGCGCTTTGCCTAGCGAGGCCTGCTCCGTGACAGAACGGACTCGCAGCATCGAGCGGTCAGTTCTCTCGCTCCGCAAGCAACGATTGAAAGCGCGGGTGTGACCGGAGCGGATCCCACAATGGATCGACCCACAACAGCGCAGGCGAGGCCCACGCCGGATTCTGCTCGGCAGCGGACCAGAGGTAGTCGGCCGCCCGATCGAATTCCCCCATCAGCAAGAACGCGATGCCGAGCTCAAAGAAATCATGGGCACCACCCGGCGAGCCGGCATCATAAACAGACTGCGCGGCGAAAGCCATCTCTTGGGCCCGATTCGGCTGCCCGAGCCCAGCGTAGAGCATCGCTAGGTGGACCATGTTGCCCGTGTTGTCAGGCTGCGCGGCCGAGCTCACGCTGAATCGTGTAACGTCCGCGTTGGTGGTCTGCCAGATGCCACCTGCGGCCGCGGCGACGAAGAACGTCTTGGAGGGGCTCGGGATCCCCTCGATGTCGGTGACGCGTCCCCCCATGTTCGCAGGGCCGATCGAGCGCCACCGGAACGCGTCGAGGGTCGCCGAATCGAGCGGGGTGGAGAGCTGGCCGTGGGCGGCGCCCGCGGCGGTGAGCAGAAGCGTGACCAGAACCGGCCAGATGCGTCGGCTATTCATTGTGATGCCGTTTAGGGAGAGGGTTTGCAACACACCGCCAGCCGCCTAGTCATACGCACGGCGGAGTCGATCCGTTATTACGTCGCCGCAGAGCGGCGCTACCCTGCCACACGCTTGGCGGTCCAGGGGATCTCCCGGCCGCGCGGGCCGGTCAGCGTCCCCGTCGCGCTGTCTCCCTCGACCGTGCCGGTAAACCGCATGGTGAAGCTCCGGTCGCCCCTGCCCCGGAACTCGAGCGAGAACGCAATCCGGTTACCGTCGACGGAAACGTCGGTGAGCGGCCTCGTCCCGCGTCGTGTCTCGGCGGTGCCACTGAGCGTGTCGCCGTCCTCGATAAACGTGAGCTTCAGCGTGGTCTCACCGCGTGGCGTCTCGTAGGTGAGTTCCCAGGCGCCGACGACACTTGACGAATCAGCGGCTTGGGCAAGGGCGGGTGTGGCAAGCGCCGGCAGCAATGCGGCACCGGCTAGGGCGATGAGCAAGCGCATAGTATCGATCCTGTTTGAGATGGTCCGCCCTACATACGCAAAGCCGCGCCCGGACGTTAACAGAAGCAGGTGTGTACCTTCCGTTCCGAACGGAGGGAACGCGATGACGACTGTGCCGCTACAACGTCTCGGCGACGGGGCTATCCTCCCGGCCCGCGCCACCGAGGGATCGTTCGGCTACGACCTGGCAACCATGGAGGAGACCGTCGTCGGCGAACACCAGACGACGATCGTGTCGTGCGGGTTCAAGCTCGCGCGCGACCTGCCGCATGACGACAGTGGCGGGCTGGCCATGCTCATCCTGCCGCGCTCGAGTCTCCCGCTGCAACACGGCTTGATCCTGCCCAACGCGCCGGGGCTGGTCGACGCCGACTACGCCGGACCGATCGGGATCATCGTGCACAACCTCAGATCCGAGCCGGTGACCCTGGCGGCGGGCACTCGCATCGCGCAGGCCGTCTTCATCGAGGTCAAGTTCCCCGAGGTGCGGGAAGTGACCGAGGCGGATCCGACGCGCCGGCGTGGCGGGTTCGGGTCGACCGGCTCCTAACCGCCCAGCCCGACCGCGGTATCCCGCTCTACAGGTCGCGCGGGCTGCGGGCTCCGGAGCGCGGCAACACGACATCCGCCTCATCCGCCACCGCCGTCGGATCCTCTCCGGGATTCAGGAAGAGGTCCACTTCGATCTGGTGCTGCATGTCGTGCAGCTGACGGTACCGTCCGTTGAGCGCCATGAGTTTTGCGTGGGTGCCGCGTTCCACAATCTCACCGTGCTCGAGCACCAGAATCTGATCGGCGCTCCGGATGGTCGACAGCCGGTGGGCGATCACGAACGTGGTGCGGCCGTGCCGGAGCGAGCGCAGGCCGTCCTGGATCAAGGACTCGCTCTCGCTGTCCAGGCTGGACGTCGCCTCGTCGAGAATCAGGATTCGCGGGTCGGCCAGGACGGCTCGGGCTATGGAGATACGCTGGCGCTGTCCTCCAGAGAGCTTCACACCGCGCTCGCCAACGACGGAGTCGTAGCCGTCGTCGAACTCCTCGATGAACCCGTGCGCGTGCGCAACCTTGGCTACAGCCACGATCTCGTCCCGCGTCGCGTGCGGACGTGCGAAACTGATGTTCTCCGCGATTGTCCCGTCGAACAGGAAGTTGTCCTGCATCACCACGCCGAGAAAGCTGCGGTAGTCGTGCAGGCGGAGCGCGGCCAGGTCGCGGCCGTCGATCAGGATGCGGCCCTGGTCGGGGCGGTTGAACGCCATCACCAGCGAGATCAGTGTGCTCTTTCCGGAGCCGCTCGACCCAACGAGCGCCGTCGTCGAACCCGGGGATGCGCGGAACGAGATCCCGCGCAGCACGGGCGCGCCCGGCACATAGGCAAAGGTCACGTCGTCGAACTCGATCTCCCCGTCGACCTGCGTGATACCCACCTTGCCCTGATCCTCGTCGTCCTCGGTCGCCGTCCGCCGAATCTCGCGAATCCGATCGAGCCCCGCGAACGCCTCACTGATCTGGGTGCCGATCTCCGCTATCTCGATCAGCGGGAACGCTACGAGGCCGGTGAAGAAGACATACATCACGAACTGGCCCAGCGTCATCGTTCCCGCGATGATCGCGTGCCCACCCACCATGATCATCATCACACCGATCGCGCCGATGACGACGGTGGTGAACGCTACGACCACCGAGATGGCTGTGATGGTCTTGGCGATGTTCCGGAACAGCCGGTGCACTCCGCGCGCAAACACCAACCGCTCGGAGCGCTCGGCCACGTACGCCTTCACGACGCGGATACCGCTCAACGACTCCGACAGCCGGCCGGTTACCTCCGCGTTGATCTTACCACGCTCCCGGAAGATGGGCCGCAACTTCCTGAACGCGAGCGCCATCGCGCCCCCGAACACACCGAGCACGGTGATCGTGAGTACAGTGAGCTGCCAGTTGAGCCAGAAGAGCACACCAAGCGCGATCGCCGCGGTGACGAGGCCACCGATCAGTCGCACCAGTCCCGTGCCGACGAGGTTGCGGATGCCTTCAGCGTCGGTCATGATCCGCGAGATCAGGACACCGGTCTTCGTCGAGTCGAAGAACCGGACCGGCAGGCGTTCGACGTGCGCCTGCACCTTCTTCCGCATCTCCGTGATCGCCCGCTGGGCGGTTATGCCGAGCACTTGTGATAACGCAAAGGACGTCACCGCCTGGACGAGCGTCGCCGCGCCGACCAAGGCCGCGAGCGGCAACAGCAAATCCTGCTGTCCCTTCAGGATCACATCGTCCAACAGGTACTTCGACGACCCCGGCAGCACGAGGCCGGCCAACCGGTTCACGATCATGATCACGGATCCCAGCGCGAGACGCCGCCGGTAGGCCCACATGATGTCGCGCGCCTCCCGCCAGACTCCGGACAACGTCACTCCGCGTTTCTGATCTGCTTCGGCCATTCGTCAAACATAGTCACCATCCCTGGTCTTTGTCTCACATGCCCGTATCTTGCCCTGGGTGACCTACGCTCTCATGAGTTCCGGCGGCAAGGACTGCACCCTCGCGTTCGACCGCGCCAGGCGAGATGGCTACGATGTCCGCTACCTCGCCAACATCTACGAAGGAACGACCGACCGGGTACGGTTCCACGGAGTCCGCAAGGAACTCGTCAGCGCGCAGGCGGAGGCGATGGGACTGGAGCCCATCTTGCGCCACACGACACCCCATGACTTCGAGCCGGTCCTCGTCGAGTTGCTCGACGAGCTGAAGCGGCGTGGATGTCGCGGTGTGATCTTCGGGAACATCCACCTCGCCGATGTGCGCGCTTGGTACGAGGAACGGGTCACGCGCAGCGGGCTCGAGCACGTAGAACTGCTGTGGGGCGAGCCTCCGATGGAACTGGTGTATGAGGTCGTAGAGCGGGGCTATCACGGGCTCCTGGTGAGCGTGGACCTGGCGGCGCCCGCCGCCCGCTTCCTGGGCCGAGAACTCGACGCCGATCTCCTCACCGACATCGGCATCACCGACGACCTCGATCCGTGCGGCGAGCGCGGCGAGTTCCACACGTTCATCTACGACGGGCCGGAGTTCCGACACGCGGTCGCCTTCGACCGCGGCGAAACCCTGGAAATCGAAGGGCACCGCTTCATCGACCTGCTGCCGCTGCAAGCGAGATAGAACTCGAACCAACCCGGAGCAAAGCGACCCCGGGCGTCAGCCCTGGGTTCCTGGAGTTCCTGCTCGCGGAAGTCACTCTCGAGGTGAAGAGAAGAGACCACATGGCCGCACAGGAACTCGCCGACATACTCGACTACTATCTCACCCATCCCGAGTTGGGATGGGACGAGGATGCCGGGGGACGACCCGATTCCTGAGCAGCCACCCACTTCGCCTGACAAGTGGCTGATCATCTCGTTGCTCGCGGCCGCGGAGTTGCTGGCAATGAGCCTCTGGTTCTCGGCCACCGCCGTCGTCCCCGCGCTCATGGATCACTGGCAGGTGTCGAGCGGCCAGGCGGCATGGCTCACCATGTCGGTGCAGTTGGGGTTCGTAGCGGGCGCGGTAGCGAGCGCCTTGTTCAACATCGCGGATCTCCTGTCGCCGCGCATCGTCTTCGCCTTCGGCGCCTTCAGCGGCGCCGCACTCAACGCGGCCATTCCCGCCCTGGACACCGGGTTTGTGCCGAGTGTCGCGCTGCGATTCGGAACGGGGATGTCGTTGGCGCTCGTCTATCCCGTCGGCATGAAGATCATGGCCACCTGGACCCGGAAGAACCGCGGTCTCGGTATCGGGCTCCTCGTCGGCGCCCTGACGGTCGGCTCGGCGTCCCCGCACCTCGTCAAGGCGTTCGGTGAGATCACCGCCTGGCGACCTGTGCTCTACAGCGTATCGGGGCTCGCGCTCGCCGGCGGGCTGCTCGGGTTAGCCGTAGGACACCTCGGCCCCTACCGCACGACGGTTCCGCGCTTCCGCTGGCGCTACATGAGGAAAGCGCTCACCGATCGCTCTCTCCGCCTGGCGAACTTTGGCTACCTGGGACACATGTGGGAGCTGTACGCCATGTGGACCTGGATTCCGCTCTTTCTCTCCCAAGCCTACGCGACCGCGCGCCTCGGTGCACGCGCGGCGGCGGTGGCCGCCTTTGCCGTGATCGCCGTGGGCGGGATTGGCAGCGTGCTCGCGGGACGGCTGGCAGATCGGTGGGGCCGCACCCGCACGACCATCCTCAGCATGATCGTCAGCGGCACGTGCGCCCTCACTGTGGGGATCTTCTTCCATGGGCACCCGGTGGCTGTAACGCTCATCGCCCTCATCTGGGGCTTCGCGATCGTCGCCGATTCGGCGCAGTTCAGCACCGCGATCAGCGAGCTGGCGGAGCCGGAATACATGGGCACGCAGCTCACGGCCCAGACGGCCATGGGATTCCTCCTGACCATCGGCTCGATCCAGCTGATCCCACGCGTCGTCGAGGCCGCCGGCTGGCGGTGGACCTTCGCCGTCCTCGCGCTCGGACCGGCACTCGGGTGCTGGGCCATGTGGCTGCTCCAACGGTCTCCGGAGGCGAGCAAGCTCGCGGGTGGGCGGGGGTAGCCCCCGGCCGCGGCAACCACACGCGGAGATCAGCCTAACTCATTGAGATTGAATACGATAGAATATCACAACCGATGTCCGGGAACACTGCCCGGGGTTTACGCCTTATGCATATGTCAGCTTTTTTCTCAACTTCATTCTCACCCAACGATGGGAGGGACAGTTCATGAAGCGAATCATCACCGCCGCCGGGGCCGTTGCGGCACTCACCTTGTTCGCCGTGCCGGCTCAGGCTCAGGAGATGATGGGCGAGAAGCCGGAGGGTCACCAGATGACGATCACCGGAACGGTGGTCGACATCTCGTGCAAGTTCGGGTTAGGCCAGACCGGCGAGGGACATCGGATGTGTGCCCAGGTTTGCGCCGACAAGGGCATCCCCCTCGTGATCCTCGGCTCCGACGGGACGCTGTACATCCCGACCAGCACCGACATGCCCGGCGGCAACCAGAATGAGCGGCTGAAAGAGTTTGCCGAGCAGGAGGTGCGGGTAACCGGCACGGTCTTCGAGGCCGGTGGCGCAAAGGCCATTCAGATCGAGCGGATCAGCCGCAGCTAATGGCTCGTCGAGGTTGGGGGTGGGTTGCGGGTGCGGCGGCAGCTCTCATTGCCGTCGGCGCGCTGTATACCTCCGGAAGCGCGGGTGAGAATCGAGGGCCCGTGGCCCGCCCCAACCCCGAGGCTCACGCCCCCGAGATAACGGAGGTCGGGGGCGTGCCTCACATCGCCACACTCCAACCGGCGGAACAGCTCGTGCTCGACACTGTGCCGCCCGACGATTCCGTCGATCTGCTCTGGTTCCAAGGACGCGGCGCGTCCCCCACCGCGTCCGGCGCGGTGGTGTTGGACGCGGCGGGCACGCCAATCCGGTTCGATTCGCGGCTCCGCGCCGAACGGTTGCGGTTCCGGCTGGGGGGCCGCGAGATCGCCAATCTCGCGCAGAGCGGCGACGGGACTTTCTGGATCGCGACCCGCGAGGGAAGCGTGCTCCGGATCGCCGATGACGGCACCATCGCCGACTCGATTCCGCAACCATTCGACTACACCCACGTGGTGTCTGACGCCGGCGGCCGTATCTGGGCCGTGCGCTCGCCCGAACAGTTCTCGTTCCCGCTCCGGCTGGAGCCCGCACCGTTGATCGCACCGGTGGATCACGAGACAGACTTGGACGTGCCGGCGCGGCGACCCCAGATCCCGATCTTCGTACATCTGGTCAATGCGGGTCGGGTGGTGTTCGGGGAGGACGGCAGCATCTACTTCGCGCCGTTCATCCGCGACGAGATCATCCGGTTCGGACCCGACGGCGACACGGTCTGGGTGGCGACGCGCGGGCTGCCGCACGGCGTCGAGGAACCGAAGTTCGAGCTGGACGAGACGGGAAAGCCGATCCTCGACTACGCGCCGGTCAACCTGGGGCTGCGCTGGGGTCCGGACGGGATGCTCTACGTCCTCTCGACACCGGGCTACACGACGGCCGTGAGTCGTCTCGACGTCATCGATCCGAATTCCGGTATCGTCCGCCGGACGACCGAGCTCCCCACACCGCTGCCCACGATCGCCGTCGACGAGACCGGCCGCGCGTACTTGCTCGACGAGTTCGTGTTGCTAACCGGTGTCGCACCCGCGGAGCGTGTACCGCTGACCGAGTTCGATCTCCCCAGGATGCGCGGCGGGCGGATGCGACTCGCCGACTACGAGGGCAAGCTGCTGCTCATCAATTTCTGGGCATCGTGGTGCGCGCCCTGCCGTGAGGAGATGCCCGCCCTGGATACGCTCGCGCTGAGCTTCCCGGGCGAGCCGTTCGCGTTCATCGCGCTGTCTGACGATGTGGAGCCGGACAAGGCGCGTGCGTTCATCGAGGAGTTCGGATTCGAGTTCCCCGTAGGGCTAGGCAAGGGGAAGCTACGCAACGCATACCACTACATCGGACTGCCGTTCACCGTTCTGGTCGACGCCGAGGGTCGGGTGGTGCAGCGCTGGTCCGGCTTCGCGGGTGACGGACAGATCGCCGCTATTCGGGGAGTGATTCGCACTGAGCTGGATCGGATGCTGGACAATGCAGACCCTGGCACGCCGAATCACACCGGGCACGCCGGACAGCACCAGCACTGAGCTTCGCCCGGTTCCCCACCGTTCCACCGTTCCAGCATTCCATCATGACCAACCCTCACCTCACCTGCGCGCTGGCGCCGATCACCCATTGTGTCCCGGCCGGCATGTTACGTCCGGAAAAGGGAAGCCGCACACCCGCCTCCGCCCAGACGGGACCGGCCACGCGTATACCTCCGCCGAGCTGGAGCACCAGAAAACGCCGCGCTCGCGTCGGTATCTCGATCCGCTCGACTATCCAGCCACGGCCCCAGAACCCATCCAGCGTCGCCTTGGCCAGGAACCGGTTCCCGGGCGTGGCACCGACTTCAGCCAGCAACACGAACTCACCACCCGGATCTTTCTTGGTCTCGTCGTTGGCAAACCGCGCCCGGTATCCCAGCCACAGAACGGAGTAGAACGGCGCGGGCCAAAACGAGTAGCCGGCCTCGGCGAACACCTCGAGATCGAGCTGCCCCTCGCCCAGCGGGATGATCTCGCCCTCGAGCGGGGACGAACCCGATGGTGTCTTGATGCCTGCTCGGATGGCCAGCGGTAGGCGTCCGCCAGCCAGCTTGGTCAGTTCATAACGCATCCAGACCCGGACGTCGCCGAACCCGCTCTCACGGCGTACCGCGGAGGCGTCGGTGAACTGGAGGTCCAGGTACGGAATCTGGAACCAGAGATCGAGCCGGCGGGTCACACCGACGATGATGTCGGTGAACAGCGCGAACGCTTCACTGCGTCCGTCGGCGAACCACGGCTCGCGTTGGCCCGTGCGACCGTACCGCTGGTCGGTTGTCTGAACGAACAGGGCCGACTTGACCCACACCCTCCCCGGCGCCCCCTGGGCCCATTGCGCCGCTGCCGGGCGCGACAGGAGCAGGAGCAGGACGACGGCTACGCCGCCGCGCGCCCGGCTCAACGGAAGAGTCGTGTGTCCGGGTGGAAAATCGACCAGGCGAACCAGAACACGGTGTAGGCGTCTCTGAGCTGGCGGAGCCGGGTACCGTTCAGCGGCCCGTCGACGGCGAGACCCCAGTGAGTCCAGAGCGATCCGGTCTGGGCGTCCTCGAGCAGTTCGGGAACTGAGCCGCTCACCGCTAGCGTCAGGACAACGCCTGCCACCCGCGCGTCGAACGCCAGCGGCGTGTTGGATGCCGCGTGGAAGGTGACGACGATCGGCTGGCCACCGACCGTGTCGTTCACGGCGGAGACCGTTCCCAGGGTATCGAGCACGGCGTACGGGTACGCCACGGTCTCACCGCCGACCTGTACGCCGAGCATCAACTCCTTCGGCAGCCTCGCCATGCTGTACGGGGAGGACGGTGCCAGGAGAACCGGGTTGCTCGGCAGATCGTAGTTGCCGTACGGGTAGGTGTCGTAGTCGCGGTTGAATCCGGTGTTCCTCGAGACCACCGTGGTGGTCGGATGCTCGGCACGCCACGCGTCCCAGGTCGTCTCCACCACCGCCACGCGACGGAGTTCGGTTCCGGTCTCGTCACCGCACGCCGCGCCGAGCAGGAGCTGCGGCCACAGACTCTCCGTCTCACGGTCGAACATCATCAGGTTGTTCTCGAACAGCAGTCCCGAGACGCCGAACTCAGCCACCGTTCCCGCCGCGCCGACGCGCGGGTCGAACGCCAACCCGGACCCCGTCAGCGGGCAATAGGTCGTCAACACCGGCTCGCCGCCCAACGTGTCGTTGATGATCTCGTGCCACCATAGCACGGGGATCGGGTATGCCCGCGCCGTTCCGTTCTGTACGACTCCCAGCACGCGATCGCCCGGTTGGAGGAAGTCGGCCGAGTCGGCCACAGCCAGGTTCGGGTTGGTCAGAGCCGGAATCCCATCCCGCCCCACCCCACCGTCCACCACCAGGTTCGAGAAGAGATCGCATGTCGGGCGGTCCTGGCCCGCGACGTCGGAATCACCGCAGGCGGTGGCGCCGACGGCGAGCGCCGCAACGCATAGAGTCACGCACAGGTTGCGCAGCATATCTGCTCCAGTCGGGTTGGTAGCTGTCCCTGGAAAACGCCACGCCGCCGCACGAGGTTCCCGTTCGGGTGACACCGGTGGACGGCACACCCGGTCCAGCGCATGTTCCTAGGCAACTCCAACCTGAGACCGTATGCCGACTACCCTTCCCGAAGTGCTCATCAGCGAAGACCGCATTCGCGTCCGCATCGCGGAGCTGGCCGGCCAGATTTCCCGTGACTACGGCGACAGGGACGAAATCGTGATGGTCGGTGTCCTCAAGGGCGCTTTCATCTTCCTCGCCGACCTGGCTCGGGCGATGACGATCCCGCGCAGGGTGGACTTCATGGGGCTGTCGAGCTACGGCAGGGGCGGGGCGCAGCAGAGTGGCGTGCGCCTTGTGATGGATCTACGCGAGAGTATCGAAGGCCAGCACGTCCTCGTGGTCGAGGACATCGTCGATACCGGACACACGCTGCACTACCTGCTCGATACGCTCTTCGCGCGCCACCCGGCGTCACTCAAGGCGTGCGCGCTAGTTCAGAAGCGCTCGCGCACCGTGGCGGATGTCTCGATCGACTACCTCGGCTTCGAGATTCCCGACCGCTGGGTCGTGGGCTTCGGACTCGATTACAAGGATCGCTTCCGCACCCTGCCCTATATCGGCACCATCACTCCCGATGAGTGATCAGCGGGCACCCATCATGACATCTCGCGCGGCCTTGAATTCCGTACCCGGGCGCCAATCGGGAAAGTCGCTGCTGTTTGCGAGCCGGTACCCGACCCGGAACAGGAGACGGAGATCCTCACTCATCCCGGTCAGATCCCACGCCGGGTCGTATTCGTCGGACGGCTTGTGGTACCGCTCGGCCGTATACTCCGCGAGCCGCTCCAGCGACCATGCCTCCCCGTGCTCCACGTGGTCGATACCCGGGTCGACGTACAGAGCAGGAACTCCCTTCTTGGCGAAGGAGAAGTGATCGGAGCGATAGAAGTAGCCTTTCTCTGGCTCCGGGTCCGGCCGCACGACCCGCCCCTGTTCCTCGGCCGCCCGTGCCACGTAATCATCGAGTTCCGAGTTGCCGTACCCGACGATCGTGACGTCGCGCATCGGTCCGAGCGTGTTCATGGCGTCCATGTTGATGGCGGCCACCGTGTTAGCCAGGGGCACCACCGGATTCTCCGCGTAGTGCAGCGAGCCGAGCAGTCCCTGTTCCTCGGCGGTCGTCGCCAGGAAGAGCACCGACCTGGATGGGGCACTACTCACCGCCCGGAACGCCTCGGCGATCTCGATCAGGGCTGCCGTGCCGGTCGCGTTGTCCTTGGCGCCGTTGAAGATCCGGTCGCCGTCACGCGTCGTGTCCGTTCCGAAGTGATCCCAATGTGCCATGTAGATCACGTACTCGTCGGCGCGATCGGTGCCCGGCAGCAGCGCCAGGAAGTTACGTGAGGTCGAGCGTTCGATGGTGTTGCGCAACCGCACGGAGGCTGCCAGCCCGAGCCGTACCGGCTCGAACGAGCGATGAAGCGCTTGTTCCTTCAGGGCGTCGTAGTCCTGACCGGCTTGCTCGAAGATCGCCCGTGCCGTTTCGACCGTAATCCATCCTTCGACGGCGACCCGCCTCATGTTGCCGTCGGCCGATTCCAACGAGAACTGCGGCCCGGTCCACCCGTTCCGAACGACTTCCCAGGGGTACGCGGCGGGTTCGGTCTCGTGCACGACGATCGCCCCCTCCGCTCCCTGCCGCGCGGCTTCCTCGAACTTGTAGGTCCACCGCCCGTAATATGTCATGGCGTTCCCGCGGAAGAGGGCCGTGTCACCGGTAGCGAAGCCGGGATCGTTCACGAGCATCACGACCGTCTTCCCGCGCACGTCGAGCCCCGCGTAGTCGTTCCAGTCGTACTCCGGCGCTACCACGCCGTACCCGACGAATACCAGTTCCGAGTTCTCGAGCGCGGCCGTCTCGACCACCCGAACGGTCCACGCCACGAAATCGTCACCGACGGTGTAGCGGCTTACCTCTCCCCGACCGCTGATCGTGAGCGTCGCGCCGGGTGCGGCTGTCGACCGCACCAGCGGTACCTCCTGGAAGAAGCTGCCGTCGTTGCCGGGTTGCAGCCCGAGGCCGCGGAAAGTGGCTTCCAGGTACGCCATGGTCCGCTCCTCGCCCACGGAAGACGGCGCGCGTCCGCCGAACGAATCCGACGCGAGGATCGCGATGCGTTTGCCGAGATCATCGCCCGTGATAGACTCGAGAGCGACACCGGGCACGACCTGGTCGCCCCCGCACGACGCGATTAGTAACACCCCAGCCGCCAGCAGTACTGCTCCGAACGATGTCATCCGCATGTTACCTCCCGTGTGACTTGGAGACATTCACGAGGCGGGCAGCCAGTAGCGTCACGAGGACGAGCCCATAGATCGTGGGTCGCCGCGTGTCCGCCTTCACCTGCCACAGGAAATGGATCACGCCCCCGGCCGCCGCCAGATAGATCGCTCGGTGCAGTTGCGTCCATCGCCTGCCGAGCCTCCGTATCATCCCCTTGGTGGACGTGACCGCCAGCGGGATCAGCAACAGGAAGCTCGCGAACCCGACCATAATATAGGGGCGCTCGGCAACGTCCTCGAGGATGAACGAGAACGCGAAGAACTGATCGAGCACGATATATGTGAGGAAATGGAGCGATACGTAGAAGAACGCGAACAGGCCGAGCATGCGGCGCAGGCGGATGACCGCGTTCCAGCCGGTCAGGCGCCGCACCGGGGTCACGGCGAGCGTGATCACGAGGAACGTGAGCCCCCACGTCCCGGTGCGATGCGTGATCTCCTCGATCGGTTCGGCTCCCAGTCGATCGAACACGAAATCGACGATCAGCAGCCCGAATGGCACCAGCGACGTCAGGAAAACGGCGGGCTTCAGAGCCCGCCGCAGCGGAAGGATCGACACCCGGCCGGGCTCAGAAGTTGCGGCGGAGGTCCATACCGGCATACATGTGCCCGACTTGATCTGCATAGCCGTTGAACATCAGTGTTGGACGCTTGCGAAACTCGCCTATCCGGCGCTCACGGGCCTGACTCCACCGCGGGTGATCGACGTTGGGGTTCACGTTGGCGTAGAACCCGTACTCCCTTGCTGCCTCGGCCTGCCACGTGTTGACGGGTTGCTCCCGGAGGAAGCGGACCCTAACGATCGACTTGATGCTCTTGAACCCGTACTTCCACGGAATCACCAGGCGGATCGGCGCGCCGTTCTGGTTGGGCAACGTGCGCCCGTACAGGCCGAAGGTCAGCAGCGTCAACGGGTGCATCGCCTCGTCGAGGCGAAGCCCCTCGACATACGGCCAATCGAGGATGCGGCGGCGCTGCCCCGGCATCTGCTCCGGATCGTGGAGCGTGTAGAAGGCCACGAAGCGCGCGTGCGACGTCGGCTCGACGCGCTTGATGAACTCGCTGAGGGAGAACCCCTGCCACGGGATGACCATCGACCACGCCTCGACGCAGCGGAGCCGGTAGACCCGTTCCTCGAGCGGAGACAGCTTCAGCACGTCGTCGATATCCCATACGCCGGGCTTGTGCACCTCTCCCTCGACGGTCACGGTCCACGGCCGGATGCGTAGCGACCCGGCGTACCGCGAGGGATCCCGCTTGTCCGTCCCGAACTCGTAGAAGTTGTTGTACGAAGTGACGTCCTCGTACGGGGTAAGCTCGTCATCCCGCGCCGCCCGCCGCTCGGCCGCCTCCGCCCGGCGCGGCTCACCACAGGCCGCGAGCACGGACGGTGTCGCCAGACCCGCTACGACACCGGTCGCGGAGCGGATGAACTCGCGGCGATTCCAGTAGAGCTTCTCGTCGGTTATCTCGGATGTCTCGATGTCCGGCGGACGGCGAATCAGCATTGGCTCCTCGCTGCTCTCATGGGTTCTTCCCCCGCCGTTCAACACGATACGCCATGCAGAGTTCCAACCCGCTCATACACCGAGCCTTTCCCGAATCCCGCTGAGGCGACCCACCGCCTCCTCGAGCACGTCGAGTGTCTTGCAGAACGCGAACCGCACCATCCGGCGGCCCAACTCGGGCCGGCTGTAAAAACTCGACCCGGGTACCGTGGCCACACCGAATTCACCGGTGAGGCGTCGCGCGAACGAGTGGTCCGGTTCGTTGCTCAGGTGTGAGAAGTCCGCGAGCATATAGTAGGCGCCCTCCGGCTTGGTGCATCGGAACCCCGCCTCGAGCAGCCCCGCATGGAGAAGATCCCGCCGTGCACGATAGTCTTCTGCGAGCTTCGCATAGAACGGCGGGCCGAGGCGCTCGAGACCGGCGGCTACGCCTTCCTGGAGCGGGGCGGGCGCGCCGACCGTCAGGAAGTCGTGCACCTTGCGGATAGCGTCGGTGATGGCCGCGGATGCGACTATCGTGCCGATCCGCCAGCCGGTCACGGAGTACGTCTTGGACGCACCGCTGATCGTGATGGTCAGCTCGCGCATTCCCGGGAGCGTCGCCATCGGCACGTGTTCGCCGTCGTAGACGATATGCTCGTAGATCTCGTCGGTGATGGCCAGGACGTTGTGCGTGATGCACAGCGTCGCGATCTCGGAGAGTTCTTTGCGCGTGAGAACGCGTCCCGTCGGATTGTTGGGCGTGTTGAGGATGATCGCCTTCGTGCGGGCCGAGAACGCGCGCGCGATCCGTTCGATATCGAGCGGGGTGTCCGGCGCGATCGGCACGAACACGGGACGGGCTTCGCTGAGGATGGCGTCAGGACCATAGTTCTCGTAGAACGGCTCGAGGATCACGACCTCGTCCCCGGGATCCACGGTCGCGAGCAGCGTGGCGGCCATTGCTTCGGTAGCACCGCACGTTACCGTCACATGGCGGTCCGGATCCACCTCGATGTCGTACCAGGCGGCGTACTTGGCCGCCAGGGCGGCGCGCAGCCGGGGCGCTCCCCAGGTGACCGCGTACTGGTTGACCTCACCCGCGATGGCGCGTGCGGCCTCCTCCTTGACCACGTCCGGCGCGGGAAAGTTGGGGAATCCCTGGGCCAGGTTGATGGCGTCGTGCTCCCGGGCCACGCGTGTCATCTCGCGAATGACGGACTCGGTGAAGCCGTGGGTGCGGCGGGCTATGAATGAAGTGGGCATCGCAGGAGAATATGCCAGCCGGAGTTGATCGTGGTAACCGTTGGCGGCAGCAGCCGAGCGGTCAGGCGTGCGCAAACCCGGGGGCGCAGGGGCACTCGATGATTACGGTCGTGCCAGCTCCGGGCTCGCTCTCGACCACGATCTCCCCACCCCACGACTCGACGAGCCGCTTGCAGATCGCGAGCCCGAGGCCGGTCCCGCTCGTGGTGGTCGAGAACTGCGGCTCGAAGATCTTGGGCACGTCTTCGTGCGGGATCCCCGCACCGTCATCGTGTACCCGGATCTCCGCCCTGCTGCTCGAGGAGGCGAGAGCGATGGTGACCGTGGTCGCGCCGGCGGTGCGCGCGTTCTCGATCAGGTTGATCAGGACCTCCTTGAATTCGTCCGGGCGCGCCGTGCCCTCGACGGGACGATCCGCCTCCACCCGTACCTGCTCGCCGTCGCCCATCGTGTACAGCGCCGCCGTGTCTCGCGCGACCTCGACCAGATCGAACGTCGTGAGCGGGCCGGCCTCGGCCGTCGGTGCGCCGAACCGCGCGAACGCCCGCGCGATAGCATCCAGCCGCTCGATCTCGGCCAGCATCTGCGCGCTCGTGCGCTCGAGGATCTCGTGGTATTTGCCGCGCGGCGAGTCGTAGGCGCGGCGCAGGTGCTGGATCCCCAACCGGATTGGCGTAAGCGGGTTCTTGATCTCGTGCGCGACCTGGCGCGCCAGCTCGCCCCACGCCAGCACGCGGACCGCTTGAGTGAGGTCGGTCGTGTCATCGAGCGCAACGACACAGCCGCGTACCCAACCCGAGAGCGGAGCGACCTGTACGCGAATCTGACGCTCGTCGATCGTGAACTCTCTCGGCTCGGCCTCGCGGCGCTCGCGCAGCGCCGCTTGAACCCACTCCCACACCGGCTGCCAGCCGGCAGGGGCAAGCTCGACGATGGAACGTCCCACGCCGAGCTGGCGCGCCAGCAGCTGCTCGGCACGCGGATTCGCCATGGTCACCTGTAGGCGCTCATCGAGCGCGACGACGCCGGTTGCGACGTTGCGCAGAACCGCCGCGGTCCGGCTGCGCTGTGCTTCGAGCGCTGCGCGGGTGGCGCTGACATCGCTCGCCATACGCTCGAACGCTTCCATGACCGGCGCGAATTCGCCCGGCGCGTCTCCGGCGAACGGCGATGGCATCTCGCCACGGCCAACCTCGTCCGCCGCCTGGCGCAGCGCCTGCACGGGTTTCGCCAGCGATTCGGCGGCCAGGGTGGCGAGCCCGGCCGCGGCGGCGATCCCGAACAGGGTCACCAGCACGAGGCCGAACACCAAGTCCTGCTCGCTTCGAATGAGAACGGGGTCCTCCACCAGACGTAGGGTCGCGAGGACCGCAGCCCCGCTGGGTAGGCCACCGATGTTACGATACCCGACACGTGTCGCACGCCCGGCCATCTGCTTATCGGCTATGACCTCGATCTCGTCGGTTGCGAACGCCTCGAACACGGCCGGATCC
Source organism: Gemmatimonadota bacterium (assembly GCA_022563595.1). GTDB lineage: Bacteria > Gemmatimonadota > Gemmatimonadetes > Gemmatimonadales > GWC2-71-9 > JADFNB01. The sequence goes on from JADFNB010000002.1 coordinate 18,501, forward strand.
AGATACCGGTCGAGCAGGCCCAGCTCGGCGAGTACCGGTGTGCTCACGTCGTGCAGCGTGCCGGCCTCGTACAGCACGAGATCGGCGCCCAGCCGGTCGCCGAGATCACGCAGCTCCTCCTGTACCAGCAGCCCCGACCGCCCAATCCAGTCTCTCGCGGTCCCCGCAGCGTCGATCAGGCTCTGGCGGATCATGATGTCCCGACTGCGGCCGGCTTCGCCCGCCAACCGCCCGGCCGTCCACGCGGCAAACCCGACCGTAGGGATGATGAAGAACAGCGCGAAGGCCACGCCAAGCCGCGCCCGATACGAGCGCCGAGTGAAGACCATACGCAGGAACGGCCCGGCCCGCAGGGTCCCGGCAATCGCTTCCCCGGCAAGCCACAGAAGCAGGATCAACGCCACGTCCAGCACGGTGACGAGGGTGCCGCGCACGGAAAGGCTCGGGAAGCCGCCGAGCGCGACCGTGACATGGACATGGCGCCCCCCGTCCGGGAACTCGAGCTGCTCTTCGCCCCGCACCGACCACCCGTCACGCCGCCACGTCAACCGGCTGGAGTCGACCTGAGCACCGAGCACGGGCTCGGATATCGTCATCTCGTACGGAGGCGTGAGCACCCGCTCGCCGCGTAGAAAAAGGGCGACCCGGGCCGGCCGGACCACTCGTGAGTTGGGCGCCAGTCCTACGGTTACGACTGATCCGTCGAGAAACGGGACGGTCAGTACGTAGTGCGTGCCCGGCGCGCGGAAGACCGCTCCGACGGCCGGCACGTGCCGGTCGACCGCCTCGAGCGCGAACTCCTGTAGGACCCTGATGGGCAGTTGCTCATCGTCCAGTTCGGCCAGATCGAGCCGCGCCCGCACACTTCCACCCGGTGACCAGGTGATCAGGACCGCCGGATAACGGTCCGCGTGCAGCGTTGACCGGCTCCAGCGGCTGTAGAGTGCGGCCGCGTCGCGTGGAACACCCTCTTCCTGCATGCGCGCTCCGAACCGTTCCAGCAGCCCGACCGCCACCGGATCACCGCGCTGCCGCAGTCCGGCCATGTCGCGCTCGGCGAGCAGCAACCGGCCGTCGGCTGCCGCTCCCCAGGTGAGCAACGCCGCTGCGGTTCCCGCCACGACCGCCGCGGTCGCTACCGTCCGGACGGCTGCTGCCGGCTGGATCGCGAGGCCGAAGGCCGGCAGCCACAGGTAGAGATACCAGACGGGCCAGCCGCCTGCCGGCTGCCAGATGATGAGCCCGAGCATGGCCGCTCCGGCGGCCCACAGACCCGCGAGCGCCGCCATCCAGCGGGGAGCGAGCGCGGTGCCGTCTCCTCGGATCAGCGCGGCGGCCAGTAGGAGCAGCGCCGCCATCGCCACGGTGACTGGCACTTCCCATTGCATCCAGAGCAGCAGATCAGAGCCTTCCACCGGGGGCGTGATACCGGCGGCCAGCACCCGCAGCAGCGACGGCCCCGCAACCATCAGGATCGCTGCCCCCACGTAGTTGAGCGGGGTCACGCGCAGCCCGCGCCGCCACAGCGCCATTGCCAGGACCAGGCCCACGGACGCGGTCGCCAGCAGCGCCCCGGAGGAGGCCGTCAACGGACCCAGCAAATCACTGAAATAGGTGGCCGGAGAGAAGAGCGTACCGAGCCGTAAATGGGCACCCGCTGGCGTAAGCACCAGCAGACCCGCCAGGGCGATTCCCGCCACCCGTGTCCACAGCCCTCCCAACACCGTCACGAGCAGGAGGAGCGTGCCGCCGAGGACGGCGACCCGCCGGGCGCCGTCGGCCATCACGGCGAGCTTGTACGCTCCTTGGGTCGGCGGCACCATGCGCACGCTGAACAGCGTGTCGGGGACTACCGTGGTATCGCTACAGGCCGAAAACAGGCAGTAATCGAACACGTCCGCCCAGTAGGGACCGCGTCCCGGTGGATAGAACTCCAGATTGACACCCGTGGCGCGGGCGAACCGGTACTCGAGCGTCCGATCGCGATCCGGCACGGCGCTGTCGGCAAACAGCACCACGTGGGCCACGGCGAGCGCTCCCGCCGGTCCCTGGCGCCACGCATCGAGGGTGGCATAGAATGGGGTGATGCGTGCATCCAGCCCTACGGCCGGAGAGGCAGGGAGGAGACGATGTCGACCGGCCCACGCCCAGGGCCGCCCCGTCGTGTCGAACACCACCACGCCGCGCTCCGGACCATCGCCCCCGATCTGCTTGCGGAGCCGAGCGAACGACGCGTTGCGCGACGCGCCGCCGAGGTTCGCCCCAGTCTCCGCCAGCTGCTCGGCCAGACTAACGGCCGCGTCTATTTCGCCGTTGAGTGCCGCCCCGGCGGCCTCGACCAGATGCCACCGGACGCCGGTGGAATCGGTCTCCCAGTTCCGCTCGATTTGGGAGACCAGCCGGGATGTCGCGACCGCGGACCAGGCCCCGGCAGCCGCCGCGAGGGCCACGAGCAGAGCACGGATCCGCCGCGGCGCCAGGAGGGCAAGGGCGAGGGTGAGAAGCGCCGACACCACGACTGCGGCCGTCCACAGTACCGAGGGCCGGATCAGCCACGCACCGAGGAAGGCGGCATGGACGATAGCCACGAGTTCCCAATGAACGATGCGTCTTCGCGTCACCCGCGTCCCCTATGGCTCAAACACCTGACACCGACCGCCGTGCGTGCGATCCTGAAACGCGATCCCCGACTCATCGTTCCTGTCGGGACAACGGAACAGCACGGGCCCCATCTCCCGTTCGGCGCCGATACGATCATCGTCGAACGCCTCGCAGACGATCTCTCGACCGAGTTCGGTGTGCTCCGGGCGCCCACGCTCGAGTATGGTGTCAATACCGTCACCCGCACGGAGTACCCCGGAAACGCTACCGTGCGTCGCAAAACCCTCCACCGGTTCATGAACGACCTAGTGGGAACCTGGGAGGCAGGTGGAGTCGACCAATTCATTATCCTCACGGCTCACGGACACGACCCTCATCAAGAAGCGTTGAGCACCCTAAGGACCCGCGGCGCGTCGATACGCACCGTCGACATCTTCACTGTGCCGTACCGGCAGGAAGACGAGGCGATGCCGATCCACGGAGGCGAGCTTGACACCTCATTGCTGCTCTACCTGAACGCCGACCTCGTCACCCTGGAGGAAGCGCAAGATTTCCTGCCGAGCGGCCGCCGGCTGCGCGGCTACCGCCAGGCGGTCGGGACGATCCCCGCCGAGAGCCCGGGTTCCCTCGGCTGGCCCACCCGCGCCTCGGTTGAGAAGGGCCGGGCATTCTACCAAGTTATCTATGAACGCATAGCCGTCCGTGTCTTCGGCCGTGATCCGACCGTTGGCTCCGAGACCGGGTAGGTAAGGAATCATGACCGCTCGCGTATCCGCCATATTGTTGCCGGTGCTCGTGCTGTGGCAATCCGCCGCGCCGATCGCCGCGCAAAGCATTCCCGCCGCTGACGAGGGCGTGCTGATCGTCCGGTCGGCGGGACGGGTCGTGGGACGGGAGGAATTCGCACTTCGGCGCGTCACCGACGCAAGGGGACGCAATGGTCTCACCCTCTCCGCCATCAGCACGTATCCTCCGGCCGACCCGATCCGAACCCTGGTCCGCTTCGCGCCCCGGCGGGTCACGGTGCGGCTGGCGACGGCTACCGGTGAAGCCGCCCGCGAGTACCCGACGGCAGGGCGGTACATCATCGCCGACGACTCCGTTTTCGCTCTGTTCGTGCTGGCTGCCGACGGCGTCCCCGGGCCGGTGCGGGTATACCTCCCTCGATCCGGTCGCCGGGTCTCGGGCACGCTCGAGGACTTCGGCCTGCAACCGACGGCATTGGGACAGGAGATCCGGGAGCTGCGTCACCTCGTCCTCCGGATCGAAGGCAGGCTCCACCACCTGTGGTACGATACCGCGGGCCGGCTCATGAAGGTCGCGGTACCTGCCCGAGACGTGGTTGCCGAGCGCCGGCTGCGGTGACGTGGCCCGCAGCCGCCCACGGACCTCGATCCCCGCCCCGTCACAGCCTGAAACCTTCTGCCCCGCCCGTGCGTACTTTGCAACGAGTCCCTATCATCCACCTTCGTCAATAGAGGGAAGAACCAATGTATCGCAGTGTCCTCGTCATCGGCCTGCTGGCCGCGCCCGGGGCCCTAGCGGCCCAGCGGGCCACCCTCCCGTCGGTACCCCAGTCACTGGGGCTCGACGAGGCGCTCGAGCTGGCGGTCCGTCACAACCCGATCTACCGGCAGACCGCGAACGATCGTGGTCCGGCGGCCTGGCGCGTCAGGAACGCGCTGGCGCAGCTCTTCATGCCGAGCTTTTCCGCCAACGGAGCGTTCAATTATCAGGGGGCGGGGAGACAGCGGTTCCTGACCCAGGAGTTCACTGCGGGGTCCGCGACCATCGGCTCCAGCTATTCGCTGGGTCTTTCCTGGCGTCTGTCGGGCGCTACCCTCGCCCAGCCCGGCCTGGCCCGGGCGCAGCTGCACGCGGCCGAGGCCGCGATCGACGGTGCGCGAACCACTCTCGAATCGACCGTCCGGCAACAGTACCTGAGCGTGCTACAGGCGCGGGCGCAGGTCGAGCTGGCCGAACTCCAGCTGCGCCGGAACGACGAGTTCCTCCGGCTGGCACAGGCACGTTTCCAGGTAGGGCAGGCGACGCTGCTGGATGTCCGGCAGGCCGAAGTGGCGAGGGGTCAGTCTGAGGTGGGGCTGCTCCAGGCAGGCCAGACCGTGATCGTCGAGAAGCTGCGCCTATTCCAGCTGATGGGAATCCCGGCTCCCGTGGACCTGTCGGTCGTGACCCTGACCGACAGCTTCCCGGTGGTCGAGCCGGACTGGTCGCTTAGCGATTTGCTCGCTGCGGCCGACGCAGACAACCCCGACGTGAATACCCTCCGGGCACGGGCGTCGGCCGCCCGGTCGAGCGAATCAGCCGCCAAATCCGAGTGGCTTCCGACCTTGGACTTCTCGGCGGGCTGGTCCGGCTTCACGCAACAGTTCACCAACAACCAGTTCCTGGTGGACCAGGCGCGGCAGTCGGCCGCTGCCAACCAGCTCGAGTGCGACTTCTCGAACGCTGCATGGCTCAACCCTGGCATGACGCCGCTCAATTGCGACCTACTCGCGCTGACTCCCGAGAATGAGGCCGCGATCCGGACGCAGAACACGGCGTTCCCCTTCGATTTCACCGCTCAGCCGTTCTCGGCGCGGGTTATACTGTCGCTGCCGCTCTTCACTCAGTTCGGCCGCCCGCTCCGCATCTCGCGTGCTTCCGCGGCGGCGGATGATGCGTGGGAGGCCGTCGAAGCCCGCCGACTCCAGGTGCGCACCGACGTGAGCCGGGCGTTCTACGCGCTCCAGACGGCGCACGAGTCGATCCGTATTCAGGCGACCAACCGCGTGGCCGCTCAGGAACAGCTCCGGCTGGCGACCGAACGGTATCGTGTCGGATCGGGTACATTCTTCGAGTTGCTGGACGCGCAACTCGCGGCCCAGCAGGCCGAAGCCGACTATATAAACGCGGTCTACGGGTACCACCAGTCGATCGCCTCGCTGGAGGCGGCGGTGGGCCGACCGCTACGCTGAGGGAACAAGGTCACTTATGGCTCGCAAGCGGAAAATCATCATCAGCGGCGTCGTCATCGTCGTGGTCGGTGGTCTCATCGCCGCGAATCTCGCCGGCCGCCGCGACCGCGGCACGGCCGTGCGGCTCGAGACGGTCGAGCGGCGTGACCTGGTGGCGACGGTCACTGCCAGCGGCAGGATCCAGCCCCAAACGAGCGTCGACGTCAGCTCCGACATAACCGGTCGTATCATCGAACTCCGCGTGAAGGAAGGCGACATGGTTAGCAAGGGCGATCTGTTGATCCGGATCGATCCGTCGACCTACGAAGCGGCGGTCGCGCGCGCCGAGGCACTTCTGGCGTCGGCCGAGGCGGGGGCGATCCAGTCGGAGGCGAACAGGGATCAGGCCGAGCGGGCGGTACGCCGCTCGCGCGAACTGCGCAGCACCAACCCCAATCTGATCTCGGACGAACAGCTCGAGCAGGCGGAGACCCAGTTCCGCATTGCAGAAGCGGTGTTGCTCTCGAGCCAGCGACAGGTAGATCAGGCGCGCGCCGGGCTACGCGAAGCACTCGATCAGCTCGCCAAGACGGTGCTCCGGTCACCGATGGCGGGCCAAGTGACGCGGGTCGCGGTGGAGGAGGGCGAGGTGGCCGTACCGGGAACCTTCTCGCGTGAGACGGGACTGCTGATGACGGTCAGCGATCTGTCGGTCATCCAGGTCAACGTGCAGGTCGACGAGACCGACGTCGTGCGGCTCCACCTCGGCGACTCCACCGAGATCACGATCGACGCGTTTCCGGACACCACCTTCACGGGTCTGGTGACCGAGATCTCCCACAGCGCCGTCCGGCTTGGCCCCGGCGGTACGGGCGGCGATCGGGCGGTGGACTACGATGTCGAGATCACGCTCGACAATCCGCCGCCGGACGTGCGTCCCGACCTCTCCGCCACCGCGAAGATCGTGACGGCGACACGGGAGGCCACGTTAAGCATCCCGATCATCGCGCTCACGGTACGCGAGCACACGCCGATCTCCACAGAGACCGCACCGCAGGACACGACGAACGCGGAAGAGGAAACCGAGGGCGTATTCATCGTTCAGGAGGGTATCGCGCAGTTCCGGCCGGTGAAGGTCGGGATCGCCGGCGAGGAGCATTTCGAGGTTCTCGGCGGCCTCTCGGAGGGTGACACCATAGTGGCCGGACCGTATCAGTCCATTCGCGATTTGCGGGACAGCTCGCGGGTCCGCCCCATGGACGGCTCGGGCTCGGACAGGAGCAAATCATGACGGACGACACGACGATCATCAGCGTGCGGCGGCTGGCCCGTGTGTACCACATGGGCGCGGAAACCATCAGGGCGCTCGACGGCGTGGATATCGACATTCGCCGCAACGAATACGTCGCGATCATGGGCCCGTCCGGGTCCGGCAAATCGACGATGATGAACCTCATCGGCTGCCTCGATACGCCGACGAGCGGCGAGTACTGGCTCAATGGGACGGAAGTCTCGCAGATGTCCGACGACGCACTGGCGCGGGTGCGTAACCGCGAGATAGGATTCGTGTTCCAGACGTTCAACCTCCTGCCGCGCGCCTCCGCGCTCCACAACGTCGAGCTGCCGCTCATCTACGCCGGCATGCGGGCCCGGGTGCGCCGCGACCAAGCCGCTAGCGCTCTAGAACGCGTGGGACTCGGCGACCGCATGCACCACAAACCCAACGAGCTGTCCGGGGGTCAGCGCCAGCGCGTCGCGATCGCGCGCGCACTCGTCAACGATCCGAGCATTCTGTTGGCGGACGAGCCGACCGGCAACCTCGACTCGGTCACGAGCGAAGACATCATGTCGGTGTTCGAGAGTCTGCACGCTCAGGGACAGACAATCGTGGTGGTAACGCACGAAACCACCGTCGCGAACCACGCGCACCGCGTCATCACCCTGCACGACGGGCGGGTCCACAGCGACACGTTCCAGCGCGCAGCCTGACACATGCCGTTTTTCGAGGCAATCCGCCTAGCTTTGCACACCGTCTGGACGAACAAGATGAAGACCGCGTTCAGCGTGGTGGGCGTCTTCATCGGCGTCATGTTTCTGATCGCCGTCGTTTCGATCGTGGAAGGGATGAACCGGTACATGACCGAACGGTTCGCCGGCACGTTGCTTGGCGTCAACACCTTCCATCTGCGGCGGTTTCCCAATTTCCAAGCGGGTGAGATGACGCGCGCTATGTGGCTGAGTTGGATCCGGAGGCCGCGTATCCGGTACGAAGATGCGCGCGCGGTTGTGGAAGCGATCTCGGTCGAGCACGTCGCCGCATGGGAGTCGACCAACCGCGCCACGCTCGAGCACCGCGGTAGGGTCGCCAAAGACATCGCGGTCACCGCCGCGACGGAGCGGTACTTCGAGATCAAGAACCTGCCCATCGAACAGGGCCGCCCGTTCAGCGCGCAGGAGGTCCGTGCGGGGACGCCGGTGCTCGTGATTGGCTACGAGCTGGCCGAGCGGTTGTTCGAGGGGAACGATCCGATTGGCAAAGAGGTGAAGATCCACGGGATCCCATACCGCGTGATCGGCGTGGTCGAGCGGCAGGGAAACCTGTTCGGGATCTCGCTCGACAAGTTCGCAGTCACCACGGCCCTTTCGCCCGCCAAGCGGTTCGTGAACCCGGCGGGCGTCGTGGACGCGCTGCTCGTGCAGACGAACTCACAGGTAGAGCTACGACAGGCCATCACCGAGGCGGAAGCTGTTATGCGCACGCGCCGGCAGCTCCGCCCCACGCAGGATAACAACTTCGCGATCGAGACCGCGGACGCGGTGCTCGACTTCTGGGCAAAGATCAACCAGGTGCTGATGGTCGCGCTTCCCGGTCTCGTCAGCATCTCGTTGGTGGTTGGCGGGATCGTGATCATGAATATCATGCTGATGTCGGTAGCAGAGCGGACGCGTGAGATCGGGATTCGGAAATCGCTCGGCGCCAGGCGACGCGACATCCTGCGACAGTTCCTCGTGGAATCGGCGACTATTTCCACCGTTGGGGCCGCCCTCGGCGTGGGCACCGGATTGGCGCTCGCGTGGATCGTGGAGGCGACGACCCCGCTGCCCGCCAGCGTTGCACCGTGGTCGATCGTCGTAGGGGTGCTGCTCGGTGCAGGCGTGGGTATCACCGCCGGCCTGTACCCGGCGACCCGGGCCGCCCGCCTGGATCCTATCGTGGCGATTCGGCAGGAGTAGCATATGCCGTCTGCTTTCAGTGTCAGCCAACTCTTCGAAGGCGTGGCCATCGCGCTTGGCTCGCTGCGGGCCAACAAGATGCGCGCGGCGCTCACTATTCTCGGCGTCGCGATCGGCGTGATGGTGGTGATGGTGATCGCATCCATAATCACCGGTATCAACTCGAACTTCGCCTCTCTGTTCGAGGAATCGGGGTCCCGGACGTTTTTCGTGACGCGGTACTTTGCCGGTGGGATCGTGATCTCGGACGGATCGGACGAGATGAGTCCCTGGCGCCGCCGCCCGCACCTGAACATCGAAGAGGCCGAGCGGTTGCGAGCGTTGCCGTCGATCGCGTTCGTCGACGTCATAGAGAATTGGAGCGGACCAGCGTCATACGGCGGCCAGGAACTGGAATCGGTCGGGATCGAGGGGCGGAGCGAGAACTGGATCAACGTATCGGGCGGCGACGTCTATCCGGGCCGGTCGTTCACGCGTGTCGAGAACTACACCAGCAGCCGTGTGGCTGTCGTCACCGACAAGATGGCGGAGCGCCTGTTCGCGCAGCTCGACCCGATCGGCAAGCGGATCAGGCTAGCGGGTGAACCGTTCGAGGTCATCGGCGTCTATACGCCGGCGGCGAACCTCTTCGGCGACGACGCACCGCGTATCATCATTCCGCACCAGACGCTCCGGAAGTACGTGAAGCCGCGGCGCGGTCGGATGGGATTCACCGTAAAGGTGGTGGACAGCGTAACGATGGCGCGGGCGATCGACGACGTCACTGTGGCACTCCGTACCAAGCGCGGGCTCCGTCCAGGCGACGAGACCAACTTCGACGTGATAACCCAAGACAAACTGCTCGACACGTGGGACAAGATCACAGGCGTGTTCTTCCTCGTGATGATCAGCCTTTCAGGGGTCGGCCTTATGGTGGGCGGCGTGGGTGTCGTCGCGATAATGATGATCTCGGTGACGGAACGAACGCGCGAGATAGGCGTGCGGAAAGCCCTCGGGGCCACGCGACGTGTGATCCTCTGGCAGTTCCTGGTGGAAGCCGCCACGCTCACCTTGGTGGGTGGTGCGGTCGGCATGGTACTGGGAGGGATGATCGCCTTCATAGTAGCGCACACGACACCGCTTCCCGCCGTCGTTCCCCTCTGGTCGGTGGTGGTAGCGCTCGGCGCGGCCACGGCGACCGGGATGGTGTTCGGTATCTACCCGGCTGCCCGGGCGGCCCGTCTGGACCCGGTTGAAGCGCTGCGGTACGAATAGGATGGAACGTTCCATCCTTCCAAGCTCCCACCGTTCCATCACCAGTAGCTACCCAACTCGCCACCCGGCTATCTACTGTTAGTAGTGCCGATCCTCGAAGGCCTGCGTCTCGCCCTGCAACAGATCGTCGCCCACAAGCTGCGGTCGTTCTTCACAGTGCTCGGCATCATCGTCTCCGTATCGTTCCTGGTGGCGGTCGTGGCCGTCATCCAGGGCATGAACTCCTACGTGCGCGATAGTCTCGCAGGCGCGATCGTAGGCAAAAACGCCTTCCAGATCCGACGAGATCCCATCTCGATAGGACTGATCGGGGACGAAGAGTGGCGTGAACTGCAGCGCCGCCCGATCATCGCGCCGGAAGATGTCCCGTTCATCGAACGTGCGATCCCCGACGCACAGGCCATCGCTCTCCAATCCGGTTGGCCCACACCCCAGGCGGACGTGATCTGGCGCAATCGCTCGGCCGGCGACGCGCTGATCTTCGGGGTGACAGCGCCGTATCAGGTCGTCCAGGATTACGACCTGATCGCCGGGGAAGAGCTGAGCGCGATCGACATTCGGGAGCGGCGCCTGATCGCGATGCTGGGCTGGGACGTGGCCGACCGGTTGTTCGACTCCCCTGAGATGGCGGTCGGAAAGACCATTCGGGTGCACGGCCGGTCGCTCACCGTCAAGGGGGTCTACGACAAGAAGGGTACCGTGCTGGGGCAGTCCTGGGACGGGTTCGTGATGCTCCCGCTGACGACGTTCGAGGCGGCGTACGGGCGCCGCCAGACCACCGTGATCTCCGTCAAGATGGCCACTGCCGAGGCGGTCGCCGGGGCGATGCAGCGGGCCGAAGAGGCGATGCGCATCGCCCATCGACTGCGGCCCGGTGAAGAGAACGACTTCGAAATCGATACCGCAGAGGGACTCATCACGTTCTGGCGCAACCTCACACGCGTGATCTTCCTGGTGGTACCAGCCGTGGTGGCGATTGGCATCGTAGTCGGCGGCATCGTCATCATGAACATCATGTTGATGTCCGTCAGGGAGCGTACCCGCGAGATCGGCATCCGCAAATCGCTCGGAGCCAGGCGACGGGACATTCGGCGGCAGTTCATGGCAGAGGCAGTGACGCTGGCGACGGTGGGCGGAGTGCTGGGGTTGGTTGCCGGCTGGACGCTCGCGCAACTCGTGCAACTCGGCTCGCCGCTCCCGGCAGAGGTGACTCTGTGGTCCGCCGGGCTAGCGCTCACACTGGGCTCCGGAGTCGGGCTGGTGTTCGGCGTCTATCCGGCGACACGGGCTGCAAAGCTGGATCCGATCGTGGCACTACGAAATGAGTAAGCCGGACGGACAGACGGACAAGCGGGCGGACGGACAGATCGCCGCAGCAGCAGGCGTCCCACCGTCAGCCTGCCCCACGCCCCGACCGCGGTGGGCACTGGGGAGAGCATAGCCGTGCATCTCTCTTCCATCCCCGAAGGGATAGCGATCGCGTTCGGAGCCATTCGAGCGAACAAACTCAGATCGGCCCTGACGGTACTCGGCGTGGTGATAGGCGTGTCGACCGTGATGGCGATGGCGTCGATCGTGAACGGGATCCGCGGGCAGATCGTGAACACCCTCGAGGTGGTCGGCCCAACGACGTTCCGGATCTTCCGCTTCCTGTCCAACACACCGCTCAACCCCGATCAGTTGCCGCGTGAGGTACGCATCCGGCCGCCGGTGAGCGCGGAGGAGGCGCATGCCATCGGGCGCCTGGCCGAGATCGAGTACTCGGAGATCTGGGTGCAGATCTTCGCACGTCTGGCGTACGGCGACACCCGCACTCAGCTCGCGGTCACGTTCGGCGCCGATGATCGTTTCTACAACATCCTCGGCGGCGAGATCGTGGCGGGCCGGACGTTTCTCACGGCCGAACTGCGCAGCGGGGCACCAATCGTGGTGCTGGAAGCCGAAGCTGCCGCACGGGTGTTCGGGCGGATCAATCCCATCGGTAAGACGATGCGGGTCGCGGGAAAGCCGTTCCGGGTCGTGGGACTGTTCAAGCAGGCTGACAACATCTTTCAACCACCCGGCCAGGAAACGGCGGCGATCCTACCGTTCAATACCGTAACGAAGTATTTCCGCTATGACAAAACCAACGGTCTGATCATTCTGGTGAAGCCTCGCCCGGGAGTGACGGTCAACCGAGCCATGGATCTCGCCACGGTGGTGCTGCGCCGTATGCGCGGGCTCCGGCCGGCGGACCCCGACACCTGGGACATGATCACCTCGGACGAGATCCTTTCACTCTTCGACCGGTTGACCGCGGTGTTCTTCTTGGTCATGATCGTCCTTTCGAGCGTAGCCCTGATGGTCGGCGGTATCGGGGTCATGGCCATCATGATGGTATCGGTCACGGAGCGCACCAGCGAGATCGGGGTGCGAAAGGCGCTCGGCGCAACCCGCCGGGAGATCTTGTGGCAGTTTCTCGTCGAGGCCGCCACGCTCACCTTCGTTGGGGGGGGGATCGGCGTAGCGCTGGGCATCGCTACCGGCGAACTGCTGAAGAACCTGATGGGTTTCACTTCTGGTATTCCCGTGTGGAGCGCCGTGATAGCTACTACGGTGTCGATTGGAATCGGCCTGGTATTCGGGGTGCTGCCCGCCAACCGGGCGGCGAAGCTCGATCCAGTGGAGGCCTTGAGACACGAATGAAGATGGAAAGATGGTCAGATGGAAAGATGGGAAGGCGGACGGATGAAAAAGTTGTCGTAGCGGTGACGTACCTTCCATCCTTCCATCCTTCCATCCATTCACCCTTCCATCTTTCCATCTTTCCATCTGACCATCGAGTCCCCACACCGTGACCGATCACGTAGATCTGCTGGCCATAGGCGCGCACCCGGACGACGTCGAGCTTACCTGTGGCGGCACGCTGGTCAAAGCCGTAAGCCAAGGACACCGCACCGCCATCGTCGATCTGACGGGTGGCGAGGCGGGCACGCACGGGAGCCGGGACATCCGTGCCGGCGAGGCGGCCGCGGCGGCGACGGTGCTGCGCGTGGCCGAGCGTGTGAACGCCGGACTGCCGGACGCCGGACTGCACAACACCGACGAGACGCGCCGTGTGGTGGTCGAGCTGATACGGCGGTTCGCGCCGCGGGTGGTCATCGTCCCGTATCCGATCGGACGCCATCCGGATCACCGGATCGCATCCCAGCTGTGCCGTGACGCATCGTATCTCGCGGGCCTCGCGAACTATCCCGCCGACGGCGACCCGCACCGGCCGGAGAAGGTCCTTTATACGCTCGCCTACCGCGAAGACCCCGTGAAGCCTACGTTCGTAGTGGACATCTCGCAGGAATTCGCAGCGAAGATAGAGGCGATTCGCTGCTACGCCTCGCAGTTCGACGGCAAGATGGCGGCGGGCGAGATCTTCCCCGCTGGCGACGACATCTACGAGAACGTGCGCATCCACTGTGCGCGCTACGGCAGCCTCATCCGCACGGCATACGGCGAGCCGTTCATGACGCACGAGACGGTACGGATCGACGACGTCTTGGCGATGGGCGTGCGGTCGATGTAGCGGCGCACCCTGCCGGGCTCCGCCGATGAAGCGGCGCCTCTGTCTCCGCCCACCCCCACCCACCAACCTTCCTGATATACCACGCGCCGGCTTACCTTATAGACGCCATGGCCGCTCCACCTATCTATTTGGATCACGCCGCCACGACGCCGGTGCTGCCCGAGGTCAGGGACGCGATGGACCCCTACCTCCGGGGCGACGCGTTCGGCAACCCCAGCTCGCCTCACCAGGTGGGGCGGGCGGCCCGCGCAGCGCTCGACGAGGCGCGCTACCAGCTCGGGCGCACGCTTGGCGCCGATCCAGCCTCGGTCGTCTTCACCTCCGGCGGTACGGAGGCCGATAACCTGGCGGTGCTCGGCCGCGCGTTGGCCGTACGAGACGCGGGCGGGCCGTTCCGGGTTGCGGTGTCCGCCATCGAACACAAGGCGGTCATCGCCGCCGCGCGCGTGGTGGCGTCGCTCGGTGGGGAGATGATCGAGCTGCCCGTCGACTCTCGCGGCATGCTGGATCGGGACGCGCTCACGACCGCGTTGGACCGCGGCGTCGCCCTCGTGAGCGTCATGTGGGTGAACAACGAGATCGGCGTGGTGCAGGACGTTGCCGCAATCGCGGAGCGCTGCGCCGCAGCCGGCGTCACCTTCCACACGGACGCCGTACAAGCATTGGGCAAAGTCCCGGTGGAGGTGAGCTCCCTCGGGCCGATCATCCTCACAGTATCCGCCCACAAGATCGGCGGCCCCAAGGGCGTGGGGGCGCTCCTGGTACAGGGTTCCCATGCCATAGCGCCGCTGCTGCACGGCGGAGGTCAGCAGGGTGGCGTCCGCCCGGGTACGGAGAACGTTCCCGGTATAGTGGGGTTCGGGCGGGCGGCCGAGCTGGCTGCGGAGCGTCTCGAGGCCACCAGCTCCCACACGCGGTCTCTACGGGAGTCGTTCGAGGACCGTCTATGCCGGGCGATTCCCGACGTACGGATCAACGGTGCCGACGGCCCGCGCGCCCCGCACATCTGCAACGTCGCCATCCCGGGCACGGACAGCGAGGCGATGCTGATGCACCTCGACCTCGCGGGCATCTGTTGCTCATCCGGTTCAGCATGCACCACCGGCACGGTGGAACCGTCCCACGTGCTCACGGCTATCGGCATGCCCCCGGACCTCGGCCGCGCCTCACTCCGCTTCTCGTTCGGGCACGGAAACAGCATGGACGAGATCGACCGTGTCATGGACGCCTTGCCCGCCATCATAGCGAGGGTCAGGAGCCTGGGCGAGGTATTGCGGCGATGAAAGGGAACGGCTTCAAGGGTCGCGTGCTGGTAGCCATGTCGGGCGGGGTGGATTCTTCCGTTGCCGCCGCGCTGCTGGTGCATGATGGCTATGACGTCATCGGCGCAACGATGAAGTTGTTCTGCTACGGTGACGAGGTTCCCGATCGCCCGTGTTGCTCGCTCGATTCGATCGCAGACGCGCAGTCAGTCGCACAACGACTCGGCATCCCGCACTATGTGCTCAACCTCGAGGACCGGTTCGACGAGCATGTCATCGAAAATTTCGTCGCCGAGTACGCGCGTGGGCGAACGCCGATTCCCTGCGTGCGATGCAACTCGTTCACGAAGTTCCGTGACCTGCTGGCCCACGCCGACGCGCTCGAGTGTGACTACATCGCCACCGGACACTACGTAGTGGCGCGGGACGGACATCTCTTCCGCGGGCGGGACGCGAACAAGGACCAGAGCTACTTCCTCTGGGGTATCGACCGATCGGTCGTGCGGCGCATGCTCACACCGGTTGGCGGCCACACCAAGGAGGAGACGCGCGCCATCGCCCGCGAACTCGGCCTCGTCACCGCCGACAAGAAAGAATCGGTGGACATCTGTTTCGTGCCCACCGGTGATTATCTCCCGGTGCTGCAGCGCCGTCTGCCCGCCGACGCGCCGGCGCTGATGCCCGGACCAGTGATGACAACGGCAGGCGAAGTTGTCGGTGAGCACCAGGGATTCGGCCGCTACACGGTGGGGCAGCGGCGGGGGCTGCCGGGCGGGTTTGCCGAACCCATGTACGTCGTTCGGATCGCGCCGGACGAGCGCACAGTGGTGATCGGCACCAGGGACGAGTTGTACGGACACAGCCTCGTCCTGGACGAGATCAATTGGCTGAGTGATCAGCCGCTCGTCCCGGGGAACACGTGCGCGGTGCAGGTACGATATCGCGCGCGCGGTGTATCAGCCCGCGTCGTGGGAAGCCCGGACAGCGGGCGGCTGGAACTCGAGCTCATCGAGCCGGTCCGCGCCATCAGCCCCGGGCAGTCCGGTGTGCTCTACGACGGCGACCGCCTGCTGGGCGGCGGCGTGATCGAGTAGCGGGTCGGCGACGAGCGGACATTACCGTAGCCCGGAAAAACTGCGGTCGGTCGGCCAGACCCCGGATGGCATCTTCCCAGCGGAAAATCGCACTGAACCTCGGAGTTTTCATGCGGATCCCGGTCTCATCGCTGCTGCTCCCTCTCCTGGCCCTCGTCCCTCTCCGCCTCCACGCGCAGGCGGCTGCTGACGACTCGACCTCGTGGGACGTGGAGGACCCGCACGGACCGGCGGACACGATCCGGTTCGAAACCGACGAAGGTACCTGGATGGACCTCGACGTTCATCCGGACGGACGGTGGATTGTCTTCGATCTGCTGGGCGACATCTATCGCGTGCCCCTTACGGGAGGACAGGCGGAACTGCTCTCCGGTGGACGGTCTTTCGAGCACCAGCCGCGATACAGCCCCGACGGGCAGACGATCGTGTTCACCAGCGACCGTAGCGGAAGAGACAATCTCTGGCTGATGGACGCCGACGGATCCAATCGGCGGCAACTCACGCAGCTCGATGACAGCTTCCCAACGAACCCGGCCTGGATACCGGACGGGGACTACATCGTCGCCAAGCGCCACGTAAGGAACACCCGGTCGCTCGGGGGCGGCGAGCTGTGGTTGTTCCACGTGCGCGGCGGCTCCGGGATCAAGTTGAAGGACAAGGAGAGCTTCACGTCCGAGCTGAACGAGCCCTACCCGTCGCGCGACGGACGGTGGGTCTACTACAGTCACGCCGGGCCGTTTGATTACAACCGGGACGTGCACGACGGGATCTTCCAGATCTCGCGGATCGACCGTGTGACCGGTGATATCGAGCCGGTCACGCGCGACGCCGGCGGCGCGGTACGGCCGACCGTGTCGCCTGATGGCCGGTCACTCGCGTTCATCCGACGCGTGGGGATCAAGACGGTGCTGTTCATCCGCGACCTCGCCAGCGGGGCCGAACGCGCGGTCTTCGACGGACTCGAGCGAGACCAGCAGGAAACGTGGGTCGTGCACGGCTCATACCCCGCGTTCCAGTGGACTCCCGACGGTGAGAAGATCGTCATCACGTTCGGCGGCAAGCTGCACGCGATCACCGTCGCCGACGGGTCGGTCGAGGACATCCCCTTCACCGCCGCCGTCGAGCAGATCGTCGCCCGGGCTCTCCGTTTCCAGCACCGGATCGAGGATGATTCACTCCGCGTACGGATGATCCGGTGGCCCATCCTCTCGCCCGATGGCCAGACCCTCGTGTTCCAAGCCGTGGGCGCGCTGTGGGAGATGGAGTATCCCGGCGGCGCGCCGCGACGAATCACCGATACGACCGTGTTCGAGTTCGCCCCCAGTTTTTCGAGTGACGGGCGTTTCCTCACGTACGTCACCTGGGATGACGACGAGGGCGGGCATCTCTGGACGGTGCCCTTACGCGGGCGCCGCCGACCGAGGCGGCTCACCACGGCAGCCGACCAGTATGCCAACCCGACGTTCTCGCCTGATGGCCAATGGATCGCGTTCGTCCGCGGGAGCGGCACGGCCAACCGCGGCGCAAACCTCGCGTCGGAACTCTACCTCACGGTCAATATCATACCGGCCGACGGCGGCCAGATCAGTCAGGTCATCCGGACGGCCAACCGCGGCTCGAACCGGCGCATGCCACGCGTGTGGTGGAGTGCCGACGGCCAGCGTTTGCTCATTCAGGAGACTCGTGACAGCAACACGGTGCTCTCGTCGGTCAAGCGCGACGGGACGGATCTCCGACAACTGGCGACCAACGAGCGCGCGGAGGAGATGGTACCGTCCCCGGACGGCCGCTGGATCGCGTTCAAGGAACTGCACGACATCTACGTTGCGCCGCTTCCGGTAGCAGCCGGGCCCGTCAAGCTCGAAGCCAGTGAAGCGGGGGTGAAGGTGGTACAGCTATCCGCCTACGGCGGCGACTGGATCGCGTGGCGCCCCGACTCGCGATCGCTCACCTGGATCCTCGGGCCCGCGTTCTACCACCAGACTCTTCAAGCGGCGTACGACACGGCCGCGGCAGCCGATACGGCGGGACCGGACGACTGGATCCACGCCAACGCCAAGGTCGCAGCCGAGATCACGGAGATCGGGTTGCGCGTGCCCAGGGCGCGGCCGCGTGGCACCCTGGTCCTCCGTGGCGGCCGCGTGATCACGATGCGGGGGGACGAGGTCATCGAGCGTGCCGACATCGTGGTGCAGGGAAATCGAATCACGCGGGTTTGCCCGAATACGTGTACGGGCCTGCCCACGCTCGCCCGCGTAGTGCCGATCCCCGGCAAGACGGTCATCCCGGGACTCGTTGACGTACACGCTCACATGGGATACTCGAGCCTCGATATCACGCCGCAGCGGCTCTGGGAGTACTACGCCAACCTCGCGTACGGTGTCACTACGACCCATGACCCGTCCGCGTCGACCCAGGCCGTGTTCGCGCAGTCCGAGCTGGTGGCGGCCGGTCGCATGACTGGCCCGCGGATCTACTCGACGGGGTTCATCCTCTACGGAGCCGAGAACCCCAACAAGGCGGTGACCCTCAGCCTGGATGACGCGCGCGCTCACCTGCGCCGGCTCAAGGCCGTTGGGGCGTTCTCGGTCAAGAGCTACAACCAGATGCGGCGGGACAGCCGGCAATGGATCATCCGGGCGGCGCGCGAGGAGGAGATGTTGGTCGTGCCGGAGGGCGGGTCGATGCTACAGCAGAACTTGACGCATATCATCGACGGTCACACGGGGATAGAGCACGCCATCCCAGTCGCACCGCTCTACAACGACGTGCTCACCCTCTTCGCGCGAAGCCGGACCGGCTACACGCCGACGCTCGTCGTCGGGTACGGCGGGATTTGGGGAGAGAACTACTGGTACCAGGAATCAGACGTGTTCCGCAACGAGCGGCTGCTCCAGTTCGTGCCCCGCGCCGTGCTCGACGCCCGCGCGCGGCGCCGCATAGTGGTACCCGAGGAGGAGTTCTACCACTTCGCACTCGCGCGCACGGCCCGGGATGTGGTGGAGGCCGGCGGCACGGTGCAGCTCGGTGCGCACGGTCAGCTCCAGGGACTCGGTGCCCATTGGGAGCTATGGATGCTCGCGCAGGGCGGATTGACGCCGCTCCAGGCACTCCGGGCGGCAACGCTCCACGGCGCGGACTACATAGGGCTGCGCGAAGATCTGGGGTCGATCGAGCCGGGCAAGCTGGCAGACCTGGTGGTGCTCGACGGTAATCCGCTCGACGACATCCGGCAGAGCGAGCACATCGCGATGGTCATGAAAAACGGGTTCCTGTACGACGCGGACATGAACCAGGTCTGGCCGGAGCAGATCCCGATGCCCGCCCTACGGTCGCATCGGTAGCCTCAACCCGGTCAGGAACGCTCGCGCCACGTCGCGGATCAGCCGCTTCTCGACGTCGACCTGATAATTCATCCGGCGCATCGCCGGAGCGTCGATCGTGCCGCCTAACGCGCGCAGCGCGTCCCGGGCGCCGGGAAACCGCTCCAGAGCATCCCGGCGGACGATCGGTACGGCTTCATATGGCGGGAAATACCGCCGGTCGTCGACCAGATGGAAGAGATCCAACGCTTCGATCTGGCCGTCCGTCGAGTTGCCGGCGATCAGGTCCACCTGCCCGCGCGCTAGCGCCCTGTAGGTCAGCCCCAGATCCATCTCCGCTGCAGGCGCAGCGAACCGGAAACCATACGCCGCAACCAGCCCGCGATATCCGTCTTCACGTCCCGTGAACTCGTAGCCGAATCCCGGACGCCAGTCTGTGGCGTGAGGGACCGCTTCGGTGACGGTAGTGATCCCCAGGCGCCGTGCGTCGGTGCCACGAATCAGAATCGCAAACGTGTTCTCGAACCCCAGTGGCTCGGTCCACTCCACCGCCCACTGCTCGCCGTAGATACTGTCCACCAGACGGAGTACCCGTGCCCGATCCCGCTCGAGTGGCAGCTTCAGTATTGCCGAGTGCGCCGTCCCCGTGTACTCGACGTACAGATCGACCTGACCGGCCACCAGCGCTTCGTGGCAGACGAACGTACCACCCAGGTTGAACCGCCTATCGACGTCGATGCCGGCGGACTCGAGCCGTTGTGCCACGATCTCACCGAGCAGGATGGATTCCGTGAAGTTCTTCGAGCAGATCGTGAGGCGGTCCTCGAGCACCCCACACCCGATTATCGGCGCGAGACCCAGCAGCAGGAGCGTGACGGAACGCGTCCGGCCGCCTCTCAATTCCTTCTCCAATCCAGGCGGCGTTCCAGCAGGTGCAGAGCGCCGTCGAGCAACAGCGCCAGCAGCGCGGCGGGAACCGCGCCGGCCAGGATCACGGCGTTGTCCACCATGGCGACACCTCGAAAGATGAACACTCCGAGGCCGCCCGCACCGATCGCGGCGGCGATCGTCGCTATCCCGACACCGATGACGGTGGCTACGCGAACGCCCGCCAGGATCACCGGGATCGCCAAGGGGAACTCGATCATCCGCAGTCGCTGCCAGTCGGTCATGCCGAGGCCGCGGGCTGCGTCGCGGACCGCCGGATCGATTCCGGCAAGGCCCGTATAGGTATTCCGTACGATCGGCAGGAGCGCGTAGACGACCAACGCGACGATCGCCGTGCGGGCGCCGATCCCGCCGATGAAGGGAAGCGGGATGAGGAATCCGAAGAGCGCCAGGCTCGGAATCGCCTGAAAGACGTTGGCGAGCCCGAGCACCGGCGTGCGGAGACGGGCGTTCCCGGCGAGTGCGATACCGGCAGGGACGCCGATCACCATCGCGATACCCGTCGATGCTGCCACGAGCCCGAGATGCTGAAAGGTGAGCCGCAACACCTCGTCCCGGTTGGCGATCACGAACTCTAAGAAACTCACAACATGCTCCGGAACGCCCCGACCGACTCGTCGTCGCTCGTCCGGAACGCTTCGGGCGACCCGTCGAACTTGATCCGTCCTTCGTGAAGCAGGATGACGCGATCACCCAACAGCAGCGCCTCGCGCACGTCATGGGTCACGAATACAACCGTCTTTCCCAACCGGGCCTTGAGTGTCGCGAACTCCTCCTGCAGCTGGGTACGCGTCACCGGATCGAGCGCGCCGAACGGCTCGTCGCACAATAGGATCGGCGGATCGGCCGCGAGCGCGCGGGCAACGCCCACCCGCTGGCGTTCCCCTCCCGACAGCTCGTGCGGGAACCGTCCGCCGTACTCGGCGGGCGGGAGCCCCACGAGATCGAGCAGCTCCGCCACGCGGCCCTCGCGGCGCCCGGCGTCCCAGCCCTCGAGTACGGGCACCACGCCGACGTTGCGCCTCACCGTGAAATGCGGGAACAGGCCGACCTCCTGGATCACGTAACCGATCGAGCGGCGCAGTCGCACCGAATCCCATGCCGTGGTCGCACGGCCCCCGACCCGTACCTCGCCGCCGGTTGGCTCGAGCAGCGCGTTGATGAGCCGCAGGGTCGTGGTCTTTCCCGATCCGCTCCGCCCGAGCAGGACGACCGTTTCACCGCGAGCCACACGGAAGGTCACGGGCCCCATCAGGCGCCGCCTCCCGCTGTCGACGTGTACGTTGTCGAACGTGATCATTCGGCCTGTGTCGTCATCGCTTGACGCAGCCGCGTCGATCGAGGCAGTTTCCAACCGATGAGGGGATTCGTCGCGCGCGTCGTGATCACGGCGTTCGGGCTCTGGGTCGCGGACCTGGTGCTGGACGGGTTGCGGTTCGACGGTGCCGGCCCGCTCTTTCTCGCGGCCCTGCTCCTCGGGTTCGTCAACGCGTTCGTGCGCCCGATCGTCATCATCCTGACACTGCCCCTGACCCTGTTCTCGCTCGGCCTGTTCCTGCTCGTGATCAACGGCGCAATGCTACAACTCGTGGCGAAGCTGATGGATCCGTTCCATCTCGAAGGACTCTGGACCGCGATCCTCGGATCGATCATCGTGGGACTGACCGGTTGGGTGGCGAACGGGTTCATTGGAAGTAAGGGACGCGTGGAGGTCTGGGCGGCGAGACAGTAGGTACGCGCGGTCCCGCCCCTTCCGACGTTACATCCCCAACACCCGTTTCGGCATGTGCATGCTCACCAGGACATGCGGCGCGTCGACCACCGCGGAGATCTTGAGGTCCCCGGCGAGCGAGCAGAGGACGTAGGCATCCGCGCGCCGGTCTGCTCCAGCCCGTCCGCGCAGGCCGGCACGAGCAGCAGGAGAGCCAGAAGACACCGCTTCACGACTCCTCCCCGCTGGCCGCCTCATCGCCCTTCACATAGCGATCAAACCACTCGATCATGCGGGCGACGGCGTCCATGATGCTCTCCCGCGCCGCGTACCCATGCGACTCGTACGGGAGCTGCACGTACTCGACCGTGGCACCGTGACCCCTGAGGGCATGGTACATCCGCTCGGACTGGATGGGGAACGTGCCCGAGTTGTTGTCGTTCATGCCATGAATCAGGAGCAACGGCTCGTTGATCTGGTTGGCGTAGGTGAACGGCATCATGCGCAGGTAGACGTCCCGCGCCTCCCAGAACGTGCGCCGCTCGGCCTGAAACCCGAACGGCGTGAGTGTGCGGTTGTACGCACCGCTCCGGGCGACGCCTGCCTTGAACATATCGGAATGCGCGAGGAGGTTCGCGGTCGCGAAGGCGCCATAGGAGTGACCGCCCACACCGAAGTTGCCGTCGGCGATTCCCATCTCCATCAGGTGGTCGATCGCCGCCTGGGCTCCGGCGACGGTCTGCTCGACGTACGTGTTGTTCGCCGAGTCGCCGCCGATCACCGGGAGGGTCGGGTTGTCGAGCACCGCGTAGCCCTGGGTGAGCAGGAACAGGTGCGAGGCGCCCCGCGGGAGCACGAAGCGGTTCGGGCTGCCGCGCACCTGACTCGCGGCGCGTGCGGACGCGAACTCGCGGGGATAGATCCAGAAGATTATGGGCACCCGGCGGCCGTCCTGATAGTCCGTCGGATAGTAGAGCGTGGCGGACAGCCCGACACCATCGTCGCGTTGATAGGTCACCAGCTCGCGGCGTACCGTGGCGAGCGCGGGCGCCGGATTATCGATCGCGGTCAGCGCGGCGTCCGTCCGCGTACGCAGGTCGCGCAGGAAGTAGTTCGGCGGTGATGTGCGGCTCTCCCAGCGGGTCACGATCCGGCGACCGCGATCGTCGAGCAGGGCCACGACCGATTCGTACACGTCCTCGCCCGACTGCCAGAGACGCCCCGACTTCCGATTCTCCAAGTGGAATCGGTCCAGGAACGGGCGGTCTCCTTCGGGTGAGGCGCCGGGACCTCGCAAGTAGATCCACTTCCCGTCACCACTCTGGAGCAGGACCCGCCGGCCGGCTGGATTCGTGGTCAACACCGGGCGTCCCGGGTCGCCGTAACGGTCTTCGGTGGTTCGATCGAAGAGAATCCGCCAGCCCGCGGACGGATCGTCCGCATCGATCTTCCAGGTTCGCGTCCTTCTGGTGCGGCGCTCGAACTCCGTCAACAGCGCCATGCCGTCACGTCCCCAGACGATCCCCGCGTAACGCAGCTGGAGCCTGCCAAGCTCGAGCGGCCGAGTGAACGGCGCGGCGAACGATACCACGCGATCGCGTTCTGGTGCCGGTCGTCGCGTGTTGCCTCCGTCGAGCGCTTCGACGTAGGTGAGGGTGGCGCGGTGGTAGGGACGCCACGAGACGCTCCGCGGCCCGGTGCGTACCCCGCCGATAGGCACGTCGTCGGCCACCGGCACGCTGGCAACCGTGACTACGCGCGCGCCCGCAAGATTCCACACTTCAATCTCCTGCGGGAAACTCCAGACTGGAACCACGTAGGAGAACGGTCTCACGACTCGCGTGATCAAGATCAGATCACCACCAGGAGCCGGATCGACCTGGAGCAAGATCCCCGGCTCGCCCACCGGCGTGTGCGTTCCAGTAGCTGCCTCCACCAGCGCGAGTTGGCTCATCGCGTAGTACTCGAACAGGCGGGCGTCGTGCGGCGAGCGCAGAAGATCCTGGTAGGTCCTGACCGGCGCGCTCCGACCGGCGCTGCGGCGAACGATCGGACCCGTCGGGACTCCGGACGCCTCCGGCACCGCGGCACGGCCCTCCGGTACCAGCCGGCAGAGCAGTTCCGTCCCGCTCGGCATCCACACACAGGGACTGCCCAGCGTTCCGTTCAGCACGGGCCCGGTCACGGCACGCGCCGCGCCGGTTGCGGGATCCGCGATCCAGAGTTCCAGCCCGCCTTCAGCCGCATGAACGAACGCCAGGCGTTCACCGTCAGGCGACCAGGAGATTCCGCTCAGCTCGGCACCGTCCGGCACCGCGATCGCCCATTCGTGTCCGGTGTCGGCGTTTCGCACGCGCAGCGCTCCGTACCCGCGCACGGAGAACCGCCCGTTTGTCTGTGGGTTGATCCGCAGTCCGGCGAGACGCAGCATCGGCCGCGCCAACTCGTCTATCGCCGGCATGCCCTCCCGATCGGCAAACAACAACAGTATCCGGTCCGGGGAAGGAATCAACACCGGCAGGCGCTTGGCGTCGAGGATCGTCACCACGGCGTCTGGCGGCGTCTTGTAGGGGTCCTGGGCGACCAGGGCGTTGACGAGGACACAGGCCGCCGCGATCACCAGTGCCGGGAAGTTGAACATGAAAGCTCCGCCGTTGCGGGTGGAAGGCAGTGCCACAAAGCTATCCGCCGCTGCCGGGGTCCGCCAACTGTCGTCCGCCACGCCGTGTGAGATTCGTCACGGTGGGAATGTCACCTCGGACACGGCACTCGCCGCAGGACATTGTATAGTTCTCTACGGTCGCGGGGCGTGGGCCCGCGCGGTAGGGGCAACCCACAGTGCGGAGGAATGATGGTTCTGAAGGTGACGTCCGGCACCCTGCTGGTGCTCGTCGCGGCAGCCTGCGGGGACTCCACCGGTCCGGGGGACGCGTTCGATCCGGTAGAGACGGAGCAGGCGGCAGGCGCCGTATTCGGCGTGGTAGACGACAACGCCGCGCTTCTGGCTCTGTCGGTCTTGGGCGAGGCGTTCAGTTTTGGTTCCGCGCAGGCGGCGATCAGCGCGGCGACGGTGGCGCTCCCGGCGGAAGCCGCAACGCCGACCGATCGGGCGATGCGCCTGCACGTGCTGGCCCGCGAGGCGCTGGCATTCAGTGTCGCCAGCCCGGCGGGCCTGTTCCCGCCGTCGGTCATCGGCAACACTTACGTATACGACCCGGAGACCGGTCGATACGCGGTCGATTCCGCGCGAACCGATGCGCCGGAAAACGGAGTCCGGTTCATCCTCTACGCCGTCGACCCCATCCTGCATCAGGTCGCCACGCCGCTCAACGAGATCGGGTACGTCGACCTGATCGACGAGTCGACCGACACGGCGAACCGGCTGCACATCGTGGCCGTGGTCGGCGAGATCACCGCGCTGGATTACATTGCCAGCGCCCAGTTGGGCGGTGGTGGCGCGACCTTCTCGGCGGTCGGGTCGATATCCGACGGATCTCAGACGGTCGAGTTCAACCTCACATTCACCGCGTCGGCGGCAGGGATCTCGATCGACTACTCGATCGCCGTGGCCGGCAGCGACCGGTCCATCCGGCTCGTCGCAACGGGTGACGCGGAAGGGGTGAGCTTCTCCCTCACCTTGACGATCACGAACGGCGCAGAGACGATCGTGCTCGTGGCCACGGTCGCCGCCGGGCAGATCGAGGGTAGCATCACCTTCAACGGCCAGACGGTGGTTACCTTCTCAGGTGATGAGAACGATCCGATCTTCACGACACCCGACGGGCGAGTGCTCACCCAGCAGGAAATCGAGGCCCTGGGCGCGCTCGGTGACCTCATCGGCGACGTCTTCGACTCGTTCGAGGATCTGCTCGGCCCGGCTTTCTTCGTATTCGGGTTTGCCGGCTAGCCGGGCCTTTACCCTGGTCGTCGGCGTGCTGCTCGGCTCGGCCGCATGTAGCACGCCGGCTACCCTGAAGCCCGTCTTCCTCCAGGGTCGCGCGGTCGCGACGGACGGCGATTCGCTGTTCGCCGTAACCGATCCCGCAGCCGCAACCGTAGTGCTGCTCGACCGCGCGGGCCGGGTCCAGGCCACGATCGGGGCCGGTACCCTGAGCAGCCCGCGCAAGGTCCAGCTCGACGGCGACGCCGTGTACGTCTCCGACGTGGACTCCAACCGGCCACTCGTCATCGAGTTCGGCCGGGACGGCACGTTCCGGCGGCGCATCGACCTCGACACACTGGCCCGTCAACCCCACCAGTTCGCTGTGCTGCCCGACGGGGCGCTCGTGGTCGAGACCCAGGACCAGCGGCTCGCTGCAGTCCGAGACGACTCCGTAACCACCTTTGCCGTGATTGAGGTCGGGACACGCCCAAGTCTCCTGACCGCGGCGGGCGGCGGCGTCTTGCATGCGGTCCCGGACCGCTGGATCACCCTGTACAACAGGTTCGGCAACATCCGCTGGCGGGTTGAATGGCCGTGGGACGAAACCGCCTTCGTGAGCGATCTTGCGGTGGACCACCTGGGCCGGCTGCACGTCCTGGCCGGGAACTCGGTGGACGGGACATTCCGGACGTTCACGCTGGCCGCGGAGAGCGGGGAGGTGTTTCGCTGGTCGGTGCCGACGGAACAACCCGACTTCGTCGTCGACCGCTTCGGACAGGTCGAGCCCGCAGGCGAACGCTGGACCAACCGATAGTCCCGGTTTTCGCACGTCGGTGAGCGTCGAGCCACCAACGATGTACTGCTTTTGCGTGCGAACCGCAGTGCGCGAAGGTACGCCGCCGGCATGCGAAGCGACGGCTCGCTTACACGCTAGCTGAGATACGCTCCACTAGTACTTCAACCCCGCGCCATCGGCGAATCGCCTGAGAAGATCCTGCTGTTCAGGGGAAAGCTGTTCGGGGAGCCGAACCTCTACCTCGACCAGCTGATCACCACGTCGTCCGTTGCGCTCGACGCCGTGACCCTTGATCCGGAACTTGCGGCCCGGCTGGGTGCCCGGCGGGATCTTCAGGACGACCCGCGACCCGCCGATCGTTCGAACCCGGATCTTCGTCCCCAGCAGCGCCTGCGCCAGGTTGATCGGCACCTTGCAGTGCAGGTCGAGGCCCTCCCGCCGAAGGAAGGAATCCGGTTCGACGTTGAAATTGACGATGATGTCACCTTTGGCGCCGCCCGGGCCGAGCTGCCCCTCGCCTTTGATGCGTACCCTGGTACCCGTCTCGGCCGCCGGGGCGACGGTCACCATGATGCGGCGATCGACAGTCACCTCGCCCTGGCCGGCACAGCGCGGACACGCCTCGCTCGCCACCCGCCCCCGCCCCCGGCACACCGGACAGGGTCGGGTCACGGAGAACGCCCCCTGGCCGAACGTCACCTCACCCCTACCACGACACTCCTGGCAGGTGCTCACTTTCGCGCCCGGTGCCCCGCCGGATCCGCCGCACGTGGGACAGGCCTCGCTCAGCCGAACCGTGACGGGAACCTTGCCCCCCCTGATCGCGACGCGGAACGGCACCGACGCGGTCACCTCGATCGGTTCCGGCACATCGGGCCGGCGCCGTCCGAAAATCGACGAGAACAGGTCGCCCAGCCCGCCGAAACCCTCGAAACCGCGGGTGAAATCGAAGTCGCCCTGCCGCTGCTGAGGATCCGGTCGCGGGCGGCCGCGACCGGCGGCGAACGCTCCGTACTTGCGCATCATGTCGTACTGCTTGCGCTTGTCGGGATCGCTCAGGACCGAGTGCGCCTCGGAGATCTCCTTGAAGCGCTCCGCCGCCGCCGGATCGTCGGGATTGGTATCGGGATGGTACTGCTTGGCGAGCCGCCGGTACACCCGCTTGATCTCGTCCGGTTCCGCCTTCTCCGAGACGCCCAGCACACGGTAATAGTCGGTCACCGCCGGCATGCGCTACGCCTCGTCGTCTCCGGTCCAGATACGTACCTGTACCCGCGCCGGTCGGAGGAGCTGCCCGTGGAATCGGTAGCCGCACTGTAGGACGGCCGCGATGGTATGGTCGTCTTCCGGTTTCTCGGCCGCAACGGTAACGACGGCCTCGTGCAGGTTCGGGTCGAACGGCCCGTCGACCTCTCCCAACCGCTCGAGCCCTACGCTCTCGAGCTGCCGCAATAGCTTCCGCTCCACCAGCCCGACCCCGTTCAGGACGTCGCGCACGTCGGCCTGCTCGTGATTCGGATGGGCGACCCGCGCCAGATCGTCCAACGAGTCGAGCAGCCCGGCGAGGAGTTCTCCTTGGACCCGGGCACGCACCTCGACCTGATCGCGGGCAGTACGTTTCCGGAAGTTGTCGAAATCAGCCGCTAGCCGCAGGTACCGGTCCCGCAACTCCTCCAGTTCGGCCGCGGTCTCGTCTGCCGATGCCGCCTCGTCGGGTGCCGTCGCTGGAGCCTCGGTCACCTCCACCTCGGTCTCGAGCGTCTCGGCGGCGGGTCCGTCAACCTGTTCCACGTCGTTCTTCTTATCGGCCATGCACCCTCAGTACGAGCGGTAAGTCATTGAGTTACATCCGTGCAATCTAACCGTTCGGGGAACTCCGGGACTCCCGATCGTCTCGCCCCAGCAGGCGGCGCAACACGTCCAGCGATGACTGGGCGGCCCGCGCCCGGATCTCATACCGATCCCCGGGTAGGCCCACTCGAACCACCCGCTCACTGCCGGCAACCAGACCGGCTATCCACACCGTTCCGACGGGTTTGTCGGCCGTTCCTCCTCCAGGTCCCGCGATACCCGAGACGGCAACAGCGGCGCGGGTACCGAAGCGCGCAGCCACCCCACGCGCCATCGCGACGACCGCCGCTTCACTGACCGCGCCGTGCTCCGCAAGTACGGACTCGGCCACGCCCAGCTCTCGTATCTTGACCTCGTCGGCATAGGCGATCACCCCGCCGGCGAACACCGTGGACGCGCCCGGCACCGCCGTTATGCGGCCTCCCACGAGCCCGCCGGTGCACGACTCCGCTACGGCCAGGCAGATCCCCCTGTCTCGCAGCCGCTCGACCACCACGGCCGCGAGGTCAGCTCCTTCCTCGCCGTAGTAGGGAGTGCCGACTGCCTTCCGCAGTATATCCGCCGCGCGATCGAGCACCCGGCCCGCCTCCTGCGCCGGCAGGCTCCACGCCGTGATCCGCAGGTCGACGCCAGGAAGCGTCGGCAGGTAGGCCAGGGTCACCGAGTCCAGCTCCGGCTCCGTGTGACGCAGTCGGTCGGCGAGCGCCGACTCGGCGATCCCGGTGGTGCGCAGCACGCGGGAGACCGTGACCCGGTCGGCCCCGACGCGCCGGGCCAGTCTCGGCGCCACCTCATCGGCCACTAGGCCCCGCATCTCATGAGGGACCCCGGGCAGCAATACGGCGACACCGGGCTTCCCTTCGA
The DNA here is from genome assembly GCA_022563595.1 of Gemmatimonadota bacterium. GTDB lineage: Bacteria > Gemmatimonadota > Gemmatimonadetes > Gemmatimonadales > GWC2-71-9 > JADFNB01. Next base: position 47,835 of record JADFNB010000002.1, read on the forward strand.
GCCACAGGCCCGGCGCCGTGCCTCGCGGATTGGGGAGGATCGTGGCGCCGGCTGGCACCTCCGCCTGGGTTCGGTTCGCTTCGGGCATCGGGCCCCGCCGGCTGAGATCGCGCCAGCGCCGCTCGAGCCGGTCCAGATAATCGTCGTTTACCACCAGCGGGACACCAAACAGCCGGGCCACGGCGCGTTTGGTCACGTCATCGCTGGTCGGCCCGAGTCCGCCGGTCGTGATCACGAAACCCGTGCGCTCCAGGGCGCCGGCCACGGCGGCGTGAATTTCAGCCGGATCGTCGCCGATCGTCGTCTTCCTCACCACCAGCGCCCCAACGGAGGTCAGGGCGCGGCAGAGGTCGGCGGCGTTCGTGTCGATCGTATGGCCGAGCAGCAGCTCGGTCCCGATCGTCACGACCTCAAGATTCATCGGATGAAGCGGACGAGGCGGCCTGCGAGAACAACCGGCGATAGCGGTAGAAGTAGACACCCAGGGAATAGACGGTGAGGAGGACGGCGATCGCCAGCGTGACCGATATCACCGCTCCGTGGAACCGCTCCCAGAACGCCCCGAGCCAGCCGCGGCGCCAGCCGAAAGCGGCCGCCAGGTCCTTCCAGGCGAACCACGCGATCGTGGCCCCTATGAAGATGTCCTGGATGATAGTCTTGAACTTCCCCGCCCCGGCGGCGGAGATGACGACCCCGCGCCGCTTGGCGAGCTGCCGGAACACGGTCATCAACACCTCCCGACCTACGAGCAACACCGCTACCCAGAGCGGCAGGTTCCCCCACCACGGGATCTCGTACTGCCCCGTGGGATGCCGGGTGAGCCAGTAGATCGGGATGAGCGTAGCAAAGAGCAGCAACTTGTCGGCGAGAGGATCCAGGACCTTGCCCAAGTCGGTGATCTCGCCGCGCCCACGCGCCAGCCGTCCATCGTAGATGTCGCTCATGGCGGCTCCGAGAAAGACGACGAAGGCGATGAGTTTCGGGACGTACCCTTGGATGAAGGGCAGCAGGGCAATGACGGGAGTGAGCGCGATCCTCGCGACGGTGAGGATGTTCGGCAACGTCCAGACCACTTCGCGCTCCTAGCTGAGCGTCTTCAGGACCAGCTTGGCGACCGCCTTCAGCGTGTCGAATACACCGTCTCCGCTCACCCCCACCGATTCGAAGTAGGGCGCCCGCTCCACCCACGTCCCATCCAGTTGGAACACCAGATGCTCCCCGGCGTGCCATGGATCGTCGGTGAGTTTCTGCTTGGCCGAATCCTCGAGCGGCCATCCGGGATTCAGTGCCGCCTGGAGGTCCGCGATGAGGGCGGCATTGGGCAGATCGCGCTTGTTGTACTGGACGACGAACGGCAGCTTCGTCAGGTCGTAGCCGTACTGCGCCATGTTGTCGTACAGGTTCTGCATCGACTCGATGTTGGCTTCTGTCCGCTCGATCTGACTGTCGGCCACGAAAACGATGCCGTCGACGCCCTTGAGAATTAGTTTCCGCGAGGCGTTGTAGTAGACCTGGCCGGGAACGGTGTACAGATGGAACCGCGTCTTGAACCCGCGGATCGTCCCCAAATCCACCGGCAGGAAGTCGAAGAACAGGGTCCGCTCGGTCTCCGTGGCCAGGGAAATCATCTTCCCACGCGCGTCGGGTGATACCTTGCGATATATGAACTCGAGGTTCGTCGTCTTACCCCCGAGCCCCGGACCATAGTAGACCAGTTTGCAATTGATCTCGCGGGAGGCGTAGTTGATCATCGACATCGTGCGTCGTGCCTTCCGCTAATCGCCGAACAGTTTGTCAATCTCGTCCTCAGCGCCTTTGAGCAGCCCTCCGTGCCGGCCGGCCTCACCGGTCGCCAACCGGTTGAACATCTCCTCGAACAGCTTGGCGAGATCCGTGACCGTGCGCTTAACCCGCAGCCGTACGAGACCGACCGTAGTGCGTTGATCGAAGAGCACCACCAGTATCACGCGTCGTGCTACGTCCGCAAGATACATCGATTCCTTCTCGCCCTGATGGAAGAGCGAGGCGAATTCCGGTTCGCCGATCATCTTCGCGAGCTGGTCGTTCGCGCTGAAGTCGGCTGCGGTGAGCGACGCGAAGGCGGCGGGATCGAACTGGAGTTGTTCGCCGACACTGGCCAGCAGCTGTCCGGTGCGGTCGACCAAGAGCGCACACCGGGCATTGGCCTCCTTGAGGAGTCCCTCGAGATGCTCGGTGATTTCGTTGTACTCCTGCTCGCCGAGCGACCAACTGCCGGCAGCGGTCTCAGCCATCGACTCCTCGTCTCACCCGAGTTTTCCTTCCATCCGCCTGGTGATCATCTCCGCTCGATGTCGCAACATGGGTTGCTGTTCCCACGTCATGTAGTCTCGCAGGAGCCGTACCGTCTCCACACTGGGGTGGGCGCTCAGGTACCCGAGCGCGGACAGCCGGCGTAGCGGGCGACTGCTGAACAGCGCCCGACGATAACGGCTGATGGAATGTTGGGCAAGGACAGTCCCCGCCACCGCCCCGAGTCCGAACGCGGTGAAGAGCGCCTTGAGTCGTGGTCCCATCAGTCGACCATCTCCCGTCTCGCCGCCAGCGCCCGCGCGATGGTAACACCGTCGGCATACTCCAGGTCCCCGCCCACCGGGAGACCGAGCGCGATGCGCGTGACCAGCACGCTGAGGGGCGCCAGCACCTCCCGGAGGTAGGTGGCGGTCACCTCTCCCTCCATGGATGGATTCGTGGCGACGATGACCTCCGTCACCTCGCTTCCGTTCGCGAGCCGGGACAGCAGCGTGTCCACCCGCAGATCCTCCGGGCCGACCCCGTCCAACGGGGAGAGGAATCCGCCCAGGACGTGATACAGCCCGCGGTATTCTCCCGTTCGTTCGATCGCACCGATATCGGATGCCTCTTCGACGACGCACACGGTACTCGGGTCACGCTTGGGATCGGTACAGATGGCGCACGGATCGGTCTCGCCGAGATTCCCGCACGTCGAGCACGGCCGTACGCGCTCGGTCACCGCCTGAATCGTCTGGGCGAGCCGCCTGACGGCGTCCGGTGGCTGTTTGAGTAGAAAGTACGTGAGCCGGGTCGCCGTTTTCCGGCCGATGCCGGGGAGCCTCGCGAGTTCCGCGGTGAGCTCGTCGATTGCCGACACGACCCTAGAGCGGGAGCTGGAACGGGAGGGGCAATCCCCCGGTCGCCTTGCGGAGTTCATCGCGGTACATCTCTTCGGCGCGCCGTTGCGCATCACTGATCGCGGCGACCACGAGGTCTTCCAGCATCTCGACGTCACGGTCTTCCAGTGCGGCGGGATCTATCCGCACCGCGCGCACGCGTCCTCGTCCATCCGCAGTAGCGGTCACCATCCCCCCACCCGCGGATCCGGTTACGCTCCGCTGGGCCAGCTCGGTCTGCATCTCCGAGAGCCGGCCCTGCATCTGTTGACCGAGTTGTAGCAACTGTGAGAGATCAGCCATATCCGTCCAAGGGGTTTCCCACCTCCTTCGGATGCAAGCTACCGACCTCCGTGGGGTGCCGCAAGCTAGTCCAGTAGCTCCAGATCGAGGGTCTCCGCAACGGCGTCAAGTGCTTGATCTTTCGTGCGATAGGAGCGCAGCCGCTCGGCTCGATCGGACGCCTGATCGAGTCGGGCGGGTGGGGGCGGGGGCGGACTGCCGGCCGAATCCGCGCCGCCGGCCGTGAGAACCACGCGGGCCGTGATTCCCAGGATCTGGGAGATCGCCGCCTCGATGGCGCCGCGGTTCTTCCGCAACCCCTCCAGATGCACGTCGCTGTCGGCGACGCGCAGTGTAACCTCGTCACCGCTCACGCTCGTGGGCTCGGCGTGCCCCAACGCCTCTCCCAGCATACGCTTGCTGCGCCCTACTGCTTCCCGCACCGCGTCCCAATGGGTCCGGAGCCCGTCGAGCGTGAGCGGCCCACCCGACTCCGCTGTCTGCTCTCCTCGACTTGGCTCCCGCCGCACCTGCCTTGCCGTTCCTCCGCCTTTCTTCCCTTCCATCGGGCCGCGCTGCGGGACCGCGCCTCCCAACGCCGCCATCACCTCGGCCAGGGCGACGGTTCGATCGAGCAGCGTCCACCGGAGCACGAGCGTCTCGATGCAAAGGCGCGGGTTCGCGCTCCGCCGGATCACTGTCTCGGTGTCCTGTAGGAGCTTGAGCATCCGCAGCACGTCGCCCTCCGAAAACCGCTCCGCGAATCGGTCGATCGTCTGTCGCAGCGTGTCGGTCAGGCCCTCCGGTTCGCCGCCGAGAATACGCAGCATCAGCGCCCGCAGGGTTTCTCCCATGCCGTTCACGAACTCACCGAGATCCGCGCCCGCGTCTACAAGTCGCCCCACGAACGGGAAGACCGCTTCCGGCCGGCGCTCGGCTACTATCTCGAGCAACTCGGCGTAGAGATCGTCACCGATCAGTCCCAATGCATCCCGCACGGCGGCGGCGGAGACGTCGCCGTCACCGAACGCGAGAACCTGGTCGAGCACCGAGAGCGCGTCGCGCATTCCTCCGCCCGCCACACGCGCGATCAGGACCAGCGCGTCCTCCTCGGCCTCGACGCCCTCCTCGTGCACCACGTGCCGTAACCGGTCGACGATCGCGTGCGGTCCGATGCGCCGAAAATCGAAGCGCTGCACGCGGCTCAGCACCGGCGCCGCCATGTTGGCGATCTTGTGCGGCTCGGTGGTGGCGAACACGAACACGACGCGCGGCGGCGGCTCTTCGAGAATCTTGAGGAGCGCGTTCCATGCTTCCCGGGTGAGCATGTGCGCTTCGTCGATGATGTATACCTTGTGACGGTCGGGCCCGCTGGGGGCGTACATCGCGCGTTCGCGCAGGTCCCGCGCATCGTCCACGCCGCGGTTGGACGCGGCGTCGATTTCCACCACGTCGAGGTTCGCCGCGCCCGACCAGATGCGGAGGCATGAATCGCATTCCCCGCACGGCTCGCCGGCCGGGACCGCCTCGTCCTCGCCGCATCGCTCGCAGTTGAGCGCCATCGCTAGAATCCGCGCGGCGCTCGTCTTCCCCACGCCGCGCGGGCCGGCCAGCAGGTAAGCATGCGCGACACGGTTCTTGGCAACGGCGCCGATGAGCCCAGCGGCCACGTGTTCCTGCGCCACGAGATCGCGGAACTGTTTCGGACGGTACTTGCGGGCGAGTGCGGTATGCGTCATACGGATAAAAGGAAATGCCCCAGGCGACCCGAGGCGACACATGACATCGCTTAGCGCTGCTACCTGCACGGTCCTGACGCGATTCGCGCGCACGCGCCCTTCGGACCTGGGGCCCCGTAACCTACCCTCTTTCCCCCCCTCCCTGCCACCCCACATCCATTACCCCAACGAGCCCCTCACGGCCACCACTCTCGAACGGTAATCGGCGGCGTTGCAGCCGGCCCGCGGACCCCGCTGGCCTTCACCGGGCAGTGCGCTCAGCGATTTCCACCGGCCTTGGACCATGCCCCCGGAATGAACAGCACCAGCAACGTGTAGAACTCCAGCCGCCCGAGGAGCATCAGCACCGAGAGGACGACGTGTGCGGGCGCTCCCAGATGCCCGTAGTTGGCGGTCGGCCCGACCTCTCCCAACCCCGGACCGATGCTCGACAGCGCGGCGAGCGCCGCACTCATCGACGTCACCAGATCGTTCCCCAGCGCGGCGAGGATAGCCGTCCCGATGGCGTAGGTGAACATATACAGCGTGAGAAACGCGAGCACCTTCAGCACGATGTCGGCGCGGACCGGCGACCGGCCGAGCCGTGTCACGATCACTGCGCGCGGATGGAGGATCTTCCGTATCTCCCCGCGCGCATGCTGGGTGACGACCGCCGCCCGCACCACCTTGAACCCGCCTCCGGTCGAGCCTCCCATGGCGCCTACGAACATCAGGCCGAGCAGCAGCACCTGACCGACCGCCGGCCACGCCGCGAAATCGTCGGTGGTGAATCCCGTGGTGCTGTGCACGGCTACGACGTTGAACGCCGCCCGGCGCAGTCCGTCGAGGCTCCATACCCCCTCGCTCAACGAGAGCGCGAAAAACACCACTCCCCCGATACCGAGCGACGACGCGAAGTACCAGCGCCACTCCGGATCGCGGATCCACGCATCGAGCCGCCCCGTCATCATGCGGTAGTGGAGCGTGAAGTTCACGCCAGCCATGAACATGAACAGCATGGTGACCCACTGGATAGTGGCCGAGTAGTAACCCAGGGACGCCGTGCGGGTGGAAAAGCCGCCGGTCGCGAGCGCGCTCAACGCGTGGTTGACCGCGTCGAACGGCGTCATGCCCAGGACCAGGTAGATGACCGCCAGGACCGCCGTGAGCACCGCGTACACGACCCAGAGGAGACGCGCGGTCGTAGCGATCCGCGGCTTCAGCCGGTCGGTAGCGATCCCGGGTGCTTCGGCGCGGAAGAGCTGCGCTCCACCCATCCCGATCAATGGCAGGATCGCCACACCGAGCACGATGATCCCCATTCCCCCCAGCCAGTGCGAGATACTGCGCCAGAGCAGTATGCTGCGCGGCAGCTCCTCGATGACCGGGAAGATCGTGGCCCCGGTGGTCGTGAACCCGGAAACGGACTCGAACACCGCGCCGGTGATGGTCGGGGCTATGCCTGTGAACACGAACGGCAGGCTCCCCATCAGAACGATGGAGACCCATCCCAAGCCGACCACCGCGATACCCTCACGCGGATTGATCGAGATCACGCGGGGCGTAGCGAACCACAGTGTCGCGCCGAGGCCGGCGGTAGCGGCGATCGACAGGAGCCAGGGCGCCAACTGCCCTTCCGCTATGCCAAAGACCATCGAGGGCAGCATGGCGGCCGCGGTCCACACGAGGAGTGCGCCGACGATGTGCAGGACCTCGCGGATGTTCATGACGAGTGGCGTATGGTGGTCACCGGCGAGGGCGGAGGCTCATGAGGGGAACAGCTTCGTGACCTTCGCGACGGCATCAGCGAGTGCGAACACCACCGCCGTATCGCCCGGTGCCAGGCTGTCACCGCCACGGGGCACGATCACGGTTTCGTTGCGGACGATGGCGGCGATGATCGCGTTCTTGGGGAAATCGACCTTGGCGAGCGGACGCCCGACGAGGGGGGAACTGGAGGAGACGACGACCGAGATGACCTCCGCATCGCTGTCCTTGAAGGTTGCCACCCGCGTGATACTGCCACGCCTTACGTAGCGCAGAATCGCGTTCGCAGCACTCAGCCGCGGGCTTACCGCCGCGTCCAACCCGATATGAAGTGCCAGGGGAACGTAATCGCTCTTGTTGACCAGCGTGATGACCTGCTTCGTGCCGGCATGCTTCGCGACCAGGGAGGAGAGGATGTTCTTCTCATCGTACTCGGTCAGCGCGACGAAGGCGTCCATCCCGCCCACACCTTCCAGTTCCAGCAGCTCTACGTCGGTGGCATCGCCGTTCAGCACGAGCGCCTTCTCGAGCATCTCGGCCAGTTCCTGCGCCCGCGCGCGGTCCTCGACCAGGATGACCGCCTGCACGTTGTGCTGCTGGAGCAGCCGGGCGAGATAGATCGTCTCGACGCTCCCGCCCGCCAACATGACCCGCTTCAGCTCCGCGTGCTCGTGACCACACAATTCCAGTGCCCGTGGAATCTCGTCCTTGTCGGCGACGACGTAGACGTGATCGCCGACCCGCACGCGCGTGGCGCCGGTCGGCACCATGGTCTTCCCGTCGCGCTCGATCGCCACGGTGAGCAGTGCCCGCCGTCCCTCCTCGCGCCCGATGTCGGCGAGTGTCCGGCCGGCGATGGGAGCCGCCTCGGTCACCACCAGCCCCACCAGCTGCACCGCCCCACCCGCGAAATCCGCCACGTCTGTCGCCGCAGTGGACTGGAGCAGCCGGAACGTCTCCAGCGCGAGTTCCCGCTCGGGGTTGATCATGAGATCGACGCCGAAGACTTCCGGATGGAGATGGCCGCCCTCGTCGTAGAATTCCGGGTTGGACACCCGGGCGACCTTGAGGAGGTCGCTGCGGCCGCGTGCCATCATGCACGAGACGAGATTGACCTCATCGATACTCGTGACGGCCACCAGCAGGCCGGCGCTCTCGACACCCGCACGCTTGAGCACCAGTGGGCTGGCGCCGCTTCCTTCGACCACCGCCACGTCCAGATGGCTCTGGACGTAGTCCAGCCGGTCGGCGGCGATGTCGACCACGACCACGTCGTGCTGTTCCGTGGATAGCTTGTCGGCGACGTGATACCCGACTTCACCGGCGCCGACGACGATTACCCGCATGGCGGCCTGTCCTCCCCCGGCGCAATCCGCGAAGCGGTGCGCAATATAGTCCCCGCCGCTCGCCAGAGCGAATGTACGTATAGCACCCCAGCCCAAGCCATGCGCGGTGGATCCGTCACGTGAGCAGGGCGCGCTGTTCCCGCTGGCGGCGGGCGAGGTCGTATGTCTCCGCCAACTCGCCGCCTGCGAGAAAGACGAAACACGTGTAGTAGACCCAGAGCACGAAGAGGAGCAACGCGATGGCGTTGCTGTTCGAGATCACGCGGTCAAACGTGGCGAACTCACCCAGATAGACCGTGTACAACCGTTTCGCCAACTCGAACGAGAGGGATGCGGCGACGGCAGCCACGAGCGCGGTGTCCCACCGCACACGACGGGCCGGCGCCACACGGTATACGATGTAGAACAGCGCGACGCCGAACGCGAACGTGGACACGCCCGCGAGGAACCGCCCGAGCCACGGCGATTGGAGGACCAACACGCCCATCAGAGTGTTCGCCGTGACGATGAGCGCGGCCCCCACGGCCAGCAGCAGGTCGATCCCCTTCCCGACCAGCCACGGCCGTGTTTCCTCCGTGTCGAATACGTCGTTCAGTGCCACGCGTACCGAGCCGAACAGCCGGAGCGAGAACCAGACGAACAGCGGCAGGCCGTAGAGCGACAACTGGACCCGGCTTTCGACTACCCCCGTGATGAATCCTTCCGCCGTACCGAACGGATCGGCGTCACCATGCTCGGGGAGGAACCGGGCTATCAACGTCCGGACGTCGGCCAGCGGGACATCGCTGCTTCCCACGATGTAGCCAAACACCGAAGCGGCGAGGAGCACGAACGGGAGGAGCCACAGCAGCGCGTCGAACGTGAGGGCGCTGGCGAGGAAGGGGATGTTGTCCTCATACGCTCCCACGAACACCCGGCGAACGAAGCCCAGGCGGGAAAACGCCCACCCGCGCGGCGCAGGCCGGCGCGGCGCGGCAGTCGTCAAGGCGGCTACTCGTCTGCCTTGTCGTCGGCTCCGCCGCGGTGGTCGCCGCGCTCCGCCCGTGCATCCTCCAAGCGGCGCTCCAGCTCGTCCCGCGCCGACCGCACCGCGGCCTTGCCGGCATCGATCGCCTCCCGCGCCGACTCTTTCCGATCGTCCAGGTGCGCCCGCGCCCGCTCCAATCCGGCTTCGACGCTCGCCTTGGTCCGCTCGTAACCCCCCTCGACCGCGTCCTGGAGATCCTCGAGGCGATCCTCGGCCGCGTCACGCAGGCGGCGCGCGCGCGCGCGCAGGTCCTCGCGCAGCTCCTCACCGCTCCGCGGTGCCAGCAGAAGCGCCAAGCCGGCACCGAATGCGACCCCGGTCAGAAACGCACCGATCCCCCCACTCGACCGCTCGATCACCACCACCGGTTGATCCTCATGGCGCTGTACCATCGTTCCTCCTCATCTCCCCAGCCGAGCCGACGCCCACGGGGAGGGCGACGACGCGCTCGGGATATCTCCCTGAAAGTTAGTGTGGGCCGAAAAGGCCGTCAAAGAACCATGCACAGACCATCGTACGCAGGCTCGATCCCTTCGGGAAGGCGGGCGAGGAGCGCCTCATGGCTGGACCTGTGCGTCAGGTGGGTGAGAAACGTGCGTTCCGCGCCGACCTGCCGTGCCACCTCGATCGCCTCGGGAATCGACAGGTGTGTGGGATGGGGTCGCTCGAAGAGGGCGTTGAGGACGAGGATGCGGACCCCCCGGAGCTGCTCCACCACCGGCGCCGGCACCGACTTGGCATCCGTGACATACCCTACCGGTCCGATACGATAGCCGTAGACCGGCAGCTCTCCGTGCAGCAACGGCAGCGGGAGCACCTGCATGCCGGCAATCGTCACCGCCGCGCCGGGCGTGAGTGGCCGCGGCATCAGTTGCGGAATAGAGGTGCCGGCCGGCGCGGTGATCCGGTCGTCGAAGATGTATGGGAAATGGTGCGCGAGCCGGGTCAGCGTGTCGGGGGGACCGTAGATCGGGAGCTGCCCGCGCCGGACGGACAGTGCCCGCAGGTCGTCGATCCCGTGCACGTGATCGGCGTGGTCGTGGGTGTAGAGCACCGCGTCCACGCTCGGGATCTGCGCACCCAGGAGCTGAATCCGCAGCTCTGGTGGCGTGTCGATCAGGATTCTCTTGCCCTCGTCCCCCTCCACCACCGCCGCCACCCGGGTGCGCCGATCGCGGGGATCGGAGGAGGTGCATACCTCGCACGTACACCCGACTACCGGGACGCCGAACGAGGTTCCGGAGCCCAGAACGATGAGCCGCACCGCTCAGATAGCCTCGACCTTCAGGAGGTTCGTCGTACCCGGCACCTCGAACGGTACACCGGCCGTGACGACCACCATGTCGCCCTTCTTGCCGAGCCCGTCTTCGACGAGGATCCGCCGCGCGATGTCCAGCATGCCGTCGTAACTCGGCACGCAGTCGGCGAGCGCCGGCACAACACCCCATACGAGCGCGAGCTGGCAGCAGGTGGCGAGTTCCGTGCTGAGCGCGAGGATGGGTACCGCCGGGCGGTGCAGCGAGATCTTGCGCGGCGTGAAGCCGCTCTTGGTGAAGCAAACGATAGCCGGTACATCCAACATCTCCGCGGCCACCGTCGTCGCCAGCGCGATGGCGTCCTCTACGTTGCGCTCGCTCGCGGGCCCCGCGTCCGTCCGCCGGCGGCGGTGCAGTTCATCGTGGGTGGTGAGGACCGAACGCTCGATCTCCTCGATTATCCGCGCCATCGCCTGCACCGACTCGACCGGATACGAACCGACCGCCGTCTCCGCCGACAGCATCACCGCGTCCGTACCGTCCAGGATCGCGTTGGCGACGTCGGATGCTTCGGCCCGTGTCGGCCGGGGATGCTCGATCATCGACTCCAGCATCTGGGTGGCCGTGATCACGGCACGTCCGCTCCGGATCGCCAGACGGATCAGGCGCTTCTGCTCGAGCGGCACCTGCTCGTACGGCAGCTCGACGCCCAAGTCACCGCGCGCCACCATGACCGCGTCGGCCGCTTCGACGATCTCCGTGAGCTGAGCCAGCGCCGCAGCGCGCTCGATCTTGGCCACCAACCGGACGTGGCTGGGCACCAGACCACGCACCTCGTTCACGTCCGCCGCCTGGCTCACGAACGAGATTCCGACGTAGTCCACGCCCTTCTCGACTGCCAGCGCGACGTCCTCGCGGTCCTTCACGGTGACGGCCGGCACTTTTACCCTGACGTCGGGGAGATTGATACCCTTGTGCCCCTTCAGGATTCCGCCGTGACGGACGCGACCGTGCACCCGTGTCCCGGCAACGCGCTCGACCTCGACCACCAGAAGGCCGTCATCTAGGAGAATCCGCGATCCGGGCTCGACATCCCGGGCCAGCGCGGCGTACGTGGTCGGGATCTCGGCTTTTCCGGCCTCCCCTTCCGGCGCGAACACCACCGCGGCGTCCTGTTCCAGGCGGCGCGGCGCATCGAGCGCCCCGACCCTGATCCGCGGCCCCTGGAGGTCCACCAGCACGCCCACGTACTTGCCGCGTTCGCCGGCCACCTGTCGAATCAGGTCGATCATCTCGCGACGGAGGTCCGGGGTGCCATGGGAGCTATTGACGCGCACTACGTCCACGCCCGCATCGATCATGCGACCCAGGATCTCGGCGTTGGCCGACGCAGGACCGATCGTCGCGACGATCTTGGTGCGCCGGAACCGCGGGTCGTAGCTAGCGTTCGTCTGCCGGTCTTCGCCGTGCATCCCAGGCCAGACAGTTACTGAAACAAACCGCGCGCCGAACGGCACGGGCTGTTGTGTGGAAGATCAGGAATCGTGTTCTCAACACGGATCTGGATAAGTGGACTCCGGCCCGATTGCGCCCGTGTATCCGGGGTGGAGCAGCCGCAGTTCTCCACCCGTAATGTTGAACAGTGCCGGGAGTTTCGGGCATGCCGTGTGGATTACCGGACAGGCGCTGCCGCAGCCTCGTACTTCCGCGCCACGTAGTCGTTGAGGATCTCGATGAACTCCCCGACGATCCCGTCGCCCTTCAGTGTGCGGAACAGCTTGCCGTCGACGTAGACCGGTGCCTTGGGCTCTTCGGCCGTGCCGGGCAGCGAGATACCGATGTCGGCGTGCTTCGACTCGCCCGGCCCGTTCACGATGCACCCCATGACAGCAACGTTGAGATCCTCGATACCGGGATGTTGCTCGCGCCATGCCGGCATCTGCTGCCGCAGGTAGGTGTGGATCTCCTCGGCCATCTCCTGGAAGAAGGTGCTCGTCGTACGACCGCACCCCGGGCAGGCCGTGACCTGAGGCGTAAAGCGTCGCAGGTCGAGCGCCTGAAGCACCTGCTGAGCCACCCGGACTTCTTCGGTTCGGTCACCGCCCGGTCGTGGCGTGAGCGAGACGCGGATCGTATCGCCGATCCCTTGCTGTAGCAGGATCGACAGGCCGGCGGTGCTCGAGATGATCCCTCCGGTGCCCATCCCGGCCTCGGTGAGGCCGAGGTGGAGCGGGTAGTCCGACTTGGGGGCTAACCGGCAGTAGACGTCGACCAGATCCTCAACGCGTGACATCTTGGCCGAGAGGATGATGCGATCGTGGCCCAGTCCCGTCTCTTCCGCGAGCGCCGCCGAGCGGATCGCGCTCTCGATCATCGCATCGAGCATCACGTCGCGGGCGTCGAACGGCTCCGAACGCTTCGCGTTCTCATCCATCATCTCGGTCAGGAGCGCCTTGTCGAGCGAACCCCAGTTCACGCCGATGCGGACGGGTTTGCCGTGGTCGATCGCGACTTGGACGATGGTCCGGAAGTTCTCATCGCGGCGTTTGGCGCCCACGTTGCCGGGATTGATACGGTACTTGGCCAGTGAGCGCGCGCATGACGCGTACTTGGCGAGCAGCAGGTGTCCGTTGTAATGGAAATCGCCGATGATCGGCACCGTCACGCCGCGGGCCTCGAGCCGGATGACGATCTCGCCGACCACCGCCGCCGCCGCGTCGTTGTTGACGGTAACGCGCACCATCTCGCTGCCCGTCTCGGCCAGCGCCGCAACCTGCTCGACGGTCTTCTCCACGTCCGCCGTATCGGTATTGGTCATCGACTGCACGACAATCGGATGGCACGATCCCACAGGGACCGGGCCGACCCACGTGGTCACGGTCGTGCGGCGCTGCATAATCGGCATGAGCCGGGAATATAACGGAATGGTGCTAGGTGGTCACAGCCGGGCGCTGCACTCCGCCCACCCAGCGTCCCCTAGGACGGACGCTCCCAATCGATCCCGTACTCGCTTCCGCAACCCGGGCAGATAGCGGTATCGACATCGGCCACGAGATTCGCGCGGGTTCGGCAGGTCGGACAGACGCCGTACGTTGGCTGAAGCCCGGCGTCGCTGGCCCGTTTGCCCCTTTGCTCCTCCGGGTCCCGCGTCACCACGACCCAACGCGTCGGCGCGATGTCCGAGAACTCCAGCAACGAGCGATCGACGGCCACATTGCGCTTGTGGACCTCGAGAAAGACGATGGTGGGTTTCCGGTCGTTGACGACTGAATACCACGCGCCGCGGCGCAGGCCGTGCGCACCCGCTCTGCGGACCCGCGCCCATTTCTTGGGGGTCATGGCACAACCTCTCGGCCGCTACCGCGTAAGCAGGCCAGCAGCAACTCCCACCGGAATGACGATGTAGAGAACGACATCACGGACCAGATAGAATACGATGAACAGGACTACCAGCTTCCATCCGCGTTTTCTGACGAGCCCCTTCCAGCCAAGAGCCCGCCGTTCCTCGCGCAGCGTCCGGACGAACGTCCTGATCCGCTTCATCGTCTTGCTAAGATAATGTAAAAGGGGAGCGCTCGGCAGCGCGCCCCTGCGTGGCTCCGTTCCTCCTCACGTTCAGCCGCACTCGCTGTATCCGCAGACATGGCACTTGACACACCCTTCCGCGAACTCGAGTTGTGCCGAGCAATCGGGACAGCTGCCGGCGTGCTGCCCGGCATTCAGGGCGTGTACCGAGAGAAGCTCGCCCTCCACGCCGGGCGCCCGGCTCCGGACGACCGCTGCGACAGGATGCTCGACCGGTTGCTCGAGCAGATCCTGCTGGATGCCCTGTTTGTCGTGAATCCAGCGCTCGATAGCGATGCCGATGGCGTCGGGGACCGACAGCACCTTGTTCGGCCCGAGTCCTGTCGCCCGATCTGACGAGATACCCCGAAGCTGGCGGTGGATTTCGGTAATCGGGATCCCCGAGCGCAACGCGAGCGAGATCAAGCGGCCGATGGCTTCGACATCCGCCATCAAGGCGCCACCCGCCTTACCGAGACTCATGAACATCTCGAACGGTTGCCCGCGGTCGTCCTCCGTGATCGTGACGTAGAGCGTGCCGAGCGGTGCATCGACCCGTCGTGTTGATCCCCTGAGCAACTCGGGCCGCGACCGTTTCATGCGGCGCTGAAGGTTCTCGGACTCGACCTCGTGGAGCTGCTGCTTGGTGCGCATCAGCTCGGCCTCGAGTTCGGCGATGGTGCCCTTGAGGTCGATCTCTTCGGCCGCGGGCCGCACCACCGGCGCGGCATCGTCCTGTACCTTCCTCGCCGTGCTGCCCGTGGAGAGCACCTGCATCTGTCGGCTTCCGTCGCGATAGACGGTGACGCCCTTGCAGCCCAGCTCGTAGGCCAGCTCGTAGATCTGCCGGACGTCGTCCTCGGTGGCCTCGTGCGGGAAGTTGCAGGTCTTGCTGATCGCGCTGTCGGTGAAATCCTGATAGGCGGCCTGCATGCGGATGTGCTGCTCGGGTGTGACCCCGTGTGCCGAGACGAAAACGCGCTGCCATTTCTCGGGGACCTCATCGAAGTGGATGTGTCCCTGCTCCGCGATACGCTTGATCAGATCCTCGGTATGCCAGCCTTCGCGTTGCGCAATCGCCACGAAGTCTTCATTCACGTCCGGCATCAACACACCGGCCTGGTTCCGCATGAACGCTATGGCGAACAGCGGCTCGATACCGGAGGAACAGCCCGCGATGATCGAGATGGTACCGGTCGGGGCCACGGTGGTGAGGTTGCAGTGCCTGAGCCGGCGCATCGACCGGACGCGCTCGCCCTCCGGAGTACGGGCACAGGTCGCGTCCGGGCCCCAGATGCTCTCCTTCCACGCCGGGAACAAGCCGCGCTGCTCGGCGAGCCGCTCGCTCTCGACTTTCGCCTCCTCGTCGACGAACTGCATGAGCCGCCGCCCAAACTCCACCGCCTCGTTCGAGTTGTACGGGATCCCGAGCTTGATCAGTGCATCCGCCCACCCCATGACCCCGAGCCCGACGCGGCGGATCTTCTGAGCGAGCTTCGCGATCTCGGGCAGCGGATACCTGTTGGCGTCGATGACGTTGTCGAGGAAGTGCGTGCACAGATGGACGGTGTTCCGGAGACCATCCCAGTCCATTGCCCCGTTCTCGACGCACAGCCCAACGTTGATCGAGCCGAGGTTGCACACGTCGTACGACAGGAGCGGCTGCTCACCGCACGGGTTGGTCGCCTCGTAGCTCCCGAGTTGCGGCACGGGGTTGTAATGGTTCGCCTGGTCGATGAAGAACACACCGGGTTCCCCGGTCTTCCAGGCGCCGTGGATGATCTTCGCGAATACATCCCGGGCGTCCATCGCCCCGACGACATCACCGGTGCCCGGATGGATCAGGTCGTAGTCCGTGCCCTCCCGCTCGGCGCGCATGAACGCGTCCGTGATCGCAACCGAGATGTTGAAGTTGGTGATCTGGGAGATGTCATCCTTGCACGCGATGAATTCCAGGATATCCGGATGATCGACCCGCAGGATACCCATGTTGGCCCCGCGCCGCGTGCCACCTTGCTTCACGACGTCCGTGGATGCGTCGTAGAGCGACATGAACGACACCGGTCCCGAAGCGACGCCCATCGTGGAGCGGACGATGTCGTTTCTGGGGCGTAAACGGGAAAAACTGAACCCGGTGCCACCGCCGGACTGATGGACCAGCGCCATGTTGCGGAGCGTGTCGTAGATGCCGCTCTCCCCGTTGGACAGCGCGTCCTCGACGGGCAGCACGAAACAGGCGGAGAGCTGGCCAAGCGGGCGACCCGCATTCATCAAGGTGGGAGAATTGGGCATCCACGCGCGGCTCGCCATCAGCTCGTAGAAGGTCTCGGCTATGGCTTCGACCGCCTTCGCACTCGCCCCATAGTCGGCGTCGGGCGCAGCTATCGCCCGCGCTACGCGCCAAAACAGCTCTTCGGGTTCCTCCACCGGCCTCCCGTGCTCATCCTTGACCAGGTAGCGCAGCTCGAGAACCGTGCGTGCGTTGTCACTGAGCTGGAGCGGGATGCCGGTAGCCATGAAAGCCTTTTCCCCTAGGCTGAGGTGTTGAACGGTATCGTGTATGAATTCAAGCGTGCGGCGTACGGGCCGCCCGACCTGCACGTGAGCGCGGGGTGACAAGGTAGGAGGGTCCGATACCCCGCGCAAGTGAGCGGGAACGGCCCGGTTTCCCGAGCCTCCCGACCTTCAACATCACATACCTGTATGAACGGAATTCGGGTGTCGCCGGATCTCGCCTGCCCGGTGGCGCAGCGCTCAGCGCTGACGAGGAAAGAACTGGACCTGGAGCCAGGCGTCCACCGCCGTGTCGGCCTTTACGGCAGGCTGGTAGCTCTGGCTCATGGCGTAACGGAGCGCGAGGATGGTGAATCTGGGGTCGCTCGACCCCCGTGCCACGGTGCGTGACTTCGCCCGCCCGTCGGTACCCACCTGAACCAAGACGATCACCGGGGTCGGGTTCGGCCCGACCTGTGCGCCGTCCGGTATCGGCACGGACGGATCGGTCAGGAGCCGCGGACGCCGGTCGAAGCAGGCGCTGTCCAGGTTGTAGTTCTCCTGGGTCGGGCGGTCGCACTGCGCCCGGGCCGGCGGGGTCCTCGGTGGGGCGGGGTCGCCGATCGTCGTTTCGACGGTCTGTGTTGGACGAGTCCGCACCATCCGCTCGAGGTCGACGGTGACAATCTGGGAATCGCCGCGCGCTATGTAGATCGCTCCCTCGTAGGCGTGGTAATTGGCGGCCGTCACCAAGAGCTGGTATGTCCCCGTCTGTAACCTGATCTGGTTTGAGGATCTGGGCGTATCGTCGATGATGTACCGCGCGCCGCGCGGGGCGCCGTTGACGACCAGCCATCCGCTGTCCGGCAGCGCCGCGGTCAGCGAAGCGGCTGTGTCGGCCGACGCCGAATCCGCGAGCCGCGCCGAATCCGCCAGCGCGAGGGCAGCCGAATCGACCGACGTGGGCCCGGACTGCAACGGTCCTGCGGGCGCGGGCTCCTCCACCTGGACGTAGTTGGTGTAGTAGTAGTAGCCGCCGCCACCGCCAAGCCCAAGCATCACGAGGAAACTGGCCGCTATCAGGCCGCCGCGCCGTTTCTTCGGCTTGGCCGGCGGTGGCGGCGGCTCCGCCCGAGGCATCGGCGTTGTGGGCGTGCTGGGACGGGCAAGCGCTGCCGTGGCCTGCTGGGTCGGGGTGGTCTCGACCGCGCTGAGCGCGACCGTCGGGGCACTCGCCATATCTTCCGCGGGCGGCAAGACCTGGGACACACGGCCCTTCAGCTCCTCGATGAGTTCTTCGGCACTCTGGAACCGTTCCTCCGCCGTCTTCGCCATCATCCGGCGGATCGACTGGAACAGCTCGCGTTGCTCACTGGACTGGAGAGGCGGCTCCTCGAGTTCCTCCATGATGTGCTTATAGCCGATCGAGAAGGCGTCTTCCCCGTCGAACGGCACGCGTCCCGTCAGGCACTGATACGCAAGCACGCCGAGCGAATAGATATCGCTTCTGCCGTCGAGCTTCTGTGCGCGCGCCTGCTCGGGGCTCATATAGTGCGGTGTCCCGATCGACATGCCGGTACCGGTGAGCCGCGTGCCCGACGCGGCCTTGGCAATGCCGAAGTCCGTCAGGACCGCGTGCCCGATCTCATCGAACATGATGTTGTCGGGCTTGATGTCGCGGTGCACGATCCCCCGTTTGTGCGCGTACCCGAGCGCGGCCGCGGTCTGGATCAACAGCTCGCGGATCTCCTGCGGCGGAAGCACACCCCGCTTCTCCAGCATCTCCGACAGAGAGCTGCCACGCAGGAACTTCATCACGAAGTAGATCACGCGGCCCGAGCGGCCGACGCGATAGATGGGGATGATGGAGGGGTGCTCGAGTTTTGCGGCCGTGCGCGCTTCACGCTGGAACCGTTCGACGAACTCGGCGTCGAACGCGAGGGAGAACGGGAGGACTTTGACCGCGACTTCGCGGTCGAGTTGCTTGTCCAAGGCCTTGTACACGACGGCCATCCCGCCGCGTCCAAGTTCCTCGAGGATCTCGTACTCGTCCTTCAGGGCGGCCCGAACGGCCTCGACTTCGGTCTTATCGGCAGGCGCCTCGGTACTCACCCGGCCCAACGGCGTCTGGGCGGCGAGGTCCAGGCCACAGGACGGGCAGAACTTGCTGCTCTGTTGTACCTCCGTACCGCAACGCGAGCAAAACACGCGTCTTCTCCCTCAGTAACCGGCTACCTGTCCGTGCGCCAGGACAGTGTCAAGCGCTCACTTGAATGTTACACGAACGGGGCTCCACGCGTGTGACCGATGTCACTCATGCGGCCAGATGAACGTGAGAGCGGTCCCTACCTCGGGGGTGGGTCATCCCCGCCGTTAGCCTGGCGTTCGGTCAGAAGGAGGAGCCGATCGCCAGGTATTCCCGCGCGTCCCCCTTGCTCACACCCAGCCCGTCGGCCAGGGCAACCGCGGCGCCAATGCGGATGCGCAGGCGGAAGTCGAAGCCGGCGAAGAGATCAAACACCCCCTCCGCCCCCACGTCGCGGTACGGCGTGAGGCGGGCCGGGCCGCCGGCCACCCACCCACCGCCCGTTTCCACGAAGGCCGTGAGCGATACGCGGTCCACGCCGAGCGGCAGCTTCCAGATCGACCGACCGACGAGCCACAAAGGGATCCGCAGCTCCAGCGCCCCGGTCACCACCCGCGTGAAGCGCTCACGGTTGGCCGGGTACCCCCGTAGGGGAAAGGTGCGTCGCGACCCGCCGAGTTCCAGGCCGGGCACCAGCTCCAGCCGCCCGCTGGATTCTCCACCGACCGCGAAGAGGCTGGGCGTAGGACCGCCGCTCACCGCGCCTTTGACCCGGGCGGCGAGGACCCAACGCGCGAACCCGGGCAGCGGCAGCGCAAGGTAGCCGATCAGTGTACCGCGCCATTCATCGGACCAGCCCGAACCGCCAAGCTCCCAGCGGCGGCGATACAACACGCCTGCCGAGAGGCCGTCTTCAGCCGATATACTGAGGGCTGCGCGCCGGGCATACCGGCCGCTGACGGAGATCACCCCGCCGGCGAAATCACGGGAGGCGAACCCCAGTCCCGGAGGTACCGATCCGTCGTTGAACAACGCATCCTGCTCGATCTCGGCACCCGCTCGGACCGCTACCGACGTCCGCCACCGACGCCAGCGCCACGTCAGTCCCAGCCGCCCGAACCGTTCACGCAGCGCTAGCGGGACCGTGTCGCCCGCCGTGGTAAGTCCCCGCCCGCCGAACTCCCAGGTCTGATCCGCCCCGGCGTCCACGCCGAGCGCCCGCCACCAGCTGAGCCGCACGGATGCGGCCGCCTCCCACCGGCTGGTGCTCGGCGAGTAGGCCACGAAGGCGCTGTAACCGAACCGCCCAATCAGATCGCGCGCGCTCGTCGCCGCGCCGAAGAACCGGCCGGCGGTTCCCTCTCTGTGGCCCAGCGGTGTCCAGTAGCGCGGCACCAGGGTCGGCCACGGGTTGTACGAGCCATGAGAGACGGTGACCGGCGCGGCGGGTTCCACGACGGGTGAACGGTCTTGCACCGTCTGGACCGGCACGGCCATGATCACGGGCTCATCGAGCGCCACAATGGCGTGCCCGTCGAAGAGCATCGTGCTGTAAACCAGCGTGCCGTCGGGAGCGAGACCGGCGTCACGGGCGCCGGCAGGTTCATCCGTGAGACGCACGACCTCCCGCGCCCCGAGGCGGTAGCCGAAGATCTGGGGCAGTCCGTAGCGCTCCGACGTGAACAGCAACATCGCGCCGTCCGGCGACCATGTCGGATCGCCGTCCAGCGCGGCGTCGTCGGTCACCATGATCAGGCGCTCCGGGGCTCTGGCGGGATAGATGACGATGTCCCAGCGCCCATGCAGGTGGCGCGCGGCGGCCACCAGCCGACCGTCGGGTGAGCGCGCCACACGCCCCCAATCGGCCGCGGGCGGCGCCGGCAACGGCTCCGGCCGCTGGGAGGTCGGCCCGTAGCCGACCAGTGTGCGCGTTCCCGGCCCGGATGCGACCACACCGACCGTTCCCTGATCCCACCCGAACGGGGCACGGAGACGGGCGCCTCGCGTGCGGCGTTCCCAGCTCCCGCCCGGAATCCAGCGATAGAGGTCGCCATACACCTCGACCGGCGACGTCAAGTCCAGCTGGGTCAGGTATACGGTGTCGCCGACCCACACGAGATCGACCTGCCCATTGACGGAATGTCGCGCGCCGATCCGGCCAGTCGTGCGGTCGACCACCACCACGCGCGACGGGTTCCGCCCGTCGATGTGCACGTACGCCAACCGACTGCCGTCGGACGAGAGCCGGGGATGCGGCACCACGCGCAGACCGCGCACCAGCACCCGACCGCGCGGGCCGGCCCGTTCGGGGGTCCAGCGGTCCCGCAGCGCCGCCCACGCTTCATCGACCCCATCGGCACCGGCGCTCCTGAGCGGGCCGGAGATCGCGATGGGCCACAGCTGGCGTGAGGTGCGCTCGACGAATCGCGGGATGACGGAATCGCCATGCCGTTCGGCGGCCCCTTGAAAGAACCGGGATCCCCACGCGTAGGGCCGGAACCCGGCGGGCCAGACCGACGTGCCGAACGTCGCATCGTTGGGAGCCGGCCACTGCCCGGCCCCCGCCATGCTCGTCAGGAGCTGACCGTGAAACCCGCCACGGATGCGACCCGCGGTGGTGAACCTCGACTCGTAATAGGTGGCAAGCCCCTCCGCGACCCACGACGGCTGATAGGCGTTCGGGAAGAACGCGGGGTTCCGCCCCAGCACCCAGCGTGGCACACGCCAAACCCCGTCCCCGCGATCGAGATGGAAGACGTGGACCAGCTCGTGCGTGGTTACCAGCCGCAGCCAGTCGTCGTATACGTCGAGGGAGATGGTTCCCGCGGGCGCGGGAAGGTAGAGCGTGATCCGGTTGGTCGGAAAGAAGGTCGCGATGCCGTTGGAGAAGTCCACGTTGTCGAGCAGCGCGATGTCGATGCGTCCGCGCGGCGGGCGGAGTTCGCTGGCCAACAGTTCCCACGCGCGCTCCGCCTCCCGCACGAGCCGCTCCGCCCAGGGAGCCAGCTCACGGCGTGCATGAATGCGGAAGTGCTCGCTGGTCCACGTCTCCCAGGGCCCGCTCGGATCGACCTGGGCACCGAGTGGCAGGGCGGCCGCGACGAGCAGCCCGGCAGCCGCGACGAGCCTGCTCACCGCCGGCGCCGTGCGCGCCCCGCCAAAAACGCCTCGATCCCCCGCACGATCCCCCGGGCGTAGCGCCACTGCCCCGCATCACTCCCCAACACGGCCTCCTGCTCCGGGACCATCATGAACAGCCCTTCGGTAAGGATCGCCGGCATCCATGTCGCACGTACCAGGGCCAGATCGCCACGGCCCATCCCGAGATCCCGAGCCCCGAGCTGCCGGACGAGCGCCCGGTTCACCTCGCGTGCCAGGGGAGCGCTGCGGGGGTGGAAATAGTACACGCTGGTGCCGTTGTTCACGAACGGGTTCACCCCATCCGGCAGCGCGTTGGCATGGATCGAGACCAGTACCTCGGCGCCGGCCTGCTCGGCACGCTGCACGCGCGCCACCAACCCGAGGGGCCGGTCGTCCGATCGGACCATCACTACGCGCGCGCCCTCGTCCTGGAGCAGCCTTCGCGCCTTCCGCGCCACCGCGAGCACGACGTCCGCCTCGTATGTCCCGGTCGGACCTGTAGCGCCCAGCGGCGGATGACCGGCATCCAGCGCGATCACGCGGCCGCGCAGCGGGCGGCGGAGCTCGATAACTGGGGGCCGGCGGATCTCCACCAGGAGATCGTCACCACTCCACCGGGTGCGGTAGCCCCAGACCGGCTCGGCCAGGTGCACCTCCACCACCGTCTCGTCCTCGGCCGGCGCGTGAAACTCGATCAGCCGAACCAGCGGATCGGTACCGCCGTACTGGATCCAGTCCGCGTCGGCACCCACGTTGTACAGTGTGACGGCGAGTCGCTCCTCGTCTTCGTCTACGCGGAACGGCACGCGCCCCGGCAGCGGGATGCGCAGCGTCACCGATCCCTCTCCCGGATAGAGACGCAGCGGTTGCATCCGGCCCCCGGGAGCAGGCGTGCCGGGTCGCAACGGCTGGATGTCCGTGACATCGACCCATGCCACCGCGTTGCGCGACAGCTGCAGGCGCACCTGATCGTTCCACCGGCCGCTCACCGCTGCCGTCGTTCCGTTGGGAAAAAACCAATGATAGGTACCGCGCGGCGTGGGGCGTCCCGCCAGCATCCCGTCCGTGACACCCGTCCCCGCCGTATCGTCGTTCACGACCGCCACGGGCGGATGGCGGGTATCCACCACGCCTAGCCGAAGCGGCCAACGCGCCCGGGCCGTGTCGTCCGCCTCGATCACCTCGAGCCAGATCCACCGCGAGTCGGCGGGCTCGCTGGGAAACGCCGGTGACAGGACGTGCCCGGGATCGGGACCCAGCGGACCGACCCACCGCGCGACGTAGCGATCGGCTGACCCGGCGGAGGCCGGCGGCGGGACGGTCCCGAAGGCCCGTTCGCCCCACGGGACCTGCTCGCTGGCAAGCTCACGAACGAACACGATCACACTCGAATCGGGGAGCCGCGCTTGCACTGCGGCACCGGGCGAGGCCCGCGCCACCAGCACCACGCCCTCGCCGGGGCGCACCCAGCGGTCACCGACAGGGGAGAGTGCAGTCGTGTCAATCCACGGACCGGTGCGTGGCGCGCGAAACCGCGGCACGAGCGGTGCATGAAAAACGAGGCGGTCGTTCTCCCGGCCCGCTCGTGCGACCAGCTCGAAGCCGGCGATCGTGTCGTCGGGCAGCGGCACCCATGCCAGCCACGCCCCATTGGGGTAGACCGGCACCTCGGTTCCGTTGACCGCGAGCATGGCCCCACCGCGCCCGACCGAACCGAACAGGAAGGTCGAGTCGCGGCTCGCGATCGGGGACACGGCACGCAATCCCGTGCCGGTATCGGCAAGTCGGGGGTAAACGACGGTGATCCGCAGTTGACCGCTCGTGTCGACCGGAGGCGGCGGAAGTGGCGGCAATGCGCGTGGCGGCCCCGACCGCCAGAAGCATCCCGCCAGCACAATGGCGGACACCACGGGCACGCTGAATCCGGGCGACCGCGTCATAGGCGCGGAACCTACACAGAATCAAGAACCTACGTCAATTTCTCACTGGTTGACCGGTTATTTTTCGGGGTGTACATTGGCCTCGCCTCATCATTACAAGGAGCCGTAGCACGGCGTGACTCGCTGCGATCATTGCGGTACAGAGAACGATGATACGTCGACATACTGTGCAGACTGTGGGAAAACCCTGGAAACCAGGAGTTCCGGCTTGACGGGACCTTCGCGTCCGGCGGCGGCGCCCGATGATCGTGCGTCCGGTGCCATCTGTCAGCAGTGCGGACAGCCGCTCGTGCGGCGGCGCTCCCGGCCGCTCACCAGTCCGGTTTACCTGCTTCAGCTCGATGAGTCCGGGACCGAGATCGACCGCCACAAGCTCGAGCGGGAAGAGACCTCGATCGGGCGCGTGGACGCCGACATCAAGTTCCCCGACGACCCGTTCATATCGCCAGTCCATGCGCAGCTCAGCGTGCGTGGCAGCGAGCTGTACCTCCGCGACCTCGGGAGCCGCAACGGGACCTGGTACTTCATCGAGGAACCATACCGGCTGCAAGACGGCGACCTCATCCTCTTGGGATCGCAGGTCATCCGATTCCGGCGGCTGGGATATCCCGGTCCCCAGCCTCCCGAACATGACGCGACCCGCCGGCTCGGTAGCCTGGTCCCCGGCGCGGACATCGCGAGCCTGACTCAGCTCCGCAGCGACTCGAGTGCACGGGACGTGCTGCACCTGTCGCCGGGACGCAGCGTCGTCATCGGTCGCGAGGAGGGCGACTGGATCTTCCCGTACGACCCGTCTTTGAGCGGTCGGCACGCGGAAATCCGCTCAGAGGACGCCGATTTCATCGCCATCGACCTGGAGAGCCGCAACGGTGTGGCGATAGGCGTGCGGGGTGAGGTTCGCGTGCAGCCCGGGACGCGGCTGCTCATCGGTGACAAGCTTCTCAGGGTGGAGCTGGCGTGAAGGTCTGCGCGACCTGTGGGAACGAGTTCCCGGACGAGCAGAAGTTCTGTCCGAATGACGGCTCCCCACTCCGCTCGACCACCGCGGGCAACCTCATCGGCAGCATCATCGCCGAACGCTATCACATCTCCAAGAAGCTCGGCGAAGGCGGAATGGGCGCAGTCTACCTGGGCGAGCACGTCAAGATGGGCCGCAAGAGCGCCATCAAGGTCATGTCGCAGTCGATGGCGCACGATCACGACGCCATCGCCCGCTTCAATCGCGAAGCGGCGAACGCGGCCCGCATCAACCACCCCAACGTCTGCGCGATCTACGACTTCGGCGAGACACCCGACGGGACGATCTACCTCGCCATGGAGTTCATCGAGGGCGAGACGCTCACCGATCTGATCCATCGGGAGGGGCAGCTGCCGCCGCAGCGCGCCGCGGACATTTTGCGGCAGACGGGCGACGCGCTAGAGGCAGCGCACGATCTCGGGATCGTGCATCGCGACCTCAAGCCCGACAACATCATGATCGCTAAGGGCCGGGGCGGCACGGACGTCGTGAAGGTCGTCGACTTCGGGATCGCCAAGGCCATGGGCGGGGAGGAGGGACAGAACGTCACGAAGACCGGTCTCGTGGTCGGGACACCCGAGTACATGAGTCCGGAACAGCTTTCGGGCGACGTGCTCGACGGCCGCAGCGACATCTACTCCGTGGCGCTCGTCTTCTACCGTATGCTCACCGGGTTGCTGCCCTTCCAGGCGGACAGCGCCCAGGAGACGATGATCAAGCGATTGACCGACGACCCGCTGCCGCTGAACCAGGCCCGGCCTGATATGACCTTCCCGGCGGCATTGCAACAGGTGATGAACAGAGCGTTGCAGCGGATGCCGGGAGACCGCTACGGGAGCGCCGCGGCCTTCGCGGAGGACGCGCTCCGGGCGGTGGAGGAGATGCCTAGCACCCCGGCACCGGACACAGAGGCGGCGACTCAGCTCATGGATGCCGCAGCGGTCACCGCCCAGATCGCCCAGACCCGCCTGACAGGGCAACCGGCGGCTCCTACCGAGCCGGTGGATACGATCGCCACGCCGACGCCCACGACACCACAGCCGGCACCTTCACCGGTAGCGCCCCCTAAGAAAAAGCTGCCCATGACGGCGATCGCGGCAGTGGCGGTGATCCTGGTCGGCGTGGGGGTCGGGACGGTCGTGATGCGGGGCGGCGGCGGCGACACGCTGGGCCTGGATTCGATCCAGACCGGGGGCGTGGTGCCGGGTGTGACCGAGGACACCGCGCAGCAATCCGGGGGCGGTCAACCTTCCGATTCTGGGACCACGCAAACGGTGGCGGCCAACGGTCGCCAACAGCCGGTCGATACAGGACGCCAGGTGATCGCGCCACCCGAAACCACCATAACCACGCCGCCGCCGCCGACCGTCGACAGCGCGGCCCTTCACGCCGAGCTGGACGACTTGTTCGATCAAGTGTGGGTAGACGCGACGCGAGCGGGGGCCGGGCAACGGGCCGAAGAGATCCTCGGATTGTCCGGCCTCCCTAGGAATCTGCTGGCCGACGCGGCGGCGATCGCGGCAAACGTGCAACAGGACCAGGGCAACCTTAACAGGGCATGTGAGCTGATGAGGCAAGCGCGGAACCGGATGCCCAGTAGGGACTCGTACGGAAAATCGCTCGTTCAGTGGGGTTGCTCGCCGTGAGCTTGTTCGGGTCAAAGAAACCGTCTGTCACGATCTCGGTCTTCGGCAAGACCGACGTCGGGAAGACGCGCGATCATAACGAAGATTGCTTCCTGGTCGCGAACCTCACGACGAGGACGGCGTCGCTCAAGCCCGAGATACGCGAGCACACCGTGGGCGACAAGGGCTCCCTCTTCATGGTAGCCGACGGTATGGGCGGGGCGGCGGCCGGCGAGGTTGCGAGCCAGTTGGCGACCGATACTATGTACGAACACCTGATATCGACCTGGTGTGACGACGACGAGAGCACGCCGCAGCAGTTCGCCTACCGCCTCAAGGAAGCGGTCGAACGGGCGAACGAACAGATTCACGAGTACGCGAAGCAGCGTCCCGAGATGCGGGGAATGGGTACCACGACGACCGCGGTCGGCGTGCTGGGCGACCACCTGTACCTCACGCAGGTCGGCGACTCACGGGCATACCTGGTGCGCGCCGGGCGGGCGGTGCAGATCACGAAGGACCAGTCATTGATGCAGCGTCTCGTCGACGCCGGTGAACTCACCGAAGAGGAGGCCGAGAAGAGCGAGCGGCGGAACATCATTCTCCAGGCGCTCGGACCCGAGGCTAAGGTACGTGTGGACCTCACCTCCCAACAGCTCCGCAAGGGCGACACAGTCGTCTTGTGCTCCGACGGGCTCTCGGGGCAGGTGCAGCGGAACGAGATTGGTGCGATCGTGTCCAACGACGACAAGGATCTCATCGAGATCTGCACCGAACTGATCGGCCTGGCGAACGAGCGTGGCGGCCCCGACAACATCACGGTGGTGGTCGCTCGGATAGGCGGCGACGGCCTCGACGATGGCGGCGGCAAGGACCCGGTAGGCCACCAGATCTATCCATTGCTCGATACCGAATCCACGACCGAGCCGGTGCCGGTCTACAAGGGCAGCCCGCCACCCGAGCCCAAGGGTGCGGCACACGCAATACTGGTCACCGCAGCCGCGGTGATCGCGCTCGCCGCGGCGATTCTCTTGCTCACCTAGCGTCCTCCGTGAAGATACAGATCAAGGTCCTGGGGGGAGCGAGAGCCGGCATGACGGGCGTGTTCTCCCAGGCGCGCGTAGTGATCGGCCGGCACCCCAATTCCGACCTGCCGTTCGATCCCGACCGGGACCTGGACGTCTCGGGACGGCACGCCGAGCTTCTCCGCGAGGGCAACGCGTGGTACGTGCATGACCTAGGCAGCCGCAACGGCACCTTCGTCAACGGCCACCGCATCACGCACCACACCAAGCTCGACGATACCGATCAGATCCGCTTCGGCGAGGATGGCCCGCGCCTCGAGATCCATCTGGTGGGCGACGGGACACCCGACCGGCGACCCGCCCCGGCGGCCGGCGCGCCGACACCCACACCACGTGAGATGGCGGGCACGCCGCGCCCGGCCGCGCGGCGGGCGGGCAGCACGACCCAGCGAATTCGGATCGAGGTCGGGCGGCAGACCCGGAAGCTGCGGGCCGCGACCGGGGTAATCCTGTTCGTCCTCGTCGCGGTCAGCGCGTTCTTCATCGTCGGCAACCGCCGGCAGCAGCAGCGGCGCGAGCGTGACGTGCAGGCGATGCAGCTGCGCATCGACAGCATCCTCCGAGCCTCCGAAGAGGCTGTGGCGATGTTGCAGGGTCAGGTGGAAGGGCTCGCCGACGCGCTCCGAGGCTCGCAGTACGACGTACAACGCCTGCAGAGCAGCCTGGAGGCCGCGCGGGCGAGTGGCAGCGACGCCGAAGTCGAATCGCTCCGCCGGCAACTCGCCGTCGCGACGACAACCTTCAGGGCTCAGCAGCTCGCCGCGCAAGTCGACTACCGCGCCATCAACGAGGCGAACCAGTTCGCCGTGGCGATGATCTGGGTGGAGTTCGGCCAGAACGACATCGCCACCGGGACGGCGTTTGCGGTGACGAGCGACGGCAAACTGATAACCAACCGTCATGTCGTGGCCGGGGAGGACGGCTCACGCCGGCCGATACGCATTGCAGTCCAGTTCAACGCCTCTGAACAGGTGTGGCAGGCGCGCCTGCTCACGATAGACCAGGACGTAGACCTCGCCGTCATTCAGGTGGACCGTATCCGCGGCGGGGTTCCCACCGTTCAGGGGATCGGGACGGGCACGGCCGTGCCGGCTACCGGCGACCCGGTGGCGGTCATCGGGTTCCCGTTGGGCGATGATCTGCCGATGCGGTCCGCTGGGGAGGCGAACCTTATACGGAGCACCTTCACGGCGGGGACGGTGAGCAAGGTGATCCCCGATCTCATCCAGATCGACGGTTACGGAGCCCCGGGCTTGAGCGGCAGCCCCGTGTTCGACCGCGACGGGAACGTCGTCGCCGTGCTGTACGGTGCGCAACCCGGCACGAACGGCCGGATCGTGTTCAGCGTACCGCTCGACTTCGTCACCGACCTGCTGCAGCAGACCAACTGACTGTGATTACGCGCGGCCCCGCTACCCGCTGCGCATCCGGGCCTGGACCCAGCGGGCGGCGGCGTGCTGCATCAACGGCTGCCCGTGCCACGCGCAGAGCACCGGAACGTTCCCGGGGATCTGCGTGAGAAGCCGGGGGTGGCCGAACAGCACGACGAGGCGCGCGCCCGGAACCAAGCGTCGCAACTGGGCGGTCGAACGGTCGCCGAGTCCAGCCCGCCCCTTCCACGAACGCGGTTCGGCATAGACCAAGACGACGCGCGAGCCCGCCGGTCCCAGTCCGACATCCGCACGGCGCAGGGCCTGTTCGAGCAGGTCGCGCGGCCCCACCGCGTAGGGCCCGCCTATGTCGTCATCCACGACGGCGATCTCGAGCGGCGGGTCCAGGTCGAGGGTCGTGCCACGCAGCACGTGGACGGCGATGTCGGCGACCGCGTCCGCGAAGGCACGGTGCGCGTCGGGTGCGGATGCGGAAGCGGCCGGCACACTCGGGGCCTGCGCCAGTTCGTCCGCCGCGAGCGCGACGCGCCCGAGAGCATCGTCGATCCGCATGCGGCGCGCTCGATCGCGCGCGTCCTCGTCGAGCCGGGCGATCACGGCGGCGTGGTCGCGCGGGTAGAGCAGTGCGTCGCATCCTGCCCTGAGCGCGTCGCTCGCCGCATCCGCTTCCCCGCCGCCGCGAAGCGCTCCCTCCATGATCAGCGCGTCGGTCACGACCAGCCCGTCGAATCCCATCTCCGAGCGCAGGTACCGGATGATCCGGGCGGAGAGCGTAGCCGGTACTCCCGAATCCCAGGCACTGTATGCGACGTGGGCGGTCATGACGGAGCGGACCCCCGAGGCGACGGCCGCGGCAAACGGCACCAGGTCGGTGCGCGCGAGGTCCTCTTTGGCGGCAAGGACGCGCGGCAGCGTCTCGTGGCTATCGGCGGTCGTGCGTCCGTGTCCCGGATAGTGTTTTGCGCAGGCGGCCACGCCCCCCTCCTGTGCCGCCCGAATCCAGGCGGCGACGTGCCGGCCGACCCGGTCCGGGACATCCCCGAAGCTGCGGGTCTGCACTATCGGGTTATCGGGTTCTCCGTCCAGATCCGCCACCGGCGCGTACACCCAGTTGATCCCTACGCGACGTGCGTCGGCTGCCGTAACCGCGCCGCACCGGCTCGTGAGGTCCAGATCGTCGAGGAACCCGAGGGCCGCTGGCGGCGGCAGGTGGGTGAGTCCTTCGAACTGCTGCCCGCCGCCGCGCTCGAAGTCCGACGCTATCAGGAGCGGGTGTGCACTCGCCGCCTGGATTTCCTGCGTGAGAGCGCGCGCGGCATCCGCCTCGCCTCCAAACAGGATGTAGCCACCGACGCCTAGCGCCACCGTGGCGTCGATCTTCTCGCGCTCGTGCGCAAACCCGCTCGACGCCCGCCATCGCAGCGCCGGGAACACGAGGCGGGCTACCGGATTCATGCAGGCGTAATCCTGCCGAGAACGCGCCGTCCGGCCGCGCCGGTGGCCGCCGGGACGTTGCCGACACGACCGCGCATAGTGAGCCAGCCGAGAAAGGCGAACGATACGGCCTCTTTCGCGTCCCCATCGAAGAAGAGATCGGAGAACAACGTGACCGTACATCCCGGCAGCGCGTCGCGCAGCGCGTCGACCAGCGTCGGATTGCGGGCGCCCCCACCCGAGATAACCACCTGGCCGATCTCGTCTGATGGCAACCACCGCCGGAACTGATCCGCAATCGACTCGATGGTGAGCGCTAGCGCCGTCGCGACGATATCGTCGTCACTCGCCTGCGTCCGGGACGCGCGAACCACGCGTGCCAAGTCGGCTGCATAGGCGTCGCCGAATCGCTCACGTCCGGTACTCTTCGGCGGCCGCCGATCGAAGTACGGGGCTTGGAGCAATCTCTGTACGACGGTCCGGTCGGCCGTCCCGCGTGCCGCACGTGCGCCGTCCCGATCGAACCGGACGTCCCTATCACACGACCGGACCACGGCATCGACCACCGCCACGCCGGGCCCGGTGTCGAATGCGATCACGCCGTCGAGATCGCCGTCCCGCGGCACCCAGGTCACGTTGGCGATCCCGCCGATATTGAGCAGCGTCCGCGGCCGGCCGTCGGCCGCGAACAGTACCGCATCCGCGAGCGGCACGAGCGGAGCGCCCTGCCCACCGGCCGCCACGTCCCGACTCCTGAAGTCGCTCACCACCGGAACACCAATCCGCTCGGCGACCACCGCCGGGTCACCCAACTGGAGCGATGCACGAGGGGGCTCGTGCCACACCGTCTGGCCGTGGGACGCGACGAACGCCACGTCTCGCGCCCTCGTGTGGGTCCGCTCGAGCAGCGCGGCGGCGGCGGCGGCAAACAGTCGGCCCAGCTCCACGTGAAGCAGCGCGCAGTCGCGGGTGGTGCCCCCGGTCGTCACCTCGCGGATGCGCGCCTCGTCTTCCGCGTCATAGGGTACCGTCAGGAACCCGACCAGCTCGACGTCGGGCCGATCTCCCGTGAACCGGACGAGCGCGGCATCGACGCCGTCCAGGGACGTGCCCGACATGAGACCGATGGCGAGCTGGCTCACGATACGATTGGCGGCGGGTCGCCGATCACACGCCTGATTATCCCTCCGGCGCCATCGAGCAATGCGGCGGCCTCGTCGGCCTGTACGTTGCGCCGTACCATGACTATCGCGAGCTTCACGCTTGCGTCGGCGCGATCGATCGCGTCGCGCGCGGTCGCACGATCGACCCCGCATACCTCCATGACGATGCGCTCGCCGCGATCGTGCAGCTTGGCGCTCAGCGCGCGGAGATCGACCATCAGATTGCCGTACGTCTTCCCCAGCCGAATCATCGCGGCGGTGGTAATGGTGTTGAGCACGAGCTTGGTCGCCGTACCTGCTTTGAGCCTGGTCGATCCGGTCAGCACTTCGGGACCTACATCGAGGACGATCACGACATCACAGCTATCGGCGAGGTCGGGTGGTGGATCAGCACATGTTATGAGCACGGTGGCGGCACCGAGGGTTCGCGCGCGTTCCAACGCCGCCTGCACGTACGGGGTCGATCCGCTGGCGGCGATCCCAATCACGACGTCCTCGCTCCCCACCGCCCGCTCGTCCATTGCCGAGCGTGCCGCCACGGTATCGTCCTCGGCCCCTTCCCGGCTGGCGACGAGCGCCTGCGGACCGCCGGCGATCACGCCTATCACCATCTCCGGCGGCGTGCCGAAGGTGGGCGGGCACTCCGCCGCATCGAGGACTCCCAGCCGCCCGCTGGTGCCGGCCCCTACGTAGATGAGCCGACCACCCGACCGGAAGGCGCGAACAGTGAGATCGACGGCCACAGCGATCTCCACACGCGCACCGTGCACCGCCAGGGGCACCCGACGGTCCTGCTCGTTCATCAGATCCACGATCTCGAGCGAGGAGGCGACGTCTATGTCGATGCTACGCGCGTTCCGGCGTTCGGTGAGACGCGAGTCGAGAAAATCGGGTTTATGCATCACCGCTGCTAAGTTATCTTGCCGACCCCCATCCTAGCCAACGAGATCGCGATGCCACGTCGCCGACCGATCGTCAGGATCCTGGCCCTCGTCACCCTCGCCGGTGCCGCATGCGCGCGCGGCTTGGCGCCGGGTACCTGGCAGCTCGCCCCGGCGGCCGAGCCGGCCACCGGGACGGCGGCGATGGTCGTCTCCGGTAGCCCCATAGCGAGCGACGTCGGTTTGGAGGTTCTGCGCCGCGGCGGCAACGCCGTGGACGCCGCGGTGGCCGTGGGATTCGCGCTCGCGGTCGTACACCCCGCCGCCGGCAACATCGGCGGTGGCGGCTTCATGGTCATCCGCTTCGGCGACGGCGAGGTCACGGCCCTCGACTACCGCGAGATGGCTCCCGGAGCGGCCACCCGCGGCATGTACCTCGACCCGGCCGGAGAGGTAACCGACCAGGGCGTGACCGGACATCTCGCCTCCGGCGTGCCGGGCGCCGTAGCCGGGATGATCGAGGCACACTCCCGTTTCGGGCGTCTTCCGCTGCAAGACGTCATGGCGCCGGCTGTCACACTTGCGCGCGACGGGTTCTTCCTCGACCGGTACCGGTCCGAGGGTCTGGCAAGGGCTGCGCCGCGACTGCGCGGCTTCGAGGCCTCCCGCTCGCAGTTCCTGGTGGACGGGGAAGCGCCGCCTCCCGGCACGCTGCTCGTCCAGCGCGATCTGGCGCGTACGCTCCAGGCTATCGCGGACAGTGGGGCCCGTGTGTTCTACGAGGGTTACATCGCCGATCTGATCGTGGCGGAGATGGAGCGCGGCGGGGGACTGATCTCCAAGGCCGACCTCGCGGCCTATCGGCCGTACTGGCGCCGGCCCATCGAGTTCGAGTATCGCGGGCATACCATCTATTCGATGCCTCCGTCCTCCTCAGGCGGGATCACGATCGCCCTGATCCTGAACATCCTCGAAGGGTTCGACCCGCTACCCGACTTCGGTACACCCGCACACTTCCATCTCCTCGCCGAGGCGATGCGTCGCGCGTTCGTCGATCGCAACCACTACCTCGGAGATCCGGCGTTCGTGCGGATACCCGTCGACCGACTCATCGACGACGCCTACGCCGCGCAGCGTCGCCGCACCATCGACCCGGAGCGCGCCACGCCGTCCCCTGACGTGACGCCCGGGATACGCGAAGGCAACCACACCACGCATTACTCCGTGGTGGATGCGGAAGGGAACGCGGTGAGCGTGAGCACCACGATCAATTCGGGCTACGGCGGCGCCGTCACCGTAACGGGTGCCGGGTTCCTGCTCAACAACGAGATGGACGACTTCACATCGGCTCCCGGCAAGCCCAACATGTATGGGTTGGTTCAGGGCGAGGCGAACGCGATCGCGCCGCACAAACGGATGCTGTCAGCCATGGCCCCGACGATAGTCGTGGATCCCGACGGGAATCTCCTGATGGTTCTCGGTACGCCCGGCGGTCCTACGATCATCACGACCGTGGCACAGGTCATCTCGAATGTCATCGATCATGGGATGTCGATCGCGGCTGCCGTCGCCGCGCCCCGCATCCACCACCAGCACCAACCCGATTCCCTGTCGTATGAATCGGGCGGCCTCTTCGCCGCGGCGATCGAGCGTCTCGAGAGCATGGGACACCAACTGCGGGAACGTGACGGGTACAGCGGGGACGTTGCGGCGATCTACGTGGACGGTGACCGGCTGATCGGAGTGGCGGACCCGCGACGTGGAGGCGGGGCGTCGGGATATTGATGCTGCCGTTGGGGCGCGAAGGCAGTGCGCCCCAACGTCATTCATTGCGGCGTCAATCGTTGCCGGGGGCTATTTCGACCGTAAACGGCGCGGTCAACACGATCCGGATCGGCGCGCCCTCGGGCAGGACGATGTCGATGTCGCGTGTCGCCGCGGCTATGCCGGCGCCGGCCGCCGCTCCGGCGGCTGCGCCCACCACGGTTCCCGTACGGTTGCCGCCGATGATCCGGCCGGCGATGGCACCGACCACAGCACCGGCACCCACCTTGGCGGCATCACCGGCCGTGATGCCGCGACCCTTCATGAAGGAACCGATACTGTCGGTCCGGGCCTGGATCTCGAATGTGTTCCCGCCGAACTGCACCCGGTTGAACGTCAGCACCAGACGCCCTTCCCCTCCCGGATGCTCCGCGGGCGCGATATCGGAGATCGTTCCCATGAAGACAGCCGCCGGTGGGATCACGACCCGCCCTTCCGCGTCGAGCACCGCCTCGGCGTTGGTCGCCACAACCAGCTCGCCCTTTTCGTTATGTCTCGACGTCAGCGTGTCCGCGGCGGCAAGCATGATCACCGCACCCTCGGGAGCGACGATGGCGACGATTTCGGGCTCCGGTTCCGGGACCGGAGGCGGAACGTCCCGCCGGGGGCGCACCGGGGACGACCTGGGTTCTACCTGTTCCGGTTGGTCGGTCAGCGCCACAACGGATTCGGCCGGCGCGAGGCTCAGATCGCGCGCCGTCTCGTCGCCAGCCGGTTCGGCATCGCCCGCACAGGCGGTGACGCCCACAGCGAGCAGTAGGGTGAGATAGGGATAAGGTGAGCGCAGCATGATGAGGTCTCCTCCGGAACGGCTCTCCCCGAACATCGGGGAGATACGACGGAATACTCATCCGGAGACGTGCCGCCCGCAAGCGCCCGTCCCTCCGCCTCCCGAGCTGTGCGGGGCGCTACAGTCGCGAGCGGAGAAACTCGGGAGTGAGATCCTCCAGACGCGAAGCGAGGATCGTGAAGTAGCCAGTCGCGAGGAGCACGCCGACCAGAACCAACACCGCACCTGAGAGCTTGGTGACCACCGGGATGAAGCGACGGTAGCGCTGGAACCACGACGTGAAGCTCTCGACCGCGAGCGCGGCTACGAGGAACGGCAGGCCCAGGCCGAGGGAATAGGTCAGCAAGAGAACGACACCCCGCCCCAGCGTAGCCGTGGCCGCCGTATAGGAGAGTACGGCGCCGAGAATCGGTCCGATGCACGGACTCCATCCCGCCCCGAAAGCCAACCCGACGAGCGCACTGCCCAGATATCCGAGCGGTTTGTCCTGGATCTGGAACCGTCGTTCGCGCGCGAAAACTCCGAACCGAAAGACGCCCAACAGGTACAACCCGAACACCACGATGAGGGCGCCGCCCGCCCGCTCCAGCCACACG
The DNA here is from genome assembly GCA_022563595.1 of Gemmatimonadota bacterium. GTDB lineage: Bacteria > Gemmatimonadota > Gemmatimonadetes > Gemmatimonadales > GWC2-71-9 > JADFNB01. Next base: position 83,432 of record JADFNB010000002.1, read on the forward strand.
CGGTGCTCCCGCAGGAGGGCTCCCACCGCGGTCGCCGACGCGCCCAAGAGCACGAAGATGACGGTGAATCCCAGTATGAACATGACGGCATGCGTCAGCGCGACCCAACGCCGCGTGCCGACCTCGTCGAGCGACAACCCCGTGATGAACGAGATGTAGCTCGGCACGAGTGGAAGCACACAGGGCGACAGGAAGCTGAGCAGCCCCGCGAAGAACGCGACCGGTATACCGATGGATTCAGCGTCAATCATATCCGACCATCCTAACGGCGGCGGGCATGGCGAGGTTCCCTACGCGGCCCGCGAAGCTGCCTGAAAGAACCCGATGAGCTTGTAGACGAGCTTCGCGGCCAGGAAATCCGCAGCGACGTTCCCCGGGATCGGCGCGAGTTCCACCACATCACACCCAACCACGTTCCGCTCGCGAAACACGCGTTCCAGCAGCCGGAGCGTAGGGTACCAGCCACCACCCCCGGGCTCGGGTGTGCCGGTCGACGGCACGATCGCCGGATCGAAGTAGTCGACATCGATCGTTACATACACATCCGGTCCGAGCGCGGCGACGGCCCGGTCGATCCACGCGTCGCCTTCAAGCTCGTGCCCGAAGATGACCGGAATATGCTCGTCGCGGATCAACCGGCGTTCCTCGGCCGTGACCGACCGAATTCCCACAGGGACGAGATTCACGTGCTGCCTAACACGATACATGACGCACGCGTGCGAGAGCGGTGTCCCTTCATACTCTGCCCTGAGATCGGCGTGGGCATCGAGCTGCAGCACCGAGAGAGGGCGTTCACCGAGGCGGTCGGCGTGCGCGAGGATGGGTGGGGCCGACACGCTGTGCTCGCCACCGAGCATGATCACGAACTTGCCGGTGCCGATCAGCGTGTCGCAGGCGTCCCGCAGCTCGTCCAATGCTTCCTTGGGGCCGGCGCCCGAGAGTTCGAGTGCCGGCAGAGTGTGGATTCCAACCGCGTAGGGCTCGGCATCGAGCGCGTGGTCGTACACTTCGAGGTACCGGGAGGCGTGCAGCAGTCCACGCGGCCCGAAGCGCGTGCCCGGAACGTAGGACACGGTCGCCTCGTAGGGGACCGGCAGGATCGCTACGCGGGCCCGCCCGAAATCGGTATGCTCGGCCGGCAACCCCAGGAAGTTCTCGCCGGGAGCCCAGGGAAGGTCGCGCAACTCCAGCGGCAGGTCACCCGCCACACCGCCCAGCCCACGGAACTCGTTCATGCGCAGAACACGAGCGCGCTGACCACGGTTACCCACCGGCCGTCGTCCTGCGCCTCGGCCGTACAGCTCACGTTCGTGGAGTTCACGATCTCGCCTGAGACGAGCCACTGCTCTTTCCGCTCGTCCCACGCCTGCTCCGGATCAAACGGCACCCCGAGCACGGTGGCGAGCATGCTCGCGGCGAGATCTTCCGCATAGTCTCCCGCCGGGTCCTTCCGCTGCCCGAAGGCATGATGCTCCGAGATGTAGCCATGATGGTCGGGGGCGGCGGGAATGGCCAGGCCGATGGATGCGGCAGCCAGGCGCGACGGCTCGTTGGTCTGCGCCTCGGCGACCACAGCGAAGACCACCTGGCCCGGCATCAGATTCTTCAGGCCGTCATCGCACGACACCAGCTCACAGTGTGGTGGAAAGATGCTGCTCACCCGAACCAGGTTGAACTGCGCAATACGTGCCTCGCGGAGAGCCTGCTCGAAGCTGGTCAGCTTCTCCTTGTGGCGCCCAACGCCCTTCGTGAGAAAGGCCTGGGTTGGCATGAACATACGCGGATCGATCACCAGTCTACTCCCGGCTCGGCACCGATGTGGTCTGCAGGGTCGCCGCATCCCGACCCTGGCACTCGCCGCATACCCCGTAGATCTCCAGGCGGTGATGGTGCAGCCGAAACCCGTGTTCCTCGGCGGTGAGCGCGCTCATGCGCTCGAGCCGATCACTGGAGAACTCCACCACACGCCCGCATCCTGAGCAGATGAGATGGCCGTGTTGACTCTGGGCAGCCAGCGGCTCGTAGCGCTTGAACCCCTCGCCGAAGTCGTGCTCCTCGATCAACCCGGCCGTCGCCAGGAGTTCCAGCGTGCGGTAGATCGTGGCTTTGCCCACCTGCTCGCTGCGAATAGCCAGTCCGCGCTCGATATCCCCGACCGACAGGTGTTCGTCGGAGAAGAAGATCATCGAGGCCACGACCTCGCGCTGGTGTGTGACCGGCAGGTTGTGGTCCTGCAAGTAGCGCCGGAAGACGTCCAGGAGTGCCTGTCCGTCAATCGGCGGCGGTGGATTCGTCATCTGGCAGGTACCACAAGTCCGGGGCGATCTCGATGGGTGGCTCCGCCTCGCCCGCACGTTCCTGGACGCCGCGAATGACATCCGGCACCACGTCATCCGGGCTCTCGCCGACTTCCTCGAGCGTCACCTGGGTCCGTCCACGCTCGCGCCCCCGCACCGTCAACATGTAGCTCGCCGTGTACACGCGCACACGCCCCTCGGCCACACGGCGCGCCACCACCGCTGTTCCCCATTCTTGCTCGTCCCGGCGCACCGGGGGGAACAGCCAGATGCGCTCGATCCTTTGGGTCGGCATGGCGTCGGCAACGGCGTCCGCCACGCGTACCCACCCGAGGCCCAACCCCGCCGTCCGGACCGCCGCGGAGCCCCCCCAACCGAGGCCACCCACCGCAGCGGTCAGGCCGCGCGTGACAGGACCCGCCGGGTCTTCGCTCATTGTCTTGGCTCCGTGGGCGCCGCGCATCCCATCGCGAGCTGACCGTCGGCCGCCGTCGGATCAGGGGCGGTGCAACACCGTGATGGTTGGGCTGCGTCTAATTGGTTCACGCCTGCCGGTGCGGTTGAGGCGGACGCAAGATACCGGCGTTGAGAATCGGTTTCAACCCGAGGGGTGCCCAGGGTCGATCAAAGGAGCGAGACCGGATCGCGATCGACGACGACCCGAACGGCGGCCCCGTGTTTCGTATGCGGCGCCCGCCGCGCTGCGTACCGGATGATGCGGCCCAGCAGGGACCGGTTGGTCGCGCGCAGGAGCAGGTGCCAACGCCACCGCCGTTTGATTCGGGCGATCGGTGCCGGCGCCGGACCGATCAGGTCGACCTCACCCGCGCTCCGCCGCTCGAGGAGCGAGCGCAGCCAATCGGCGACATCGACCGCGGCGCCGGCCACAACGTCCTGATCGGTACCGCTAACGACGATATTGGCTAGCCCGACGTGCGGCGGGTACGGGGGGGAGCGCCGCTGCTCCAGCTCGTGCTCGGCAAACGTCTCGAAGTCGTGTGCCGCAGCCGCCGTCAGCGCGACGTGCTGGGGACTGCGGGTCTGCACGATCACCTCTCCACCGCGCGGGCCCCGTCCGGCCCGACCAGCGACTTGTGCGACGAGCTGGAAGGTACGCTCCGCTGCCCGGAAGTCGGGCAGGTGGAGGCCCGTGTCCGCATCGACTACGCCAACCAGCGTGACCCCTGGGAAATCGAGACCTTTGGCGATCATCTGTGTGCCGAAGAGGATATCGACCTCGCCGCGATGCACGCTATCGAGGATGCGCTGATGAGACCACTTCCGCGCAGTGGTGTCCGCGTCCATCCTGACCAGCCGGGCCTGCGGGTACCGGGTCTCCAGCCAGCGCTCGAGGTGCTGCGTGCCGACCCCCCTTGTCTGCTGTGTCGGGTGCCCGCAAAGCCCGCATACCGGCGGGATAGCCTCGCAGTGGCCGCAGTAGTGGCACCGCAGCCCAGCCGGCGTCTGATGGACCGTCAGGGCGATACTGCAGTTCGGGCACTCGGTCACGGCGCCGCAGGCCGTGCATTGCAGGTAATGAGCGAAGCCACGGCGGTTGAGCAACAGGAACACCTGCTGGCCCGCCGCGAGACGCGCCTCGACCGCCTGATCGAGGTCCCGCGACCACGGAACCGGCCCGCTCTCCCGCACCCGCTCCGCCGTACGCAGGTCGACCAGACGGACGGCGGGCAGCGGCAGGTCGGCCACGCGATCGGGAAGACGCACGACGACGATCCTCTCGCGGGCCGCCCAGGTTTCGAGTGACGGCGTCGCGCTCGCGAGGATGACCCGGGCACCCTGTATCCGCGCCCGCGCCATCGCAACCGCGCGCGCGTGGTACCGCGGCGCCTGGCCGTGCTTGTAGCTGGCATCGTGCTCCTCGTCGACGACTATCGCTGCGAGATGCCGCACCGGCGCAAAGACGGCCGATCGCGCACCGACGACGACGCGTCGCGTGCCGTCGAGCACGGCCCGCCACGCATCGGCACGCTCGGCGTCCGACAGCGCGCTGTGCAGTACCGCCACATCGTCTCCGAACACGCCGCGCACCCGGGCGATTGTCTGGGGCGTGAGCGCTATCTCGGGCACGAGCACGATGGCGCCGCGGCCGGCGGCGACCTCCTCGCGGATAGCTTCCAGGTACGCCGCCGTCTTGCCGCTCCCGGTCACACCGAACAGCAGGCCGGCGCCGCCGGGCGGCAGCTCGGTCAACCGGGCTATGGCCTGCTGCTGAGCCGATGTCGGTGTGCCCGGGGGCTGGGACGCGACTCCGGAGAAGGGATCGCGCAGGCGGGTGCGCTTCTCTATGCTAGCGAGACCGCGCGCCACCAGCCCCCGCAAGACGGCCGGCGAGAAGCCGAGCCGGTGGACACAGTGGCGCCAGGTCGCTTCTCCCCCCAAGGCGTCGAGCGCGTCGTACGCCACCCGCTGCTGCCTGGCCCGCCCGAAGGCTTGGTCTCGGGCCAGCAGCGATGGCAGCGAGCGCGTGAGCACGATGACTCGTTCGGTTCCCGCCGCCGGCCCGAGATCGGGCGGCTCGGTCTCCAACGAGACCGTCCCGGCGCGGGCGAGCCGTTGCAACGCGTCCCAAACCGGGCGCTTCAGCGATCGCGCCAGCCGTGCAGCGCTCGCCCGGCCGCCGAGCCGTTCCAGCGCCTCCAGCACGTCGCGGCTGGCGCCACCCGGCGCCGTCTCCGGGGCGCGTACCTCGGCTACGAGACGCGAGCTTCCCCACAACGCCGCCGGCAGGATGGCCCGCAGCGTGATGCCGATCGGGGTTGCGTAGTACTGCGATACCCAGTGCGCCAGCTCGAGCAGCGCCGGTGGGACTATCGCTTCCGTGTCCGGCACCAGGAGCACCGGTTTCAGGCCGTCACCGTTGTCTTCGTCTAGCGCCGTGACCACCCCGACGAGCGCGCGGGTCCTGACGGGTACCACGACTCGGGTACCGGGGATGACGCGGTCGGCGAGCCCGCGCGGGACGCGATAGCGGTAGGGCTGCGCCGCCGGAAGTGGCAGCGCGACGGAACAGGTCTCTGGAATCACGCGTACGGCCAGCGCGTGCCTCTGATCATGGACAATCCGAGGACGCGGGTGCGGGCCAGTTTTCGCAGGGATCGCATCTCGCGGCCCAACACAATGCCTACGCCGCGCCAGCGCGCCGCCCGCCACCCACGAATCAGGAGGCCGAGCCACTCGGGCGCGATCCAGCGGCCATCGTGCGCGGCGTCCTCCACGGTCAGCTCCACGAGCCCCGCCTCACGCATGTAGTTCTTCCACTCGACCAGCAGATGCGGGCGGATGCCGAGCTTCGCGACATCCGCCGCGTCCGCAGGGGCGGGCGTGCTGAACCACGACGGGACGAGCACCACAACGACGCTCATCGGCCGTGCGACGCGGGCGGCCTGCGCGAATACCTCCCGCCCGTCCGCACCGGAGAGGTACAGCATGTTGACCACGGTGAGATCGAACACATCGGCCTCGTGGGGCAGGTTCTCGGCGTCACTCGCCTGCAAAGTGACGAGCCGGGCGAGATCCGCGTCACGTGCCGCGGCGTCGGCCGTCTCGATCGCCCGCGCATCCGGATCCACACCCTCTATCCGCGTACCGAACCGTTCCGCCCACCACAGCACCGAGCGTCCCGAACCACATCCGACCCACAACGCCTCGCAGCCCGGCGCGCCGTCGGCGAGCCTTGCGATGCGTTCGTCAATGGACTCGGCGACTTCCGCCCACGGCTGGAGGATAGCCATCAGAGTCGACGGCGAGAGCCGGCCGGCTCCGACGGTCATGGTGTGACGCTCACATCGCCTCCAAGTGCGCCACGGCCGCCGCCGCGACGCGCTCCGGCGCGTAGCCACCCTCGAGCACCGACCCGATCGGCGCGCCGAGTCCGCGCCAGCGTCGCACCCACCCGGCATAATCCTCCGGCTCCAGCGTGAAACCGCCGAGGGGGTCGCCCGCCATAGCGTCGAACCCTGCGGAGATGAGGATCAGTTGCGGCGGCCACCGCTCGGTGGCGCGGGCAACCGCATCATCCAGCTCGGCGACGTAACGTGCGCGGTCGAGCCCCGGAGGCAGCGGGACGTTGAACACGTTCCCTACCCCGTGCTCCTCTGCACGGCCGGTCCCTGGATACCACGGCCACTGATGGAGCGACACGTAGCGAACACGGGGCTCCCCCTCGACGATCGCCTGCGTGCCGTTGCCATGGTGGACGTCCCAATCGACGATCAACACGCGATCGAGGTCCAACTCGTGGATTGCCGCCAGCGCCGCCATGGCGACGTTGCTTACCAGGCAGAACCCCATCGCCCGCGTCGCCGCCGCGTGATGCCCCGGCGGCCGAACGGCCGCAAACGCCGGAACGCCGGCGAGCGCCGACCGCATGACCGCCACAGCAGCGCCGGCAGCGTGGAGCGCGGCCACGTAGCTGTTCGGGCTCACTACCGTATCGGAATCGATGACGGCACCACCACCATCCGCCAGTCGTTGGAGGGTGTCGAGGTAATCCCGCGGATGTACGCGTTCCAGCGCAGCCGCGTCAGCGGCGGGAGCCTCGCAGTCGACGACCCGCTCCGCGATCGGTCCGGCTTGAAGCGCGGCGAGAATGGCGCGCACCCGCTCCGGCGATTCCGGATGGGTCGGACCGGTAGCGTGCAGCAGCGAACTCGGATGCGAGTACACGCGAATCGGAGGGACGGAGACGTCAGGCATTGGGGGGAGCGCACCGGCTCGCTCAGTTGCGGGCGTCCTGGATCGTTCGGCTGATGCGGCTGATCTCGCGTCGCAGCGCGGCGCGCGCCTCATCGAGTTCACCGAGTCGCACGAGGTGGCGGCGCCACAACAGGGTGACGCCCACGGCACCGGCCGCAAACACGACGCTCCAAACGAGGAACGCCGGTCGGGCCAGCCAAACGCCGGCCAGGGCGAGCAACACGGCGTCGAGCAGCAGAAACCCCGCCGCGAAGATCAAGAGCGCCCGGCCGGACCGCCGACCACCCACACCCGGAGTCACCGCACCGGCCGTCGCCGGATCGGGAGCACGATCATCGGTGCCCCGTCCGGGAGATTCAAGTCCGCGACGCGGCACCGCTCGTCGAGCATCAAGGCGCCGCGGTACTTGACCTCGTATATCGACGGATCCGGCTGCCACCCCAGCGCGAGCCGGAGGGCCTGCTGTTTGAGTTCGGCGATAGTCATCTCCGCTCCGGCGACGACAGTGACCGTATCCCACGCGTCGGTGACCGTCACGCGCAGCTTCGTCGTGGCCGTCACGCCCGCTCCTCGTCGCTCGCCGGCAGTGTCGAATAGAACCGGTCGATGGTCTGGTCGAACAAGAGCGACGATGCACGTACACGCGTTCCCGCCTCGGCTTCGATGACGGCGATCGCGATCTCCTCCCCACCCTGCCCCCTGAATGTCGCGTAGGTGGGACCCTCTTGCTCGAGGAACGCGCCAAAATGGGGAACGCGCTCGGCGAAGAACTCCTTGGCTCGTCGCAACACTTCGTCGCCGGACAACGATGTCATCGTTTCGTGAACCACATCGATCTCCCTCCGGTGCCGCTTGCCAAACGGCAGGCACCACACCCGCAAAGCTAACGCCATCCGCCTCTTTCCAACCAGCCCGCCATTCCAGCCACCGGTCGGAAGCCCACACGCAGGACGGTCACGAGAATCCGATCGACGGGCCGTGCGATGGCGGGAGGCGGACGGCCGGCGGCGCTGGCGGCGGCAAGATGCGCTACGGCGTGACCGGTGTAACGACGGCACTCGCCTCGCTCGCGCGGTGCACGCGGCGGAACAGATCACGGAGCCCGGGTTTGCGGCGGATCACGAGGACGAGTTCGCCGGGTGGAGGCTCGGGAACGTCCTCTAGCGTGAGGAAGATCGGCAGCGGCGCAGCGGGAACCGTGACCGTATAGCGGGCGCCATGCCATACCAGCTCGTGCCGGTCGGGCCGAGTTCGCACCACGTGGTCGATGAACACATCGTCATCGACACGATACACTCCCGTCACGATCCGCTCCGCGACCAGATGGAACGTCGGCTCGAACGGCTCACCCTCGAGGCGCGCGAAGTTCTGTTCCGCAGCCCAGTCGTACTGCTCGAGGTCATCCGCGTCGGCCTGCCACTCGAGATGGTGACGCAGTTCGTGCGTCAGGGTGTCCCACGCTTCGTCGCGCCAGACGAAGTTCTCCTGCCGCCGCGCCAACGCGCCAAACGATCCGTGGTAGAGCACGACCCGCGAGACGAGCGTATCCGCGTCACCATGTACCGGAATGCACTCGCCGAGCGTGTACACATCCGCGAGCAGCGGATGCGGAATCGTCTTGGGGCTGACGTCGATCGCGGCGATCCCCTCGAGATAATGATCGGGGATCTCACGGACGAGCTGGCGAACCAGTTGCTGGAAGTCGTCCCGGGTCATTGGAGAGATAGACAGACGGTCATATTGCAGGATAGTCAGACTGACAACCTGGCCACCCTACCACCTTCCCGTCCCGCCGCTCTACTCCACCCGCCGGGCGAGCCACCGATTCGCGAGCAGCAGCAGGACGAGAACGACGGCCCACTGGGCCAGCACCGTGCCGACGTTCTCGATGCCAAACGGGGAGAGCCAGCCTTCCGGATCCCATCCACGGGCTTGGAACAACCACCACCCCATGAGGATCACGGCTTGGAGCGGTACGAGCGTTGTGATGATGACGTCCCACCACGGGCCGATGTGGATGTCGGAATCCGCGTGATTGAGTTGCTCCGCCCGGAAACGGCGAATCCCCGACGTGATCACGGCGATCGCGAAGAACAGTCCGGAGAGCATGAGCGCGACGGCCCAAACCCAGTCCTGGTTGTGGAAGACTCGAATGGAAATGGCCGACGGAAGCCCCAGCAGGAATCCCACGCCTCCGACGATCTGTACGGATCGTCTTCGTTCGATACCGGCATCCGTCAGGACACGGGTCGCGAGCTCGATCATGGCGATGAGACTCGTGAACGCCGCGAAGGACAGGGCGGTGAAGAACAACACCATGAACAACCGGCCGAAGGGGATCCGCGCGAACAGCTGTGGCATCCAAATGAAGGTCAGCCCCTCGCTGCGGACCTGGAAGATCGTCGTTTGCACGAGGTCCGGTGTCAGCGCCTGACCGCTCTGCACTGCGGCGGCGAGTTCGGGATAGGCTCCGAGTGCCGTGGGATCGGTGGTGAGGTTTTGGACGAGCGTCGGCACGACTGAGAACACGGTGCATAGCACCATCACGCCGGCGAGGAGCGACACCACGTTGTTGGCGGCCGGGACGATGAAGGCGTTGAGCGCCGTGTCCTCGCGCTCGCGCAGATAGGCGGCGTAGACGAGGACCAGCCCCCAGCCGGCCCCGGTATCCCACGCGTTCTGGGTCAGCGCAGCCAGCCAGATCTTCGCGTTGGCAAGCGCACTCCAGTCTACGGTGAAGAGATAGCGCAATCCATCCCCGGCTCCGGGGAGCGTGACCGCCCGAACCGTGAGAATCACCACGAGGACGAGCAGCGACGGAATCAGGATCTTCGCGACGCCCTCGATCGCGCGAACGCCTCGCGAGATGACGAACACGCCGAGCGCCATCGCAAATCCGTGCGTCGCGACGGGCCAGAGCGAACCGGTGTACGACTCCCAGAACGCTCCGAGCGTCGTTCCCGGGATCTCGCCCGTGACGGATGCGATTGCGTAGCGGAAGGTCCAGCCGGCGACCACCGAGTAGTAGAACATGATGGCCGTGGCGACGAACGCGACAAAGGCGCCCATCCACGCCCAGCGGGGCCCCATCATCTTCACGAACGCCCGCACAGGGCCGGAGCGCGTCTTCCGGCCCATCCCGAACTCGACCAGGATCAGGGGGATAGACCACAGGAACAGAAACACGACCCATGCAAGCAGGAACTCGCCGCCGCCGTTCTGGGCCGCGATGCGGGGAAAGCGCCAGATGTTGCCGGTACCGACCGCCATTCCGAGCATGACGAGCAGCATGGCCCACCGGGACGAAAACGCTGCGCGTTGTTCGCTCACGCATCCCCCTTCTCTATCTCGTCAGGATTTGCGGGTGGACGGGCCCTGCGATCGGCTATCACGCCCTCGTCGCGCCCGGCAGCCGGGCCGACCCGCTGCTGAAGATAGGGCTGGCTCGCGGCGAGCAGAAGCGGGACGTGTGAAGGGGCTCTCAGACGGCGAGACGGCTAGGGCCGCATACTCATCTCCGCATCCGAACGGTTCCCAGCGTTTCGTCCAGCCATTCATTGATCGGGGGCACTCTGGCCTCGAGCGGGGGCACGTGCCCCGCCCCGTCGATCAGCACGAGCCTCTTCGGCTCGGAGAGCAGGTTCCACAGCGGCAGGGCCCGGGTGTACCACGGGTGCTCCTCATCGCTCCGGCCGTTGAGGAGCAGCGTAGGCGCCCCGCTATAGGGGGCGAAGTTGATGTTGCTCACCTCAGGGAGCGTGGGCTGCAGGAGCTCGTCGATCCCACCGCGAGCGCGCGGTCGTTAGCCGGCGACGCCTGTCACCGCACTACCCCTCCTCAGCGGCTGGGGGGAACGCATCGCGACGCTATTGGTTGGCTGACTCGCAGAAGGTCGGTGGCTCGTACGTCCAGCCGCGGCGTAACCGGCGCTCCTCGCGGCGCATCTTGAACCGCACGTACCGCCCGGCGATCGAGCTGGCGATTCTCGCGCGGAGACCGAATTCCCGCTGCAGCTCTTTCAAGATGCCGCCGATCTTCTGTTTGAGCTGCGGATCGCGGCGAAACCGCTGCTTCGCCGCCCAGAGCAGTGCGGCCATGCTCCCGGGCAGAACGCGGGCCTCCCATCGAATCCGACTCCTGATGCGCAGGTCGGGATGAAACTTATAGCGCTTCCATCCTTGCAGCATCGTCCGCGCCACCCGCACGATACTTGGACCGTTGATCTCAAAATCTCGATGGAAGGCTTTCAGGAGGAACTCCTGTTCCTGGCCGGGTGCGAAGTGAGGATGTTTATGCGCGAATCGGGCCTGTCCATGTCGATCGGCCTCGGGGCACTCGTCCCGGTCGAGCAACGTGCCGTTGCGCACGTGCTCCTCGTAGAGCGGCGTTCCCCCAATCGGCGTGTACAGCATGAACTGATGGAACTCCGTATCGTGACTCACCGCGTAGTCGATTACGGCGTCAATGTTTTCCGGGGTGTGATCCTCGAGACCGATGATCGTCGATCCCAACACGCGAATGCCGTGCGACTGGAGCGTGCGTACCAGCTCGCGCGTGTCTGTGCCTCTGAGCTTGCGGTAGGAGGCGTGCTCCCCCTCGAGTCCCAACCAGACCCACGAGATGCCCAAGGCCACGAGCTGTTCGATGGTGTATTGGCGCAGAACATTGGCGGAACTGAACACGTATAGGGCCCAAGGCTTATCGTGCTCGACCATCAGATCCAGTAACCGTAGCGCGCGTTTCTTATATAGGAGAAAGTTCTCGTCCATCACAAAGAACGACTTCACCTGAAGCGCGTCCGCCAGCTCGCACATAACCTCGAACAGCTCGTCACCCGTCTCGTAGAAGTGGATGAATTTGCCCTTCCCGCCGAACATCGCCGAGGTCGCACAGAAGTTGCAGCCCATGGGACACCCAACCGACGGGATCAGCGTGGCCGCCGTGTCGCCCGGCTTCTGCCGCAGCGCGATGCCCATCACCCGAGTCCCGATCCCAGACGGGATGTGCGGATGGCGTATGGGCCGGTGCTCGTCCTCACCGAGGAAACGACGCATCCAGCGCACCCCCTCCCCGATCACGATGTGGTCCGCATCGATCTCGGCAGCGAGGTTGGGCAGATTCACCACGTGGCCGCCCACAACGATCGTGGCCTCTGGAAGGTGCTCGCGCACCAACTCGCACATCTTCCGCACCTTGCCCACGTTCGGCTGGATCGCCGAGATCCCGACGATATCGTACCGGTTGGTGCTGATCTCCTGAACGAACCGCTCCAGGGAGGGGAAGTCGAGCAGCGTGGACGGGGCGTCGAGGTTGGCCTGGATCAGCATGATACCGCACGACCGGTGAAACATCCGAAGCGAGAACGCACCCTGCACGCGCGAGACCTGATTGTGATACAACTCCATCGGGTTGATGGCCCGGCTCCCGTACGCATCATCTCGGGCGTAGGGACCGAACACGCTGGTCAAGAGCACACGCGCGCGGGATCCCCGGGGGTGCCGGGGGTGCTCGAACCGAAGCGCCATGTCCGCCGAGCTCACCGATTCCTGTTGCGGGACGGCGAGATCGGACATGGCGGGTTCCGGAACGGCGTGCTCCCTTGTAACAGTCATCACAGATACCTCCAGAGATCTCTGCAATTGGTATCCCACCGCGCTAAAGGTCAAGGCACCTGCGCCACATAAAGCCGAGTATACATGTCGGTAATCCCCGGATTCCTCCGACCGTAGTTCGTGATTCGCTCTGTCGTGGACATCATCTTCGCGATCCCGTTGCTCGTCGCACCGGAACGGTTCGGCCACCGCATCGCAAAGCCGCACATCGGTCCTGTTACTGCGCGTCTCGTGGGTGCAGCATTGCTTGCTATCGCCGTCACGCTGCCGGCCCGATCTCCACCTTGATCTGCCGCCATTGCCCCTGCCGGAATCGTATCATGCTCAGCACCGAGCGCGTGACGTGGCCGAGCACGATCGCGAGCCAGATATGCCACGCCCGCAGTCCCCAGACCGACTGGATCACGGCGCACATCCCGAGCGGTACCACGATTTGGGAGACGATCGAGATGTAGAGTGGACTCTTGGTGTCGCCCGTTCCCTGCAAACCGCCCGTGTACGCGAGCGCCACCGTAACAAAGAGTCCTGAGACACTCAGGTATGCCAACAGCTGCGTGCCGATATCCATCACTAGCGGGTCTTCCATGCCGAAAAAGCCAAGGAGTACGCGAGGGAAAAACAAGAAGATCAGTCCAACGCTGACTGCAACGCCCAGGCCGATGCGCGCGGCCACGTGCACGCCCTGGATCGCTCGCTCGGGATGTCCCGCTCCCAGATTCTGCCCCGCCACCGCGGCAGCGGCGGCCATCAGTCCGACCGACGTCCAAGTGATCAAGGAAAAGAGTTGGGTGTAGCCGACCGTGTATGCGGCCTGCGCCTGCCCGCTCGCAGCGAGCGACCCGACAAACGCGAGCAGCACCACGCCCCCGATGTTCATCGCGATCCCCTGGAGTCCGGTCGGGATGCCGAACCGGAAGAGCGCGCGAATGATCGACCAGTCAGGTCTCCAACTCATGCCACGACGGAACTGAACCACCCAGGTATGCGAAAAGAACAACCGGTACGCCGCCACGAGCGCGATCACTCCACCCGCGATCACCGTTCCCATGGCGGCACCCGTCGTCCCGAATCCCGGAATGGGGCCGAACCCTCGGATGAGGATGACATTCAGCACGAGGTTCAGCACCGTGAGTGCGATGCCGTACCGCAGTGGCGTGCGGGCGTCTCCCGCCGCGCGTAGCGCCCCACCTAGCATGAAGAACATCATCATCCCGAAACTGAACACGAACAGGATGCGCAGGTACGGCAGCGCTTCGGCGCGCACCTCGGCGGTGGCATTGACCAGCCCCAGTAACGGTGGCGCAAGGAAATACCCAACAGGTGCCAGTATCACCACGGTCATGAGCACGGCGGTCAGGAATGCCTGGTAGACCGTCCGGTTGACCTTGTCGGGTTCGTTGGCGCCTGCGAACCGCGCCACGAGAATACCCATACCCGAGAAGAGCGACATGATGAACACCACAACCACCAGGAAGATCTGCCACGAGACCCCGATCGCCGCATTGCCCGTGTAGCCCACGTAGTGTCCGACCATCACGTGATCCACAATGCCCTGGAGCCCGCCGATGACGTTCTGCAGCATCGTGGGCCAGGCGAGCTTCCAGACCGCGCGGCCAATCGGACCTTCGACGATCGATCGGTCGAATGACTTGATGGGCTTGGTTTCGTCGGGCATTGGCCTGGCAGAATGTAAGTGCGCAGCGTCGAGTCGCATACGAGCAACTCAAACTTCGCGCGGTCGGCCCCTTCTAATGGCGCGGGCGGGTCGAGGCGGCGCGGCCATAGTAGCGCCGCAAGACTTGGCCTTCAATAAGAGCGCCCGGGGAATGCCGGGCGTTTTTCGTTGAGGAGGGCCTCGATCACAAGCGGGCGCGTCAGCTGGCTTCGGTCGTCACGTTGCGCGACGGGCCGCAGCACAGGCTCGCTAGTCGGCTGGCTCGGACGAGATACGAGAGCCTATGGCACCCGTAAGAGCTGTTCTGCTTTCCGGCCAGCTTCAGATCGGGGCGTCACGGCACTTGTCCCGGGACGAGAGGCCCGCCCGCGACGAATCGGCGCTCCGGCGGAACTCGGGCTCAGACCCCAACCGCGCACCATGACCGCAGCAACGACTGCATGGGAGAAGAGGCCAACGGCGATCAGGGCTTGGAAGGGGAAACCAGCAATGGCTCCCGTGGCGATGACCAACACACGCAGATCGCGGTGCTTGAGACGGTCGAGAACGTCGTGAGGATAGGCTCCCTTGTACTGCAAGGAGAACTCCTTGGTGACGTAGCTGACGAGAATGAACCCGGTCGCTGCAACCAGTCCGGCAATCCACGGCACGGATCCCGGGACCTGCCTGGTGTAGGCCGCGACGATCGCCACGGTGATGACCAGGTCCCCGTAACGATCCAGCATCGTGTCTAGCCACGCACCTCGCGGCGTGGCGAGGCCCTTGAGTCTCGCGATCTCCCCGTCACAACCGTCGATGACGGATGCTGCCAGTATCAGCACACCTCCCAAGGCTTGTGCGACGTAGCCACCGAGAGCGAGAAACGCTGCACCGATCACGGTGGTCAAGAACGAAACCACCGTGATCTGGTTGGGCGTCACATTGGTTCGCGCTAGGTAGCCCGACAGGCGTGTTGACAGCGGACGATTGATCCACGCCGATACGAAGCCGTCCTGGCTACCTTTGTCCAGCGACGCTCGCAGTAGCCGCCCGGCTTCGGCTAGCGCGTCCGGCGTGTCTACATCCAGCCAGCGGCAACCGGTGACGTCCACGGCGCGTACCAGACCACGACCTGCCAGGTCGGCGATCGCGTGCGACAGGGCATAGAGGCTGGAGTCGTGGACCCTGTCCAGCACCGCGAAGATCGCCGGGCTGCACAGAAAGGCTCCGGTGTCAATGGCATCCCACTCACCGAGATCCTTGCCGATGGCTTGGACGCGCCCGTCGACGCAACAAACCTTCGTCGCGTCGTCCAGGTCGAAGACCTGCTGCCGATCGCGGTCAACTGCCACGCATACCTCACCCCCGGCGGGAGGATCTTCCAGGAGCTTCCGCAGGATCTCCGGGTCAAGGATATGATCGGCCATCAGGAGGAGGAATTGTCTGTTGCCGATGCAGCCCGCTGCCGCACTAGTGCTCGCGCCATTACCCAGATGCCAGTTCTTGGCGTCTACGCACCTGACGCCGACATCGAGACGCTCGGCGAAGGCTGCCACGTGGGTGCGGACTTCCTCTCCTCGGTGTCCAACCACCACAACGAACTGCCGCACGCCAACTGTCACGCAGGCACGCATGCATCGCTCGACGAGCGACTGGCCCCACACGGGAACCAGAGGCTTCGGCTCCCCATTCATCCGCATACCGCGGCCAGCTGCTAGGATGACGGCGGTCGGCACCTCTGCGCCGTCCGATCGGTGTTGAGTCACGCCAGTGCCTGCACAATCTCATCCGCCAACTCCCGAGTGGACGCGGCGATAACGGAGCATCTGTCTGTCAGGCCCCCTGCTGGCGGGAGGGCCTGGCCCTCCGGACCAACCACACAGCCGCCAGCCTCCTCCACTACCAGGGCGGCTGCGAAGAAGCTCTCGGGTGTGAGTCGTTGTCGAATGTCGATATGGGCGTCGAGGGCGCCGCTCGCGACCAACGATAGGGCACGTGACGCACAACCAAAGCAGCGGACGCCTCGGGCCCGCTCCATAATGGAGCCCAGCTCGGACGAGGGCGCATAGTGGTTTAGCTCGACTGAGATCATCGCTTTTGCAATCCGGGTTACGCCAGAAGTTCGCAGGCGCGCATCTCCGCGGTAGGCTCCCCCACCCCGGTGGCCGAGTACCGGCATCGACTTCTCCAGGTCACCGACCAGGGCCCACTCCACCCTGCCCACCGCAAGGGGTCCCTCTGCGGGCAGCACAGCCACACATACCGCCGACGGACCGACCGCGCACGCATAGTTGTCGGAGCCATCTACTGGATCAAGGATGAACCGGTGCTTAGGTGGGCCTTGTCCAAGATCAATCACGCCGGATTCCTCAGACAGCAGCAAGCTCTCCGGCGCTTCCCGCTGAAGGAATAAAACAGCGCGCCGCTCCGCCGTCAAATCGAACGGCCGGGACAGATCACCTTTCGGGTTGATTCCGGGCGGTCGGCCGGTTGCGCCATCGGGGGTGGCCAAGGCCTCTCGCACCGCGGCGTGGAGACCTAGAAGGAGCTGACCCAGTGGTTCGGAGTGAAGCGGCATGGGGCCCTACCTTGGTTGCGCAGTGGCGATCGCACTCCTACATCTGTGCCCCACCTTCACGCCGCCGACACGTTCTTTACATAAGGGTCAGGGCTCTACCCGTCCGCAAGCCAGCATAGCGTGGGGCCACGTCGACCCGCGACGTTGCCCCTTTCACGTAGTTCACACAGCAGAGGGTGCTAATCTTAGTTGAGAATTGAGGCGGCCCCAACCTGCTGGTAGACTTCAAGTAGGTGATGGAAGAAGAGACACCGAAAGACACCAGAGAACGGAGACGAACCACATTAAGGATGCCACCCCTTGCCCGGGAGGGCAAGGGGTGACGGAAGTCGAAGACGCTGGGCGAGCCTGACGTGGTGAACCGTGGAGGACTATACGAAGCGATGGAACTGGACAGCCGACTGGAGTTGATTCGGAGCCTGATGCCCCTGGGTTTGATCGCTCTCTACGGAGGAACTCGAGCGGGAACTCGTCAGCTTGGCCGGTGCACCGCACAACCGCAAGCTGGAGGGTCGTAAGCACTACCTACCAAACACGCTCACGGGCGCCCTCCGAGCGCGGCCTCGAGCCCGCGACCATTCCGCACAGCGACCTAGCACATCATCGTCCCGCCGCATACCTTCGGTATCGACTAGTCTGTCGCCCACCTAGGAGAATCGCGATGTCCCGGTCTCACAAGTACCTCGGCGTCGTCGGCGTGGTAGCAGGTTTGACGCTGTCCGTAAACACAGCCTCGGCGCAGCTCCCGCCAGCCAGCCCCGAGCAGGAAGCGGCGGGCGCGCGTGTTGCGTCCGTCGTGTTCGCCGAGCCCACCATCATTGCTGAGCGCGGCGACACTGTCACCCTCGCGCCGTCCTTCTTCGATGCGGACGGCAACCGTGTCGAGGGCGCCATGCATCTGTTGTTCGCCCGGGGCAACCAATTGCGGCGGGTCGGCTCCATGCTCGACCAGAGTGGCCGATTCCTGGCCAACAGGCCGGGCACGAGTACGGTGATCGCGCTCGTTCGCGTTGCCGAGGATGGAGATTCGTATCGAGGCATTGACGGTATCAAACAGGTGGGCACGATCCGGGTCACGGTCCGGGACTATCCAGCGTCCAGGATCGCGATCGCCGAACCTGCGTACGCGCCCTACGCCGGGACCTCGTTCAAGATGCACGGCACCGTATGGACAGATCACGACACGGAGCACAGCTCGGCCACGATCGAATGGCGGAGCGAGAACCCATCGGTGGCCACGGTGACACCGAGCGGCGTGTTGTCGCTCAACCAGCCTGGTACCGTAACGCTCGTTGCCAGCACCGAGAACGGTATATCCGAACCATTGCAATTGCAGGTCGTCGCAAACCCGGTTCGGACGCTCGACATCAGCCCGACCATGGCGGCGGCGCGCGCCGGCGACGTCGTGATGTTCGATGTCAACGCACTCGACGGCCGGGGCCGTGCGATCGATGACGTCGCGCTCTCCTATTCGGTGTTTGGGCTCGATTCCATGGGCGGCCAGCTCTTCGAGGACGGCAGCTTCGTCGCCGAGAATCCAGGCGCCTATCGCGTCGTCGTGAACATGGGCGACCTCGCATCGAGTGCCATAGTCGAAGTCGCTCTACGCCCGAACCCGTGGGAGATCAACCTCGTCGATCACGGCGCCGTGGCGCACGTCGCGACCAGCGACCTCTGGGTCTTCGAGGGCAACGACGGTCGTGACTACGCCTACACTGGTACCCATGCGAAGGGCGGGGGGGAGCGCTTGTTCGTCTGGGACGTGACCGATCCCGCCAACCTCGTCATGGTGGATTCCGTGGTGGTGAACGCCCGTGTGGTGAACGACGTCAAGGTGAGCGACGACGCGTCGTGGGCCATCATCACACGTGAGGGTGCAAGCGACCGCAAGAATGGCATCGTCGTGCTGGACCTCGCGGACCCAGCGCACCCCACGATCATTGCCGAATTCACGGACTCCCTCACCTCCGGCATTCACAACGTGTGGATCAACGGGGATGTCGTCTATGCCGTCAACGACGGCACGTCGGCGATGCACATCCTCGATCTGAGTGATCCCGCCAACCCGCGGCACGTCCGCCGCTGGGAGCTGCGTCCCGGTGACACCAACAAATCCCTGCACGACGTGTGGGCCGATGGGCAGTACGCCTATCTCTCGTATTGGGATGATGGTCTCGTGATTCTCGACGTCGGCGCGGGCACGCATGGCGGCACGCCGGCCGATCCGCAGTTCGTTTCGAGTATCGCGTACGGCATGGGCAACACGCACGCGGCGTGGCGCGCAGGCAAGTATGTCTTCCTCGGTGACGAGATCGGCACGCCCGACGGCATGCGCGGTTACGTCCACGTCATCGACGTCGAGGATATCGACAACCCGACAGAGGTTGCCAAGTACGAGGTGCCTGAGGCCGGCGCGCACAACATCTGGGTCGAGGACGGTCTCCTGTACATCGCGTACTACCAGGGCGGCCTGCGGATCGTCGACATCACTGGTGAACTACGCGGCGATCTCTACCGACAGGGCCGCGAGTTGGCGTTCTACAGAACCTCCGCCGGCGAAGGAGAGGCGATTACACCCCACCAGCCAATGGCCTGGGGTCCGCAGCCGTACAAGGGCAACATTTTCGTGAGCGACATGAACAGTGGGCTATGGGTCATCAAGTTCGCGCAGCCGCAAGTCCTGACGCCGTAGACAATCAGATGACGTTTGGACGACGGCTGCTGATGATTCTGGGCGGGGCGAGCCTGCTCGCATCCCCCTCCGTCGCGCAGGACAACGGACCCACCGCTCGATACTGGGTGTACGTCGCGAACGAATCGTCGGATCTCGTTTCGCGAGTACGCTTCGGTCCTGATGGGTTGACCGAAGAGAAGACGATTCCCGTCGGTGCGCGCCCCGCGGATCTGGACGGGGCGCATGGGATTGCCGTCGCAGCGAACGGCAAGTTCTGGTATGTGTCGATCGCGCACGGTGCGCCCTATGGCTCGATCTGGAAGATGGAGTCGGGGACCGACGTGTTCGTGGATTCTGTGACGGTGGGTCTCTTCCCAGCCACCATGTCCCTGACGCCCGACGCGTCGAGTCTCTTCGTCGTCAATTTCAATCTCCATGGCAACATCATGCCGAGTTGGGTCTCCAGCGTGTTCACGCCGTTCATGAACGAGACGGCACAGATCGAAACGTGTATCATGCCGCACGGCAGCCGCATCACGCGCGACGGCATGACCCACTACTCGACGTGCATGATGAGCGACCAACTCGTCGAGATCTCCACCACCGGACATCGCGTCACGCGTCGTTTCCGCCTCACCGACGGGCACGAGGCCCTCATGGATCTGGCGGAGACCGCCAATCGCGCGATGGGTGCCGGGCGGTGCAAGCCAACGTGGGTCGTCTTGGATCCTGAAGACGAACATCTCTACGTCCCGTGCAACGGGCGGAAGGAAGTGTTGGAGATCGATCGCAGCACCATGACTGTGCGCCGGCGGTTTGCGACAGGCGCGGGACCCTACAATGCCGATGTCAGTGCGGACGGTCGATACCTGGTCGTGACACTCAAAGGGGCGCAGGCGGTCGCGGTGTTCGACCTGGAGACCGGGAAGGAGACGCGTATCGAGACCTCCCAGCCCGTCACCCACGGCGTCGTCATTTCTCCAGATTCACGGTACGCGTTCGTGTCGAATGAAGCGGTCGGTGCGACACGCGGGACGGTCGACGTATTCGATCTCGCGTCCAAGACGCGTGTCGCTTCAGTCGCAGTGCAGTACCAGCCGGGTGGGATTGGGTTCTGGAAGATGGAGCAGTGACCCGCTGCGTGGCGATCCCACGCTACGCCAAGGTGGTGCGCCAAATCGGTCTGCAGTAGAGGATGCGGCGCGTGGTGCCCTGTCCCACCCAGACGCAGGCTCACGACGGCACCACGCTAAACCCCGCGATCGCGAAATTGCGGTCGAACGTGAACGCCACGTCCATGCCACGCGCACGCATGATCGCGAAGCTCACCGCATCGGTCAGCGGAAACGCCTGATCGCAATACCGCTGAATCCAGTCCGCAAACGCGGCCGCCTGGACGGCTTTGTCGGCGAAGACCTCGTCGATGAGCGGATCCGCCAGCAGGGTTTCCAGATGCTCGGCGGCTCTGATGGGTCCAATGGCGTGAAGGAGGTGCAGGTGCAGCTCGGCCAGGATCAGGTCCGTCACGATGAGCCGCGCGCGCTCGGCCCGCAGTCGGCATAGCGTTCGCGCAGCGTCCGCGTGGTACCGATCTCGGCGGTGAAAGGCGGCGAGCCACGCCCCCGTGTCCACCAGGACGCGATCCCTCAGTCGCATTCCTCCGCATGGGGTTCGACCACGCGGCGAGTGGGACATCCCGCCGCCGCGTATTCGTCGTGCCGCGTCGAGAGGTCGGCCGGCACGTCCGGGGCATCGAAGCCGCCGATCAGCCCGAGCACCGGGTCGTGCGACCCGACCTCATCGACCGCCCAGCGCCGTACGGCCTCCCGGACCGTCTCCGCCATGGATAGACCTTGCCGCCGGGCCAGCCCTTTCAATAAGGAACGGTCGCGCTGATCGAGGTACAGCTGAAATGGCTTCTTCATGTACAAGTATTAATGTAGCATAATACATGAAAACGCAACCCAGCTGCGGCTGCGGCCGCTCCCATGCACCGCGCGATGGCTTCACTCTCGCTTGACACCGTCCGATGAGCCTGCCTCTCTTAGGGTCCACCTTCGCCCTGGCTCCTCGAATGACCACATCTGGACAGTCGATCATGACGCGACCTCTCCTCCGCACCCTGGTCGTCGGGGCGGCCCTGATGCCGCTCCTCATCTTTCCAAAAGCCGGCACGGCCCAGTTTCGGGAGTCACCGCCTCCACCGGCGTACGCGCTCCGGAACGTGACGGTCGTTCATGCCGATGGCCGCCGAGAGGCGGGCGTGAACCTCGTCGTCCGCGGCGGGCTGATCGCGTCCTGGGGACCGGACGTCGAGATCCCCGGTGATGCGCGGGTGCTCGAGGGCGATTCCCTCTTCGTGTATCCCGGTCTGGTGGACGCACAGGGCAAGGCGGAGGTCGAGTTCCCGGAGATCGAGCGGAGTGACAGCGTGCGATCCTGGGACGGGCCGCGGAACCTCCAGGGGTTCCTGGCCCATCGCCGCGTTGCCGACTACCTCACCCACACCGGAGAGGACGGAAAGGAGCAGCGCGCCGCAGGCATCGTCGCCGCGGGGATCCATGCCGACGGGGCGCTGGCCGCGGGTCTTGGGATCGCGATCCTGTATCGCACTGATGTCGATCGGCCCTGGGAGCTGATCGCGAACGACAACATCGGGCTCGCCATGGCGTTCCAGAGCGGCAAAGGCGTCTATCCGGGAACGCTGTTCGGTATCATCGCCTTCATGCGACAGGCGTTCGAGGATGCCGCACGCGACGGGATGATCCGCGAAGCCTACGCGCGCAGTCCGGAGGGGCTCGGGGTGCCGAGCGTCGATCCGGACTACACCGTGCTGCGGCGCGTGATGGCGGGCGAGATCCCGGTCTACTTCACGGCCAATCGCGCCGAGGACATCAGACGCGTTCTCGCGCTATCCGATGAATACGGCTTCCGGCCGGTCATCGTCGGCGGGCACGAGGCCTGGCGGGTCGCCGGGGAACTCGCCCGACGTGACATCACCGTCCTGATCGACGGCGACTTCCCGGAGCGGGACAAGTGGAAGGTCGAGGAAGAGCCGGAGAGCGGTGAGGAGGAGGAGGAGGCAGAGCCTGATTCGGCGCAGGCGGAAGCCGCCCGCGCGGAACAAGCCGAGGTCGCGGAGCCGCAGGAACTCGAGCCAGCGGCCGCGCGTGAGCAGAAGCGTCTCGAGGACATTTGGTCCAATGCCGGCCGTCTCGAGGCCGCGCGAGTGACGTTTGCCATCACGACGGGAGGCGGCGACGCCGACCTGCGCGAGGCGGCCCGCAAGGCAATCGAGTACGGTCTCAGCGAGGCGGCCGCTCTCCGGGCTCTCACCATCACTCCGGCCGCGCTGCTCGGGATTCCGCACGTGCCACGACTGGGTGAGGGGCTGGCCGCCACGTTCGTGGCACTGACCGGTCCCCTGTTCGACGAGGATGCGGAAGTCAAGTATACCTTCGTCGAGGGCAACTACGAGGAAGGTGCTGCCGGTGGTGCGGGTGGGGACGCGCCGGCCGTCGTCGTGACGGGAGACTGGACCATCACAATGGACGCCAGCGGCCAGGAATTCATCTTCGAGGCGAGCCTCGACATGAAGCCGGACGGATCCTTCCGCGGCACCGCCAGGAACGATCAAGTCGGCTCGGCCACGATACGCGGCAAGGTCTCCGGCAACGACATCAGCTTTACGCTCAACATCAACGCGGGGGGACAACAATTCGAGTTGTCAGCGGAAGGCACCGTCGAGGCCGACCGCATGTCGGGAAGCGGCGAGAGTCCGTTTGGCAGCTTCACGTTCTCCGGCCGCAAGACCCCCGGAGGTGTCCGATGAACCGCGTCAGTACAACAACCTCACGAGGCCGAGTGATGCGGGAAACGTGGATGGTCGCGCTGGCACTTGCGGCAGGGATCGTGCCCGCCAGTGCGCAGGAACGCCCCAACTACGACGTCCAACTTCCGGCAGGACAGGGAAGCTACCCCACCGGAGACCTCTTCATCGCCAATCTGGATACGGTCTGGACCGCGGCGGGCGCGCCGATTGCGGGCGCGTCGATCCTCATTCGGGACGGCATCATCCGCGCGATCGGCACGGGTCTGCGGGCGCCGAACCACGTGACGGTGATCGACGGAACGGGCCTCCACGCCATGCCTGGCATCGTCGACGAACACTCGCACGTCGCCATGGCGGCAACCAACGAAGGGTCCGCTCCGATCGTCCCCGAGGTGCGCGTCCTGGACGCGCTGAACGCCGAGAGTTTCGGGATCTACCAGGCGCTCTCCGGTGGTGTCACGACCGCGCGTATCATGCACGGAAGCGCCAACCCGATCGGCGGGCAGAGCGCGGTGATCAAGATGCGATGGGGCATGGATCGGGCCGAGCAACTGTTGATTCCCGGCGCGCCCCGGTTTGTGAAGTTTGCGCTGGGCGAGAACGTCACGCGCAAGCGCAGCCCACGAAACGACGCCAGTCGGTTCCCACGCTCACGGCCTGGCGTCGAGGCCACCTACGTCGAGGCCTTCACCGCGGCGCAGGCCTATCGTGACGAGTGGGCCCGGTACGAGAGGAACCGCAGGGCGTTTCGTGTCCCGCCGCGCCGCGACCTCCGGCTCGAGGCGTTGGTGGACATCATGGAGAGCAGGATCCGAATCCACGCGCACTCGTATCGCAGCGACGAGATCCTGATGCTCATGCGGGTGGCGGAGCGGTTCGGATTTCGGATCGACGTGTTCACGCACGTGCTCGAAGGTTATCGGGTGGCAGATGAAATGGCCGCACACGGCGCCGCCGGCTCCACCTTCAGCGATAATTGGCAGTACAAGCGGGAGGCATTCGACGCCATCCCGCACAACGCCGCCATCATGCACGAGCATGGTGTGCTCACCAGCCTGAACTCGGACATCCCGTCGCGCCAACCCTTCATGCACCTGGAGATCGCGAGACCGGTGAAGTACGGTGGCGTATCGCAACTCGACGCGCTGCGCATGTTGACGCTGAATCCCGCCAGGATGATGTACATCGACGACGTGGTGGGATCGCTGGAAGAAGGGAAGCAGGCCGACGTCGTTCTCCTGACGGCGTCGCCCTTCAACAGCTACGCGCGGGTCGACAAGACGATCGTGGACGGCATCGTCTACTACGATGCGGCGGACGAAGCCGGCACGCGGGACGAACCGTTCAACCCGTTCCCGGATGGTGCGACGACGACGACGACCGCTCTCGCGGGATCGACCCGGCCGACCGTGGCCAATGGCGAGGTGACGGCGCCGGGAGGCCAGGGACCGATCGTCGCCCTCGTAGGGGGCACCGTACATCCCGTATCCGGACCGGCGATCGCCAACGGTACCGTGATCATCGAAGGTGAGCAGATTCGGGCGGTCGGTAGCGCCGCCGAGGTCAGCATTCCCGCCAGCGCCAATCGGATCGACGTCAGCGGGAAGCATGTCTATCCCGGCATGATCGACCCGCTCACGACGATCGGGCTCTTCGAGTTCGGCCAGGTGGGCCAGGCGAGCGATCAGAGCGAGGTGGGCCTCTACAATCCGCACATCCGAGCCATCGTCGGCGTGATGCCGCACTACCCGAGCCTGAATGTCGCGCGGGCGAACGGC
This sequence comes from Gemmatimonadota bacterium, assembly GCA_022563595.1. Lineage (GTDB taxonomy): Bacteria > Gemmatimonadota > Gemmatimonadetes > Gemmatimonadales > GWC2-71-9 > JADFNB01. Next base: position 108,573 of record JADFNB010000002.1, read on the forward strand.
ATTACGACGGTGCTGACCACGCAAACCTCCGGGATGATCTCGGGCACAGCGGCGGTCATCGGCTTCAACGACGGCGACACCTGGGAGCAGGTGGCGGTCAAACCCGAAGCGGTGCTCGTCGTAGATTTCCCCGCGCCCCGCGAAGGCGACGGCCAGACCGAGAACTGGCGCAAGCTCCACGACGACGGCGATCTCCACGGCGGTGTCGCCCGCACCGAGTCCCCGTTCGTGCTCGCGGCCGAATCAGAAGCGAGACGGCGCGCGCAGGACTCGGAAGAGGACGAGGAACCGCAACCGGAGCTCAAGGGCGAGCGCATGAAAGGGTTGGTCGAACTGTTCCGGCGCGCGCGCGCCTACGCGTCGAGCCCGTCGCTGAGTGACGATCCCACCGCGCCGTTTGAGGTAAACGTATGGGGCGGCGAGGCCGTGCTGCTCGACGCCATGGTCCCGGCCATGCGCGGTGAGATGCCCGTGTACTTCAGGGCCCAAACCGAATGGCAGATTCGCACGCTGTTCGTGTTCGCCGACAGCTTCCCCGCGCTCCGGCCAATCGTGGTCGGTGGGACCGAGGCGTGGAAGGTCGCGGACGAGCTGGCGACGCGCAGGATCCCCGTGATCATCACGTCCGCCTACAGCCCGACGGGGAACAGAGACGAATCGATCACCGCGAACTACCGCAATGCGAGCGCCCTGGAGGCAGCCGGCATCCTGTTCGCGTTCGCCACCGGGAGCGACGGCAACGTACGGAACCTGCCGTATCATGCGGCGCACTCCGTCGCGTACGGGTTGACGCCCGAAAGCGGACTCCGTGCTGTCACCTTGAACGCTGCGGAGATCCTGGGAATCCAAGCCGGCCGGCTGGAGCCGGGTGCTCGGGCGGACGTGATCGTGACCGACGGCGATCCGCTCCAGATTCTTACCAACGTGGAGATGATGTGGGTCGGGGGCCGTCAGGTCGATCCGAAAGACAACAAGCACCAGCGGTTGTACGAGGAGTTCAGGAACCGGTAGAACCGCCCGACAGCCCGCCGGATACGCCCGGCTGCCGCGCCGCAGGTGTGCGAGGCAGGCAATACGGTCGTGGCGGACGAAGATGAACTACTCGCGGCGGTCGCGTCGGCACCCGCGGGCAACGTAATCGCAGTTGACGGCATGAGCACCGTCTCGACCAGCAACGTACAGATCGCGACCGACAACGTCACCCCCACCTGCGCAACTGCCGGCGCCGGGATCGATCTTCAGAACGGGCGGCATCTCGAGACGTTTGCAAACGGCGTCGTGGTGAGCCATCTCGTCATCGACGCGGATGAGCTCCGGCTCGAGCGCGACGGCCTCGACCCGTCGGCCGTCGGCCCCGCGCAAACTGGTGATCCGTCCGCCGTAGGTCACCGCCCCGCGAGCAACGCGTCGACTTCCTGCCGGCCCTCGAGCAAGTGTTCGATGTCTTCGGAGAGGTCGGACGCGGCCGCCAGATCGGCGGTCACGCTCTCGATCGTGCCTGCACCGGCCCGCATCCGGAGCAAATCGAGCCGCAGGGTCTCCAGCGCGGTGACCGCCTCGGAGAGCCCACGTTGCGCGCCGTCGCGGAGCTCCCGGAGGTCACCGGTCAGCTGGTCGCGTTGCTGGGCAGGTCCCGGTCGGGCCGGTCCTTCCACGTCAGCGATCGCCGCGTCGAGCTGCTCCACCCGTCCCCGCATGCGCTGCGCGTCGGCCTCGAGACGTCGCACCACCTCGGGCAAGTTGCCCAGCGCCTTCCGCGTCTGCTTGGGAAGCTCTTCGAACAGCCGATCGGCGGCCATGCCGATCGCCAGTGCCGTCGGGCGGTAGGTCGCGGCCACGGCGGTCGGGAGGCGCTTCAATCCCAGCCGGCCGATCTTGAACATCAGCCGTCCGATCCATCCCTTCCAGAGCCTGAGCCAACGCTCGCCGGCGATGTCGCGTCGCCGGCCGTGCCGATACGCGGCGATTGAGGCGCCGAGGAGGCCGGCGGTGCCGAGCAGCCACCCAAGACCTTCCACTACCGGCCCCGAGCCGAATGTTGCGACGAGAACGATGGCAAGCGCTGCGCCCCCGAGCCCAACCGCCGCAGCGATCCGGGCCACACGTTCTACCAGCTTCGGATGCCGACCGTACTCGAACTCCAGCTCCTCCCGCCGGCGCTCGTGCGCCGTCTTGAGCGCGAGCACGGTTTCGTCCTGGCCATACCCGGTCTTGAGGAGCTGTCGGGCGCGCTGCGCCATCCCGCCGAACGACGCGAGCGCGAACGCCACGAGGACGCCGAGCGCTACCACTCCCGCGACCGCGCTTCCGCCTGCTGCGGCGAGCAACAGCGGTGCCTCGATGAACAGGAGCAATAGCCCGAGCGCGGAGGAGTTCGCGATCTCCTGGTTCTTCTTCAGGAACACCCGCAGCGCGACCGGCAGCTCGGTACGACGCTCGAAGGTGTTGCCGAGCGCCTCGGCGAGGGCCTCTCCATCAGCGAAGCGGTGGGTCGGCTCTTTGGCCAGGCAACGGTCGACGATCTTGGCGAGCTTGGCCGGCACCTCCGGCTCCACCGATCGGACGGGCGGCGCCTCTTCGGTGATGTGCTTGGCGAGGATCGCGGAGATCGACGGTCCTTCGAACGGGAGCTTGCCGGTCAGCGCGAGGTAGCCGACCACGCCAAGCGAGTACAGGTCGCTGCGCCCATCGACTGCTTCACCGCTCGCCTGCTCGGGACTCATGAACTCCGCCGTCCCCAGTACTTCGCCGGCGCTGGTCATGCCCGGTCCCTCACGCACGTGCGCAATCCCGAAATCGGTGACCAGCGCCCGGCCCGACCCGGCTTCGAGGAGGATGTTGTCCGGCTTCACGTCGCGGTGCACGACCCCTTGAGCGTGCGCGTACGCCAGAGCCCATGCTACCTCGCGGAGGACGCGCGCGGATTCGGCGAAGGGGATCGGTCCCGTAGTACGGATGCGTTGGCCGAGCGTCTCGCCGTTGATGTACGCCATGACGAAGAACACGAAATCGTCGATCTCGTCCACGGCGAAGATCGGCACGATGTTGGGATGCGAGAGCTTGGCGGCGGTGCGCGCCTCGCGGAGGAAGCGATCGCGCAGCGAGGCTTGAGTTGCGAGCGTGGGTGGAAGCAACTTCAGCGCAACGGGTCGGTCGAGGGCGACCTCGTGCGCGAGGTACACGATCCCCATCCCGCCGCGGCCGAGCTCCCGATCGAGCGAGTATCGACCCACAAGCGACTCCTGGAGGGCCAAGAACTCGGCGGTGCCTTCCTCCATGGGGTTGACGATGCCCCGGCGGGACCGGGACCGCAAGGTGCATATAGGACTTCGATCGCCCCTCCCAAGTAGAGCCGGGTGAGCGGACCATCCAGGGAGCCCGACGTGGCTGGGTAATACCCGGACGAGCGACATGTCGGACGTCGGCCGTGACCACCACGGCTTTCGAAACGGCATGGGCTGTGTCGTCGCGTGTTCCGTCGCGTGCAGGCCAGGGTCTAAACCGTCTCTACCGTCCTTACCGTCCTATCGCACCAGCTCAAACAGCACCCCCCGTGTCCGCCCATTCGACACCCGGAACCCCGTCACCGTACCGTCGTCGGAGCGCTCGAACTTCACCGAGCGCAGGAAAAACGCGCCACCGTTGAAATCGTCCGGCGCCTTAGCGGTGAGTGTTATATCGTCTTCCAACATCCGGTGCTGCGCGACGAGCCCGCTGTCCACCACCGCCAGCGTATAAAAGGTCTCCAACTCGCTCGAGTAGTAGCGGCCGGCATACGCCTCCAACTCGGCCATCGTGGGCTCGTAGGGCGGGAGGCGCCGCAAGGTCAGCTCGCGACCACCCTGCCGGTGGGTCGCCGTATTGACCGAATCCCCGACGTGGTGGAACGTCACCGTGGCCGCGATGTCCTCGTACCTGAAAACCGAATCGGACTCGGCGACGAGGTCGATCTCCGGCTGGCCGGTCGCCTGTGCGTAGAAGCGGCTGCCGTCCCGCGTGTACGTGATGATCAGACCGACCCCTTCCGCCTCGAAGCGACCGGTGTACAGGTCGAGCACCTCGTTGGGTACGCGCACGCCCTCGCCCGGGGCGGGCTCGTCCTCCTCTTCGGGCTCCATGTGCTGCTGGAAGAATGCCGTCGCCACCTGCCCCGGAATCGCCCCGTTGAAGGCCGCGTGGTTGGACAGCACGACGACGCCCGCGTCGATCTCCGGGTAGTACATCAACATGGCGCGGTGCGCGATGTCGGCGCCGCCATGGCTGACCTGGCGCAGACCACGCCGCTCGCCGATGAAGAGGCCGAGGGCGTAAGGGATGGTGTCGCCGTCGGTGAGGACGCCCCGCGTGGTCATCCGCTCGATCACGTGGGCGTTGCCCACCGTGGGCTGATGAAAGTTGCGGAGCCATTTGGCGAGGTCACCCACGGTCGTGTAGATCCCGCCGGCGCCGTAGGACGCGGCCAAGTCGCCGGCTTCCCGGAAGCCGCCGCTGTCCGCGTGCACGTACCCCTGCGCGCTGTGCGGTACGATTTGACCACGGTCCGCGCGGATCATCGTGTGCGTCATTCCGAGCGGGCCGAAGACGTGTTCCTGCATCCACTGAGGGAACGGCGTCCCCGTGACACGGGTAACCACGTCGGCGAGGAGGATGTATCCCGTGTTGTTGTAGTTGAACTCCGAGCCGGGCGACGTCTGGAGCGCCGGCTGCCGCTGGACGATCGTCACCGCCATGTCGCGCGCCAGTTCGTCTTCGCTGTGCCAGCCCGCGATGGGCATCATGTTGTACAGCTCCCGATAGCCGCCGGTGTGGTTCAGCAGGTTCCGCAGGGTCACCAGCTCGTCGAACGCCGGTAGCTCGGGGATGTGCTCCCGGATGTCGTCGTCCAGCGAGAGGGCACCCCGTTCCGCCAACAGCGTGATGGCGAAGGCGGTGAACTGCTTCGAGACCGATCCGATGTTCGACACCGTCTCCACGGTGAACGGGATGCCGTGCGTGAGGTTCGCCATCCCGTACGCCTTGGCGAAGCGCAGCTCGCCGCCCTGCACCACGGCCACGACACCGCCGGGGACGTCGTTCCCCCGATAGGCCACCATCAACTGATCGACGCGCCCCTCCGGCGTCGTTGCCAGCGGTTCCACCCCTTCGATCACCAGCGCATACGCGCCCGCGCCGTCCTCGAACGGCGTGATCTCAATGCGGTACGTACCGGCGGCCTCCGTATCGAACTGGAACGGCTCCGGCCCGCGTGCTGGGCCGTCCCAGCGGCCGACGCGTTTGCCGTCCGGGCCGGTAACCGTGACCACGACGTCCACGGTCTGCTGGTCGGCCTCGCCGTAGACGAACTGCTCGGCGGCGAGCGTCAGCTCGTAGGTGTGCTTGCCGTTCGGTTCCAGGTCACCGGAAACGGTCGTCCCCTGCTGGAGGCGTGTGCTGGTTTGGCCGAGCGCGGTGGATACGAGGACGAGGGACGTGAACAGGAGGGTGGAAAGGAGGCGGCGCATGGTGGTCTTCCGCTGTTGTGGTCGTGAGAAGGGAGTCATGGAAAAGCTAGCATGGATGCCGGTCCGCATACCGCATAGGCATCTCGATCGGCCCTCCCAAAATACAGCTGGGTGGGTGGACCGTCCAGGGAGCCTGATGTGGTGGTCCATCCTCTGGAGGCGGACACCGTCGTCTTCCTGCTACGTTCGCAGACGATGGCGGCCGGTGAGTCAGTGCGTGCGTCTCAGCGCGCCGTCCATGCGACCCGAGGACGAGAGAGAGAGAGAGAAGAACCTCAGAGAGCTGACCGGTGACTGGTGACACAGGCTGCGGCCCCGACGGGCGTGTCGGTCGTCAGGCAAGAACGGCCTCGACTCGCCGTACTGCGGGTGCGAAAGAGAGTGCCTCACCGGTCACCTCCGCCGCCAGCCGGTCCGCAGGATCGGCCTGACCGCGACTCATGAACTGCTGTATGAACGCACCCGCACGTGGGTTCCGATACCAGTCCTCGTCGAACCGGTCCGTCAGGCTGGCGGCTAATGCGGCCTCGAGTTGCCAGGCGCGCAGGTAACGGGCGGCGTAGAACCCGGGGTCCACGTCACGCAGGTGATCCTGCTCGGGGAACCGGAACAGCGTCGCGTCCGTGAGGTGCTGCGCGTACACCGCCCCCACCGCCCCCAACCCGTTCGTGAGACCACTGCGATGGAACGCGAGTTCGTAGCGCAACTTCGCCGCGTACCGCCGGAGCATGTACAACTCGGAGACCGCCAGCTCGAAGCGCAACGTGTCGACGTCATTGCCGGAAAGATCGGTGTAGCGGCGCAACCACCCGCGGTGCAGCGTCAGGTGATCCCACAACATCGCGAACGCCTCGGTCACGGAATTGTCGCCGAGCCATCGCTCGTGAAACGGCCGTTCGGGATCCACCGCGGCAAAATGCATCGCGTGACCCAGCTCGTGCCAAAAGGTGCGGTAGTCGGTGTGTCCGCCGCTGGGCCGGATGACCAGGTACACCTCTCGAGGCACGTGGACCGGCGCGCAGAACGCTCTCGGCTGTTTTGCCGAGCGCTCGTCGGTATCGAACTTCACGCGGCCTGCCTGTGTGGCGTCGAGCCCCATCTCCCCCATCTGGCGCACCGCGGTGGCGACTAGCGCGTCGGGTGGGAAGGCGGCGTCGAAGGTCTCGGCGCGGAACACCCATCCCGTGTCTGCCCGCTCGAGCTCGTCCACCCTAATGCCGAGCCGCCGGCGCACGAGCCGCGTCAACGCATCGAGATAGAGGTCGGCCGTCTGGCGGAGCAGCGTATCCGCGGCGTCACCGAGCGCGTCGAGCGCGATTCCCGAGAGGGCGGAGATGGACGCCACATAGTCCGATCCTAGCCCGAGCCCGCCCACGATCTCGTGCTCGAGCGCAAACCGATCCCGGCGCAAACCGTTCAGTCCTGCCGTACCCACCCTCGTCAGCTCTCGGTCAAGCGCCAGCCGGAACGCCCGGTCCGGACTGTTGCGGAGTTCGATGGGCGCACGCAGGTAGGATATCTCGCGCCCGTCGACGGTCAGGGTCGCGCCCTGTTCCCAGGTGAGCTGCCGTTCCTCGAACGGCGCGACAGCCCGTCCGACGCGCAAGCCGACGATCCACTCGACGAGCGCGTCGATCCCGGATTCGCGTGCCACGTCCAGCGCCGCATCCCCCGACAACTCGGCATGGCGATCGTAGATGCTCTGGAACTCGGGATCGCGCTTGAGCCCTGCGCCAGTGAGGTAGTACTCCCGGCCGAGGTCGGCGTGCATCGCTTCGCCGACTGAAACGAGATCATCGACCTTCACCGGTCCAGTCGCTCCACGAGATACGACGCCAGCTGATTTGCGGCCACCCGATCCTGCTTCAAGGTGTCGCGGTCGCGAACGGTGACCGTGCCGTCATCCATGCTCTGACCATCGACGGTGATCCCGAACGGCGTCCCGGCTTCGTCCTGCCGGCGGTACCGCCGGCCGATCGAGCCGCCGTCGTCATAGAACACCGGCATCCGAGCGCGGAGATCGGCCGCTATTTGCCGCGCCATCTCCGGCATGCCGTCCTTCTTCACGAGCGGAAAGATCCCGGCCTTGATGGGCGCCACGGCGGGCTGGAACCGCAAGACGACGCGCTTCTCGCCCTCGACCTCCTCCTCGTGATACGCATCCGCGAGAACGACCAACGCGAGTCGGTCGGCCCCGAGCGAGGTCTCGACTACGTAGGGAACGTACCGTTCCTGCGTGACCGGATCGAGGTACTCCAGCTTCTTCCCGGAATACTCCTGGTGCCTGCTCAGGTCGTAGTTGGTCCGGTTGTGGATGCCCTCGAATTCCTTCCAGCCGAACGGGAACTCGTACTCGATGTCGAAGGCCGTCTTGGCGTAGTGCGCCAGCTCGTCCGGTTTGTGCTGGTGGAAGCGCAGCTTCTCGGGCGTGATACCGAGATCCTTCATCCACTGCATGCGTCGCTCTTTCCAGTCCTCGAACCAGCGCTCGTCTTCTCCAGGCTTCACGAAAAACTGCATCTCCATCTGCTCGAACTCACGGGTCCGGAAGATGAAGTTCCCGGGCGTGATCTCGTTACGAAATGCCTTACCGATTTGTGCGATTCCGAACGGGATCTTCTGCCGTGAGGACTGCATCACGTTGAGAAAGTTCACGTAGATGCCCTGCGCCGTTTCCGGACGCAGGTATACCACCGCGGCGGCATCCTCCACCGGTCCCATGAACGTCTTGAACATCAGATTGAATTGGCGCGGCGCCGTCAGGGTGCCCCGGCTGCCGCAGACCGGACACTGGGCGTCCGGCTCTCCCGGAACGCCCTTCAGGCGCTCGTCGTCGGCACGGAACCGTTTCTTGCACTGCCTGCAGTCGACGAGCGGATCCGTGAAGCCCTCGATGTGTCCGGACGCTTCCCACACCTTCGCGTGCATCAGGATCGCGGCATCGATCCCTTCGATGTCTTCGCGCTCGTAGACCATGGAACGCCACCAGCGTTCCTTCAGGTTCTTCTTCAGCTCGACCCCTAGGGGACCGAAATCCCACACCGAGCCCACACCACCGTAGATCTCCGAGGACTGGAAAACGAACCCCCGCCGCTTGGCGAGGGACACGAGCTTGTCCATCAGCGAGCTGTTCGCCATAGAATCACATTCGACGTGTCTTGGGGATGGCCGCGCGTCACGATACGGTGGGAGGAAGTATAGAGGCGGGCTACGAGAGCGGCAAGCGAAGTGCACGGCGCAGGAGTACGACGGCGTGACGCTCCAGGTCGCTCCCCGTCCACGTCGCTTCGTCCGATCCCGTCTCCAGTTCGACTCCCGGCGGGAGAACCGTAGCGCGCGGGGTTACCAGCGCCGCCGGCACGCCTGCCTCGCGCGCGCGGCGCAGGACCTCGCCGGTTAGTTTCCCCGTGAACGAGGTCTCGTCGAACGCACCCTCCCCCGTCAGCACCAGGTCTGCCCCGGGCAGCACCTCCCCGAAACCCACCCTGTCGAGCACCCAGTCGGCCCCGCGCACGAGGTCGCCATCGGCGAAGCAGAGAATCCCAAACCCCAGCCCGCCCGCCGCGCCGGCGCCCTCCCGCTCGGCCAGCTCCCGTCCGCCCCGGTCGGCGGTAGCGGCAACGAGGCGTTCCAACCCTCGGGTGAGCTGGCCGATGGCTGGTGGATCGGCACCTTTCTGCGCGGCGAAGCGGGCTGCTCCGTCCGCACCCAAGAGGCAACTGCTCACGTCCGCCAACCCGACGAGACGGGTCCCGGGCCGCCTTCCGGGTTTTAGCGACACGATATCGGCGAGTGCGCCACCGCCTTCTTCCACCGGCCGCCCGTTCCCATCGTGGGGCATCCAGCCCCAGGCCCGCGCCATTCCGATACCACCGTCCATGGTTGCGCTCCCGCCGAGCCCGACATAGACCGTCTGTGCTCCCGCCGCCACAACCGTGTCGATCCACTCGCCGACGCCGCGTGTCGTCGTGCGGAGCGGATCCCGCCGCGCACCGGGAACCAGCCCCAAACCACAGGCAAGCCGCGACTCGAGCACCGCCGTATGCTCATCGAGCCACCCCGTCGTCACGAACACCGGCTCACCCAGCGGACCGTGGCAGCGCTGCTCGGTGCGCCGCACGAGCAGCGGCTCGAGCGCGACGAGCAACCCGTCACCACCATCGCTCGCGCACACGATGCGGCACTCGGCACGTACCGCGGCGATGGCGCGGCGATACGCCGCGGCGACCTCCCGGACGCTAAGCGTCTCCTTGAACGACTGTGCTACCGCGACGACACGACGTGACATGGTCTCTACTGTCCCACCGAGACACCCACCAGGACAAGGAACGATAAGATGAAGTAGGACAGAGACTTGTGCAATCAACACGCCATCGCTATCTCGGGTCCACATGACCGACCCCTGCGCGTTCGGTGCGGCACCTTGACCAGCACGCACCGCAGATCGGCCGGACCCCGGACGTGGTCCGGACTCCCGGCTGCGGTTCTAGATCCCGATGATCTGATCTCGCCTCGATCCGACGCTCACATAGGCGATCGTGGTCTCGGCCAGTTCCTCGATCCGATCCAGGTAGGCCCTGGCGCGGGCCGGGAGATCTTTCAACCGGCGCACGTCACCGGTCGGCCGCTCCCACCCCGCCAGCACCTCATAGACAGGCTCTACACGCTCCAGCGTGTCTGCGCCAGCGGGTATTTCGTCCACAGTCCCCCCGTCGAGCCGGTATCCGACGCACACCCGTAGCTGTGCGAGCGTGTCCAGGACGTCGAGCTTGGTCACCGCCAGGTCTGTCAGCCCGTTGATCCGTGTGGCGTAACGCACGACGACCGAGTCGAACCAGCCGCAACGGCGGGGTCGGCCGGTAGTCGCGCCGAACTCCCCGCCGAGCGTGCGAAGCATCTCGCTCTCCTGGTCGTTCGCCTCGGTCGGTAGCGGCCCGTTCCCCACCCGCGTGGTGTACGCCTTGACGACGCCCAGTACCGCATCGATGGCGGTGGGCCCGATCCCGGCCCCGACCGCGGCGGCGCCCGCGGTAGTATTGGAGGAAGTCACGAAGGGATACGTCCCGTGGTCCACATCGAGCAGCGCTCCCTGCGCCCCCTCCAACAGTACACTTTGCCCGTCGCGCAGCGCGGCGAATGCCAAGGCCCCGGTGTCAGTAGTGATCGGCAGAATCCGTTCGGCGAACCGCTCGAGCAGCGCGACGTGCTGTTCCTCCGATGCCAGGTCATCGCAGTCTAGCAGTTCGAGTAGTTGGTTGGCGCGCGTCACGCCCTTGGCCACCAGTGCGCGCGCTAGATCGGGAACGCGCAGATCACCGACCCGGAGCCCGCGGCGTCCGAACTTGTCCTCGTAGGCGGGACCGATCCCCCGGCCGGTTGTCCCGATCTTCTGCACCCGCTCGCGTGCGCGGTCTATCAGCTTGTGATACGGGAGCACGAGGTGGGCGCGGTCCGAGATCAGGAGACGCCCGGCGATCTCGATACCCCTGGAGTTCAGCTCGTCCATCTCCGCCAGAAGCGTTTCCGGATCGAGCACTACCCCGTTGCCGATGATACAGCGAGTGGATTCGTGCAGAATACCGGACGGAATCTGATGCAGGATGAACTCGTCGCTGCCTTTCACCACCGTGTGGCCGGCGTTCGCACCACCCTGGTAGCGCACCACTAGGTCGGCACGCTCGGCTAGCACGTCGACGATCTTCCCTTTTCCCTCATCACCCCACTGCACGCCGACGACCACGACGCACCGGTGCTCCGGATCAAACATCTCCCGCTCGCTCCTCGCTCAGGCCCGCTGCTCGCAACATCCGGTGGAGAGAATCGCGTTCGCCGTCTGCGAGATCGCTCAGCGGCGCCCGCACCGGGCCGCCTTCGAGTCCCACGATGTCCATGGCCGCTTTCACACCCGCCACGCCGTGCTCGACGACGGCGGCGCGATTCAGTGGCGTGAGTCGTTCCTGCGCCGCGCCCGCGCCTGTCTTGTCACCCGCTACGAACGCCTCATGGAGCCCTACGGCGATAGTGGCGGCCAAGTTGGCGACCGCGAGAATCCCTCCGGCAGCCCCCAACTCGAGGGCCGCGTAATAGTGGGAGCCGGATCCGATAAACATCGCCCAAGCGGGAGCGGCATCCCGATAGGCAGCGAAGTTCTTGAGGTCGCCCGACGAGTCTTTCGCGCCCGCCACGTTCGGGTGCTCGGCGAGGCCGGCCAAGATCCGGTCCGATAGGGACAGATGCGTGTACTTGGGAATGTTATACAACAGCACCCGTACGGGCGACTGGTCGGCGACCCGGCGAAAATGTTCCAACAGCGCAGCCGTGGTCAGCGCCGGCCCGTAGTACGCCGGGGGCCGCACCAAGACGGCGTCCGCACCCTCTTCGGCCGCCACCACGCAAGCGGTGATAGTAGCCCGGGTCGACTCGCGTCCGGCGCCGGCGATCAACCACCGGTCGTCGGGCACCACGTCGCGCATCCATCCCACGATCCGGCGATACTCGCTCTCGGAGAGCAAGGGCGCTTCCCCCGTCGAGCCGGCAGCCACGATCCCGTCTGCTCCGGCATCGAGCAACGCCCGCGCGTTTCCCCGCAGCGGTACAGGAGCCACGTCGCCCGTCACGGGGTCGTACGGGGTCGTAATGGGGACGAGCAGTCCGCTGAGGTCCGGCTTCACTGCGGCATGATACCGGGGAGACCGTCGCTCAGCCCCTCGACGGCGCTCTCGTCCGCGTCCACTTTGTCGGCCTTCTCGGTGGATGTCTCGCGTCGCTCAGCCCCCCGACGGCGCTGTCGTCCGCGGGTTTTCTTCACCGTGAGCGACTTGCGACGCACCGTCGTGAGCTGGAGTTCAAAGTCGGAGGGGTCGGTGGCCGACGCGCGGGCCACGTCGAACGTCACCACCTCCGCGTCGACGAGCGCCATCAGGTGCTGGTCGAAGGTCTGCATCCCGTACTGATCCCGTCCCTCGACGATGTAGTCCGTTATCTCTGATATCCGCTCCGCGTCCCGTATCAGATCGCGGATCGTTGGTGTCACGATCATGACCTCGACAGCGACACAGCGTCCCTGGCCGTCTGCGCGTGGGAGCAGCTGCTGCGAGATCACCGCGTAGAGCGCATCCGCGAGCCGTACGCGGGCGACCTCCTGTTCTTCCGGTGCGAACATCCCGACGATCCGTGATACGGTGGTGGCCGCGTTCGGTGTGTGCAGGGTCGAGATCACCAGATGTCCCGTTTCCGCGGCCTTGATCGCCGTGTCGATCGTCTCGCTGTCGCGCATCTCCCCTATCAACACCACGTCGGGATCCTGGCGTAACGCCGCGCGCAACCCATCGCTGAAACTATCCGTATCAACGCCGATTTCGCGCTGCGTAATGGACGACTTGGCGTCACGATGCAGGAACTCTATGGGGTTCTCGAGCGTGACCACATGCTTGTTCATGTTCGAGTTGATATGGTGCACGATCGCCGCCATCGTCGAACTCTTGCCGCTCCCGGTAGCCCCGGTCACCAAGACGAGGCCCTGCTCCGCTTCGGCTATCGACGTCAACACCTTGGGCAGATGCAACCGCTCGAAGCTCGGCACCTCAAACGGGATCACCCGCATCACAATCATGAACGAGGACCGCTGCCGTAGGATGTTGACGCGGAACCGCCCGATCCCGGGTGCACCCCAGGAACAATCATAGTCCTTGATCTCGTCGATGCGCTTCCGATCTTCCTCGCTGGACATGAACTTGAGTGCGATGGCCTTCGTCTGTTCCGGCGTGAGACGCTGTTTCGTGAGAGGCTTCAGCACGCCGTCGATGCGAGCGCGGAAGACGTCACCGGCCTTGATGTGCAGGTCGGACGCGCCCTGCTCGACTGCCGCCTTGATGATGTTTTCCATGTTTCAGTAACCCGTTTCCAGATCGACGACGTTCTTCAACCGCCGCCCGCCGAGATAACGATCGATATTATCCACGATCAACCCGGTCTCGCGCTCCCAAAACCGGGTGGACACTCCGCTCACGTGCGGGCTCACCAGCACGCGCGGATGCCGCCAGAACGGATGATCATCCGGCAGCGGTTCCCGCGCGAAGACATCGAGCACGCAGCCGGCGAGCCGCCCTTCGTCCAGCTGGCGGAGCAGCACCTCCTCATCGAGGATCGCCCCACGACCGACGTTGATGACGTAGGCGTGACGCGGCAGCTCTCCCAGGACGGACTCGCCGATCGATCCCTCTGTGTCCCGCGTGCGCGGCACGGTGATGACCAGCACGTCGCTGCACCGGGCCAGGTACGGCAGGTCCGACGGGCCGCCCACCCAGTGCACGCCGCGCGGCCGTCGCCGCGACGGACGGCGACGCACGGCGCGTACCGTCATACCGAGGCCGGCACAGCGACGCGCAACCGCCTTGCCGATCCCGCCGAGCCCGACAATCCCGACTCGCGTATCGCGCAGCTCGCGCACGCGGGTGTCGGCCGCCGTGAAAGCGTCCTTGTCCCATCGTGCGGCGCGCTGGGCCGCCACCAGCGCGTGAAATCCCTGGAGACAGAACCCAATGGCCGCGAGCACCCAATCCGCGATCGGCTCCGCGTATACGCCGCGGGAGTTCGTCAGGACTGCTCCGGTAGCGCGGAACTCACGCGTGATGCTCCCCCCTGCGCCCGCGCCCGCCGTGTGCGCCCACTTTAGGGTCCCTGCCGCCGCGCGTGCCACCCCGGGCGGTACCCCCCATCCTATGTACACCTCCGCGCCTGCCGCCGCCCGTTGGGCCTCGACCGAGCCGGCCGCGCCGTCGCCGTCACTCGACACCAGAGCGTCGACGGTGGCAACCTCCCAGCCCGATCCCAAGGCACTCTGCACGGCCGCGACGGTCTCTGCTGGAGCGCGCCACACCACTCGCGCAGCGGCTAGGTCGACGACCGCCCGCCTCACTCGTCGACGGAGAGTTCGTATGAGCCCGTCATGCGCAGAACCGAAAGTCGGGCCAGGTCGTGCAGACGCTGGGGACCAACGCACCCAGGAGGTCGAGCCGAATTGCCTCGACCAGCTGCTGCCAAAGTGTGTCTATCGACGTAGCGCCACCTTCTCCGCGGGAAGCAACCCCATCGCTGCGCGCACGGCCGCCATCGTCTCCGCCGCCACGGCCCGCGCTCGTTCCGCGCCGCTGCGCAGGATCTCGTGCACCCGCTCAGGATGCGCCCGTAGCTCGGCAGCGCGCTCGCGCATGGGAACGAACGCCGCGATGATGTTGTCGGCAAGTACCCGCTTGCAATCCAGGCAGCCCCACTTTGCCCCGCGGCAGCTATCGGCAACGTGGTCCACCGTGTCGGCGGGGGAGAAGTATTGGTGGAGCGAGAAGACATTGCACTTGGCCGGGTCACCGGGATCTATGCGCCTCACGCGCGCCGGATCGGTCATGGCCGGGCGCAGCAGTTGCCAGATACGCTCCGGATCGTCGAGAATCCCGATCGTGTTGTTCAGGCTCTTCGACATCTTGGCCTGGCCATCGAGCCCAACGATGCGTTTGGCCTCCGTGTGGTGCACCTGCGGTTCAGGAAAGAAACCGGCGCCGAAGCGCCTGTTCCACTTGCGAACGATCTCGCGCACCAACTCGAGGTGTTGCTCCTGATCCTGGCCCACCGGCACCAGATCGGCCTTGTACAGGAGAATGTCAGCCGCCTGCAGCACTGGGTAGTTGAGCAGCCCCGCCGGCACGCTTTCTTGCAGCTGTGACTTGTCCTTAAATTGGGTCATCCGCTCGAGTTCTCCGAGCGGGGTCACCGTCGTCAAGACCCATGCCAGCTCCGTGTGCTCCGGCACGTGCGACTGCACGAACAGCACACACCGCTCGGGATCGATCCCGGCGGCGAGCAGGCCGACCGCCATGTCGAAGGTTTGCGCTTCTAGCTGCGCCGGCTCATAGCTCTGTGTAATCGCGTGGTAGTCTACGATGGAGAAAAAACACTCGTGGCGCTCCTGCAGCGCGACCCAGTTGCGGACCGCGCCGAGGTAGTTGCCGATGTGGAGCTCTCCGGAGGGCTGAATTCCCGAAAAAACCCGGGCCATGGCCTGCAAGCTATGCCGGGGCTAGAGGTGTCGCAAGGTGGCGAAAAATCAGGACTTACTGGATGTCGCGACCCGCGCCGCGGAACGCGCGGCGGCCTTCATTCGGACCGCCGAACGGCCTGATCCCGCCTTCTGGGACCGGAAGGCCAGGAGCGATTTCGTGACTGAGGTGGACCGCCGCGCCGAGCGGATCATCGCCGAGACGCTGCTCGAGGCCGTCCCGGATTCCGTCGTGCTCGGCGAGGAGCTGTCACCCGAGCAGTCGGGGAGCGCGCTCCGCTGGATCGTCGACCCGCTCGACGGAACCACGAACTTCCTGCACGGGTATCCAGCATACTCCGTGAGCATCGCCGCGGCGGTCGGGGACGAACCGGTGGCAGCCGTGGTGAACGATGTCTCGCGTGGGGTGACCTACACAGCTGTCGCCGGAGAGGGAGCTGGGACGGGGGCGGGGGCCTGGTGCAACGGCGCGCCGCTTCGGGTCTCCTCCCTGACCGAGCCTGCCAAGGCGCTCTTGGGGACGGGGTTCCCGTTCAAGCGTCCCGCCTCGGAGCGCATCGAGCAGTATCTGCGTCAGTTCGCGCGGCTTCTCTCCCAGACCGGCGGCATCCGTCGTGCCGGCTCGGCCGCGATCGACCTGGCACACGTGGCGGAAGGGCACCTCGAGGGGTTCTGGGAGCTGTGGCTCGCGCCGTGGGACATGGCGGCGGGCATCCTCCTCGTCCGGGAAGCGGGCGGGGTCGTGACCGATCTCGCGGGCCGGCCGGCATCGCTGGCGGCGGGCCCGATCGTGGCCGGGAACCCCACCATCCACGAATGGTTGTTAAGCGAGCTGAGCGCCATCGGGACGTGAGCGCAGGAACACACCACACGGAGGCTACGAGAGATGACCGAGATGCTTGGCAGGCTCGAACCGGTGGCGCACAACGCACTGCGCATCGTGATCGGGTTCCTGTTCTGGAGCCACGGGGCACAGAAGCTCTTCGGATGGTTGGGGGGAGAGCCGGTCGAGCTGATGTCCCGGTTTGGCGTGGCGGGCGTCCTGGAGTTCTTCGGCGGGGCCCTGATCGTGCTCGGCCTCTTCACGCAGCCGGTAGCGTTCGTCCTGTCCGGCGAGATGGCGGTGGCGTATTTCTGGATGCACGTCCCGCGGGGCGACAGCCTGTGGCCGTGGGTCAATCGCGGTGAGGTGGCGGCGGTGTATTGTTTCGTGTTCCTGTTCCTGGCGGCGTCCGGAGGCGGGTCGTTCAGCCTCGAGGGATTGATGAAGCGGAAGACTACGGACCACTGACGAAGATCGAAGCGCTGCGGGAAGTGTGTCATAGTATCATGTTGAAGCCACTAGACTGGCTGGCCGCAAAGAGAACTCCCGCTACGCTGGTGTCGCGGCGGGTGCGACGGTGAGGATCTGGTTCCCGTCGTCCAGGATCACCACCGTGTGCTCGAAGTGCGCCGAGAGCGTCCCGTCGCGAGTGACGACGGTCCACTTGTCGCCGAGCGTGTGTATCTCCGGCCCGCCGATGTTCACCATCGGCTCGATCGCGATCGTCATCCCCTTCGTGAGACGCGCTCCGCGTTTGGGCTTCCCGTAGTTCGGTACCTGCGGTCCTTCGTGAAAGCTCGTGCCGATCCCATGACCGACCAGCTCACGAACCACGTTAAAGCCCGCCGCCTCGACGACCTGCTGCACCGCATACCCGATATCGCCCACGCGGTTGTCCGCCTTCGCGGCGGCCAGGCCGGCCTCGAGCGCCTCGCGCGTGATTAGCATGAGCCGCTGCGCCTCGTCACTCACGTTGCCTATCGCCAGCGTGGTCGCGGAATCGGCGTGCAGCCCGTCGAGACAGACGCCGCAGTCGACGCTCAGGATGTCGCCTTCCTCGAGCACGCGCTCTCTGGAGGGGATGCCGTGGACGACTTCGTTGTTGATCGACGTGCAGAGCGACTTGGGGAAATCGTACAAGCCCTTGAAAGACGGCCGCGCGCCGGGATGGCTGCCGATGAACTCCTCGGCCAAATCGTCCAGCTCTGCGGTGGAGATTCCTGGTCGCGCATGCCGGCCGACGAGAAGAAGGGTCTCGGCTACGATCTGGCCGGCCGCGGCCATCGTCTCGACCTCGCGTGGCGACTTGATGGTGATCATCGTCCGAGCGCCTCGTTCACGCGATCAGCGACCTCCCGCACGGTGCCCAACCCTACAATGGTAGTGAGCAGTCCGCGCTCTTCATAATACCGGATGAGCGGCGCCGTCTGCTCCCCGTATACGGCAAATCGCTTGCGAATCGTCTCTGGCGTATCGTCGCTCCGGCCCTCCGCGCGCGCACGACCGAGCATGCGTTTCACCAACTCGTCTTCCGGCACGTCGATGAGCAGCACCCTGTCGATCCGGCTCCCGCGGTCCGCCAGGAGCCCTTCGACCGCCTCCGCCTGCGCCAGAGTGCGCGGGAACCCGTCCATGATGACGCCGTCCTGCGCTTCCGGTGATCGGAGCACCTCTTCGATCAGACCGAGGATGATCTCGTCCGGCACCAGAAGGCCTCGGTCCATGAACGACCTGGCTTCAACGCCCAGGGACGTCCTGTCGCGTACCGCCGCGCGAAGCAGATCGCCGGTGGCGATCTTGGGAACGCCGAGTCGGTCGGCGAGCAGGGCACCTTGGGTTCCCTTACCCGAGCCCGGGGCACCCAGAACGATGATCTGCATCGATCAGTGCGCGGCGGTATATACGCTGCCGGCGGGTTTGCCCGCCGCACAGTCCGTCCGCGTTGGTCCCCTCAGTGGTTCCGCCCTCATCCGCGGCTACATGTAGCGCCGACGCCCGCGGAACTTCACACGCCCCTGCTTCATGAAGTCATCATAGTGACGAAGATGCAGGTGCTGCTGCATCTGAATCCATGTATCAAGCGCCACGCCAACGACGATCAGCAGCGCCGTCCCGCCGAAGAAGAACGGCACGTTGAACACGCTGAACACCCAGAACGGCAGCAGGGCGATCGCCGCGAGGAACATCGCGCCGGGCAGCGTCACGCGGCTCAGCACGTCGTCGATGTACTCGGCTGTGGCCGACCCCGGTTTCACGCCCGGGATGAAGCCACCCTGTTTCTTCAGGTTCTCGGCCAGATCAACCGGATTGAAGATGATCGACGTGTAGAAAAAGGAGAAGAAGATGATGAGCGCCGCGTATGACACGTAGTATACGGCCGTGGTGGGCGCGAACGTATCC
This sequence comes from Gemmatimonadota bacterium, assembly GCA_022563595.1. GTDB lineage: Bacteria > Gemmatimonadota > Gemmatimonadetes > Gemmatimonadales > GWC2-71-9 > JADFNB01. Next base: position 127,348 of record JADFNB010000002.1, read on the forward strand.
GCGAGCCCGCGAAGCCACGGGACCGTCGTGAATGCCGCGAGCGTCCCCGGAACGATGATCAGTGACTGCGCGAAGATGATCGGCATCACCCCGGCCGAATTGATGCGTATCGGGATAAACGTCTTCTGGCCCTCACGGACCCGCCCCCGGCCCATCACCTTGCGCGGGATCTGAATCGGGATTCGACGCGCCGCCACCGTCATCGCTATCACGCCGGCCACGACCGCGACCATGGCCACAGTGAGGATCAGGACCCGGAATGGCGTTATGATTCCCGTCTGCAGGAATCCTATCGTCTGGAAGAAGCCCGGCAGCATCCCCTCCATGATCGAGAAGAAGATCATGAGGCTCATGCCGTTACCGATGCCACGCTCGGTGATCTGCTCACCGAGCCACATGATGAATATCGCACCGGTCGTCAGCGTGAGGATCGTGATCATCCGGAATCCCCACACGTTCGTCATGGAGACCGCCTGCAGCGACTCCGTGAAGATCGCGAAGCCATAGGCCTGCCCCAGCGCGAGCACGACGGTCAGGTACCGCGTCCACTGGGTGATCTTCTTCCGGCCGTCCTCTTCCTTCTGGAGCTTCTCGACGTACGGGAATACAGCACCCGCGAGCTGGAAGATGATGGACGCGGAGATGTACGGCATGATCCCGAGCGCGAGCACCGTGGCACGTGAGAGCCCGCCACCCACGAAGAGATCGTACACCCCGAAAAGCGTCCCGGCGGCCTGGTTGGCCATGAAGTCCGCCAGGACCTGCACGTTGACGCCCGGTGTTGCAATGTGCGCGCCGCCCCGGTAGATCGCCAGGCACAGGAGCGTGAAGAGGATCTTGTCCTTGAGTTCTGGATCCCGGAACAGGTTGGGAATGCGCGGACCGGTCATGACCTACTCGTCGATCCTACCGCCTGCCTGCTCGATCTTAGCGCGCGCGGCGGCGGAGCAGGAGCAACCCGTGACGGTATAGGCCCGATCCACCTCGCCAACGCCCAGGATCTTCACGGGGACGGCGGGGCGACTGACGAGCCCCAGCTCCAGCAGCCGGGCAGGGTTCACCTCGGCATCCGTGAGCCTGGACAGATCCCGCAGGTTCACCACCTGGTATGCCACGCGTGCAGGGTTGTGAAAGCCCCGCTTGGGAACGCGCCGGATCAGGGGCATCTGCCCACCCTCGAATCCCGGCCGCACGTTACCCGATGCGCGGGACCGCTGCCCCTTGTGCCCGCGCCCCGCGGTCTTGCCGAGGCCCGATCCGGGACCGCGTCCCTTCCGCTTGGGTTCCTTGGTTGCGCCTCGCGGCGCAGGGAGGTTGTGCAGCCCGAGCTGCTGCTTCTTCTCCGCCATCACCCCTCCTCAGGCGTCACACGCACGAGGTGCCGTACCCGGTGCAGCATGCCCCGCATCGACGGATTATCACCCACCACGACCTCGCGTTGGTACTTGAGACCCAGCGCCCGAAGCGTCCGACGCAGCTTGCCACTGTGGCCGATACCCGAGCGAACCTGCTTGACCCGGAGCCGCCGGGCCACTGGTTGCCTCGCGGCCGCTGCCTTCGCTTTGGTGGCCGTCTCTGCTTTAGCCGGCGCCTTCACCTTGGTGGCGGTCTTCGCCCTGGTAGGCGTCTTCGCCTTGGTAGGCGTCTTCGCCTTGGTCGTCTTCTGCTTCGTTGTCTTCTTTGCCGTGCGGGACCCCGCCTCAGGCATGGTTCACCTCCTGGCGACTCCTGTACGAGATCTCGGCCACGTCGATGCCACGCTCTTTGGCGACCTGTTGCACCGTCATGAGACTCGTCAGTCCGTTCACGGTCGCCCAGACCATGTTGTGCGGGTTCGCCGAGCCCAGCGACTTCGTCAGAATGTCCGTGACACCAGCGCACTCCAGCACGGCACGCACCGGTCCGCCGGCGATCACCCCCGTTCCGGACGACGCCGGTTTCAGCAGTACGCGACCGGCACCATGCGCGCCGATGATCTCATGCGGGATCGTGGTGCCGGTCCGCGGGATCTGTACCATCGCCTTACGCGCACCCTCAACGGCCTTCCTGACCGCCTCCGCCACCTGGTTCGCCTTGCCGGTAGCCACCCCGATCTTCCCATCACCGTCACCCACCGCAACAAGCGCGTTGAACGAGAAGCGCCGGCCGCCCTTTACGACCTTCGCCACCCGGTTGATGGAGATCACGTTCTCGATGAGGTCGGAGTCCTGCTCCCGGCGGTCACGGCGCGGGCGGCGCTGTCGATTGTGTGTCATGCCTTAGAACTCCAATCCAGCTTCCCGCGCGCCCTCGGCAACCGCCTTGACGCGTCCGTGATATGGATACCCGCCGCGATCGAACACTACCGCCCTGATACCTTTCACCTTGGCTCGCTCGCCCAGCAGCTTGCCGACCGCAAAGCTGGCGCCCACCTTGCCGGGCCGCTCCGGCCGGACGTCCTTGGCGAGGTCGCTGACGCCCACGATTGTCTGACTCTGCGAGTCGTCGACCAGCTGCGCATAGACGTGCTTGAGCGAGCGGAACACCACCAAACGAGGGCGTTCGGCCGTTCCGCTGATCTTCTTCCGAACACGCCGATGCCGGCGGTAACGGCGCTCGGCGCGTGATTTCGGCTTGTGAATCGGCCTCATACCTTCACCCCTGTCTTACCGGCTTTGCGGCGGACATGCTCCCCGACGTAGCGGATCCCCTTCCCCTTGTACGGCTCCGGGGGCCGCACCTTGCGAATCTCCGCGGCAACCTGACCGACGAGTTCCTTACTGATGCCTTCCACCCTGATGTGCGTCGGATCATCGACCAAGATGTCGATCCCTTCAGGAGCGGTGTAGTCGACGGGATGCGAGTATCCCACCAGCAGCCGCACACCCTGCGCCTGCGCCTCCGCTTTGTACCCGACGCCGTGCAGCTCCAACGAGCGGCTGAACCCCTTGGTGACGCCTTCCACCATGTTGGCCAGGAGAGCGCGCGTGAGCCCGTGCAGGGCCCTGTGTTGCCGGGCGTCGCTCGGTCGTGTCACCCTCAGCTCTCCGTCGGCGAGCGTAATCGTCATCTCCTTGTGCAAGCGCCTATGGAGCTGTCCCTTCGGCCCCTTCACCGTGACATCGTTTCCCTCGAGCGTCACTTCCACGCCCGACGGGATTGGTAGCGGCTTCTTCCCGATTCGTGACATGCCGCCTCCTACCAGAGAACCGCGAGCACTTCGCCACCCACGTGGGCGCGCCGTGCCTCGCGATCCGACATCAGACCGCGTGGTGTCGACAAAATGGCCATTCCCAGCCCGTTCCTGATGTGCGGGATCTCGCGCACCTTCACGTAGCGACGCAGTCCCGGAGTGGACACCCGGCGGAGTTCACGGATGACCGGCCTTTCGTCGTAGTACTTGAGATACACGCGCAGCAACCCATGGCGACCATCGTCCAGAACCTTGTACTCCTGGATGTAGTGATTGTCGCGCAGCAGCCTCGCGATCTCCACTTTCAGTTTCGACACCGGGATGTCGACCCGCCGGTGCCCCGCCGAGGAGGCGTTCCGGATACGGGTCAGCATGTCGGCGACGGGATCAGTCATGCTCATAAGCGTCTAGATTCTGTCCCCTTACCAGCTGGCCTTGCGCACACCGGGGATCTCGCCCCGCAGCGCCATTTCGCGGAAACAGATACGGCACATGCCGAATCTCCTGAGAAAGGCACGCGAACGCCCGCACCGCTGACAGCGCGAATAGCCACGCACCTTGAACTTCGGTTTCCGCTTCGCTTTCGCTATCCACGACTTCTTCGCCATGCGTCGGCTCCTAATTCACCAGGACGGTTGTCTGACCGCGGAACGGCATACCCATCTCCCGCAAGAGCGCCATGGCATGATCGTCCCGTTCCGCCGTTGTCACGATCGTGATGTCCATCCCGTGGATCTTCTCGACCTTGTCGTAGTCGATCTCCGGAAAGATCAGCTGCTCTTTGACCCCGAGCGAATAGTTGCCCCGCCCGTCGAACGACTGGGTGGGCAGCCCTCGAAAATCGCGTATCCGCGGCACCGCGATACTGATAAACCGGTCGAGGAACTCGTACATGTGAGCGCCTCGCAGCGTTACTGACGCGCCGATTGGCATCCCCTCACGAAGATGGAAATTCGCGATCGACTTCTTCGCGCGGGTCGTCACCGCCCGCTGGCCCGTGATCGTGCCCAGCTCGTCCACGATGGCGTCGAGTAACTTGGCGTTCTTGGCCGCCTCACCAGCGCCGACATTCAGGACGATCTTCACCAGCCGCGGCACCTGGTGTGGGTTGGCGAACCCAAACTCCTGGGCCAGTTTCTGCCGCACTACCTTCCTGTAGTGATCCAGCAACCGGGGGCGAGGCGCTGGCGGCACCGTCTGGGTGCCGGCGTCCGGCGTCTTCGTCTTCGTCTTGTTCTTTGCCATACTGTTACCGCTTCCTCGGGATCGGCTGTCCGGACTTGACGCTCAAGCGTTCCACCGTCCCGTCCTTATCCTTCTTGCGGCGTACGCGCGTCGGTTCGCCCGATTTGGGATCGAGCAGCATCACGTTCGAGGCATGCACTGGCGCGGCGAATTGGATGATCTCACCCTCGGCGTCGGCTGTAGCCTGTTTGTGGCGTTTCACGACGTTCACGCCTTCGACCACGACCCTGTTCCGTTTCGGCAGAACGCGGAGGACCGTACCCTCCTGGCCCTTGAAGGCTCCGGAGATCACCCGGACCGTATCACCCTTGGTGATGTGCATCTTGTAACGCAGCACCGGGCCCGACCGCACGCGTTTCCTCTTTTTGTGCACCAGCGGCTTCATTACAGCACCTCCGGCGCGAGTGAGACGATCTTCATGAACTTCTTGTCGCGCAGCTCGCGCCCCACGGGACCGAATATCCGGGTTGCCCGCGGCTCCCCGGCATCGTTGATCAGCACGGCCGCGTTGTCGTCGAACCGGATATAGCTGCCGTCACGCCGGCGCGTTTCCTTGGCCGTACGAACTACGACGGCCTTCACCACCTCGCCCTTCTTGACCTGACTGGTGGGCAGCGCGTCCTTGATTGTCACGACGACCACGTCACCGAGTCCCGCGTAGCGGCGCCCGCTTCCTCCCAGCACGCGGATCACGAGCGCTTTGCGCGCGCCCGAATTGTCCGCGATCTTGAGCATGGATTCCTGTTGAACCACCGGATCCCCCTGGCCTATCGGGCCCGCTCGACGATTTCCACCACCCGCCAACGCTTGGTCTTCGAGAGCGGCCGGGTTTCCATGATCCGCACGGTATCGCCGACCTTCGCGCCCCGCTCGTCGTGAACGGACACGCGCTTGGTACGCGTCACCTGTTTGCCGTACAACTCGTGAGCGAACCGCCGCGTGAGTCGAACCACGACCGTCTTCGTCATCTTGTCACTCACCACCACGCCCGTTCGGATCTTCCGACGACCGCGGGGTGCCTTCAGCTCCGTCATGACTGCTTCCTCTCCCGAAGCACCGTCTCGATGCGCGCGATGTTCCGCCGCATGGTGCGGAACCGCATGGGGTTCTCGGCCGTGATATCCTCTTGTGCGGCCCGGAACCGCAGCCGGAACCGCGCTTCCCGCAGCCGGACCAGCTCGCTCCGCAGCTCCTCGTCCGAGAGTTCCCTGAGCTGCTGCGGGTCCACTGCCTTTTGCTCAGCGTCCTTCAGTGCCATCGCTCACATGTCCTCGCGCTTCACGAAGCGGGTCTTGACCGGCAGCTTGGCCGACGCGAGCCTGAGCGCGCGCTGGGCCAACTCCTCACCCACTCCTTCGATCTCGAACATCACACGCCCCGGCTTCACAACAGCTACCCATCCTTCCGGATTTCCCTTTCCCTTGCCCATCCGGGTCTCCGCCGGCTTCTTGGTGATCGGCTTGTCGGGAAAGATCCTGATCCAGACCTTGCCGCCCCGCTTCATCTCGCGGGTCAGCGCGACACGCGCGGCCTCAATCTGCCGGTTGGTGATCCAGCCCGGCTCGAGGGACATCAGCCCGTAACGCCCAAACGCGATCGTGTTACCGCGGGTAGCCAGCCCCCGGGTCCGGCCCTTCATTTGTTTGCGGTACTTGACCCGCTTCGGCGCAAGCATCGATCAGGTCCCCGTGCTGTAGGTGCGGCCGCGGCCGTCTTCGACCACCTCACCCTTGAAGATCCACACCTTGACCCCGATGGTCCCGAAGGTGGTCTTCGCGGTGGCGGTAGCGTAGTCGATGTCCGCCCGCAGAGTATGCAGCGGCACGCGGCCTTCGTGGTACGCTTCCGACCGCGCGATCTCGGCTCCGCCGAGACGTCCGCCCGCGCGGATCTTGATTCCCTGCGCCCCCATGCGCATAGCGCTCTGGACCGCCCGTTTCAACGCCCGGCGGAACGAGATGCGTTGCGTGAGTTGATGCGCCACGTTGTCGGCAACGAGTTGGGCGTCGACTTCCGGCCGCTTGATCTCCTCGACGTTTATCGCGATGTCTTTCCCCGTCAGTTGCGCCAGTTCGTCGCGCAGCTTGTCGACCTCCGCGCCGCGCTTGCCGATCACAACGCCCGGACGTCCGGTGAAGATCGTGACGGACACCTTACCAGGCCGGCGCTCGATGTGCACATCCGAGATCGCCGCATGCCCCAGGCGCGTCTTCAGGTACTTCCGCATTAGCTCGTCTTCCCGCAGGAACTCGGGGAACTCGGCCCGCGCATACCAGCGCGAGCGCCAGGGTTTGACGATCCCGAGCCGGAAGCCATACGGATGGGTTTTTTGCCCCACTACTCCTCCTTCTCCGCCACACGGATCTCCACCGTGCTCATCCGCTTCAGAATGGGCGTCGCCCGACCGTGGGCCGCCGCCGTGAACCGCCGCAACGTCGGCCCCTCGTTCACGACGGCGTACGACACGTACAACCGATCGATGTCGAAGGCCCGCTCCTCGCGTAGCGCGTCCTGCTCCGCGTTGGCCACGGCCGACCGCAAGACCTTCTCGATCTGTTTCGCCGCCCGCTTCTTCGAAAACTGCAGCAGCGCGTACGCCGAGTTCACGTCGCTACCTCGCACCTGGTCGATGACCAACCGCATCTTCCGAGGCGCCTGCCGCACCCATTTTTGGATCGCCCTCGCCGCCATCACTGCCTCCAGGTTAGCCAGCCTTCTTGTCGGACGGCGTCCTGCCGCTGTGACCGCGGAAGAGCCGTGTGGGTGCAAACTCGCCAAGCTTGTGCCCCACCATGTTCTCGGTGATGTACACCGGAATGAACTTGTTTCCGTTGTGCACAGCGATGGTGTGGCCTACGAAGTCGGGTGTAATCGTCGAGCGGCGTGACCACGTCTTGAAGACACGTTTCTCGTTGGTCTCGTTCAGGACTTGGATCTTCCGAAGCAACGACTCCTCGACATACGGACCTTTCTTGATGCTTCTAGCCATCTGTCCTCTCGCCTACCGCGTGGCCTTGCCGCGCTTGCGGCCGCGCACGATCAGCTTCGTGCTGGCCTTCTTGCGTTTGCGTGTCTTCGTCCCCTCGGGCTTGCCCCATGGAGACGTCGCCGGCCTGCCGCCGGACGCCTTGCCTTCCCCACCACCGAGCGGGTGATCAACCGGATTCATTGCTACGCCGCGAACCTTGGGACGGCGCCCGAGCCACCGGTTGCGACCCGCCTTCCCCGTCCGAATCAGTTCGTGCTCCACGTTGCCCACCTGACCGATGGTCGCCGTGCAGTCGCTGCGCACCATGCGGACCTCGCTGCTGCGGAGCTTGAGAGTGACGTACGCGCCTTCCTTCGCCATCACTTGAGCGCCGGTCCCGGCCGAGCGGCATAGCTGCCCGCCTTTGCCGGGCTTGAGCTCGATACAGTGCACGGTGGTACCGAGTGGTATCTCCGCGAGCGGGAGGGCGTTCCCGTCACGGATATCACTCCCGGGACCCGCGACGACGGTGTCGCCGACCACGAGCCCACGCGGGTGCAGGATGTAGCGCTTCTCCCCATCGGCATACGTCAACAGGGCGATCCGCGCCGTGCGGTTCGGATCGTATTCGATCTCGCTGATGCGGGCCGGCACACCGTGCTTATTCCGCTTGAAATCGATCCGCCGGTAGCGTCGCTTGTGGCCGCCGCCCCGGTGCCGCGTCGTCAGATGGCCATGGTTGTTTCGCCCGCCCTTCTTCTTCAGGGGCTCGACCAGCGAACGTTCCGGTTCCGAACGCGTGATCTCGGCGAAATCCGATACCGAGCGCTTCCGGGTACCGGGTGTCATTGGGCGAAACTGTCGGATTCCCATCTATTTTCTAACCCTCGAAGATCTCGATGCTGTCGCCGTCGCGGAGCCGCACCAGCGCCTTCTTCCAACGTGGCCGCCGACCGTGAGAGCGTCCCCGCGTGCGCCGCTTAGCGCGCTGCACCATGGTGCGAACCTGGACTACCTCCACGTCGAAAAGCGACGCGATTGCGGTCCGGATCTGCGGTTTCGTCGCATTCAGGTGGACCTCGAACGCGTATTCGTGCAGCGTGCCGTATTGCGCCGACGATTTTTCCGTCACGACCGGCCGCACGATGGTCCGGTATAGGTCAAGCATTCCCGCCTCCCTTTCTGCTCTTCGACGAGGCGCTTGCCTTCTTGGTGGCCTTCTTCGCACCGGCCTTCTTGGCCCGCTTGACCCCGGTCGTCTTCTTCTTGACGCGTTTCGCCCGCGCCGTCGCCTTTGCGGCGCGCCTCGCCCGGGCCGTCGCGACTTTCTGCTCCGAATCCGCAACCTCATGTCCACCGATCGCTGCTTCCTCAATCACGAGCGCTTCGGCCCACAACACGTGGAACGCTGCTACGTCCGAGTATCGCATCACCTGAACGTTGCGCAGATTGCGAGCAGCGAGATAGGCCGCCTGCTGCACCTCGGCTGTGAGCACCAAGACCTTCCGGTCCGCGAGATCGAGCTTGTCGAGGAACTCCACCATCCGGCGGGTCTTGGGTTCCTCAAACTCGAGCGCCTCGACCACGGTAATCGCACCCTCGCGTGCCCTCGCGTTCAGCGCCGATTGGCGCGCGAGCCGCCGGACCTTTCGTGGCAGCGTGGTACGGTAGCTCCGCGGCTTAGGACCGAACACGATACCGCCGCCGACCCACTGCGGCGCCCGAATCGTGCCCTGGCGCGCCCGCCCCGTTCCCTTCTGACGCCACGGCTTCTGGTTGCCGCCCGATACCTCGCCCCGCGTCTTCGTCGAAGCGTTGCCCTGCCGTTGGTTGTTCAGATGTGCGCGCACGGCATCATAGAGGACCGCTTCGTTGACGGCGCCGTCGTAGTCAGGGGGAAGGGCGTAACTTCCCTTGGGCTTCGCCGCCGCCGAGTAATGGCGCGCCTCAAGCATAACGACTCCGGGTTCCCTGTTTGCGAATGACGACGATTCCCTTGGTGGGTCCCGGCACGGCTCCCTTGACGAACAGCAGGTTCTCCTCCGCATCCACCCGCACGACCGTCAGCCCGATCTCGGTGTGCCGCGCGGCCCCGTAATGTCCCGGAAGCTTCTTGCCCTTCAGCACGCGTGATGGATCGGTCCCCGGCCCGATGCTGCCGGGCTTGCGATACCGGGTGCTGCCATGCGAGGCCGGGCCCCCACTGAACCCGTAACGCTTCACGACGCCCTGGAACCCCCGACCCTTCGTCGTGCCGGTGACCTTGACGCGGTCGCCCGGCGCGAAGATCTCTACCGTGACGACGTCGCCCTCGCTCGGCGTGGTCTCCGCGTCCGCCGGCAGAGGAAAATCACGCAACACCCGTGGCGCGGCGTCGAGGCCGGCGCGCTTGGCGTGCCCCAGTTCGCCACGGCTCGCGTTCTTGGCTTTCTGGGTATCGAACCCCAGCTGCACTGCCCGTCGGTCTGCCTTGACATGCACCACGGGACAGGGGCCCGCCTCTATGACGGTGACCGGCAGCACGCGCCCGTCGTCTGCATACACGCGCGTCATACCCAGCTTGCGGCCAATTATTCCGTTCATTGCTACTCGACCTTGATCTGGACATCCACGCCAGCCGGCAGATCCAGCTTTGTCAGCGCGTCGACCGTCTGGGCGCGGGAATCCTTGATGTCAATCAGGCGCTTATGGGTCTTCAACTCGAATTGCTCCCGACTCTTCTTGTCGACGTGCGGACTCCGCAGCACCGTCCACCGCTCGAGTTTCGTCGGCAACGGGATCGGTCCCGAGACCTGCGCCCCTGTCTTCTCGACTGTGCGCACGATGTCAGCCGCGGCCTGATCGAGCACCGCGTGGTCGAACGCTTTGAGTCGGATTCGGATCTGTTGTTCGGCCATGGTTACCCCGCTGTTCCTACTCGAGAATCTTCGTGACTACGCCTGCCCCGACCGTACGGCCCCCTTCGCGAATCGCGAACCGCAACCCGTCCTCCATTGCAATCGGCGCAATCAACTCAATATTCATCTTCGTGTTGTCGCCCGGCATCACCATCTCCACTCCACCAGGCAACTCCACCGCTCCCGTCACATCAGTCGTCCGAAAGTAAAACTGCGGCCGATAACCCTTGAAAAACGGCGTGTGACGACCTCCCTCCTCCTTCGTCAACACGTACACCTCAGCCTCAAACTTCGTGTGCGGCGTCACCGTCCCAGGCTTCGCCAACACCATCCCACGCTCAATCTCCTTCTTGTCCATACCACGCAACAACAACCCCACGTTGTCACCTGCCTGCCCATCGTCCAACAACTTCCGAAACATCTCCACACCCGTCACCACCGTCTTCTTGTCCGAACCCAAACCCACCACCTCCACCTCCTCCTGCACACGCACCACTCCACGCTCAATACGGCCCGTCGCCACCGTCCCTCGACCAGTAATCGAAAATACATCCTCCACCGGCATCAAAAACGGCTTGTCTATCTCCCGCTCCGGCTGCGGTATGTACGTGTCCAACGCCGTCAACAACTCCGCAATGCTCCGCGTATCTTCCGCACCAGGCTCACCACTCTCCAACGCCCGCAACGCCGAACCCTTGATCACCGGTATCTCATCACCCGGAAACTCGTAACTGCTCAATAACTCCCGTACCTCTAACTCCACCAACTCCAACAACTCCGGATCATCAACCATGTCTACCTTGTTCAGGTAAACCACGATGTACGGCACATTCACCTGACGCGCCAACAAAATATGCTCCCGCGTCTGCGGCATCGGACCATCCGCCGCACTCACCACAAGAATCGCACCGTCCATCTGCGCCGCTCCCGTAATCATGTTCTTCACATAATCCGCATGACCCGGACAATCCACGTGTGCATAATGACGCGCCGACGTCTGATACTCCACATGCGCCGTCGCTATCGTAATCCCCCGCTCCCTCTCCTCCGGAGCCTTGTCGATGTTGTCAAACGATACGTAATCAGCCAACCCTTGAGCCGCCTGAACCCGCGTGATCGCCGACGTCAACGTCGTCTTACCATGATCCACATGACCAATCGTGCCCACGTTCACATGCGGCTTCGTACGCTCAAACTTTTGCTTGGCCATTTACTCCGGACCCTCGTAGTTAGCCTTTCACCTTGCTGACGATCTCGTCGGCCTTGGATTTCGGCACTTTCTCGTAGTGAGAGAACTGCATCGTGTAGACTGCGCGGCCTTGCGTCGATGACCGGAGCGTGGTGGAGTATCCGAACATCTCCGCCAGCGGAACGCTTGCGCCGATGACCTGCGCTTCGGCCCGCTGTGTCATCCCGCCGATCTTGCCTCGCCGGCTGTTGAGATCGCCGATGACGCTTCCCATGTACTCCGATGGGGTAACGATCTCGACGTCCATCACCGGCTCCAGCAGCACGGGTATCGCCTTACGCATACCCTCCTTGAACGCCATCGAGCCGGCCACCTTAAACGCGATCTCACTCGAGTCGACCGCGTGATGGCTCCCGTCAATCAGCTCCACGCGCACGTCGACCACGGGATAACCGGCCAACACACCGCTCTCGAGCGCCTCCTTGATCCCCTGCTGTACCGGACCGATGTACTCCCGCGGAATCACCCCGCCGACGATCTTGTCTTCGAAGACGAAGCCGTGCCCGGGCTCCGTCGGCTCGAGGTTGATGACGACGTGCCCGTACTGCCCTCGTCCGCCCGTCTGCCGCACAAACTTGCCCTCAACCTCTTCGGCGCGTCTGCGCACGGTCTCTCGGTAGGCGACCTGCGGCCGGCCCACGTTCGCCTCGACCTTGAACTCACGCTTCATGCGATCGACGAGGATCTCGAGATGCAGCTCGCCCATGCCCGAGATGATCGTCTGGCCAGTCTCCTGGTCGATCCGGACGTGGAAGGTTGGGTCCTCCTGGGAGAGCTTCTGCAACGCGGCGTCGAGCTTGTCCTGGTCGGCCTTGGTCTTGGGCTCGATCGCAACCGAGATGACCGGCTCCGGGAACCGCATCATTTCCAAGATGATCGGGTCATCCTCGTCGCACAGCGTATCACCCGTCCCGGTATTCTTCAGGCCGATCGCGGCAGCGATATCGCCGGCCCGCACCTCGGAGATGTCCTCCCGCTTGTTGGCGTGCATCTGCAGGAGACGCCCGACGCGCTCGCGCCTGTCCTTGGTCGAATTGTAGACGTACGACCCGGAGTTCAAGACTCCCGAGTATACGCGAAAGAACGTGAGCTTACCGACATACGGATCGGTCGCGATCTTGAACGCCAGGGCGCTGAACGGAACGTCGTCGTCGGCCGAACGCTCCACGAACGTCTCGTCGTGGTGCGGAAGGTGGCCGGTGGTGGGAGGTACGTCCAGCGGGCTCGGCAGGTAATCGACGATGCCGTCGAGCAGACGTTGTACGCCTTTGTTCTTGAACGCTGCACCGCAGAAGACCGGCACGATGTGTCCCGCTATGGTCGCCTTGCGCACCGCGCGGCGGACCTCGTCCTCGGTGAGCTGCTCTTCGCCACCAAGGTACTTCTCTAGGAGTTCCTCATCGTGCACCACGGTGGCCTCGATCAGCTCGTGGCGCAGTTGCGCTATCTTCTCCACGAACGCCTCGGGTACGTCCCCCTCGACCCACTTCACGCCGAGTGATGCCTCGTCGTAAACGACCTCGACCTGCCGCACCACATCGATCAGCCCGGTGAACAGTTCACCCGACCCAAGCGGATACTGGACGGGATACGCCTTCGCACCGAGTCGATCACGGATCATGCCTAAACAGCGATCGAAATCGGCGCCCACCCGGTCCATCTTGTTGACGAAGACGATCCGCGGCACGCCGTAGCGGTCGGCTTGGCGCCAGACCGTCTCGGTCTGGGGTTCCACGCCGCCTACGGCGTCCAGCAGGGCCACCGCTCCGTCGAGCACCCGAAGCGACCGCTCCACCTCGACCGTGAAATCCACGTGCCCCGGCGTGTCGATGATGTTGATCTGATATACCTCATCGAACCGGTCCCACTCGCAGAAGGTCGCCGCGGCCGTGATGGTGATGCCGCGCTCCTGTTCCTGCTCCATCCAATCCATTATTGCCGCACCTTCGTGAACCTCGCCCATCTTGTGCGTCCGGCCCGTATAGAACAGGATACGCTCAGTGGTCGTGGTTTTCCCGGCATCGATGTGCGCCATGATGCCGATGTTACGAATCTTCTGGAGCGGCGTCCTTCTCGCCATGTCTAGCACAATACCGTTGCACTCTGCTGCGGTTCGAGTTCCAATTATCCCGCACGTCGGGTAAAGAAAAACGCGGGGCGACCGTCATCTGCTCCGGCAGACAGGTCTCGCTCCGCCACCGTCCGGGTCCTACCCTGCGACGCGGGCTCCCTTATGCCAGGGGGCCCCTTGCAATGTCGTCTACGTGTTTCTGTCTACCACCGGTAGTGGGCGAACGCGCGGTTCGCCTCCGCCATCCGATGCGTGTCTTCCTTTTTCTTGACCGAGATTCCTTCACCCTTCGACGCCAGGGTCAACTCCGCCGCCAGGCGCTCGGCCATGGAGCGCTCACTGCGCTGTCGGGAATACGTTAGTATCCATCGCATCGCCAGCGCCGTCCGCCTGTCGGGCCGTACTTCTACCGGCACCTGGTACGTGGCCCCACCCACACGCCGGCTCTTGACCTCGAGCATGGGCTTGGTGTTGTTGAGCGCCTGCTTGAACACATTGACGCCCGGCTGGCCGGTGCGCTGCTCGATCAAGTCCATCGCATCGTAAAAGATCCGCTCAGCCGTCGACTTCTTGCCGCCGAGCATCAGGTTGCAGATGAATTTCGAGACCGTCTGGCTGTCGTAGCGCGGATCCGGCGGAACCGTGCGCTTGGTCGCCCGCTGTCGCCGACTCATCGGGGCTTCTTCGCGCCATACTTCGAGCGACTCTGTTTGCGGTCAGTCACCCCGGCCGCATCGAGCGTTCCCCGCACGATGTGGTACCGCACGCCGGGCAGGTCTTTCACCCTGCCGCCGCGGATCAGCACGATACTGTGCTCCTGCAGGTTGTGCCCCTCACCCGGGATGTAGCTCGTCACCTCAAACCCGGTGGTCAACCGGACGCGAGCGACCTTCCGCAGCGCCGAATTCGGCTTCTTCGGCGTGGTGGTGTATACCCGCGTGCAGACCCCGCGCTTTTGGGGGCTCCCCTTGAGCGCTGGCACCTTGTCCTTCCTGGCGACGGCCTTCCGCCCCTGGCGGATCAACTGGTTGATAGTCGGCATATATGCGTATCCGATACGGCGTTAGACGCCGCAATCTGTCACAGCCTTACAAATGTAGACCGGCCTCACCCATGGGTCAAGGTTGCTTTGGACCCGTTTCCACCGCCGCAACCGGCGGCGCCGTCGCGATGAACGGACTCGGAACCCCCTCCTTCTCCTCAGGAGGCGGAGGCGGAGGCTCGAAGCCCTGCGGTGGCTCGATCTCGATTTCCGAGTACCGGTAGATCCCCGTTCCAGCGGGAATCAGGTGCCCGATGATGATGTTCTCCTTGAGCCCCACCAGGTCGTCCTTGAGACCACGCATGGCCGCATCGGTCAGCACCCGGGTCGTCTCCTGGAACGACGCCGCGGAGATGAACGACTGGGTCGTGAGCGACGCCTTGGTGATTCCCAGCAGTAACGGCTCGCTAGTGGCCGGCTTGCCGCCCTTCTTGATGCGCCGCTCGTTCCGCTCGCGGAACAGAAGCCGATCGACGTTCTCCCCCTCGAGGAATTCGGTTTCACCCGGCTCCACGACGCGGATCTTCTGGAGCATCTGACGTACGATGACGCCGATGTGCTTGTCGTTGATCTTCACACCCTGGAGCCGGTACACCTCCTGCACTTCGTTCAGAAGGTATTCCTGCACCGCGCGCGGCCCTTTGATCCGCAGGATGTCGTGCGGGTTGACCGGGCCCTCGGTGAGCCGGTCGCCGGCGCGGACCTTATCGCCCTCATGGATGCGCAGGTGCTTGCCGGCCGGAACCTCATAGAGCTGTGGCTCGCCCGATTCCGGCTGCACCAAGATCTCCCGCTTCCCGCGCTTGATGTCGCCGAACTGTACGACGCCGTCGATCTCGGAGATCGTGGCCGGATCCTTGGGTCGGCGTGCCTCGAACAGCTCCGCCACCCGCGGCAGCCCACCGGTGATGTCCCGGGTCTTGTACGCTTCCCGCGAGACCTTGGCGAGCGTGTTCCCCGCAACCACGGTGTCATCGTCGTCGACGGTGAGCTGCGCACCCTCGGGGATGACGTAGTCGCGCACCTTGCGCTCTTTGCCGCCCTTGATCTTCTGAACGATCTCGACGTGCGGATGCAGCTTCTTTTCGCGGTCCTCAATGATCACCCTCTGTCTGAGCCCGGTGATCTCGTCGAGTTCCTCGCGGACCGTCTCGTCATCGACGATGTCCACGAAGCGGACCTTCCCGGCTACATCGGTGATGATCGGGTTGGTGTACGGGTCCCACTCGAACAACAGGTCGTTCCTCTTGACGACCTGCCCGTCTGTAACGCCCAGGTTGGCCCCCAACGGGACCTGGAACCGCGAGCGCATCTGCCCTTCTTCATCTGTGAGTATCAGCTCGCCCTCGTAGCCGGTCACGATCTGCTTGCCGTCCTCGATCTCCACGGCGAGCAGACGATCGCCGAACGTGATCGTGCCTTCGAGCTTGGTCCGACGCTCCGTCATCTCGGCGATACGCGCTGAGGTGCCGCCGATGTGGAAGGTTCGGAGCGTGAGCTGCGTGCCGGGCTCACCGATAGACTGCGCCGCCAGGATGCCGACGGCCTCACCAAGGTCGACCATTGCCATCGTGGCCAGGTTGCGACCGTAGCACATGCGGCAGATTCCCCGCCTGGCCTCACAGGTCAGCACGGAGCGGATCTTAACCGACTCGATGCTGGCGTCCTCGATGTCCGCGGCCGCCTCCTCTTCGATCAGCTCTCCCGCAGACACGAGCAGCCGCGGATCACCGTGATCGTCCAGCACGTGCGGGTCGAAGGTGTCGTCCGCCGCCACCGTCCCCGCGACCCGTTCCCGGAGCGGTTCGATGACATCCTCACCCTCCTTCAGCGCCGTGATCTCCAGTCCCAGGATTGTCCCGCAGTCTTCCTCCGTGACGGTGACGTCCTGCGCGACGTCGACCAGCCGGCGCGTGAGGTATCCTGCGTCGGCGGTCTTGAGTGCTGTATCGGCGAGGCCCTTCCGGGCGCCGTGCGTCGAGATGAAGTACTCCAGCACGGAGAGTCCTTCGCGGAAGTTGGAGCGAATCGGGCTCTCGATCACCTCTCCGATACCACCGGTGAGCTTCTTCTGTGGCTTGGCCATCAGGCCACGCATGCCCGCAAGCTGACGGATCTGATCACGGCTGCCCCGGCTCCCGGAATCGAACATCATGTAGACGGGGTTGAAGCCGCGCTGCGACCGCGCCAGCCCGGAGACCATCGCTTCGGCAATGTCGGTATTCGCGTGGGTCCACGCGTCGATGACCTTGTTGTACCGCTCGCCGAACGTGATCTGGCCAGCGGCGTAGGCGCGCTGAAACCGCTCGACCCGCGCGCTCGCCTGTTCGAGGATCTCGCTCTTCTCGTGCGGGATCTCGAGGTCGTCAACACCGATCGACACACCGCCCCACGTCGCATAGCGGAAGCCAAACTCCTTGAGGTCGTCCAGGAACGTGACCGTATCCGTCAGGCCGGCGCGTCGATATGCCTCGAATACTATCGTCGACAACGCCGGCTTGCTCATGACATGATTTTGGAAGCCCAGTTCCGCGACAAGCCGTCGTGGCAAGATGCTGTTGAACATCACGCGCCCGGCGGTCGTTGGGATCCAATGTTTCTCCTGCTCCTTGGCCTCCGGCGGCGGGCGGTACCAGAAGTGGATCGCCGAATGGAGGTGCAGATGACCCGTGACCACGGCCATCTCGACCTCGGCCAGCGAGCCCATGTGCGGCGCGGTCTCGAGCTGCTTCTCGAAATCGGGCGTGGGCTTCGTCACGAAATAGCATCCGAGCACCATGTCCTGGGTCGGCTCCGCGACCGGACGTCCGTCGGACGGCTTGAGGATGTTGTTGCTCGAGATCATCAGGACCCGCGCTTCCAGCTGACTCTCGAACGAGAGCGGGACGTGAACCGCCATCTGGTCGCCGTCGAAGTCGGCGTTGAATGCCGCGCAGACGAGCGGATGGATGCGGATTGCCTTCCCCTCCACCAGCACCGGTTCGAACGCCTGAATGCCCAGGCGGTGTAGCGTCGGGGCACGGTTCAGGAGCACCGGGTGATCCCGAATGATCTCCTCGAGGATCTCGTAGACCTCCGGGCTCTCACGCTCGACGATCTTCTTCGCCCGCTTTACGGTCTCGGCGATCCCCGCCTCCACCAGCTTGTGGATGATGAACGGCTTGAACAGCTCCACCGCCATCGTCTTCGGCAGCCCGCACTGGTGAAGCCGCAGCTCCGGCCCCACGACGATCACCGACCGGCCACTGTAGTCCACTCGCTTACCGAGCAGGTTCTGGCGGAATCGTCCCTGCTTCCCCTTCAACATGTCGGAGAGCGACTTGAGCGGTCGCTTCCCTCGACCGCGGATCGCCTTCGACCGGCGTCCGTTGTCGAACAGAGCGTCGACGGCTTCCTGCAGCATCCGCTTCTCGTTGCGCAGGATCACCTCAGGTGCGCGATGCTGGATCAGTTTCTGGAGCCGGTTGTTCCGGTTGATGACCCTCCGATAGAGATCGTTGAGGTCGCTGGTCGCGAACCGACCGCCGTCGAGCGGTACCAGCGGGCGCAGGTCGGGCGGTATCACCGGAACCACATCCAAGATCATCCACACCGGCTCATTCCGGCGTTCACCGTGGTCGCCGGAGTTCCGGAACGCGTCCAGAATCTTGAGCCGCTTCAGCATCTGCTTCTTGCGGTGCTGGCTCGTCTCGCCGGAGACCGCCTTGTGCAGCTCGTCCGACACCTTGTCGACATCGAGCCGCAGCAGCAGCTCGCGTACAGCCGGGGCACCGATGTCCGCGTGGAACGCCGTATCGCCCTCCGCCTTCGCCTTCGCCTTCAGTTCAAGGTATCGCTCCTCATCCAGCAGCTCGTTGGGCTGGAGATCCTGCGCCCCGGGATCGATGACCACGTAGTTGGTATAGTAGATGACCCGCTCGAGATCCTTCAGCGTCAGGTCGAGCAGATTGCCCATCGGGCTCGGCAGCGTCTTGAAGAACCAGATATGCGCCACAGGCACCGCCAGCTCGATGTGACCCATGCGTTCGCGCCGAACCTTGGACAGCGTGACCTCTACACCACAGCGGTCGCAGATGACTCCGCGGTAGCGGATGCGCTTGTACTTGCCGCAGTGACACTCCCAATCCTTGGCCGGACCGAAGATCCGTTCGCAGAACAGGCCGTCCTTCTCCGGCTTGAACGAGCGGTAGTTGATCGTCTCGGGCTTGGTCACCTCGCCCCAAGACCACCAAGTCCGCTGGCCCTGGAGCGCGAGCCTCTCGCGCTCTTTGCTGTCGCGTGGTCCGCGGATCTCTTCTGGCGCCGCGATCCGTATCTGAATGAAATCGAAGCTCGAGCCGCGGGCCTCCCGCGTGCTACGGAAATCAATCATATGGCCATCCCCTTTACTCTTCCCCGTCCTCGGTTGCCCCGAGCGTTACCTTCAGACCCAACGCCTGCAGTTCCTTGACCAACACATTGAACGATTCGGGAATGCCGGGTTCCGGCAGGTTCTGTCCCTTGACGATCGCCTCGTAGACGCGGCTGCGTCCGTTCACGTCGTCGGACTTGACGGTCAGCATCTCCTGCAGGACGTGGGCTGCGCCGTACGCTTCGAGTGCCCAGACCTCCATTTCGCCGAAGCGCTGACCTCCGAACTGTGCCTTCCCCGCGAGCGGCTGCTGCGTTACGAGGCTGTAGGGTCCTATGGACCGCGCATGGATCTTGTCGTCGACCAGATGTGACAGCTTCACCATGTAGATCACGCCGACCGTGATCTCCGACTCGAACCAATCGCCCGTCCGGCCGTCGCGGAGTCGCGCCTTGCCGACCGGCGTGAGGCCGGCGTACCGCAGGAACTCACGAGCTGCGGCCTCCACGTCCACGCCGCTCTTCGGACCGAGCAGCTTCGCGAGGGCCGGTAGTCCGGCCGCCCGCAGTGCGTCGGCAGCGGACAGTGCCGCGGAGTTGTCGGCTTCCTTGAGCCCGGCCTTCAGCGCCGCCTTCCGGGCCTTACTCAGATCGGCACTCTCACCAAGCCGTTCCCGGTGATCCTGAATCTGCATGTTCGCCTCGTCGCGGTAGCGAACGGCAAGCTCCTTCGCGACGGTCTCTAGGAAGCCGCGCACCTGATGGAACACATCGCGTGTGACCTGCGAGAGTGCCCGGCTTCCGAGCGCATCGATCCGTAGCGACGCGAGATCGGGTCGGCCACCATTCTCCGCCGGGAGCCGTTTGATGTCGGCGATGAGCTTCCGCAGCACATCCACCGAGAACTCGGGTGCGGTCGACTCGATGTGCGCTGCGGCACACGCCCACCTGAGACCGGCCAGCCGGAGCAGGATCCCGATCTCGGCCTCGTCCGCCCCTTGGAACACCGGACTCTTGGCCGCGAACCCTAGAATCCGTGCGGCCCACCCCAGATGGGTCTCCAGGAGCTGGCCGACGTTCATCCGGCTGGGCACGCCGAGCGGGTTGAGCACGATGTCGACCGGCGTACCGTCCGGCAGGAACGGCATGTCCTCTTCCGGCACGATGCGGGCGATGATGCCCTTGTTGCCGTGCCGCCCGGCCATCTTGTCGCCGACGGAGATCTTCCGCTTCTCCGCCAGATAGACCTTCGCCAGCTGGATCACCCCGGG
This sequence comes from Gemmatimonadota bacterium, assembly GCA_022563595.1. Classification (GTDB taxonomy): domain Bacteria; phylum Gemmatimonadota; class Gemmatimonadetes; order Gemmatimonadales; family GWC2-71-9; genus JADFNB01. The sequence continues at coordinate 147,613 of JADFNB010000002.1, forward strand.
GGGGAGTTCGTCTGGCTGGAGGATCTTGTCGATCTGGTCTTCCGCCTTTTCCTCTATCTTGGCACGCTCGGTGGTCGCCGCGTCGATGGCCGCGCGTATGCGCGTGTTCGCCGTCTTCGACTTGACGCGCAGAGTCTTCCGGTCCACGTCGGCGAGATGCAACTCGTCGAGGATGGCCTTGGTGAGCTTCGTGCCTTCCTTCAGGTGCTCCTCGACCGTGCCGTTCTTCAGCATCACCGCCACTTCCTGGTCCTGGAGCAGGTCGTGCAGCTCCTCGAACAACACCTGAGTGATGCGCGCCTTCTCCTCGTTCTCGAGCTGCCGGACCTCGCCGATGCGCTCACCGCGGTCCTTCTCCACCACCTGATCCTCGACGCGAGAGAAGATCTTGACGTCGATGACGACTCCCGCCATGCCCGGCGGCACCTTCAGCGAGGAGTCTTTGACATCCTTGGCCTTCTCGCCGAAGATCGCGGTCAGCAGCTTCTCCTCGGGGGAGAGCTCCGTCTCACCCTTGGGTGTGATCTTGCCAACGAGAATATCGCCCGGTATCACGTGCGCGCCGATACGAATGATGCCGCGCTCGTCGAGATCGACCGACGCCTCCTCCGACACGTTGGGAATCTCGCAGGTGATCTCTTCCTGGCCGCGCTTCGTGTCGCGGACGTGCAGCTCGAGTTCCTGAATGTGAACGGAGCTGTAGACGTCGTCCTTGACCAGGCGCTCCGAGAGCACTATCGCGTCCTCGAAGTTGTGTCCGTACCACGGCATGAACGCCACGACCACGTTGGCGCCGAGGGCCAGCGCGCCATTCTCGGTCGCCGGCCCGTCCGCGATCACCTGACCCACCTCGATCGTATCTCCGACCGCCACGAGCGGGCGCTGGTTGACAGCCGTGTCCTGATTCGTGCGCCAGAACTTTTTCAGGCGGTACCGGTCGTGCTGCATCAGCCGCGCGAGGGGGGCATCGCCACTCGCGCGCCGGTCGAGTCCCGTATCGACGATGATCTCGTCGGCGGTGACTTTGCCGACCACGCCGTCCCGGCGGGCGATGACGACCGCTCCGGAATCGCGCGCCGCCTTCTCCTCCAGGCCCGTCCCCACAAGCGGGGCCTGCGGGAACAACAAGGGCACCGATTGACGCTGCATGTTACTCCCCATGAGCGCCCGGTTGGCGTCGTCGTGTTCCAGGAACGGAATGAGAGCGGCAGCTATCGAGACCAGCTGCTCCGGCGCGACGTCCATGAAGTCGATACGTTCCGGAGGAAGTTGCGGGTAGTCGTCGCGCTTGCGGCACAGCACCGAATCCCGCTCAAAGCGCCCATCCGCGTCGAGCGGCGCGTTCGCCTGGGCAACAGCGTACTCCTCCTCCTCGGACGCCGAGAGCCACCGAATCTCGTTGGTCACCCTGCCGTCCCTCACCACCCGGTACGGCGACTCGATGAACCCAAGGTCGTTCACACGAGCATATGTCGAGAGGCTCGTGATGAGGCCGATGTTCGGGCCTTCGGGCGTCTCGATCGGGCACATGCGTCCGTACTGGGAATAATGCACGTCACGGACCTCGAAACCGGCCCGTTCCCGCGTTAGGCCTCCCGGTCCGAGGGCGCTGAGCCGTCGCTTGTGCGTCAGCTCGGCGAGCGGGTTCGTCTGGTCCATGAACTGCGAGAGCTGGGAGGAACCGAAGAAGGCCTGGATGACGGCGCTCACCGTCCGAGCGTTGACCAAGTCGTCGAGCGAGATCTTCTCGGGATCGTTGTTCATGCTCATCCGCTCCTTGACGAGCCGCGCCATACGAGATAGTCCGACCGAGAACTGGTTGGCGATCAGCTCGCCAACCGTTCGTACCCGCCGGTTGCCGAGGTGGTCGATGTCGTCGGTGTGGCCGCGCCCTTCAGACAGCTCGAGGAGATATCGGATGATTGCGACGAAGTCATCCTGGGTAAGCACGGTGTGCGTATCCGGGACCTTGACCTTGAGCCGCTGGTTGATCTTGTAGCGACCGACCCGTCCCAGGTCGTAGCGCTTGGGATTGAAGAACAGGCGTTCGAGCGCCGCACGCGCCGTCTCCAGGTTCGGCGCGTCACCCGGCCGCAGCAGGGCGTAGATCTGCTCCAGCGCCTCCGCCTCAGACGACGTGGGGTCCTTCGCCAGGGTGTTCTTAATGAGCTGCGTCTCCGAACGCTGCGAGCCAAGCAGTACGTCCACCTTGAGCGCGCCGGCTTTGGACAACCTCTTCTTGGCCGCATCGGTCAGTTCCTTGCCAGCCTCGAGCAGCACTTCGCCGGTATCGGGATCGGGAACGTCGAACGCCAGGATCTGGCGCTCGTCGAGTTCCCGCATCGTCGTCGGCCGCTCGTCGTCACGAATGTCGATCGTCGTGTAGCGCGCGAAGGTCCAGATCGCCTTCACACCGGCGTCGCGCAGCGCCGCGTAGCACTCCGCAGTCAGCTCGTCACCTTCCCGCGCCAGCCACTGGTCCTCGCCGCTGCTGTCGGGAACATCCTCGGCAAACAGAGCACCGAGCACTTCGCGCCGCAGCGTCCGCTCGTCGACCTTCCGAGTCAGGTCCATCAGACGGGTTGCGTAGAACAGGCGCAGGATGTCGCTGTTGGAGCCGTAGCCGAACGCACGCAGCAGCGCCGTCGCGGGGAACTTCTTCTTCTTGTCGATGTGAACGTAGATCACGTCATGAATGTCAACCGTGAACTCCACCCACGACCCGCGGAACGGGATGATGCGCGCGCTGTTCAGGCGCTGGCCGTTGGGATGGATCGTCTCTTCGAAGACGACCCCAGGAGACCGGTGCAGCTGTGACACGACCACACGCTCGGCGCCGTTGATCACAAAGGTTCCGAGGGGCGTGAGCATCGGCAGCTCGCCGAGATAGACCTCCTTCTCGATGATGTTCTTGGGCCGCCGCTCGCCCCCTTCGAGTTCCTCGTGCACGATCAGGCGCAGCGTCGCCTTCAGCGACGCCGAATACGTCATATCACGCTCGATGCATTCCTCGACCGTGTATTTCCGTTCTCCCAGCGCGAACTTCACGAACTCGAGCGAATAGTTCCCGTTCACGTCGGAGATGGGGAACACGTCCCTGAACACCCGCTCCAGCCCGAGGTCGGGCGCCGGGCCGTCACCCCCGGAGGCGAGCAGTGCGTTGAACGACAGCGTCTGGATATCCAGCAGATGCGGCATCGGCATCCCTGGTTTCAGCTTGCCGAACGAGATAACGGGGGTGGTCGTAGTCATCAGCCAGCCTCACGCAGCGCAAACAGCCCCGCCCGTTCCGGACCCGCCTGGTCCGGAACAGGGGTTGGGGCTCGTCGAGCGAGCAGCATGTGCGAAATCCGTCTGTAGTCCGGCATCCAGTCTCACTGAAGAAGGCAAAGATCCAGCGGCCACCCGGTTGGCGGCCGCCCGGACACCTACTTCAGCTCGACCGTCGCACCCTGCTCTTCCAGCTTCTTCTTGACGGTCTCAGCCTCTTCCTTACTGACGTCTTCCTTGACGTTGCTCGGGGCCTTGTCGACCAACTCCTTGGCTTCCTTGAGGCCGAGCGAGGTCACCTCGCGGACAGCCTTGATCACCTGAATCTTCTTCCCGCCGACATCGGTCAGGACGACGGTGTATTCCGTCTTCTCTTCGGCCGCGGCTGCCGCATCCCCACCACCGGCGGCCTGGGCCGCCGCGACGGGGGCCGCCGCGATCGTCACATTGAACTTCTCTTTGAACGCCTCGATCAGATCGGCGAGTTCCATAACCGACATGTTCCCGATCGCGCCGAGGATTTCGTCCTTGTTCAAAGTCGTGGTGGCCATCGTGTCTCTCTCTCCTACCTGTTCACGCAGCGGAGGCGCGCTGCTCGCGAAGCGCCTCGAGGGCGCCTGCCATCTGGCACAACAGTCCGTTCAGCGCGCCAACGAAACCCTGTAGGGGCGCCTGGAAACTGCCCGCCAACTGCCCGAGCAACCCATCACGGGACGGCAGCGTGGCGAGACGCCGTACGTCGTCCGGCGAGACCGGGCGGCCTTCGACCAACCCGGACCTGACCTTGAACGACGCGGCTTCCTTCTGGAAATCGGTGATGATCTTCGCCGCCGCAACCGGGTCCTGAGCCAGCACGAAGCCGGTGGGTCCGGTGAACGCTGTGCCCAGCTCCACCACCGACTCCTCGCGGAAGGCGCGCTCGGCAAGTGTGTTCTTCACGACGACGTATTCGACCCCAGCTGCACGAAAGCGGCGCCGGAGATCGGTCATCTGCTTCACCGAAATGCCGGTGAAGTCGGTCAGGTATATGGTGGGCAGCTTCGCGATGCGCTTGCGCAGCGTCGCCACCACAGCCGCCTTTTCGGTACGGTTCATCGAAACACCGCCGTATCCACGGTGACGCCGGGACCCATCGTGCTGGAAACTGTCACCGATCGGATGTATGCGCCTTTCGCCGCCGCCGGCTTGGCCCGCTGCACGGCATCGACAAATGCGTTGAGGTTCTCTCCCAGCTGGTCCGCGGAGAACGACACCTTACCGATCGGCGCATGCAGGTTGCCGGTCTTGTCGACGCGAAACTCGATCTTCCCGGCCTTGATCTCCTTGATTGCCTTCGCGACATCCATCGTGACCGTACCGGACTTGGGATTGGGCATGAGCCCGCGTGGACCGAGTATGCGACCCAGCTGACCGACCTTCCCCATCATGTCGGGCGTCGCCACTACCACATCGCAGTCGAGCCACCCGTCCTTGATCTTCTGGATGTACTCCGCCCCGACGAAATCGGCGTCGGCCTCCCGGGCCTCTTTCTCCTTCTCACCCTGGGCAAAAACGAGCACTCGGACCGACCTGCCGGTTCCATGCGGCAGCACCACCGTGCCTCGCACGATCTGGTCGGCATGGCGCGGGTCCACGCCCAGGTTCAGAGCCACTTCCACACTCTCGTCGAACTTGGCAAAGGAGACCGACTTGACCATCTCGATGGCTTCCTGCGGTGCGTATGCCTCCGCTACGTCGATGGTCGCCGCAGCAGCGCGGAACTTCTTCCCGTGCGCCATCAGTCGACCACCTCCAGTCCCATGGCCCGCGCGGTTCCCGCAATGATGCGAATCGCGGCGTCCATGTCACCCGCGTTCAGATCCGGCATCTTGATCTCGGCGATCTTCTGCAGTTGATCACGCGTGACCTGGCCGACCTTGTCACGGTTGGGCACGGGCGATCCCTTCTCGATTCCGGCTTCCTTTTTCAACAAGATCGCCGCCGGCGGCGTCTTGGTGATGAAGCTGAAGCTCCGATCCTTATAGATCGTGATCTCAGCCGGGATGATCATGCCGGGCTGGCCCTGCGTCTTGGCGTTGAACCGCTTGCAGAAGTCCATGATGTTGACACCGTGCGGACCGAGCGCCGTGCCAACCGGGGGCGCGGGTGTTGCCGCGCCGGCAGGAACCTGCAGCTTTACGAATCCAATTACCTTCTTCGGCATCTACTCCTCGCTATGCGCCGGAACCCGTGTCCCTGGCTCCCACGTTCCGCCGTGGTAGGCGTCCTGCTCGCTGTCGTTCGCGGCGGCAGGTGGCGTCTCGTCGCCGCTAGTGGCCCTTCAACTGCAAGTAATTCAACTCCACGGTCGTCGGCCGACCGAACAGGCTCACGCTCACGCGCACCTTACCCTTGTCAGGAAGCACTTCCTCGACCGTACCGCTGAAGTCGGAGAACGGCCCCTCCATGATCTCGACAACCTGTCCCGGCAGGAACGGGATCTCTTCCCCCGGTTCCTTCTCAGGTGTCTCCTCTTCGATGCCGAGGAGACGGTTCACTTCTTCCTGCCGCAGCGCCTGCGGGGTCCATCCCTGACCCACGAACTTGATCACACCTTGAATGCTGTTGATGATGTGAACGGTTTCCTGGTTCAGCACCATCTCCACCAGCACGTACCCGGGGAAGGTCTTCCGCTCAACCGTTACCTTCTTCCCGTTCTTGATCTCGACCACCTGCTGGGTCGGCACCAGTGTCTGCCGAATGAGGCGTTCCTCGTCCGCCCTGGGGTCGGCGCTGATGCGACGCTCGATCAACGATCTGACCTTGTTCTCGTGACCCGCCGTCGTCTGGATCGCGTACCACTTGGGTTCCATGACAGTGCCGATCACCCAAAAAGCTGTCCGAGAAAAGTAATCAGCAGTTTGGAGGCCAACCAGTCCATGATGCCGATAATGATCCCGAGCACGATCACGAACACGATGATCACGCCCGTGGTGCGCCGGAGATCCATCCAAGTCGGCCAGGTGACCTTCTGCACTTCCGCCCGCACTTCCCGAAGGTACACAGCAGACCTCTGGGCAAACGAGAAAACCGCGTTCACCGCTATTTCGTTTCCTTATGCAGCCTGTGCGCCCCACACCGCGGACAGAACTTCTTCCACTCGACCCGCTCGGGATGCTTCCGGCGGTTCTTCGTGGTGAAGTAGTTCCGACTCTTACAGTCGGTGCACTCCATGATCACCTTGTCTCTGGGCATGGCTCATTGTCTCGACAGAACGGTGGCAGCGGGTGGAACGTTCCCGCCTTCCACACTATTCAACGATCTTCGTGACTACGCCCGCCCCGACCGTACGGCCCCCTTCGCGAATCGCGAACCGCAACCCGTCCTCCATTGCAATCGGCGCAATCAACTCAATATTCATCTTCGTGTTGTCGCCCGGCATCACCATCTCCACTCCACCAGGCA
>JADFNB010000063.1 GCA_022563595.1 Gemmatimonadota bacterium
CCCGCCCCAGCGGCTCCACGGAAGCGACGCCGTGCCCTCGCATGCATTGCAGCTCTGCGTGCTGAGTACGAAAGAGGCGCCCCGCCGCGCGGGACGCCTCGACTGTTGTCGCGGTTCGACTACCCGGCCGGTTACATGCCCGGGGCGAGGCTCGGCACCGCGATCGTGAAGTGTACCCCACCACCCACGGTGAACGCCTCGGAACCGTTGTCGTAGTCGAACAGCCCCTGGAACCCGAAGCCCATGGGGAGGGTGATGCTCAGCCCGCCCGAAACCCCGAAATCGGAGTTACTCTCCGACGGATCCGTGCCGATCGCGCCGGTCCGGCTGTAGCGGAACTGCGGCGAGATCCAGGGTGTCACATCGAGCGTCGGGCTCGGCACGTTGATGGCCAGGGTCAGCCCCACCGGCACGAAGATGCTGGTCACGCTCTCTGTGGTGGTGATATCAGTGCTGACGACGCCTACGCCCGCGCCGATCGAGAGCGAGACCGGTGTGGCCGGCGGGAGCGGCAGCTTGAAGGCCGCGTGGCCGCCGAACGAGATCTCCTTAGGCTCCCCGGTCTTTAGGCCCCAGCGCGATACCGCAGCACCGATCTGGAACGATGGTAGGCCGATCGTCACACCACCGCCGGCCGACGTGATCTTGCCGGAACTGTCGTTAACGCCGCGACCTATTCCGCCGTGGATCGTCACACCGGTGCCGACCGGCCTGAAATCCACGGGCATCCCGAATACCTGGGCTGACGCCGGAGCCGCAAACATCCCCAACGTCAGCGCTGCGAACAGACTGCGCGAAACTGCTTTCATCTGACCATCTCCCGAAAGAAGGGACACTTTGGGATAGAAGCGAGGGCCTGCGGCGGCCCGCAAACGCCTGTCGAAGGACTCATAGCCTAAGAAACTCCGGCCGTGGCGTCAATACCCTATAGGGCTGTTTAGCCCGCCATTTACGAGACCGCTAGCACGTCGCGCGCGCCCGGGTGAAGTTGCGTCAATACCCGGGCCCCCTGGTGGAAGGCCCCCTCACGGCCGGCTCGCAGGTATCAGCCCGTCCTCAGCGAATCCAGACCAGGCCGACCGAAAGCCCCTCAGGGCCATCAAACAAGCCGAAACTTGCCCGAAGCGCCCGGGTGAGCGCGCGTCGCGCAGCCATGTCAGTCATACGCGCACAATAGATATCCGGATGCCGTCCTCCGCGACGTTGGGTTGCCCGCCGCGCGTTGTTACCTTACCGCACCTGCCCCTTGCTGGAGGACGCGATGAGCGCTCGCCGCCAGTCGATCCCATGTGCGAACCGCGCAGTGCCATTCCTGGTGTGGCTCGTGTGTGCTGCGTGCGCAGGCGCCGCGGCGGTGCGGAGCCCGTATCCCCAGCCGGACGGACTCTATGCCGAGGTCCACACGCCAAAGGGCGTCTTCGTAATCGACCTGGCGTTACACAAGACGCCCATGACGGTTGCGAACTTCGTGGGACTGGCCGAAGGGACTATCCGGAACGACGCGTTCTCCATGGGAACGCCCTTCTTCGACGGCTCCACCTTTCACCGGGTCGTTCCGGGACACGTGATCCAGGGCGGGATCCCTGCATCGGAGGAGGCGGACGGGTCGGGGACCGCGATCCGCAACGAGATCGACCGTACGTTGAGCCACTCGCGAGCCGGGATGGTGGGAATGGCGAACGCCGGCCCGCACACAGCAACCAATCAGTTCTATGTCACGCTCGGCGACCGCTCCTATCTCGACGGCGACTACGCCGTCTTCGGCGAGGTGGTGCAGGGCATGGACATCGTGATGCGCATCGTCCAGGACGATGCCATCGACAGTATTCGGATCGTGCGGGTGGGCGGTGCGGCCTCGGCCTTCCGGCCGACGACCGAACGGTTTCTCGAGCTGGTGGCCACCGTCCGGCGGCAGGTCGCAGCGGAGGAGCAACGCAAGCATGCGGCCGAAGCGGATTACCTGCGGCGTCACTGGCCCAATCCGATCACTACCGAGGCGGGTTGGCAATACGTCGTGCTGCGCGAGGGGACCGGCACTCCCCCTGCCGTGGGCGACACGCTCTCCGTGCGCTACACCGGCCAAACGGCGTTCGGCCTGCAGTTCGGGAGCGCGGGCGACGGTGGCGAGCCCGGCTGGCTCGCGCCGGGAACCGCAGCAGGCGCTACGTTCGTGTTCGCGGTCGGCACTACCACCGTGACACCCGGATTCGACGACGCCGTGGCTCAGATGCGTCGAGGTGAGCGCCGGGTGGTGATCGTCCCCGCGACGAGCGGCTACGCGACGAGCGGCTACTACGCGCCGCCGCGGCACGGGAAGAAGCGCTTCGTGATCTCGCCCAACACGTTGCTGATCTATATGGTCGAGGTGCTGCCGTAGGCCTCGACCGCCGGCGCCGGCCGTTACCAGGCTATGCCGTAGTCCTCGCCGAAGTGGCTGGCTCCACCCCACATAGTGCCGTGCTCGGTGTCGAAGAAGATCGCCGTAATGGGGCCCGACGTCAGCGAGCGGATCGTGAGGTCGTACCCCATGTCTTCCAGCTCGCGGCGTACCCACGGCGGCACCGACTCGTGGAGCAGCAGCCGACCGGGGGTCGATTCGTGTTGCCCAAACGACCCACGCAGCTGAAAGCTGTTGATGTTCGCCGCTTCCACCGCTTGCTGGACGTTCATGCCGAACTCGACGACGTTCAGGAAGAACTGCAGCAGATTCTGATCCTGCGAGTCCCCTCCCTGCACCGCGAACGACAGGTACGGTTTGCCGTCTTTGAGCGCGAGACTGGGGGTCAGGGTCGCACGCGGTCGCTTGCCGGGTGCCACGACGTTGTACGGATTCTCCGCGGGATCGAGCACGAAGCTCTGCGCGCGCTGGCTCATCCCGATCCCGGTTCGGCCGGCGATCACCGCGGGAATCCAACCGCCGCTCGGGGTGATCGACACGACCCACCCTGCTGCGTCGGCCGCCTGGATGGATGTCGTGCCCAGGTAGAAATCGGCTTCTCGTTGCCGGAGGGCTTCCGGGCTCGACGCCTCGGGCGCCGAGATCGGCGCGGACCGCCAGTCGCGCAGGTAGTGTAGGTACGGGTTCTCGCCGCCCTGGAACGGGTACGGATCGCCGGGCCCGACGTTGGGATCGTTGCGCTCCCAGTCGATCTGCGCTGCGCGGCTGCGGGCGTATTCCTTAGAGAGGAGGCCCTCGATGGGCTCTTCCGGTGGGGTGTAAGGGTCGCCGTAATAGAAGTCGCGATCCGCGAAGGCCAGGTTCATGGTCTGGTACAGCGCGTGAATGTACCGGGCGCTGTTGTACCCCATCGCCTGCACATCGAAGTTCTCGAGAATGTTCAGGGCCTGGAGCATCACCGGACCCTGCACCCACGTCGTGAGCTTGTAGACCTCGATGCCTTTGTAGGTGGTCATCACCGGCTCTTCGAGGTAGACCTGCCAGTTGTCGAGGTCCTCCATGGTGATCTGACCGCCCTGTTCTCGGGAGCCGCGCACGAACTCCTCGGCGATGTCCCCCCGGTAGAACCGATCGTACGCCGCGTGGATCGCTGCCTTGCGGGTCTTGCCCGCGGCCAGCGCCTCCTGCTCCGCCTCGATCAACATGCGAAGCGTTCGGGCGAGGTCAGCCTGCCGGAAGATCTCGCCGGCATCCGGCGCCTCGCGATCCTCGCCCTGATGTGTGAGAAAGACGTCGCGCGAGTACGGCCACCGGCTGATCCGCTCCTGCTCGCGCTCGATGGAGTTGGCCGCCTGGGCCTCGATGGCATACCCGTCCGCCATTTGAATCGCCGGCGCCAGCACCTCCTCGAGGCTCAGCGTGCCGAACTCGGCCAGCATGACCATCAATCCGCCGGGGGTCCCCGGCGTGACTGCCGCTTGCGGGCCGTACTGCGGTGGGTACCGGAGATCCTGCTCCTGAAAGAACGCCGCTGTTGCCCCGGTCGGCGCCACGCCCAGCGCGTTCACGCCGATGACCTTGCCCGTATTCGGGTTGTAGATCAGCGCCTGGGTCTCACCACCCCAGCTCAACACATCCCACATCGTGGCGGTGGCACCCAGCATCGCCGCCGCCGCATCGACCGCGTTCCCGCCCCGCGCGAACATCATCGCGCCCGCCGTGGCGCCGAGCGGTTTGCCCGTGATCGCGACCCAGTGGCGACCGTGGAGCACCGGCTTGACCGTGCGCTGCGCGGCGACCTCGGTGGGAGTACCGAGCGAGAGGACGGCCAGGACGGTCCCGCAAAGAGGCAACGTTCGGGTTCGCATGATTCCTCCAGAGAGACGCTACAGACCGGGGTGGTTGCGGCGATCGGAGTATTGTCGCTTCGGCTCGCACTGGCAAGGACGCGCGCTTTCAGCGTAGAGCCAACAGCGTCGACCTCTTCGAGGTGGGGCCGTCAACTGATGGTGAAAGCCCTCACCATCCCGAGCGCCGCGTGTGGCTGCCCGTCGTTCGCGGGCGACGGGATGAAACAGATCAGCGCATAGTCCCCGGGCGGGAGATCGAGCGTGACCCACGCTCGCTGTCCCGGCATGATCGCCTGAAGTCCGCCCATGAATCGGAAGGGTGGTGGGCCTGGCGGTGGAGCGCCGCCGGATGCCGGCGGCTCCGTGAGCATCTGCAGCACCTGCTCGAGAGGCGCTCCCTCGAGGCGCAGCACCGCCATCTCATGTGGCTCGGCGCCGGAGTTCGTCACCTCGAGAACGACCCGCCCACTGTCCATCGCCGGTAGCTCGGTGAACGCGAAGTCCACCATGTCCACCCGACCTGCGGCTACCGGCGGCTCGGGTGCCGCGTCGGTGGGAGCGGTTACAGTCAGCCAGCGCGTCATGCCCTTTGCCAGGTGCGGCACGCCGTCCGGGCTGGGGATAAAGCACAGGAGGATGTATTCGCCCGCCGCGAGTTCCATGGCGACGTCCGTCCGCCCGCCGGCACTGATTACCGCCGGGCCACCAGCCACGGTGGCAATCTCGAACAACCGCAAGAACGCAACATCGCCCTCAGTCGGCACGGCCTCCATTACCACGGCGAACAGACTGTCGAACTGGGCGCGGGATACCCCATCGTTCAACCGGAGGAATTGGGCGTGGTGGTCTTCCTGGCCGTCGTTGACGAGGTCAAACTGGACCAGGCCGCCCACGATCGTGTCTGGCAGGGCGAAAGCGAAGTCCTCGGCACCAATGGTGATCTCCGCAATCGACGGCTCGCGCTCGCATGCAACCACCAACGCGGCGATCAGGGCGACGACGGCGCCCCGACCCAGACGATGCCGTTGGCTGTTCATCGTGGTCCTCCCGAGGTTGTGGTAGCCCGTTGGCAATACATCTGCGTCGTTGGCATGTCAACCGGTCGTGCGAAAGGCGGTGGAGGCAGAGCTTGTGCGAGTCCGGCGGTACCGTCCGGATGGACTGTGTGCGCGTCGTCGGGCGAACGCGATGGTGCCGATGTGGGCCTGAGCCACTAGGATTTCAGCCCGTTCACGATTATCTTACCTAGCTGACGCACGAACCGCGAGCTTGGCATCTTCCGACAGAATGGTACCCGGCTCAGGATGGGTACCGGCTGAACGCACGCCGTCTCACTCCCCAGGTTCACACAGACTAGACGTAGCGCGATCCGATGACACGGATGTCACTCGGTGTGCGCGCACGTACGTAACCGAAGGAGTAGTATGCAGAAGATGTCATTCGAGGCATTGGGCTTGAAGCCCGAGTTGTTGCGCGCCGTCGCGGAACAGGGCTACACCGAGCCGACACCGATTCAGGTGCAGGCGATCCCGATCGGGTTGGACGGCCGTGACCTGGTGGGCTCGGCCCAGACGGGCACCGGGAAGACCGCGGCGTTCATGCTGCCGATCCTGCAGCGGCTCGACAACGGGAACAACGGGACGCTCCGGGCGCTGGTGTTGGTTCCGACGCGCGAGCTGGCCGAGCAGGTGTTGCAGAGTGCCAACGCCTACGGCCGGTACTCCCCGTTGCGGGCGACCGCCATTTACGGCGGCGTTCCCATGGATCCGCAGACCCGCGCACTCGCGCGTGGGGTCGACATCGTGGTCGCGACGCCCGGCAGGCTGCTCGACCACATGGGGCGCGGGCACGTGGACAGCACCAAGCTCGAGGTGCTGGTGCTCGACGAGGCCGACCGCATGCTCGACATGGGCTTCGCGCCCGACGTCCACCGCATTCTCGACACTCTCCCCGCCAAGAAACAGACGCTGTTCTTCTCCGCCACCATCTCGTGGGAAGTGGACCGCCTGGCTCGGCATGCACTCGACGGACACGTGGCCGTCGAAATCGGCCGGCGCGCTGCAGCCGCCGACGGCGTGGAGCACATTCTCGTCGCGGTGGACCGGGTGCAGAAGCGGGATGTGCTCGCCCGCATGCTGCAGGAAGTCACCCAGGGACGCACGCTGGTCTTCACACGGACTAAGCACGGCGCGGACAAACTGGCGCGCCACATGCGCCACGAGCGCAAAGACGTGTCGGCGCTCCACGGCGGGATGACCCAGAGTGCCCGGAACAGGGCGCTCGAGCGGTTCAAGAACGGCAAGATCCGCGTGCTCGTTGCGACCGATGTAGCGTCGCGCGGGATCGACGTCGACAACATCGTGATGGTCGTGAACTACGACGTGCCGCAGGATCCCGAGGTCTACGTCCATCGCGTGGGCCGAACCGCGCGGGCGGGCGCATCGGGCGTGGCGCTCACGCTCATGTCGCCGGACGAGTGGCTGATGATGTGGGAGATCGAGAAGCTGATGGGCCGCACCTTTCCGCGGGAGATCGTGCCCGGGTTTGAGCCGTCCGTCCCGCCGCTTCAGCCCCGCGAACAGCCGGTGGAACGGCCGAAGCGGCAGGGGAGATCGATCAGGCCCAGGCGAGGCGGGCGGAGACGGTAGAAGCGGTCTTCTACGGTCGGTATTCGACCAGCTTCATCTCAATCACGACCGTCCCCGACTACTGCTGCCGGTGAGGAATCCGAAGGGCGGCGGCCTAGTCCTGGACGAACGCCGTCCCGGCCAGCGAGATTCGAGCGTGCCCATCAGGAGTCCCCTATGAGAACCAAGCGCTTCGCCACGTGTCCACCTCGGGCCATCGTGCTTGCGGCGGTCGTTCTGTTCGTTCCCTCGGTGGTCGTCAGCCAGGGGATCAGCCCCGAGCAGGTGGTGTCGATCGAGCAGGTCTCGTCGGTGGCGATGCGGCCCGACGGAGGGCATGTCGCCTACACGCTCTCAAAACCGCGCGGCTCCGGCGACCCGCGCGGCGGCAACTACAGCGAGCTGTGGCTCGTCGCCCAGGAATCGAATTCCCCACAGAGGATCATCGCTGCGCCGCAGAGTGCCTTTGGACCCACGTGGTCGCCCGACGGCAGCATGCTCGCGTTTCGTGCCAACCTCGATCAGCACGAGAACACGCAGGTCTACGCGGTCACGGTCGAGGATCATACGCCGCGACTCCTGACGCGCTCGCCCACCGCCGTGTCGTCGTTTCAGTTCGCGCCCGACGGCCGGTCGATCGCGTACACGACGCGCGATCCGATGTCCGAGGCCGAGCGGACCCGCCGCGCGCAGGGACACGACCAATGGGTTGCCGGAGAGGACTTCTGGCGCCACGTGCGGCTGTGGATCGAAGACCTGACGACCGGAGACCGGCGCGCCGTGACCCCCGAGGGGCGGACGGTGTGGGCGTTCGCCTGGGCACCGGGTAGTGACCGGCTTGCCGTGCAGACGACCAGCAGTCCCGATATCGATCACGGCTACATGTTCCGGCAGCTCGCCACCGTGTCGGCGACGGGAGGTGCACTGCGCCCGCTCACCGAGACGCCCGGCAAGCTGGGCGGCATGGCGTGGTCGCCCGACGGCAAGCGCCTCGCCTTCATCGGGGCGATCTCCCAGAACGATCCCCTTGCCCAGAGCATCTTCGTGGCGCCCGTGGCCAGCGGCATTGCGGTCAATCGCACGCTCGACTACGAGGGCAGCGTGACGTGGGTCGGGTGGCAGGATGGGCGCACGCTGCTGTTTCTGGCGACCGAGGGAACCGCGACCGCGATCAACCGCTTGCGTGCTGACCAAGGCGAGATCGAGCGCCTCGTGGGCGGCGGCGTCGAGGTCTTCACGAGCGTGAGTTTCGACGGGCGGATGCGGAACTTCGCGGCTGTGACGAGCACGGCCGCGCACCCCTCAGAGCTATATGTTGGGGACGTGCGCCGGGGCCGGATGGAGCGCGTGACGCGCCATAATCCGTGGCTCGACAACGTGCAGCTTGCCCGGCAGGAGGCCATCGAGTGGTGGGCCGAAGACGGCACCCGCATCGAGGGTGTGCTGGTGCGTCCGCTCAACGAAGAGCCCGGCATGCGCTATCCGCTGGCCATCTTGCCGCACGGCGGTCCCGAGGGGATCAGCCGTGACGGGTGGAACACGCGTGGCCTCTACCCCGCCCAGGTGCTGGCCGCACGCGGCTACGCCGTGTTGATGCCCAACTATCGGGGCAGCGGCGGTCGCGGCGTCGCCTTCTCCAAGGCGGATCACCGGGACTTGGGCGGCAAGGAGTTCGAGGACGTGATCGCCGGGATCGACTATCTGGCGGACCAGGGATTGGTCGACCCCGACCGCGTGGGTAGCAGCGGGACCTCCTACGGCGGCTACTTCTCGGCGTGGGCCGCGACGCGGTATCCCGACCGCTTCGCGGCGGGAATCAGCTTCGCGGGCATCTCCAACTGGGTGTCCTTCACCGGCACGACCGACATCCCCTACGAGATGTCGTTGGTCCACTGGGACATGTGGTGGTTCGACGACCCCGGTCTGGCGTGGGACCGGTCGCCGATGGCACGCATCGACGAGCGGACGTCACCGCTGCTGGTGGGGCACGGTGCGGCCGACGCCCGCGTGCACCCGGAGCAGTCGCTGGAGCTGTACACGACGCTCAAGATCAACAAGATTGCGACGGAACTCGTGATCTATCCGCGCGAGCCGCACGGGCTGCGGGAGCCGGCGCACCTGCTCGACTTCATGCGGCGGATCATCGGGTGGTTTGACGAACACGTGAAGGCGGCCGTGCCCGCTACGATGTGATTGATGGATGGTAAGATAGTAAGGTGGAACGATGGAAAGAGTCTACCATCTTACCACCTTTCCATCTTTCCATCTTTGTTTCCATCTCATTCGGATTTATCACCCGGAGTCCATATGCGTCGTTTCCGCCGATTCGTGCTGAGCGGTCTCTTCACAGCGGTTCTTGCTCCCATTGCCGCCGCTGGTGGCCAGCAGTCCACCACGCCGCCCATGGCGCAGCGGCGTCCGCACCGGCTCGAAATGCACGGTGACGTGCGTGTCGATGACTACTTCTGGCTGCGGGAGCGCGAGAACCCCGAGGTGATCGCCTACCTCGAAGCGGAGAATGCCTGGACGCAGGCCGTGATGGCGCATACGGAAGCGCTGCAGGTGCAGCTCTTCGAGGAGATCAAGGGGCGCATCAAGCAGGACGACTCGTCGGTGCCGTACCTGTTGGACGGGTACTGGTACTACACGCGGTACGAGGATGGAAAGGAGTATCCCATCTACTGCCGCAAGCGAGGGTCGCTCGACGCCGAGGAGGAGATCATCTTGGACGTGAACCCGCTGGCGCAAGGTCATGGGTACTACGCCGCCTCGGGGCGCCAGGTCAGCGTGAACGGAGAGATCCTTGCGTTCGCGGCCGATACGGTGGGACGGCGAAAGTACACCATCCTGTTCAAGGATCTCCGGACCGGCGAGATGCTGGACGACGTCCTCCCCATGACGACCAGCAACCTCACCTGGGCCAATGACAACCGGACGGTGTTCTACACCCGACAGGACCCTGAAACGTTGCGGTGGTACCGGATCTACCGTCACACGCTGGGCACTGATCCCGCGCAAGACGAGCGGGTCTATGAGGAACCGGACGAGACGTTCAGGACCTTCGTGTTCCGCACCAAGTCCCGGCGCTACATCATGATCGGCTCGTCCCAGACGCTGGCCACCGAGTACCGCTACGTCGATGCGGATCGTCCGGACGGGACATTCACGATCATTCTCCCACGCGAACGCGAGCATGAGTATCAGGTCGACCACTTCGGCGACTACTTCTACATCCGCACGAACGACCAGGCGGAGAACTTCCGACTCGTGCGGGCGCCGGTCGCCACGCCGAGCCGCGAGCATTGGGAAGAGGTCATCGGGCATCGCGACGACGTGCTGTTCGAGGACTTCGACATCTTTTCAGATTATCTGGTCGTCACCGAGCGGCGGAACGGGTTGATCGAGTTGCGGGTCCGGCCGTGGAACGGCGAGGACGAGCACTACATCGACTTCGACGAGCCCACCTACATGGCGTACACCACCACCAATCTGGACTTCGATACGCGGCGGCTGCGGTTCGGATACACATCACTCACTACGCCGACATCCACGTACGACTACGACATGGCGTCCCGGGAACGCACGCTGCTCAAGCGCACCGAGGTGCTGGGCCAGTTCGACCCGGCCGACTACGCCACCGAACGGATCTACGCCTGGACGCACGATGGCGTGCGGGTGCCCATCTCGCTGGTGTACCGGCGCGACCGCCGGCATGACGGTCCCAATCAGCTGTTGCTGTACGCCTACGGATCGTACGGATTCAGCATGGATGCCAGGTTCAGCTCTCCGCGTTTGAGCTTGCTCGACCGGGGGTTCATCTACGCGATCGCGCACATTCGCGGCGGCTCCGAGATGGGCCGCTGGTGGTACGAGCAAGGCAAGCTCTTCCACAAGCGCAACACGTTCACCGACTTCATCGCGGCCGCCGATTACCTGGTGCGCGAGGGGTACACCAGTCCCGACATGCTGTACGCGCAGGGCGGCAGCGCCGGCGGCCTCCTGATGGGCGCGATCGCCAACATGCGTCCCGATCTGTTCGACGGCATTGTGGCGCGGGTGCCGTGGGTGGATGTGGTGACCACGATGCTCGATGCGAGTATCCCGCTCACCACGAGCGAGTATGACGAGTGGGGCGATCCAAACGACCGAAACTACTACGAGTACATGCTGTCCTACTCACCGTACGACAACGTCACGGCGCAGGACTATCCCCACATGCTGGTCACGACCGGGCTGCACGATTCGCAGGTGCAGTACTGGGAGCCGGCGAAATGGGTGGCGCGGTTGCGTGCGCTGAAGACCGATGACAACCGCCTGCTGCTCAAGACCAACCTGGAGGCCGGGCACGGCGGCGCGTCGGGACGGTACCGTCGCTACCGGGAGACCGCCTTCGTATACGCATTCCTGTTGGATCTGGCGGGGCTGGCGCCGGTTCCTTAGGTAGAATTGACTCGGGCGGATGCTTGGGCCGCTACGCGAGGCACGCCGACGGCGTGCCGAGTTGCTGCGCCGTTCGCGTGCCCCACATTGGCGAATAGCAGCCATCGACGGGTCAGCCAGGTAGCCCTAGGTGACCAGTTCCTTGCTTAGGATCCGAATCCGACCACTTCCTGCTCCAAGCGCTCGGCCACCCACTTGTTGAGGCTCTTTCCCTCGCGTGCTGCCGCGATGGCAACGGCGCGATGCAATTCCGGGTTGATGCGCAGGACGAATTTCCCGGACAACGGCTTGTCAGGATCTTCCCCGCGCTCCGCACAAAACGCTAGATAATCCTCTATCGAGTCCTTCAAGGCCTTCCGGAGCTGTTTCACCGTACGTCCCTGGAACGTGATGATATCCCGCGTATTCAGGACCTGACCGTGAATGATGCCCGCTTCCTCGTCGAGCGTCACCTGTCCGATGTAGCCCTTGTACGTCATGGTGTTCATGGGGTCACCCCCGCGCGCGTCAAGAATTCTTTCATGGATTGCACAGACCCGTTATCCATTTCCTTGCGAGGATGAGGGCGATGAAATACAGCCCGCGCCCCACCCAAGGATATTCGGACCCGTGATCCTCTTCCCTGCGTCAGCTCGGCGCCGAGTGCCTTGAGCAGCCTCTCGACCCTCGTCCACTCGACATCCGACCGGACTGGGGTCTCGAAGATCGCCGCAAGCGTACGCTCATGGCGGATGCCGAGTGACTGCGTTCCCACG
>JADFNB010000064.1 GCA_022563595.1 Gemmatimonadota bacterium
GAGTCAGACGTGTTGCCAGTTACACCACGGGGCACCGGGTTTTCAGGTTGAAGGGGTAGGGTGTAGTGGGTCGGACAGACGCCTAGACGCCGTAGACGCGCAGTGGTAGGGAGTGGGAAGTGAGTGGGCTTTCGCCTTGGTCCTACCCACCACTAGGCGTCTGTGCGCCTAGGCGTCTCCCCTACCACCGCAATCCTACCCTCCTATCACCTACCGACCATGGAGCTGAGGGGGCTCGAACCCCTGACCTCCTGGGTGCGATCCAGGCGCTCTCCCAACTGAGCTACAGCCCCGAAAGAAAGCAACCCCGCCTGCACGACGGCGGGGCACCGGAACTCAAAGCTAGAAACCGGATTAGAGACGGTCAAGCCTGGTGGAACCGGGGGATCAGCCCCGCCCCGCGAGCCCGTCGCCCCCGATGAGGGGAACACTCTCCACACCAATGCGTTATCCTAGTGAATCGCTCCTGATTGCGGAGGTCCGCCCATGCTCCCGTCTCGTCGGTCCATGACACTCCTGATCGCCGCCCTGGCCGCGACCGCTGTTGCCTGCGGCGACAACTCGGGTCCCAGCCAGCAACCGCCAGCCCCGAACACCACACCCGCATCGCTCACCATCACAGGCGGGAACAACCAATCGGGCACCATCGGCAACGCACTCGGCAACCCGCTCGTAGTCCGGGTCACGAACTCCGACAACCAGCCGCTCTCCGGCGTGAGCGTCGCCTGGTCGGTCATCTCGGGCGGCGGTGCGCTCGGCTCAACCACGAGCACCACCGACGGCCAGGGCGAAGCCTCGACCAGCTACACGCTCGGGCCCAACACCGGGACCAACCAGGTCCAGGCTGCCGTGGCCGACATGACGAACATCAGCACGACCTTCACCGCCACGGGCAACAGTCCGCCGCCGCCGCCGCCGCCGCCGCCGCCGCCGCCGAGTGCCAGCGTCACGGTCGGCGACAACTTCTACGACTCGAACAACGTGACGATCTCGACCGGGCAGAGCGTCCAGTTCAACTGGACCGGCCAAGCCTCGCACAGCGTCACCTTCGACCCGCCGAAGAACGACGACTCCGGCGAGAAAAGCTCGGGCTCGTTCACATTGTCCTTCACCAATAGCGGGACGTTCACCTACTTCTGCACCGTGCACGGTAGAGCGGTGATGTCGGGGACGGTGGTCGTGAACTGACCCTTCCCGGCCACCCTCCCCCCGGCGATGGCGGGGGGATGACCCAGCGTTCCACGCTTTGTTGACCCTAGACCGGAGCAGCCTGATGTATCACCGTCGTCCTCCCCGCTTTCTCCCGATCGTCGTGATCGTCGGGATCGTCGGCCTCGTCCCGGCCTGCGGCGATTCCACCACGCAGCCGGGCCCCGGCCCATCCGGCCCCGCGGTCACGACGGCCGTGAACGTAATCGACAACTCGTTCAGCCCCACCAGCAACGCGGTCAGCACCGGAGAGACGGTCACCTGGACGTGGAACGCCTCCAACTCGAACTCGCACAACGTGACGTTCGACGACCTATCGATCGGGAACTCCGCGACCAAGACGAGCGGATCGTTCGCCCGCACCTTCAATGCGGTGGGCGACTTCACGTACTACTGCACGGTGCACGGACGGGCGGTGATGTCGGGGAAGGTGACGGCGGGAATCTCGGGCAACGAGGGCGCCGGGTCGGGCTACCCCTAGTCCCCCTTGTCCGCGAAGGGGACTTCAACCGTCATCCCGTCCCTCGCGACCACGGCCTCGGCGAACACCGCCTGCGCCTCGTCGAGCAGTTCGCCGGCGGCGATCGAGAACCGGGCGCTGAAGTGCGTGAGGACGAGCTTCTTGGCCCGGGCGGCGAGCGCGACCTGGGCCGCTTCCCGCGCGGTAGAGTGCCGCGTCTCGGCGGCCCGCTCCCGCTCCTCGTCGCTGAACGTGGCCTCGTGCACCAGGAGGTCGGCACCAGCCGCCGCACGCACCAGCTCTTCGGTGGGACGCGTGTCACCGCTGATCACCACGAGCCGGCCGGGACGCGGAGGGCCGACCAGCTCTTCAGGACCGGCGGACCGGCGGACCGGCGGACTGACGGAC
Organism: Gemmatimonadota bacterium; assembly: GCA_022563595.1. Classification (GTDB taxonomy): domain Bacteria; phylum Gemmatimonadota; class Gemmatimonadetes; order Gemmatimonadales; family GWC2-71-9; genus JADFNB01. The sequence goes on from JADFNB010000064.1 coordinate 2,078, forward strand.
GTGTCCTCCCACTCCACCCGCTCGCCGCGGTGTAGCCGCCCCCACAACGGACCTTCGGGGATGCCGAGAGAGAGCGCCTTCTCCGGATCGAACCGCCCCAGCCGCTCGTGTTCGCGCAGCGCGTACCCGAATGCGGCGCCGTGATCGGCGCGCAGCACCTCGATATCGTACTGCTTGCGCGGCAGGCAGTCGCCCACCGCGAGTTCGTGGATCTCGATGGGAAAGGGTGAGCGCTCGACGCCCAAGGCTACCGCGCCACGCAGAATCCGCGCCGCGCCGCGCGGGCCGTAGAGGTGGAGCGGTTCCTCGCGGCCTTGCAGCCCGAACGTGCGGATCAGACCGATAACCCCCAGGAAATGGTCCGCATGGAAATGGGTGAAGAAGATCTCGCAGAGCGTGAACCCCACCCCGTAGCGCATCATCTGCCGCTGGGTCCCTTCACCGCAGTCGAACATCAAGGTCTCGCCCTCGCGCTGGATCGCGATGGACGACACCGACCGTTCGACCGTGGGACACGCGGCGGAGGTGCCGAGAAAGGTGAGGGAGAGCATGCGGGAAAATAGGTGGAAGGATGGAAGGACGGAAAGATGGGATAAATGGATGGAAGGATGGAAGGATGGAAAGTACCACCCTACCACCCTACTACATCTTACCATCTTACCATCTTACCATCCTCTAAAACACTTTCAGATGAAAATACCTCCCCGGCCTCTCCCGCATGTCGTCCAGCAGCAGTCGCAGCGAGGTGGTGAGCTGCACCATCTCGCTGTACAGCGTGGTGTCGTTCACCAGCCGACCTATCGTCCCGGTGTCCGACTCCATCTTCAGCATCATGCGGCCGAGCGCCTGAGCGGCCGTACCGAGCCCCAAGACCATCTCGTTCAAGTTCTCGGTGATCTCGTCGAGCTGAGCCAGCGAGCGCGCCAGGTCGGGGCTGGCGAGCGTGGAGTCGAGTCGCGCGGCGACGTTAGCCAGCGCCTCGAGCGCTAGCGTCGCCTGGTTGATTGTGGGACCGCTGCCGAGCTGAGCGACGACGTTCATGGCGCGCTGCACAGCATCCAGGGTCTCGTGAATTTCGGTCGCCGTTCGTTCGGACAGCAGCGCCCCCGCGCCGAGTAGGACATCGCTCGCCTGGCCCGCGACCGCCGTCGCCGTCTCGACCAGGGCCAACTCGCGCGATCCGCTGATGGTCTGGCCGTCCCGTAACAGCTCTTGCGACCGGCCCGGCACGTAATCGACGTACATAGCGCCGAGCGCGTCCAACGCCCGGACCAACACTCGCGCATCGACATGGGGACGGTTCTCGCCGGACACCTCCATATGGACGACGACCTGATTGACGTCCTGGAGGTCTATATCGGCCACGCGGCCGACCTTGACGCCGGAGATCTGTATCGGATCGCCTACCCCCAGACCCGAGATGTTCTCGAACCGGGCGGCGAAGGTCACCTTCCCCGCTCCGAAGAGGGACTTGCCGGAAAGGAACGTCAGGCCGCCAAACAGAACCGCGACGCTGACGATGACCAGTAGGCCGACCGTGACTTCCTGCTTGTAGTGAAGATCCATAGGACTCTAGCCCGCCGCGTCCAAGAAGGTCTCGAAGTCGCGCTCGAAAAACTCCAACACGGCGACATCGGTGCTGGCCCGGACCTCGTCCGGCGTCCCCATCGTGCGGATCGTCCCGTTGTGGAGCAGCGCGATCCTGTCGGCGACCCGGAACGAACCGCGCACGTCATGGCTCACCACCACGCTGGTGACACCGAGGCTGTCCCGCAGCTTGATGACCAGCTTGTCGATGATATCGGCGTTGACGGGATCCAACCCCGACGTCGGCTCGTCGTACAGCAGGTAGGTCGGCTGGCCGGCGATCGCCCGGGCGATGCCTACGCGTTTTCTCATCCCGCCGGAGAGGTCGGCCGGATACTTGTCCCCCGTACCGGCCGGGAGATTGACGAGATCCAGACACTCGCTGACCCGGTTCCGACAGTAGGCATCATCCGCAATGCATTCCTGGTCGGTGATCCCGAGCCTGACATTCTCGCGCACGCTCATCGAGTCGAACAGCGCGCCGAACTGAAAGACATAGCCGATACGCGAGCGCAGCTTGGACAGTGCCTTCCGCCTGAGATGCGGCACGCTCAACCCGTCCACGTACACCTCGCCCGAATCCGGATGGATGAGCCCGTTCATGTGCTTGAGGAGCACGCTCTTCCCGACCCCCGACGTTCCGAGCAGTGCCACGGTCTCTCCCTGATTGACCGTGAAGTCCACCCCGTCCAGGACGACCAGCTCGCCGAAGCGTTTATGCACGTTGATGAGCTTGATCATCCCGCCACCTCGCGCTCGGCCCGCGTGAGCCGCAGCGCCGCGGCCGTCACGTGTGGGCCGGCTGCCGCAACGGGCAGCGGGCTGGCGGGATGTCTGTCAAGCATTCGGCAACAGGATCTGCGCCAGTAGCGCATCGAGAAACAGGATCGATACGGAGGCGCTGACCACCGCGGCCGTCGTGGCCCGGCCGACGCCTTCAGCGCCCTGCCTGGTGCTGAATCCCATGTAACACGGCACGAGCGAGATCGCCAACCCGAAGAACATGGACTTGATCAGCGAGTACCACAGATCCCACGGGCGGAAGAAATACTGCGCCCCGTAGATGAAATCCGCGCTGGTCAGCTGGAGCACGCCGGTAGCGGAGAACCAGTAGCCCGACAGGATACCGATCGCGTCCGCGAAGATGACCAACACGGGCAACATGAGCGTCCCGGCGACGACCCGCGGCAGGATCAGATGTGACGCCGGCGACCGGCCCAGGCTCTCGAGCGCGTCGATCTGTTCGGTGACCCGCATGGTGCCCAGCTCGGCGGCGTACCGCGCGCCGATCCGGCCGCTGAGCAGGAGCGCGGTCATCACCGGGCCCAACTCCAGCACGATGGTCTGGACGATCAGCCCGCCCACGATGTAGACCGGCAGGCTCGTCTCGAACTGGTAGCCGGTCTGGAGCGCCGTCACGGCGCCGGCGAACCCGGCGGTCAGCAGCACGATGAAGAGCGATCCGACACCGACCTGATGCGCCTGCTCGAACGCGCGCGGAACCCAGATCCGCCACTCGGCCAGCGCCCGGACCAGCTCGACCGAGAAGTAGGCCAGCCGCCCGACATGGCTCATGGACGTGAGACTGAACCGTCCCACGATGCGCCTGACGTCGAGCGTGGCGGTGGTCATCCAATGCGCAGATGTGCGCTGCCGGCGACGCCGAAATAGAGCGCCACGATGACCAGCGCGAGGGCTAACCCCGAGACCTTGGCCACCCGGTTACGGAGCAGTTCCGCCACTGCGGGCAACGCATCGGGCTCTCCGACCGACGCGACCCGCGCGAGTTTCTGTGACATGGGGAACGACACGAAGATCTCGAGGATTCCGGCGAGCAGCCCGACCCCCTGCATCGCCACAACCGCCGGTTCGCCGAGCCGGGCGCCCCATCCCTGACTTGCCGCAATGACAGTGATCGCCAGCCCCGAGGCGGTGGTAGCGATCGCACCGGGAGCCACGATCCAGGCGTACACCCTCCCCAACAGCCTGTACGCGGCGCCCCGCACGACCGCCGGCTGCGAGACCGGCGTGGCACCGATGATAACCAGTGCAGCCAGCACCCCGCCCACCCACAGGCTGATGCCGAGCATGTGCAGGAACGTGACGGGCGTCATGGACCCTGTCCGCCTCCCACGGGCTCCCTGGCCACCGGCTGGCGCGCCGCGAATCCCGAGTCGATCTCGTGCCAGTGCGATACCAGATCCTCACCGAGCTTCCAGCACAGGAAGATGTCCCGATCGTCGAGCTTCGAGTGAAAGTCGACCAGACCGTCGTCGAAGCCCTTGAGGACGCAACCGATCTGCTTGAGCTCGTCTATGTAGTCGTTGATCCGCCCCGCCACCGCGTCCACCTCCGCCCGGAGAGCTTCCGCGCCGGCCGATTCACCGCCAGTGGGACGATCTCGCGCGGCGATTGCCTCGTAGCGGGACATGTTCGCCTTCCACCGTTGGTAATCGTCGACTATGTCCTGGGCTATCCGCCTGACCAGCGGCAGCGTGTTGTTGGCTTGCTCGAGCGTGAAGTACGTGATCGACATGACAATCATCCGGCGAACAAGGTCCGCATGATTCCAGCAACCGCGAACCCCGCATAGTTCCCGGCCGTGGCTATCGCCATCGCCGATGCCGGCCCGCCGACGTTGGCCTGGGATGCGACCGTGAGCGTCCTGAGGTCGAGCCGGAGCAGACGTCCGACACCGAACAGTAACAAGCCATGGAGCCCCACGACAATGAGTGTGAAATAGAACACCGCTGGTCCCACACGGAGAATCTCGCGACCGGGTCGCGGATCACCGTGGCAGGTCGTTCCAGCTAAGCTCTCGCATGGTCGCCCGATATCCTTCTTCGACGTAGTGGACCACGTCCTCGACGGCAAAAGTGGCCTCCGCGTCCACCACCGGTTGAACCAAGAGAAGCGGCGGCCTGCCCGGAGCCCCGGAGTTACCGCCCGTAGTGGCACAGGCCCGCCAGCTCTCGAGCACGGCTTCGGTCTGGGCGGCCATCATCACCCCTAATGTCCTCCCGAGGGTGCGCAGCATGCGAGGAACGGCCGCCGGGTGTTCCACGGGCTCGGCATTGAAGGACGGTCCCACACTCACGGCGACGATGAGATCGGGATCGAACCGCCGGGCCACGTCGATGGGGAGAACCGCACGCAGTCCGCCGTCCACATACGACCGACCGCCGATCCTGGCCGCGGGATAGTAGACCGGCAGCGCGCAGGAGGCGTAGAGCGCGTCGAGCAAGGGCACGTGCTCCCGGCCGCCGGCGCCGAACAACACGAGCTGGCCGTTCTCGATGTCCACGGCGGTGACGGTGAGCGGCACCGCCAGCTCGTCGAACCGCCGCGCCGGTACGAGCCGCGCGATCGTTTCGCGGAGAGGTTTACCCCTGAGGAAGCTCCGACTGTAATAGCCAAGCACCGCCCCGCCGGACGGGGCGGCGACGTCGCTGTGCTTGAGCCGTGTCATGCGCAGCAGGGTCTGCTCGTACGAAAGACCGCTCGCCAGACAGGCGGCGACAATGGCTCCCGTAGAGGTGGCGACGTAGTGCGCCGGGGTGAGGCCGCGTTCCTCGAGCGCTTTGACCGCCCCGAGATGCGCGGCGCTCTTCGCACCACCGCCACTCAGCGCACAGACGACCCGCATCAACCGCGCTCGAGCCGGGCGCGTTTCCGGAGGCCCTGCTCGCGCCGCGCCTGCGCCGCCGCGTGGCGCCGCCGGTCATCGTCGGTCTCCAAGATCAGTCCGCGGACCGGTATGGGGGCGTGCGTCTCATCGACGGCGACGAATGTGAGAAAGCTGTTGTTGGTGTGCCGGCGCTTCCCTGTCTGTAGGTTCTCGGCCTCGATACGGACGCCGACCTCCATGGAAGTCCGACCGACGTAGTTGACAGACGCCTTCGCTATCACGAGTTCGCCGAGATAGATCGGCTCGAGGAAATCGACCTTGTCGATCGATACCGTCACACAGGGTTGCCTGGAATGCCGGATCGCGACCACCGCCGCCACTCGGTCGATGAGCGACAGGATCACGCCGCCGAACACGTGGCCGAGGTTGTTGGCCATGTTCGGCATCATCAGCTCGGACATCGTGGTCTGCGAGTCGGCTACGCGTGCCGGCGCAAGGTCGTCTGGCATAGGCATCATGGTGAGAGATGGGTACGGACGAGGCTGCGTCCACCCACGCCTAGTAATCCACCGGCCGCAGGTAGCTCTCGCCGATCGCGGTCCCACTCACCATCGCGACGGTCGGCAGACGCCGTTTCCAGTGCGTGGTATCGAGCCGCCGCTTCACCAACCCGACCTTCGCGGATGGGAACCCGCGCTCGACGATCTCGTCCGGGCTCAGCCCTGAGACCAGCCAGTAGAGGATGAGATCGGCCTGCGGATACGAGATCCCGAGATCGTCCTCGTCTGTCTGGCCCTCGATCAGATCGGCGGTGGCCGGCTTCTCGACGATCTCGTCGGGGACGCCGAGATGGCGGGCCAGCGCCCACACCTGCGTCTTGAAGAGGTCGCCGAGCGGATTGACGGGAGGCGAGTCGTCGGCGTGCCAGGTAAAGTAACCGAGCAGCCGTTCGGTCTTGTTGCCCGTGCCCAGGGGAAGCGCCGCGAACTTCGCCGACAGATCGAACAGGGCGATCATTCGCATCCGCGCCATGACGTTGCCGCGTCGGGTGGGGCTGCCCTCCTCGCCCGCAGCAGTATAGAACCCGTCCACCGCGTCACTGATATCGATCGTGAGCAGCTCGATCCCGAGCTGTGCGGCGACGAGCGCGGCGTGTTCCACGCTCTCGGACGAGGACGTGCGATACGGCAGCCGCACGCCGATCACGTTCTCCGGACCGAACGCCCGGGTGGCGAGCGTGGCGCTGACCGAGCTGTCGACCCCTCCCGACAGCGCCACGATGGATTTCGTGAAGCCGCGGCGTCCCCTGACCTCTTCCCGCAGAAACGTCACGAGCCAGCGTTCGGTGAGCGCGGGGTCGATAGCCAGGGGATCTCCCGGAGGGCACGGATCGACAACGCGATGCCGCGCGGGCGCCGGTACGTCGACTGCCCTGGTCTCGCCCTCCGCCCGATCGTAACGCAACGGTTCCTGCCGGCCGCTTCCCCTATCACGCAGCAGGTTGGGCAACGCCACCTCGAGGTCCGACAGGAGCGGTTGATCGGCGCGCGCGCGGGCCAGCGCGCGCTTGTCGAGCCGGACCCGCAACACCGCCTCCTCGAACTCCGGTGCGCGCGCGACGATCTCGCCGTCCGGACCGACGAAGATCGAGCATCCCTGGAACCCTTTGCCGCCCTCGAATCCCACGATCTGGATCAGTGCCGCGTAGACACCGTGTTCTTCCGCTACCCGTCGCATGACGCGGTCCCAGGTCTCGGTGTTGTTGATGGTACCCGATGGGATCGGCGCGATGCCGCGGGCCGGGGAAGCCGACGGGACCAGGATGAGTTGGGCGCCGTCCAGCGCGGCGATGGTGGAACTCGCCGAATGCCAGACGTCCTCGCAGATCAGGATCGCGACCCGTCCCCAGGCGGTGTCGAACGCACGCACCGAGTGGCCGGCGTCGACGAACCGCTGTTCATCGAACAACCCGTAGGTAGGTAGAAAGACCTTGCGGTGGACGTGTCGGATCCCGGCCTCGTCCCCGCCGAACGTCGCGTACAGGGCGGAGTTGAAGATCCGGCTGTGATGCTCTTCGTAGAAGCCGAGACAGATGTCGAGCGGCGGAGCCTGGGCTCTGGCGTGGACCTCCGAGAGGTCACGGTACAGCGTGCCGGCGGTGACCGCCGACTCCCGCACTCCGCCCTCGAGGAAATAGCCCGACATCAGCGTCTCGCCGAAGACGATCAAGCCGGGGGACTCGTCCCATTGCGACACCTGCGATATGACCGCGCCGACGCATCGCAGGTTCTCGGCGTAATCGGCTTTTGCAGGGCGTGTCTGCGCGAGCGCTACGAGCATGATCGCATTATACCGGGCGAAAGGGGCCGAGGAAGAGCGAGTGCGTCCGGCTACTCGACCGTCCAGGTCCACAGCGTCGCCGCCCAGAGGTCCGGACGCAACGTCACGTTCCGGAAGCGGCGATGCACGCCGGCCAGGAAGCTCGGGGTCAGCAGCCAGACCGCCGGCGCATCCTCGTTGATCACCTGGATCGCTTCGTCCCACGCCGCGCGGGCCTCGGCCTGGTCCTCGATGGCGGCCGCGCGGCTCACCAGGGAGTCGAACAGCGCGCTCGCATACCGGCCGTGGTTCGAGCCACCGATCCCCTCGCGCGACCAGTACTGCCACATCGCTACCGGCGGCGGGTCGACCGACCACGCCCCTATCGCGGCGTCGAACTGTCCGTCAGCGAGCCGCGCCACGAAAGTGTTGAACTCGACCGGTTCCAGCTCGACCGTAGCACCGAGATGCCGGAGTTGCTCCTGGAGAATCACGGCGGCCTGCTCCCGGGCGGAACTCGAGCTGGGGTAGAGTATCTCGAATGCCAGCGGCTTGCCGTCACGCTCGACGGTCCCGTCCCCGTCGCCGTCCCGCCACCCGAGATCCGCCAGCATGCGGCGGGCGCGTGCGGAGTCGAACGGCAGTTGGCGCCGGTCGGCGTCCCAGATCCACACGGCCGGCGGGGTGGGTCCGCCGGCAATCTGTGCCCACTCTCCGAACACCGCCCCGATGATGGCCTCGCGGTCGATCCCGAGCGCGATCGCGCGACGCAGCTCGCGATCGTCGAACAGGCGATGCGGGCGCTCGGGCGCGCCCGGCGCACGGAGATTGAAGCCCAGGTAGTAGTAGACGGCACTGGGATAGTCGACGAGCCGGAGGTGCTCCGACGCCTGCACCCGCTCGATGTTCTCGCGGCCCACGATGACAGGCATGATGTCGGCCTGGCCGGCGGTGAGCTGGGTCAGCGACGTATTGAAGTCGGGAGAGATCCGCCAGATGAGGCGCGCTATCCCCGGGACGCCGAGAAAGAACAACGAGTCCGCCCGCAGCTCGAGCATCTCGCCTCGCCGCCAGGCATGGAGTCGATACGGACCGCTGCCCACGGGATCCTGACCGTAGGGATGCGACGCGAGACGCCCCCGCGGCACCGTGTCGAGCAGATGTCGCGGGATGATCCACATGTGATGGGTCGCGTCGTAGAACTGCTCGGCGTACTCACGGTTGAACTCGAACGCGACCGTCCGCTCGTCGCGAGCCACCACCGCGGCGACCGACCCCAAGAGAGGCCGCGCCGGAGCGTTGACCAAGGTGTCGGTATACACGTCGAAGGTGAACTCGACGTCCGCCGCCGTCACCGGCGTCCCGTCATGCCAGCGTGCCCTGGGATCGAGCTGGAAGACGATGGTGCTCTGGTCCTCGAATTCCCACGACGACGCCAGCTTCCGCACGAACCCGGAATCGCCCACCGTGTTCATCGCCAGGCCGATGTCGGCCAGCTTGAGGAACACCTGTTGGACGACCCCGAAACCGACGCCGCTCTGGACGAGCGGCGGGAACAGGACGTCGGCGTCGGCCCCGGTGGCGATCACGGCGGCGCTGCAATCACCCGGGCAAGGGAGGCCGGTCTCACACGCGGACAGGCCCGCGGCGGTCCAGATGGCGAGTAGAAACGTAAGGGGTCGCATGGCTCAACAATCTAAGCCACGCGAAGCGATACGGGGCGATTGTATCAAAACGAGGCAGGTGGCGCAGGCTAGATCGTGGGTCGGTCAGGCGTCATAAGTGGCTGTAAAAAAAGCGCTTACCTAGCATGACGCGGTGATTGTCCCGTCAGGCACTCCGGTTGCTCTTCCTGGTCCCCGGTGATCGTGGATCGCCTGGAAAAGGCACACAACTCAACCGGAGGGAGACTCCTCTATCTCGACATGGGCCGGAGAGACGAGGCGCGGAAGGCGTTCGCGGCGGCGGAGAAAGCACTACTCAAGCTGGGGTCGGTGCCGCGCGCGGAAGCGATGCGCGCCCAGGCCGAACGTCCGGCGAGCAGCCGACCCTAGCTAGGATCGGGTCAGTTCCGCTGTCCGCCCAACGCGTCGGGCACGAACAGCGACCGGCCGAATTCTTCCCGGCGAAACGCCGCGATACGCTGCTGTACCTCGCGCGACACCAGATAGTCGGCTAGCGCCCGCGCTCCGGCTGCGTTGACCCACGGGAACCTGTCCGGGTTCGCGCGGATCACGTGGTACGAATT
>JADFNB010000101.1 GCA_022563595.1 Gemmatimonadota bacterium
TACTCACCACCCGCGACTGACCGCGATCACTTCTCCGTCCGCTGGCGCGGCTCGTCGAACCAGTTCAGCACCATCACCATCTGCTGCGCCTCGCCCTCTTGGCGCGCCGAGGTGGCTGCCCACGGTGGGACCGTAGGCTTACCCGAGGCGGAGAAGCGCCCCATCTTATAATAAGCACGCTGCCAGCCGGAGCCCAACGTGTCGGATGTGCTGGACCGCCTCACCACTGCTTTAGCCGACCGCTACCGGTAAAGTGTTTCGCATGGTGCGCGTTCGATCGTCCCAGATCCTGGTAGATACTCTCTCGCCAAACGCACCGAAGACAAGGAGTTGAGCAGGTCGTCCATGAACCCAGAATCATCGACTCCTTCGGCCTTCATCCGTCGCGCCTCCGCCGACAGCATCGACTCGGCAGCGGGAGAGCGGTCGTTACCCTCCGACATCATGGACCGCGGGGCGCGGCGGCTGCGCGCGCTCGCACTCGTTTACGCGTTCGTCTTCTTCATGCAGACGTTCGTGGGATCCTTTCTGGACCCGAACGTCAACGAGTTCGAGAGCTTCCACGATTGGGGAGTTTCCACGCTTTCCATCGTCGTGGCGTTGCTGGTCGCTTGGATGACCACGAGGAAGAACCTCTCCCATACGACCATCGTGTACGGCGGGCTGGTCTTCCAAGTGGTCGGGAGCTACGGCATTGCGATGGCGCAGTATTGGGGATTGTACGAGAACCTGGACTATGAATTCGCGCATCTCGAGGCGTTTGGTCTTTCCTGGGTCGCGGTCTGGATGCTGTTGTTCAGTATCGTGGTGCCCACGAGGCTGAGTAGGGCGTTTGTAGCCGCCGTTGGCTCAGCGAGTTCCGTGCCGGTCGTCGTTTCACTCTCGATGAAGTACGGTGGCACCTCGATCGTACTGACGCCGTCGCAGTTCGTCACCGCTCTGATCCTCCCGTACGTGTTGGTGATCCTCATGACGCACGTCGGTGCGCGCGCCATCTACAGGCTCGGCAGGGAAGTGGCGAAGGCGCGGGAAATGGGGAGCTATCATCTCGTCGAGCGACTCGGGGTGGGTGGCATGGGCGAAGTGTGGCGCGCCGAGCATCGGATGCTCGCCCGGCCCGCGGCGATCAAGTTGATCCGCCCCGAGGTGCTCGGTAAGGGGAGCCGTGACAGTCACGCAACGGTGCTACGCCGGTTCGAGCAGGAGGCGCAGGCGACGGCGTCGATGCGGTCGCCCCACACCATCGTGCTGTACGATTTCGGCGTGACCAACGAGGGGACGTTCCACTACGTCATGGAGCTGCTCGACGGGTTCGATCTGGAGACGCTGATCGAGCGGTTTGGCCCGGTCCCGCCGGAGCGGGCGATTCATTTCCTGCGGCAGGCCTGCCATTCGTTGGCCGAGGCGCATGCGTCGGGCCTCATCCACCGGGACATCAAGCCGGCGAACGTGTACGTGTGCCGCTACGGACGGGACGTCGATTTCGTCAAGGTGCTCGACTTCGGGTTGGTCAAGTCGCAGGGGGTGGCAGATCGGTCGTCGCAGGTCAAGCTGACGGCGGACAACGTGATCGGTGGCACGCCCGCCTACATGTCACCCGAGCAGGCACTCGGCGATCAGGTGCTCGACGGACGTAGCGACATCTACGCGCTCGGGTGTCTCGGCTACTGGCTCGTGACGGGGCAGCTGGTCTTCGAGGGCGAGACGCCGCTCCGCACCATCGTGATGCACACCCAGGATGTACCGGCCCCGCCGTCGCAGCGGACCGAGCTGCCCATCCCCGCGGACTTCGAGGAGATCATTCTGCGCTGTCTGGCCAAGGATCCGGCGGACCGGCCGCAGACCGCCGATCAACTGGCAAGCGAACTGGCCGCGTGCCGTAGCGCCTCCGAGTGGACGGCCGAGCAGGCGCACGAGTGGTGGGAGCGCCATCACCCTGAGAGCAGCGAGAGGCCGGTCTTCGCGAAAAACACATAGTCAGGCCGCCACTCGGAGCATGACGCTTACCGCGGAGCATGTGCGGACGTTCGCCGAGCTGACCGGAGATTACAATCCACTGCATTTCGACGAGCAGTTTGTGGCGCATACGAAGTTTGGGCGACTAGTAGTGCAGGGAGGGCTTACCACAGGCCTCCTGCATGCCTTGGTCGCGATGGACCTGCCGGGCCCGGGCACAGTGTTTCTCAGTCAGAACTGGCGCTTCACCGCACCGGTCTACATCGGCGATACGATCACCGCCACGGCGGAGGTCGTGAGCGTTCACGCAACCAAGCCCGTTTGCGAATTGCGGATCAGCGTCTCTCGCGAGGAAGGCGAGGTGGTGCTCGAAGGCACGGCTTGGTGCTACACCTTGTCCGCGGGCGGTGACTGAGCGCCGC
>JADFNB010000065.1 GCA_022563595.1 Gemmatimonadota bacterium
GGGGGCCCGGGGCCGGGGGGGGGGGGGGGGGGTGGGGCGGGGGGGGGGGGGGGGGGGGGGGGCGCCGGCCGAGTCGGCGTCGGAGCGGCCACCATCGGCCGCGACTGATGAGCCAGCGACGCCCATGGACGAGGCCTTCGAGGGAGAGCCGCCAGAGCCCCGGGGCGCTCCTACCGTGCCGGCCGCAGACGACGTTTCCCTGATGGCGGTGTTCGGGGAGTCCCCTGAGCCCCAAGCGCCGGAAGCTGCTTCAGCACCCGAGGAGAGCGGGCCCGCGGCCTCCGACGAGCCGACCGGCGGGTTTTCGTTCGACGAGTTCTTCGGGGAGAAGAAGTCCACGCCCGAGCCCGCGGACCACGGCCAAATGCCGCGCGACACGCTGGCTGACGACGAGGGCGACGATGCGTTCCGCGACTGGCTCAAAGGTCTCAAGAGCTAAGTGCGCGTCGCCGTTCTCAACGGACCAAATCTCAATCTCCTCGGAACCCGCGAGCCGGAGGTTTACGGGCGGGACACGCTAGCCGACATCGAGCGCGGGGTGCGCGAGCGTGCGGCCGGCTTGGGGGTTTCCCTCGCCTGGCACCAGACGAACCACGAAGGGGAATTCATCGACCTCATCCAGCGTCTGCCAGACGAGGCAGACGGAGCGCTCCTCAACGCCGCGGCGTTGACGCACACCTCGTTGGCGCTGCGTGATGCGCTGCTGGCCGTGAGGATCCCGTTCGTCGAGGTACACCTCTCCAATATCTTTGCGCGGGAGGAGCCACGGCGTCACTCGGTCCTGGCCGATCTCGCCGTCGGGGTGATAGCCGGCTTCGGTGCTCAGAGTTACCTGCTCGGCCTGGACGCGTTGGTCATCCACCTCTCCAAACGTGTCGCCAGATCTTCGTGATGCGCGTCGGGAGGCGCTCGTCAGGTTGCTGGAGTCCGAGGGTCTGGATGGACTGATCGTCACCCATCTGCCCAACGTGCGGTATCTGACCGGTTTTACCGGGAGCGCGGCGGTCCTTTTTCTCCTCGGGACGGAACTCGTCCTGATCTCCGATTTCCGCTATCGCACCCAGGCCGAGTCGGAGGTCGGAGAGGCCGCGCGGATCGAGATCGTTTCGTCCGACGTGTGGGGTCGCGCGTGGCGGGTGCTCGGTGAGTACCACCCGGTGCCGACGCTCGGATTCGAAGCGGATGCCGTGACCGTTCAGACGGCGCAACGCTTCGATGCGGCGGAGGTCCGATCGACCCTCCGTCCGGTCGTCGGACTCGTCGAACGGCTCCGGGCGGCGAAGCACCCCAGTGAGGTCGCAGCGATCCGGGAGGCTGCACGGCTCGCGACGGACGCCTTCGAGGATGCCGTCCGCCACATCCGTCCGGGCGTCACTGAACGCGAGGTGGCGGCACAACTGGAGTACGCGCTTCGGCTGCGTGGCAGCGAATGGCATCCGTTCGCGACGATCGTCGCGTCGGGGAAACGGAGTGCGCTCCCGCACGCGCGTACCGGCACGCGCCGGATCGAGGCGGGCGACCTCGTACTGGTTGACTTCGGGGCGCAGCTTGACGGATACTGTGCCGATCTTTCGCGCACTGTCGTGATCGGACGTCCGGATGAACGCCAGCGCACGATCTACGATCTGGTGCGCGAGGCGCAGCGTGGGGCGCTGAGCGCGATTCGAGCCGGCATGACCGGGCAGGAGGCGGATGCCCTGGCCCGTTCGGTTATCGCGTCACGCGGGTTCGGCGATGCGTTTGGGCATTCACTGGGTCACGGGTTGGGTCTGGAAGTGCACGAGGCGCCGCGCGTGAGTGCGACCAACGAGGACACCCTGCCAGAGAACGCGGTGGTCACGATCGAGCCGGGGATTTACCTTCCGGGATGGGGCGGCATCCGCATCGAAGACGACGTACATTTGACAGCGGAGGGAGCCGTTCTGCTCTCAGATGGACAGACCGAGTTCCGGGAGCTGGGCTAGTGGGCGATGGCGACAACGGCTGACTTTCGTAACGGCATGGTGCTCGCGATTGACGGGCAGCTGTTCCAGCTTGTCTATTTCCAGCACGTGAAGCCCGGCAAAGGTGGTGCGTTCGTACGGAGCAAGATCAAGAACGTCCGCACCGGGGCCGTGCTCGAACGGACGTGGACCGCCGGCGAACGAGTCACCGATGTGAGATTGGAACGGCGTCCGATCCAGTACTCGTATCACGACGGACATCACTATCATTTCATGGATCTACAGACCTACGAGGATATCCCCATCGGCGCCGAGTTGATCGGCGAGGACCAGCTCAGGTACTTGAAAGAGAACATGGAATGCTCGGGCCTGGTCCATGGCGAGGACGTCATCGTCATCGAGTTGCCGTTTTTCATCGAGCTGGAAGTGGTGGAGACGGATCCCGGGGTGCGGGGCGATACGGCGAGCGGCGGCACGAAACCGGCAAAGCTCGAGACGGGTGCGGTGGTTCAGGTACCTCTTTTCGTCGAGCAGGGTCAGGTGATCCGCGTGGATCGCCGCGACCACAAGTACCTCGAGCGCGTATGATCGACTTCGCCTTGCTCGAGAAGCTGCTCGATCTGTTGAACCGGTCCCACGCGCAGACGATCGAGATTCGCAAGGGGTTCTGGTCGACCACGATCCGGGTCTCGAAGGGCGGTCTGGCGAATCCGGGCACGCCGGTGACGTATCAGGTATCGGCTGAGGGCGCAGTGCCGTCTACTTCCGTCTCCTCCGGTTCTCCTCAGTCGGCGGTGGGCGAGGAAGAGAAGGCCGGTGAGGCCGCGCCCTCGGCGGATCTTCTCGATATCAAGTCCCCTATGGTCGGTACCTTCTATGCACAGCCGGAGCCCGGTGCCGATCCTTACGTCCGTGTCGGATCGCGCGTCAAACCGGGTGAAACGCTTTGCATCATCGAAGCGATGAAGATCATGAATCCGATCGACTCGGAAGTGTCGGGCGTGATCCGGGAGGTCCTTATCGACGACGGGCAATCGGTCGAGTTTGGTCAGATCCTATTCCGAGTGAATGCCAATGCCTGAGGCCGCAGCTTTCAATTTCAAACAGGCCATCATTGACATGGTCAAACGGAACGGTTCTGATCTCCACCTGAAGGTGGGTCGTCCTCCGACCATCCGAGTCGCCGGCGACCTGGTGCAACTCGGGCAGCAGGCGCTTAAACCCGAGGAGCTGAAGGCACTCGCGGAACAGGTCATGACGCCCCGTCAGGTGAAGGAATTCGCCGAGCACAAGGAAGCGGACTTCGCGATAGGTGTCCCCGGCATCGGCAGGTTCCGGACCAACGTCTTTCAGCAGCGCGGAACGCTGGCCTTCGTCTTCCGAGCCATTCCCTACGAACTCAAGACGATCAAGGAACTGAACCTGCCGGATGTCTTGGAGCAGATCTGTTTGAAGCCGCGCGGGCTGATACTGGTGACGGGTGTGACGGGCTGCGGCAAGTCGACCGCATTGGCGGCCATGGTCGATCATATCAACCAGCGCCGGAAGTGCAACATCATCACGATCGAGGACCCGATCGAGTTCCTGCACCGGGACGGGGTGGCAAACATCTCGCAACGCGAGGTGGGAACGGACACACTGTCATTCGAGACCGCGCTGAGACACGTACTGCGTCAGGATCCCGATGTGATTCTCATCGGCGAGATCCGTGACAAGGTGACCCTGGACACCGCAATGAAGGCGGCGGACACCGGTCACCTGGTCTTCTCGACGCTGCACACGACCGACACGACGCAGACCATCAACCGCATCATCTCCTTCTTCCCGCCACACGAGCACGACGCCGTGCGCAACCTGCTCTCGACCGCCCTCGAGGCCGTGATCTCACTGCGGCTCGTTCCTCGCGCCGAAGGGAACGGCCGCGTGCCGGCGTGTGAGATCCTGATCAATACGGCGGCTGTGAAGGACAACATCCGCGACTCCGAGAAAGCCCTGAACATCCCGGGCCTGATCAGGGACGGTACGGTCCAGTACGGCATGCAGTCGTTCGACCAGTCGCTGATGCAGTGGTACAAGAAAGAGGAGATCAGCTACGAGAACGCGCTCTTCTACTCCACGAATCCGGATGAGTTCGCCCTGCGTGTGAGCGGAATCGAGGGCACGTCGGATCGGACGTTCGCCGATGAGCTCGAGAGCGAGAGCGCCGCTGATCAAGGAGGCGTGCTGCCGGAAGGCTTCACGCCGTAGCCGATGTTCAAGAAGGTGCTCATCGCCAACCGGGGCGAGATCGCGTTGCGGGTGATTCGTGCTTGCCGCGAACTCGGAGTGGCCACGGTCGCCGTCTACAGCGAGGCGGATCGGGAGTGCCTGCACGTGCGGTTCGCGGACGACGACGTGTGCATCGGTCCACCTCCGTCCCGGCTGTCCTACCTGCGGATCCCGGGGGTGATCGCGGCGGCGGAGATCACCGGCGCCGACGCCATTCACCCTGGGTACGGGTTCCTTGCGGAGAATGCGGAGTTCGTCGAGACGTGTAATGCGTCGCACATAACATTCATCGGCCCGAGCGCCGAGCAGATCCGTCTGATGGGTGACAAGGCGGCGGCACGGAAGCTCGTTCAGGAACTGGACATACCGGTGGTTCCCGGCTCGCCGGGAGCCATTGAGGAACCCGAGGGGGCGCTGGCTGTCGCGCACGAGATCGGGTTTCCCGTGATCATCAAGGCGACGGCCGGTGGGGGCGGGATGGGGATGCGTGTGGCCGCAGATCCCGCAAGCTTCGCTCAGGCGTTCCAGCTCGCCCGCAACGAGGCCCTGGCGGCGTTCGGGAACGCCGAGGTTTATGTGGAGAAGTACCTCATGCGCCCGAGGCATGTCGAGTTCCAGATCATGGGCGACCGTCATGGCCGGGTGATGCACCTCGGTGAGCGCGACTGCTCGATCCAGCGCCGTCATCAGAAGCTCATCGAAGAAGCGCCGAGTCCCGCGCTTACGCCGGAATTGCGCCGACGCATGGGTGAGTGTGCTGTACATGTCGCTGAGAAGATCGGCTATGTGGGCGCCGGTACTGTCGAGTTCCTGCTCGATGCAGCGGGCCGGTTCTACTTCATGGAGATGAACACGCGGATCCAGGTCGAGCATCCGGTAACGGAGATGGTGACAGGCTTCGATTTGGTGAAGGAACAGATCCGGGTATGTGCCGGCGAGCACCTCGGGTTTGAACTCAAGGGGGACCGACTTCGCGGGCATGCCATTGAATGTCGGGTGAACGCGGAGGATCCGGAGCGGAACTTCCAGCCTTCCCCGGGCACAATCACGGTGTTTCACCCTCCGGGAGGGCCGGGTGTGCGGGTAGATACGCACATCTACGCCGGCTACACGGTTCCCCCGTACTACGATTCGCTCATCGCCAAGGTGATCGTCCACGGCAACTCTCGTGCGGAAGCGCGCGTGCGGATGAGCCAGGCGCTGGATTCGTTCATCATCGAAGGGGTTACGACGACCATTCCGTTCCTGAAGCGAGTCATAGATCATCCCGAGTTCCGGGCCGGTGAGAGCGACACGAAGTTCCTCGAACGGCACACGGAACTCGTCACGGCGCCGGGATGAACATCTCGGTCTACTTCACACCCCTCGGGATGACCCCCGGTGACGTGGCGCACAGGCCGGTGCTGGTGGTCGACATCCTGCGCGCCACCACCACCATCGTAGCGGCGTTCGCCAGCGGTGCCCGGGACGTGCTACCGGTGGGTGCGGCCGACGAGGCGATCCGGATCGCTCAGAGCCTGAAGCACGACGACGTACTGCTGGTGGGCGAGCGGAGGGGCGAGCGGATCAGCGGGTTCGCCCTCGGCAATTCACCGCGTGAGATGACCCCCGAACTCGTAGGCGGCAAGACGCTGGTCATGACGACGACCAACGGGACGCCGGCGGTGACCGCCGCGGAAGCCGGTTCGCCCGTGATTATCGGTGCCGCGACCAACTTCCAGGCCGCGGCCGACCGCGCGCGGGAAGCGTTCGCCGAGGCCGAGGAATTGGTGATCCTGTGCGCCGGGCGCGAGCGACGGTTCGCGCTGGAGGACGCCTACGCCGCAGGCCGCTTCGCGCAGGCGGTCATCCCGACCGGGCAGCGCCGGTCCGTGCAGCTGAACGACGCGGCGATCGCTGCGCTGGAGATCGCGAAGCGCTACGGCGACCGGTGGAAACGAGCGGTGCAGGCCAGCGCTGCCGCCAAAGAGTTGAGTCGCATCGGATTCGAAGAAGATGTCGTCGCGGCCACGGAAGTGGATTGCTGCGACCTGGTTCCACTCTACAGCGAACGCCGCGTAACGGTATCGGACCACAGGTAACCATGCCGCTCTCCGATCGGCACCGACAAGAGCTGTTCGCGATCGTCGCGCTGCTGGTGGGCCTCTTCGTCGGTCTCGCCCTGGTGCCGCTCGAGCTGACCGGCCCTGTCGGACGGGGCCTTGGAAGGGTGCTGCGAGCAGGCCTCGGGGCCGGATCGGCGTTCGTGCCGCTGTTCGGTGTGGCCGCCGGGCTGATTGGGTTCGGCTGGCTAAGGCGGGTACAGCTCGCCCGTCTCGCCGTTTTCTGTGCCGGCATGGCGCTGCTGCTCCCGTACGCCATCGCGCTCGTGGCTGGTATGCGCGAGGTAGGGGACGTCGCTCCGCACCTGGCGACCGGATCATTGGCGGATCGTCTGGTCGGCGTGATCCCCGGCGCCATCGTCGTAGGGGTCCAGTCCGTGGTTGGGACGGCAGGGACGGTCATCATCGGGCTGATCGCGTTGTCCGGACTCACGATCGTCGTGTTCGACTGGCATCCCTTCAGACGGCTGGACGGTGCGAAAAGCGAAGACACCGTTCCCGCAACCGCGACGTCGCCGCAAGCGCCGGTCGCCGAGCCGTGGGAACCGGACGCGGCTGAAGGCCAGAAAGATGGCGAGACGGAACGGCGGAAAGCCAAGGCGGCCACGCCTCGGTCCGCCGTCAAGGCTCTGCCTCCCTCTGCCGATGCGCTGGATCAGCTTCCCGCACTCGATCTCCTGCAATCGCCCAGGAGCGAGGAGATCGACGCGGGTGAGGAGGAGTTGGAGCGCTTGGCACAGGTGTTGGTCGAGACGCTCGCGACATTTCGCGTCGAGGGCAAGGTCGTGGGCCGCACCACCGGTCCGGTCGTCACCCAGTACGAGGTCGCTCCCGCGGCCGGTGTGAAGGTCGGCCGGATCGCCGCCCTGGCCGACGATCTCGCGCTGGCCATGCGGGCGCAGTCGATTCGAATCGTGGCGCCCATTCCGGGACGAGCGGCGGTCGGCGTCGAGGTGCCCAATCCGGTGCCGCGGATCGTGCATATCCGTGAACTGTTGGAAACGGCGGAGTGGGAACGGAGTCGCGGCGGGCTGCCCATCGTGCTCGGATGCGACCTGGAGGGCAAGCCCGTAGTGGCCGACCTCGCGAAGATGCCGCATCTGCTGATTGCGGGGGCAACCGGCTCCGGGAAATCCGTCTGTATCAACGCGATCATTACGAGTCTCGTGTATCGCTACACGCCGCACCAGCTGCGGATGCTGATGATCGATCCCAAGATGGTGGAGTTGTCCGGCTACAATACGTTGCCTCATCTGCGCCATCCCGTCGTGACCAACAACAAGCAGGCCGCGCAGACTCTTCGTTGGGCGGTGCACGAGATGGAGCGGCGCTATGCCCTCTTCAACGCGAACGGCGCCCGCAATGTGAGTGATTTCAACCGCAAGGTAGGGGAGGGGCGGGAACTCGTGGTGCCGGGCAGGGACAAGGCCGGGCATGAAACGGGGAAGGTGAAAGGTGCAAAGCAAGGTGGTGCCGCGGAGGGTGAGCAGATGCAGCTGCCGTTGCCCTACGAGGAGGGACCGCTGCCGTATATCGTGGTCATCGTCGAGGAGCTGGCCGACCTGATGATGACGGTCCCGGGGGATGTCGAGAAGCCGCTTGCGCTGCTCGCGCAGAAGGCCCGGGCAACGGGGATCCACGTGATCCTGGCCACGCAGCGGCCGAGCGTGAACGTCATCACCGGACTCATCAAGGCGAATTTTTCCAGCCGGATCGCGTTCCGCGTCGCGTCCAAGGTCGACAGCCGTACGATCCTGGATCAGAACGGTGCCGAAGCGCTGCTGGGCAACGGTGACATGCTGTTTCTCCCGCCGGGCAAGAGCGAACCCATCCGGTTGCAGGGCGCCTTCATATCCCACGAGGAGACCGAGGCTCTGACCGCCTGGTACGCCGAGCAGAAGGCGCGGCGCGATCAGGCGCTGGCGGACCGGGGCCTGATCCCCCCGGAGGCATCCGAAGAGGACATCCTCGCCGTCATCCGAGCGCTCGAGGCCGCGGAGGCGCTGCAGCGGGGGGCGGCCGAGACTGGTGAGCGGGATGCGCTGTTCCGGGAAGCGGCGGATACCTGCCTCCAGCACCAGCTCGGCTCAACGTCGCTGCTGCAACGCAAGCTCCGGATCGGCTACGGCCGCGCGGCCCGGATCATAGACCAACTCCACGAGGCGGGAATCTTGGGTCCTCCGGATGGATCGAAGCCGCGGGAAGTGCTGATCGGGGCTGAGCGGCTCGATGAGTACTGCCGATAGGCGAAGGATGTCTCGGCGGGGCGCTGGCGCAAGCGACACCCTCGTGCGACAGCTTGATGTGGCGGCTAGGATCTGTGGTCGTGCTACCGCATGTTGAGTCCGTGGCCGAGTGGGGCGGACGCCGGACGCTTCAGACGCGAGGCGCCCGGCCGGCGCTGGCGTCTCCGATGCCTCCTGCATCCCAAGTCCTCGCCGGCAGCGAGATTCATGCAAGGCTCCATGCGTCGCCGACGTCCGAGCGCCTCAGCGTCTGGGCGTCCTCACTCCGCGCCACTCGGCCACGCCCAGTCCTTTTTCAGCGCCCTGCTAACTCCTGTAGCCAGTTGGTGTTATAACCGAAAGACTGGAGGGGGTGCGAGGCGGCGTCACTAGGGAACGGCGTGCGTGGAACCGGTAGCGTGGCTTACAATCACGCGGATAACATTCGCGGTGTGCCCGATCAGATCCGATCCCAGCACCTGGCGTGACCCCCGCCACCGGCGTGGGCTCGCCGGGGAGAAGGAGGCGATAGCCTACCTGAAGTCGCAAGGCTGGACGGTGATGGACCACCGCTTCACGATGGGCCGCCTCGAGGTCGACATCGTTGCCCGACGAGGCGCCCTCGTGGCCTTCGTAGAGGTCAAGACCAGACGGGGAACGGCGTTCGGTAGCCCGCTCGAAGCTGTGACCTGGGCCAAGAGGCGCGAGATCGTGCGCGTGGCCCGGGCCTGGGTCGACCGGTACGGGAAACCCCACGATGTCTTTCGCTTCGACGTCATCGCGGTCCACGCGAGCCGCTCCGGTGCGGACCGGATCGAGCACGTAGAGGACGCATTCAGACCGGGGTGGCGGTAACAGTAGTTTCGGGATATATTCGGGGCGCGAGGAGAGGTGGAAGCCTCGGACAATCAGCCTGAAAGGTGTGCACCATGGTCCCTGAGAAGACTGTAGACAAACCCGTCGACAAGGCTGCCGAGCAGAAGAAGAAGGCGCTGAGCCTGGCCATCGCGCAGATCGAGAAACAGATCGGGAAGGGCTCGATCATGCGCATGGGGCAGGAATCGTGGCCCAAGGTCGATTTCATTCCTACCGGTGCCATCAACCTCGACGCGGCCATCGGGATCGGCGGTATCCCGCGGGGGCGAATCACGGAGATTTACGGTCCCGAGGCGAGCGGCAAGACGACGCTAGCGCTCCATGTGGCCGCGAGCGCCCAGCAACGGGGCGGGGTCGCCGCCTACATCGATGCGGAGCACGCGCTCGACGTGGCATACGCCAAGAAACTCGGTGTCGACGTGGATAACCTGCTGGTCTCCCAGCCTGGCACCGGTGAGGAGGCGCTCGAGATCGCGGAGATCCTGGTGCGGTCCGGTGCGGTGGACGTGATCGTGATCGACTCGGTGGCGGCCCTGGTTCCCAAGGCGGAGATCGAGGGCGAGATGGGCGACGCCCACATGGGGCTCCAGGCGCGCCTGATGTCGCAGGCGCTGCGGAAGCTAGCTGGAGCCATCAACCGGTCGCGGACCTCGGTGGTCTTCATCAATCAGCTGCGTGAGAAGATCGGGGTGATGTTCGGGAACCCGGAGACGACTACCGGTGGCCGCGCGCTCAAGTTCTACGCGTCGGTACGTCTCGATGTACGCCGGATTGGCGCCGTGAAGGAGCGTGACGTCATCACCGGGAGCCGAGTGCGCGTCAAGGTCGTCAAGAACAAGGTAGCGGCCCCGTTCAAGCAGGCCGAGTTCGACATCATGTTCAGCGAAGGCGTGAGCCGCAGCGGGTTGCTGGTGGATATTGGGGCGGAAGCCGGCATCATCGAGAAGAGCGGTGCGTGGTACTCGTACGGTAAGGAGCGCATCGGTCAGGGGCGTGAGAACGCGAAGCTCTTTCTCAAGGACCATCCCGACCTCGCCGACGAGATCGAGAGCCGCGTGAAGCTGCACCTGGGTCTCGGGGAGCATCCCGCAGCGCCGCAGGACGAAGGCGGGGAAGGCGATGCGTAGCGCGTCATGACGGTTACGGGGCTCCGTCCCGACGCCAGGGCCTCGGGCTGGCTCGTCATCGAGGTGGACGGGGCCCGGCTCGGGTCGTTACCAGTCGAGCGGGTCCGTGCTCTCGGACTGAAGCAGGGAATGAAGCTCGACGCTGACGGGCGGGCACGGCTGGAGGCGGCGGTTCAGGCCGAAAAGGCCTACGCGGCGGCAACCCGAACGCTTGCGGCCCGGCCCCGTGCCAGCTACGAGCTGCGACGCCGGCTGCACGCCAAAGGACATCGGCCAGGCGCGGTTGCGGAGGCGGTAGGCCGGCTGGAGAGCGCCGGTTTGCTCGACGACTTCGAGTTCGCGCGCCACTTCGCGCGCGTACGCCAGGAACGCGGGTTGGGGCCGTCCCGGCTGCTCACCGAACTGCTGCGACGTGGTGTCGAGCGCACCATCGCGGAACGAGCAATCGCTGAGGCCATGGAAGCGGAAGGCGTGGATCCGTTGGAGCGGGTAGCTGCCCTGGCCCGAAAGCGCGCCCATCAGTTGCGGGACGTTCCGACCGCCAAGCGATTCCGCCGCGTGCTCGGATACTTGCAACGCCGGGGGCATTCGGGATCGGACGTGGTGGCCCTGGTACGGAGAATCGCCGCCGACGAGGAGAGCGGCCGCGACTAGTGGAGCGTATCTCGATTCGCGTTAGTAAGCGAGTCGTCGCTTGCATGTCGGCGGCGTCCCTGCGCGCACTGCGGCTCGTACGCTAGGGTGGGACATCCCTGGTGGCTTGACCCGCTCACCGACGCGCGCTCCAGGGCACGACCGGCACGCTGCGCTGCCGGCGAGACTTTGGTTACAGTCCACTACTAGGGGGTGTCGGCTTCCGTCGGGTGCCGAGAGTCGGAGGAGGTCCGGTACACGGCGCCGAAGGGCCAGCTACGGACCTCCGGAAAATGGCTGCTGAGGGTCGTGCGAAGCTCTGCGTCCCACTCGGCGTTATCGTAGATCACATAGTCGATTTCGTATTCCTCGATGCTCTCCAGGAGCTGCTCCGGCGTCCGTGCGAGGTAATAGTGGGCGTAGGCCCGGTTCGGAAGATCGGTGCAAAAGTAGCCAGCCGCCATGATGCGGTCGGTTGGTGCTGTGTGCTCGCGGGCCCACGTAACGACTGACCGCAGCTTCGTGCCGCGGTTTGCGATCGCTCCCATCCCAACATACCCGAGATTGAACACCAAGAA
>JADFNB010000102.1 GCA_022563595.1 Gemmatimonadota bacterium
AACCGGCGGGCGCGCTCCGGCGAGGGCGTTGGCATCGGCGTGCTGCCGCTGTGGTTGGCGTGGTCGGGCACAGGCTTCGTCCTGGTAGAGCCTGCGGCCACCGAGACGCGGCGGTTGATCTTGGACGCGGGCCGGAGCACACCGCATGACGCCGCCCAGCGGCGCGACCTGCATCCGGCGAAGATCTACGGCCTGCTCCACAACCCCGTCTGCGCCGGTATCCGGTGTATCCTCCCGCTTCGGCCTTCGTCGGTCGAAGCCGAGTACCGCGACCGCGAGTCGCTGGCCCGCCGCTGTATCCGGCGCGAGGCCCTGCGGAAGATCTCGCAGGCGGCCTCGGTAGAAGAGGCCGTTGAGATCGCGGGCCAGGAATTCGCACGCGACTCGCACCGCGTTGCGGATCGCCCGATGATCACTTCGACCGTGGCAGATGATACAGACCGCGTCCGCGCCCAGCAACGGGGCCCCGCCGTACTCGGAATAATCGTGTTTGTTCCAAACCGCCTGAACCACCGGCTCGAATCGCTTCGCCAGTTCCGGACTCAGCTCGGCGATCTCCCGGCCGATCGTCTTGAACAACCCCTCGGACAGCCCCTCGGTCAGCTTTAGCACCACGTTGCCTACAAACCCGTCACATACCGCAACGTCGCACTCGCCGCTGAACAGCGACCTTCCTTCCACGTTGCCCACAAAGCGGATGCTGTCGCACTCTTTCAGCGCTTGCCACGCTTCTTTGACCAGTTCGTTCCCCTTCGCATCTTCTTCTCCAATCGAAAGCAGCCCGGTCCGCGGATCCTTCACCCCCACGACCTCGCGGGCATACGCACTCGCCATGATCGCGTAGTCTTTCAAGTGGTGAGCCTTGGCCGCTATGTTCGCCCCCACGTCGCAGACCGTCAGCGGACCGTGAAACGACGGAATCACCACCGCGATTCCGCATCGGCTCACACCCTCCAGCAGCCCTATCTTGAGCTGCGCCGCGGCCGCGAACGATAGCGCACGCGGAGACTTTCAGCTCCTGTTCGATGGCTGCGGCGACCGCTGGGCGATGGAGAACCACCCCGAGTGGTTCACCGTGAATCGCAACGGGAACTCGACACTCGATGTGCCCCCGTACGTGGATTACTACCGATGGGTCTGCCCGACCCGGGCGCCGGTGCGGGAATACCTGAACGGGCTGATCGGTGAGGTCGCAGCCGACGACCGGATCGACGGCGTGCATCTCGACTACATCCGCCACTCGGACGTGATCTTACCCCGAGGACTGTGGGACAAGTACGACCTGATTCAGGACGTCGAGCATCCCGAGTTCGACTATTGCTATTGCGACGTGTGCCGTGGGACGTTCGAGGCCGAACACGGGATCGACCCCATGACGTTGGACGATCCACCTTCCAACGAGGCGTGGGTACGGTTTCGCTGGGACAGTGTCACGAGGCTCGTGACCGAGTTGACCGAGACCGTTCACTCATACGACAAGCCGATCAGCGCGGCGGTGTTCCCCGGCCCGTCACTGGCGCGCCGGCTCGTGCGTCAATCGTGGGACGAGTGGCCGGTCGACATGCTCTTCCCGATGCTCTACAACTCCTTCTACCTCGAAGACCTGGAGTGGATCGGTGCGATGACCAGCGAAGGGGTCACCGCGGTGACACGATCGGGAGCAACGCTCCGGTCGGGCCTCTACCTCCCGGATCTGACTCCGAGGCAGCTTGCCGAGGCCATCCGTGTCAGTCGCAACGCCGGTGCGGCCGGGGTGAGCACCTTCGAGATGAACGGTCTGACGGACGAGCACCTCGCGGTGATCCGCGCGGCCCTGTAACCGGACGCAGTCGCGGAGGGACTCGTCAGTTCTCGTACTTCGCCAGCAGCGCCTGGAAGCGGGGGTTGTCGCGGAGCGGGTCCCAGGTGGGATCGATTCTGAGCATCGGAACGGTGGTGGGTGAGGGAACAGCCAACAGGCTTTCGAGTTGGTCGATCGCGGCGTCGTACTCGCCGACCATCGCATAGATACGCGCCAAGTCTTCCACCCGATAGGCACCTCGGTAGGCTTCCTTGCTCATAGGAAGTAACTCAACCGCCAACTCTCCTTCGCGGATCGCGTCTTCCTTGCGACCGAGACCGGCAAAGGCGATGCCGAGAGCACTCCGCAAGCGCTCATCATCGGGACGCTGCTGAATCTTGGACTCCAGCATGCTACGCGTCGAATCGTAATAGGCTCGCTCACGCTGCCGGTTCCCCGTGAGACCA
>JADFNB010000025.1 GCA_022563595.1 Gemmatimonadota bacterium
CGGGTCTGCTGGTCGTCGACGTTGCCGCAACTACGTGGTGTGGTTGCTGGATTCACCCTCCGTAGTAAGGAGGTAATCGCATGTCCAAGCAGTAGTTGGGCAACGCGCACGTTGTGTATTTGCTTGCGACCGGTCCCCAACGACCCGGAAGGGGAGTCGTTCAGCGACGGTGATTACTTCCTGTATTCGAACATCACCGATCGGAACATCGTGTCTGGGAAGAACGCGAACCCGACCATGACTCTGCGGATACGCTGCGATCGGTGAAAGGCGGGTGGTGGTCATTGAAGCTGGAAGCCATGCGACGACAGGCAAAGCAGTCATCCAGCTGATCCGGAGCTCAGAAGGTGGCGGGTTCGGATGCCCGACAGTTCGGTGACCTGGCCCGGAGGACCGCGCGACGGGCCTTCGCACGACCGAGGTTCCAAGTCCGCCAATCGGCCGCTTCCCGCGGCGTCCAGCGATCGATGGCGCGCCAGAAGACGTCACATTGGTCCTCCCGGAGCAACGCGGGGGCTCGCGCAATCAACTCGGGGATCGCATCCGCGTGCAACCGCGCGGCGTACTCCAGGTCCAACTCTGCTCCGGCCTCGGCGCGCGCCAGATTGGTGCGCACGATGACCGCGTCCGGGTTCATGATGTTGAGGATCGCCAGCGTCATAAACCCCGTCGTCACCGCCCCAAACGCAAATCGGTTCCGCATCCCTCGCAGCACGGTGGCGCCGAAGAGTGCCAGAACTACGCCGATCCAGATCATGAAGGCCATGGCGTAGAAGCGGTCCTGCGTCATGCCGTACGCGTCCATGTAGAGCCGCATGCGCTGGACCGCCGACAACATCATCAAGCCGATGAGCACCAGCAGCGTCGCCGAAAGCGCCCGGAAGCGTATTACGTTCCGCATGTTGCTCTTGTCCAGTAACCACTCCGTGCCGAGGAGCACGGGTAATAAGAGTGTGGAGGCCGTGACTAGCTCGAAGAAACCGCCCCGGGCGTACTCGGCGTACGTGAGGCCCGCCGTCTGGAGAATCACGGCCTCGCCACCGAACAGGTAGCGCGCCTGCAGGCCGACGAACACCAGGAAGATCACGCTCAACGCTCCCAGCGGGATTCCCAACTCGAGCAGGCCCAGTGACGGTTTACTGGGAGCTTTGGCGAGTGCCGTGTTTCCGAGCTTGAGGACCGGGTCCTTTGCCGTGGCAAGCGTGCGCAAGTAGCCGGCCGAGGTCCACGCGATGAATGCCGCTAGTGAAACATGTGATACGATGGGGGAGAAATCCCAATCCACCAGCGACCGCACCATCCGCTCGAACCCCGGGTCTGCCGACATCAACAGCCCACCGAACACCAACAGCACGGGAACCGCCAGCGCTACACCGACCACGGCAGCCCTTGCCTGTCGGCCGTGGCGGGACATCACGTGCCAGTGGACATCGTCCGGCGTCAACATCAATGCTCCTGCGGCGGCGTTCACGCCGCTGGCGGCGAGCCCCATGGCGTAGTCGGTGATGCGCGCGAGTCGTAGTCGAACGCCGTGCAATTGCAGTGCAGGCAGGGAGAGGGCGCCGAGTATAGCGACGCCGTTCCAGAACCGGAGGAAACTCGAGTCTCGCCAGGCAAAGCAGAGGGCAAAGAACATCACAGCGAGAAGGGGCCACCCGGTGATGGGGCTGCGGCCACTCTGTCGGCCGGGGAGGAGTGCCCATCCGGCGGCTGCTGCCACCCCCATCCACAGCAGGAGATTGACGCCCCACGGTGTGGCCCTGAGGAGGGCATCGCCGAAGACTCCGAGGAGGGCAGCCAGCCCTAGGATGCCGAGGCCGCGCTCGGTTGGGAGGTTTATAGTCACCGCTCGGTTGGGGTTGTCAACAGTATAAAGGACTTTGTGATACAAAGTCAATGCTGTCTGACACTACTAGCCGAGTCGATAACTGCGGTGGTTGGGGGGAGTCCTTCGGGACGCGGGCCTTGGCCGAGCGCGCCTTCAGGGCGGGACTCCCCAAAAACCCGCACCGCGCGCATCTCAAACCCCGCCGACCACCGATTTCACGCGCTTTGAAGGAGCCGTCAGGTGCCATCGCCTTACCGAGTCGGATTGGACCGATTCCGTGGTCTTAATCCATGAGGGACAGCTCAAGCTGATCATCCCCACGGAGCTGGATCCCAGAGAGTCCATGATGACGCTGATCCCGACCGGCGAACACACCTTCCGGCTGGACGGGGCTGGATTTGGAGATGTCGGAGAGCCCGTGGTGTTCACCGTCGATAGCAACGGGAACGCGGTCCGATACCGGATCGGTGGGCGGACTGCGGAGTGGGTGAACTGAATTCTTGATCCTCTCGCCACGTCGCGGAGTTTACTCGGGAGCAAAGTCAGACATGAAAACCGCCCGTCCCCTTAGATGGGTGTCCCGTTCTTTGGTTTCCTCTCTTTGGACAATGCTGTCGTCCCAACGGTTGATCGTGTAGGGACGGGAACCACCCTCGACCAAGTGATGTTGGTTGGTCAAAACAGCTCGTAGTACTGCGGTAGAGTGTTTCTCTTCTCGATTCGATCATAGTATACCTGTAGCTGAGACATATCTCGGTGTCTTGTGTACTGTCGAACCTCCAGAAGATTCATGCCACTGTCGATAAGTGAGGGCTGGCGCCGCAGCCGGTTCCACCTCGGCCTAGACCGTTGCACCACACGCCCCGGACTGCTGGTTCGGGGATCTCAGGGGTGCACGGCAAAGCCAGTGACCGTCCCGCAGGCTGGCAAACAGCCGCGCAATGGTACGAATCGTCCCGTACCAGACATGCAAGCTACCGGGGATGGTCCGGGTACCCTCATCCCACTGGCTGGACGCCTCCAGGACCAAGGGCGATACTTGGGAGGGAGCGATTCAAATTCCTACTGGGTGACAGAGTGCACGGCGACCGGATTTCGGTCGTGCATCTCAACGGCGCGGGTGACGTGGTGGATTACGAGGTTTTCATAGGTGGCCTCTTCGACCCCGCCAATGCGCGGTTCGCCTCCCGCCAGAGATACAGTCCACGTCCCGTGGACCTGATAGTACTCGAGGATGGGTCGTTATTGATTTCGGATGACTGGGCGGGATTGATCTATCGCGTGGTTTACGATTCGCGATCTTGGATCGGGTCCCGCCACTGGAGAATTCTGAGGTCGGCTACTCTAGGTGCGTTGATGGCAGCCGATTCACTCGTCATTCGCTGGCCGTCCGGCACCGTCGGCCGGTATGCCCGCGCTGCGGGACGCCGGATCTGGCGTGCCATCGAGAGAATCGTGCCCACGGACCAACGCACGAGACTGCATGAGCCCAACCCGGAACCGCGCGCCGGTATTGATGCTCGGACTCGCCTTGGCCGCGGCGTGCGCGACCTCGACGCCCGGCGACGTGGATCTCCTGATCATGGGCGGTACGCTGCTAGATGGCACGGGCGCTCCGGCGTTTGCCGCCGACGTCCACACAGTTCCCGCCGGTTGTAATGGAGTTCGACGATGGTTTGGAATACGTCGGATCCTCAGAGTTTGTATTGTATGGTGTTGCCGATGCGGCGATCCACGTATTTGTGGCACTCGGAGATCAGCGACGAGTGCAGCGTTTGTACTGGATTCAGTTTGAAGGTTATCTGCCGACGGTAGATCGCTCGTATGACTATGACGCCTCGCAGGGTCGAACAGAGATCGGGGGCCATCAGTACTACGAGGACGCTTGGGTCTGGAATCTAAACGCCGTTGATATCAGGGCGGGATCTGATACCGAGCACGTGTTAGAACTGCTCCGCGAGCACGAACTAGTGCTCGGGCCGGAACTGATTGGTCTCCGACTTGTACGGCTTGACGCCGAGAGACGAAAAGAGTTGATGATTGTCTATCTGGAAGATCTGCGCGCTTCTCGCCTTTCGGCCGACGCCTTGAGCGGACGGGACCGGGCTCGAGTTGTTGAGGCTCTTAGAACGCGCGCCCTCGGGGGGGTTCGCATCGAGGAGCAAGCCGCCAGCAAATGAAAGACTGGGCGCCAAGCCCCCGACGCCCCCCGGCGCCCTCTCCTTCATGGGCGTTGGTGCATGGCTCGGGGTTGAGTTCAGGGTTCCCCCACACCCGCTGCGTCTACCAATTCCACCATCCCGGCGAGTGCTTGTTCTATCAGCCTGAAGTTCCTCCCCCAACTGTCCGACTGGTGCTCTCGGTAACGATCCCGGTAACGCACTAGTCCAGTGCGTCTAGGCTGCAACCGGAAGATCCGGCACCTTGGTCTCCCGATATTCTACAACCGGCTACGGTGTCGTACATCGATGAGGTGCCCGTGGGTCTTCTCGATCACCCGATAGTTCGGAGCCGTCGCGCAGAATCCCCTTGACCACGAGTTGATCGTTTCATTATGGTTCCCCTCAACATTTGAGGGGGCGGAACACGATAAGGATGCGACGACCACTGTTCCAAGCTTTCAGCGGCGTTGCGTTCACGCTGATCGTGCTGTCGCAGACAGGCCTCGAAGGGCAAACGCATCGGCCCGGGTCCGTGACCGAGATACAACTCCACCTCGATAGATTGGAGGCTCTCGGCTACTCCGGTGCGGTCGGCGTGATGCGGGACGGCGAGGTGCTGGTGAAGCGTGCCATGGGCTACGCGGACCGGGAGACCTCGACACCCTTTACCGACGAGACCGGCTTCTTCATCGCGTCAATTTCCAAGCAATTCACCGCGGCTCTCATCCTGGCTCTCGATGACCGTGGGTTGTTGAGCACGCAGGACCACCTCGGTGTGCATCTGGACGACGTGCCCCCTGAGATGTCCGCGGTGACGATCCATCATCTGTTGAGCCACACCGCTGGCCTGCTCAGACTCCAGCCTCCGTCATCTGAAGTCCTCGTGACTGGTGAGGATGTTCTCTCTGCCGGACTGCGTGCCGGGGTCGAGTACGAACCCGGGGCTCGGTTCGACTACTCAAATTTCGGATACGCCTTCCTCGCTGCCCTTGCCGAGCGGGTCGCAGGAAGGAGTTATGAAGCGTTGATGCGAGAGTTCATCTTCGAACCTGCGGGGATGCATTCGACTTCGGTCGTGACGGAGTCCTCCGTTTGGGAGGGACGCGATTTGGCCGTCGGGTACAACGGCTTTCTGCCGCAAGGGAACTCGCTGCTGGCGCGATCCTTCGGTCGCGAACTCGTCGGACCGGCAGGGATCGTCACGACGCTCGAGGACATGCTGCGATGGGATGAAGCGCTCCGGGGAGACGAAGTGCTGTCGCAGTCCGCACTCGAGAGAATGTTCACGCCGGTGCTCGACGGCTACGCGTACGGCTGGACTGTGTGGGAAAGTCAGCGAGCAGGAGAGCTGACCGCAGCACACGACGGCCACATCATGCCGGAGGGGTTCAACAGCTATTACATTCGGTTGTTGGACAGCGACGCGTCGGTGGTCGTCTTCTCAAACCGCGGTGACGTGGCATTAGCGGAGCGCGTCGCCTGGGAACTCACCGATATCTTGGGAGGGAAGCCGGCTCCCGAGCTTCCCGAGGTCGGTCGATCGGATGTCACTCCCTCGGCGGGACTATACGTGTCGGACGGAGGTGCCCGCGTCAGGCTGCTCCGGCTCGGTGAGCAATACTACATGGAGCCCTTGAATCAGGCGGCTGCGAATCTGTTTCTCGAGGAGATTGAACAGACCACCGCCGTGACGCGGCTCGTCGAGCGCTGGCTTGCTGCGGGGGACGTGGACCCGAGCAGTCCGCTGGGTATCACGCTCGCCGCGGCGCAGGCGCAGGAAACCCGCTTCGGCAAATACTCCGGACACGAGGTCATATACACCGTCCAGGAGGACGGCTTCATGAGGACCCATCTCCGGCACTTCCTGGGATCCGACACGCTCTTCACTCGACTGGACATCGTCGACGAAGAGGTGGTAGCTGGCACCGATTGGGGTGCTTTCATCAGCGGAGGGCGTGGGCTCACCCCCACACTCGCCTATCTCGGGATGGCACCGGCGAGTGAACGCTCCTGGATCGCGTACGACTTCTGGGGAGACCGTACAGTCGAGGTGTCGTTCGACGGAGGGACCCTCGTCATTCCGTCCCGCGGAGGCACGGTTGTGCTCCACCCGACCGGCAGCCATTAGGGAACGGATAAGTAATTCAAACGCCCTCTTGGTCCGGAAGCCAAGCCCCGGGACGTACATCCATCTGCCCAGCTTTCTCATGCTGCTCGGCGCGAACCCACTGTCGGATATCGGGGGCGTGCGCTCCGTGGTGGGTATCGTGAGCCGTGGACGGTACTACTCAGGGACGGACCTCGCCGGAATGCTCGCGAGCGTCGAGGAGGCGAATGAGCGTACCGGTGCATTCGTGGAGGAGGTGATGACCGGGGGCGCAGAAGCAGCGCGGCGGTACATTGAGTCGTGGCGAGACTCGGGACGAACGGAACGGCCGTTCGAATCGATGCCGGTCCTCTTTCTCGGGTACGCGCTCGGGAGGCAAGGTGACCTCCAGGGGGCGCTCGGGCTCTTCCGACTCGCCGCCGACGTACACCCGGATGACTATCTGGCCGCGTACATGCTCGCGGGAGTGCTCCTCGTAACCGGAGACCACGACGGTGCACGCGAAGCGTACGAGCGGGTGCTCGAGATCCGTCCTGGGCATCCGGAGGCCGAGCGGCTCCTCAGCTCCTTGCGAGAGCGCGCGAGGTAGACGCAGGCACTGGCCGTACCGCCGCCCCACACCGGCGCTTTCCGTGGTGATCCGCTCCTGCTGAAGAAGCAGTCGGAGTCCCATGACCGTCTCGCGGCTGAGCTGAGCGGGTGGAAGGACGCTGCTACGATGCAGCGGACTTGCCAACAGTCGAGGGGCCACGTCACACTCTTGTCAAGGCCGCCTTTACGTGCCGCTGAGGGCTGCTCGTCAGTCATGCCTGTCTCCAGCCTACCGAAGCAGACACAGGGTTTGTCCAGAGCCGCCTGCCGAGATGACGCGGCCCACGGAGCATCCGTTGCAGGGTTTAGCCGAAGAAAGATCGCACAGTGTCACGGAGCGCCACTACCGCGAGGATCGCAAGCAGCGGTGGGATGACATAGCGCACGAGAAACACGGCCCCCGGAACGAGCCGCGCCGTGAACTCGGTGGCGCCCGTCGCGATTTCCTTGACGGGCTCGTTCATCCGCCATCCCACGAGCAACGACATTGCCAGCACGCCCACAACGACGAAGAAGTCGCCCGCCACCTGATCGAACACGCCCAGCGCACCGTTGGTCGTCGCGGACACGACGCCGAGGACTGCCGCGAGAGCGCCGGCGACGAGCGCCGCCGTCTTTCGTTGCAGCCCAAACTCGTCAATCGCCGCCGCCGCGGCGACCTCGAGCAGCGAGACCATGGAGGTGATCGACGCCACCAGGAGCGCGACGAAGAATCCGACGCCGACCATCCGACCAACCGCACCCATCTCGAAGAACGCGCCGGGCAGCGAGATGAACAACGTACCCAATGTGCTTTCGGTGACTTGCCCTGACAGACCGAGCGCGAAGATGACGGGGAAAACCACGAGGCCCGCCACGAACGCGATGGAGAAGTCGGACAACGAAACGATTAACGCCGCGCGACTCAGGTTCTCGTGCTTGGAGATATAGGATCCGTACGTGATCATGATCCCCATACCGACGCTCAACGAGAAGAACGCCTGGCTTGCCGCTCCCTGAAGCACCGTGGGATCCTTGAGGGCGCTGATCGACGGGGTCAGGTAGAAGGCGTATCCCGGGCCCGCACCGTCGAGTGTCGATGCCCACACCGCGAGTGAGATGAGAATCAGGAACAGGATCGGCATCAGCACGAGACAAATCCGTTCGATGCCGCGCTTGATCCCCAACACCACGATCCCGATCGTCAAGGCCATCACGAGCAGATGAAAGGCGACGGCCGTCGGCCCGGTCGAGACCTCGGCGAATCGGGCGCCTGCCTCACTCGAGAAACCGTGTAGCATCCCGTCGAGCGCGTATCGGGTCGTCCAACCCGCGATCACGGAGAGGTACGACACGATCAACAGGGACGTCAGCACGTAGAGATACCCGACCGGTACCCAACCCCGGCCACCGGTCGATCGCAGGGCACCTATCGACGACAGCCGCGTGGTGCGACCCACGCCGAACTCTGCGACCATGATGGGGATGCCGATCAGGAACGTCATGCCGAGATACAGCAACACGAACGCGGCGCCACCACCGTCCGCGGTCTGGTATGGAAACCGCCACATGTTGCCGGGCCCGACCGCGCTGCCCACCGCGGCCATGACAAACCCCAACCGGCCGCTGAACTGCTCACGCTGCCCGGGGTCGCCTGCCTGACCCGACCCGTTCAGTTCCAGCTCAGACCCCGGAGCTGTTCGACATCCAGGTTCCCACCGCTCACGACGCTCACGACCTTTGTGCCGGGTGGCGCGTCGATCAAACCCTTGAGCAACGCGCCGACGGGAGCGGCCGCCGCGCCTTCCGCGACCAGCTTGGCGCGCGTCATGAGCCACAACAAGGCGTCGAAGATCTGCTCATCGGGGAGGGTTACGATCTCGTCGACGAAACGGGAGACCACGGAGAGTGTGTACTCGCCGACACGCTGAACACGTAGTCCGTCGATCACACAGTCCACGTGGTCCAACGTGATCCGTTCCCCCGCCTCAACGCTGCGTTTCATGGCGGGCGCGCCGGACGACTCCACCCCGACGATGCGGATGTCGGGACGGATACTCTTGGCTGCCATGGAGATTCCGGATATCAGTCCTCCTCCGCCGATCGGGACGACGATGAGTTCAACATCAGGAAAATCGTCGAGAATCTCCAGCCCCACAGTGCCCTGGCCCGCAATGAGATCGGGATCGTCAAACGGGTGGATGTAAGTGAGGCCACGCTCTTCGACCAGCTCGAGTGCCTTCTCATTGGCCTCGTCCCATATGCTCCCGTGCAGGACCACTTCGGCGCCGTATCCCCTGGTCGCTGCGATCTTGGACGGCGTCGCGTTCTCCGCCATGACGACGACGGCCTTGATGCCGTTCTGTCGCGCCGCGATGGCGACACCTTGTGAGTGGTTGCCGGCGGACGAACAGATCACGCCCCGCGCACGTTCCTCGTCGCTGAGTTTCGAGATCTTGTTCGTGGGTCCACGGACCTTGTACGACCCGCCACGCTGGAACAGCTCGGCCTTCAGACGTACGTCGAAGCCGGTGGCTTCACTCAGCGAGCGGGAAGTCAGGAGAGGGGTGTGATACACAAACGGCGCGACCACCACGCGCGCGCGCTCGAAATCTTCGCGCGTCAAAATGAGTTCAGACTGTCCAAGGTTACTGCTCATGGGTTCCCGCCCGTCAGAGGTCTGTCGACTCGCGTGAGCACACCGAACATAGCGCATAATGCTCTCGTGGCCTACCGTCACCTACCACTCCGACAAGTCCACCGGTCCCACCGCGGGCAGCGAGACAATAGACGTCCTGGAGTTCCTGGCGCGTGTGGCGAGCCACATTCCCAACAAAGGCCAGGTCTTGCAGCGCTACTATGGCCGCTGCTCATCAAGGGTCCGCGGTATGCGACGTAAGGCTGGCTACGCCGAGCACCAGCCGGTGGTACGTGGCCGAGCCCGTGCCCGTTCCGCTACGCGAGGCACGCCGACGTTGGGCCGAGTTGCTGCGGCGTATCTTCGAGGTGGACCCGCTGGCAAGCCCCATGCTGTGGCCAACAGATGCGCATAGTCGCCTTCATCACGGAGCCCAAGGTGATCGATCGCATGCTCGATCACCTATGTCGTACCGCAGTTACGAAGAACCGTTGGCGCGCACCGCCTCGCTCCGCCCGGAGGGCTGGCGCCGCAGCCGGTTCCACCTCGGCCTAGACCGTTGCACCACACGCCCCGGACTGCTGATTCGGGGACCTCTGGGGTGCCCGGCAAAGCCAGTGACCGTTCCGCAGGCTGGCGATTAGCTAAGCGGTAGTGCCGATCGGGACCCTGCGCGGTGTTCGAGCTGGCAACCGGTGCGTCGGAAGTCTCATCCGGGCGGCTGGACACCACCAATACCACGGGACATACTTTAGACAGGGGAAAGCAAATTCCTGTTGAGTAACCCCGCCGGGTCGTCATTCAAGGTCATGGGCCGAGTCAACTAAGGGGAACGCCCTCATCTCGTCTGAGAGAACCATCCATGCCCAGGACGACGCGTAAACACCTGAAAGCAACCGCCAAGGACCAATATCGGTTCACGAGCGACCCATCCGATCAGGGATGGTCGCTTTGGATTGTTCTTGAGAAGGGGCATACCATATACCCCTCGATATAGATCCAACCTCCCCTCAGGTATGTGGTCCGCAAGTCGGGAACGGCGCCGCATCACTGATATTGAAGCCATGGCAGGGGCGACGGACAGACAAAACGGGTGCAAGGGATCATGAATAAAAAAAAGAAAAAGTCGACAAGACTCGAGCAACGCAAGGAGCCACCGCGGAACCGGGCCGCCGCCGCTATATCCGGGAGAGATCATTCGGCGCCAGAAAAAGAGGAAAAGTCAACGATAATAAAAAACAAAGATTATCTACGGGCGCTGGGCAAGCTGCAGATCGAGTTGGTCAAATTGCAGGAATGGATCAAGCACCGGGGATTGAAGGTGATCGTCCTGTTCGAGGGGCGCGACGCCGCCGGCAAGGGGGGCGTCATCAAACGGATCACGCAAAGTTTGAATCCCCGCATCTGCCGGGTTGTTGCGCTGGGAACGCCGACCGAACGTGAAAAGACGCAGTGGTATTTTCAGCGCTACGTCGTGCATCTGCCGGCGGCCGGCGAGATGGTTCTCTTCGACCGCAGTTGGTACAACCGGGCCGGCGTCGAGAAGGTGATGGGGTTCTGCACGAATGATGAATACACGGAGTTCCTGAGGGCCTGTCCCGAATTCGAGCGGATGCTTGTGCGTTCGGGCATTCTCCTGATCAAGTATTGGTTCTCGGTGAGCGACGAGGAGCAGGAAAATCGATTCCAAAGCCGACTGCTCGATCCAACCAAGCGCTGGAAGCTCAGCCCGATGGATCTGAAGTCTCGCGAGAAATGGATGGAATACTCCAAGGCGAAGGATGAGATGTTCGCCTACACGGATATCAAGCAAGCGCCCTGGTACGTGGTTGACGCCGATAATAAGAAACGCGCCCGGTTGAATTGCATCAGCCACTTGCTCAGCATGATGCCGTATGAGGATTTGACGCCCGACAAGATCGAGTTGCCGCAACGGCAAATCGACAAAGGCTACGTTCGTCCCCCCATCTCGGATCAGACCTTTGTGCCTGAAGTATTCTGATGCGCGTCGACCGATATTGACGGTCGAGTCATGATCATGGAGACTTGCCGCTGGCGGGTTAGCCGTCTCTAGGGGTCGCCAGCCAGCTCGTCCGGCTTGCCTCGCGCCAACAGTCGTTCCGCGAAATCGAGCCGCTCGTGGAGCTCATCAATCTGCGTCGCCTGTTGAGCGAGCGTCTCTCGCATTTCGTCCCGTAGATCGTCCAGGTCGCTCGTCGAGCCGCTTCCTCCGAGTCGATGCTTCTCGATCTCGGCCTTGAGCCTCATGCGATAACCCGCAAGAATGATCAAGCCGACACCGATGGCTCCTGAACTCAGGAACAGGGCCATGGTCCCAATGCCATCGAAGTCCATCACCGCTCCTCGAACCGTTTGACTGATACTACGGTTGTCTCGCGTCCCGTGTTTCTCGTCCGCTATTCAGTTTGCGGCCGGATGCGCCCGAACGCAAACAAGAGATCGACATAGGCCTTCTCGATCTCCGCTAGTCCGGCGATGTCGAATCCCTCACGCGGATTGATCACCATGTACTCATTTGGCGCGTGCGTATTGGCAAACAGGATCGCCGACCCGTCCAACGACCAAAATGAGGCGTTCCGGATAGAGTTGAGCCCGCGCACCGCTCACCGCTCACTCAACAACGACTCCACATTCACCGTCACCAGCACATTGTTGGGCGACGACGACACATACACCAAGGTCGAGCCGTCCGGAGTCCACCGTGGCGCGTTCTCGTCCACAGGCGTCTCCGTAATGAGACGCACCGGGCCCCCCTCGACCGGGACCGCGGCGATGTCCCAGTTCCC
Source organism: Gemmatimonadota bacterium (assembly GCA_022563595.1). Taxonomy (GTDB): domain Bacteria; phylum Gemmatimonadota; class Gemmatimonadetes; order Gemmatimonadales; family GWC2-71-9; genus JADFNB01. The sequence continues at coordinate 12,113 of JADFNB010000025.1, forward strand.
GGCCCGTTGCGTCGTAAACAGGATCTCCGACCCGTCCAACGACCAAATGGAACTGAAGTCAAACGCCGGGTCCGTGGTGAGCTGCCGGTGGTTCGATCCGTCGGCAGACATGACGAAGACGTTGAAATCGTCACCCGTATGAGCCGAGTAAGCGATCATCGATCCGTCGGGTGACCAGCGTTGACCACCGGCGAACGCCACCGCTGCGGTGGTCAGACGCTGCGGCGTGCCGCCCGTTGCCGCGACTCGGTAGATGGCATTGTTGCCCTCCTCCGTGCCGGCCGAGAAAACGAGGCTCGCGCCGTCAGGGCTCCACAATTGTCCGCCGACTGTCTCCATGGACGTCAGACGGGTAGGTTCTCCACCCGTTGCGGGCATGAGCCAGATGTCACCGTTGCCTCCGCCCCGATTGGAAACGAAGGCGATGGTCTTCCCGTCGGGCGACCACTGCGGATTGAAGTCACCGGCCGGTGAACTCGTCAGTGGCACGATGTCTCCGCCCGTGGCGGGCACGACGTAGACATTGGCGTCCCCACCCCGATCCGACACCAGCGCGATCTGCGTACCGTCCGGAGACCAGCGTGGCCCCCATTCGTCCGCGTCGTTGGTGGTGAGCTTCGTCGGCTCCCCGCCCTGTAGCGGGACTATCCAGATGTGGTCGTTGCCGGCCCGTTCCGAACCGAACGCCACGAGCTTCCCGTCGGGCGAGATCTGCCTGTCGCCATCGTCCGCGTCGCCGAACGTGAGCTGACGCTCCTCACCGTCGGCGACCGTGAGCGCAAAAAGGTGTGACTGATCGTCGGACACCCCGAACGTCACTCCGGCGCCGTCCGGCGTCCACACTACCGGGAACTCCTCGGCTGGATCGTCGGTCACGCGCACCGCATAGCCGCCGGCCGATGGAATGATCCATACGTCCTGTTGCCCGCCGCGCTCCGAGATGAAGGCCACCCATTCCCCGTCGGGCGAGTAGGTTGGCGCCCAATCATCGCGAATGTCGCGCGTGAGCTGGCGCGGCTCGCCGCCGGTGACAGGTACCGCCCAGATATCGCGCAGGCCGGTGCGGTTGGACGTGTACAGCAGCTCCGTTCCATTGGGGGACCATTCCTGGAGCCCCTCGTCACCTTCCGTCGTGACTTGCAGCGTGCCGCCGCCGTTCACCGTCAGCGTCCAGATCGTCGACTCGCCGCCACCGGACCGCTGAAACGCAATCTGCGTCCCGTCCGGCGACCACATCCCAAACTCGTCATCGGGGTGAGAGGTGAGTGCCACCGCTTCGCCGCCACCGGCCGGCACCACCATGAGATCGCTGTTCCCGGCCCAATTGGCATTGAACAGAAGCCGAGAGCCGTCTGGCGACCACCGCGGCGCGAACTCGAGCTCGGGACTGCTCGTCAGCCGACGCGGGTCGCCCCCGGCGGCAGGAACGACCCAGATATCCGGTGGCGCATCGTGATCGGACGCATAGGCGATCGATTCGCCGTCCGGAGACCAGCGAGGCGAGGCGACCCACGACTCTGACGGGCTCACCTGCACCGGGTCGCTTCCGTCGATCGCGGCTGTCCAGATTGCCTGCTCGTTCCCGTGCCGCGCGGCATACGCCAGGCGCGTTCCGTCGGGGGAGTACTCGGGAGCCCAATACGCCCCCGCCTCCGGTGTCAGCACGACCCGCTCGACGCCGCCCTCGGTGCAGGCGCCGGCCATCACCGATAGGGCCACGGCCAGCGCACACGTCCTCTTGGTCATTTGCGTCTCTCTCCCGTTGGTAGTGATCCGCCTTCCGGCGATTCTCCGGTCAACACCGCGCCGAGTTCCTCGGCAATTGCGCGCACGACCTCATCCTGCACCGATAGCACGTCGTTTACGTCACGCTCGTAGGTCTGGGTCCAGAGATGGCGCAGCGTCGTGGGATCCACCATCTGCACGTTGATGCGCATTCGATCCCCAGAACGAAACACTGTCCCCTCGATCAGCGCCTGAACTCCCAGGTCGCGTGCGATGTCGACCGTCTTTTCAGTCGTTCCTCGGTAACGCATGACCGCCGACCGAGATACTACTTCAACCACATTCGCCTGAGCCAAGGCCGTGATCAGCGCGTCGTGCACGCCGTCGGTAAAAACCTGATCGGACCCCGAGAGATCCTGAATTGGCAGCACCGCGATTCGCTCGATCGCACCGCCGGCGCCGCTCCCCCGAAGGAGCAACGTCCCGGCCCCGGCGAGCACGATGATCGCCGCGGCCGCCGATCCGACGAACACGCGACGAGAGTGGATCTTGGCGACCGGAGTCACCTTGATTGGCTGCGTGTCGGTTGGCGTCATGTCGCCGCTCGGTGTCGCCAGCGTCTCCAGCTGCGGCAACAGCTCCTCGGCGGTCTGCCACCGGTCGGCACGGTCCTTCTCCAGACAGCGCATGATGAGATGGCTCAACCCCGGCGACACGTTGGATCGCTTCTCGGTGATCTCCTCCGGCTGCTCCATGACCTGCGCCGATAGCATCGCCTGCGCCGTCTTCTTGTCGAACGGAGGTTCACCGGTCAGCATCTCGTACGCCAGGACGCCGACAGCGTAAATGTCCGAGCGGTGGTCGATATCCCCCTCGCCCATGGCCTGTTCCGGCGACATGTAGGACGGCGTGCCGAGTGCCACGCCTACCGTTGTGAGCTTCTCGCCACCTGCCGCGCTCACCGCCTTGGCGACGCCGAAGTCGGCTACGATCGCATGCCTGCCGCTGAGCATCACGTTGTCGGGCTTGATGTCGCGGTGCACGATGCCGTGACTGTGCGCATATGCGAGCGCGTCGACCACCTCCCGCAGGATGCGCAGTGCCTCATGGATGGGAAGTCGCCCGTCCCGTTGCAGCTTCTCCCGCAGGGACTCACCCTCGACGAAGGGCATCACGTAGAAGAGATAGCCGCCCATTTCGCCGGAGTCGTGTAGCGGGAGGATGTGCGGGTGGGAGAGCCGCGCGATGATCCGGATCTCGCGCGTGAATCGGTCGCCGCCGAGCGCCGCGGCCAGCTCAGGCCGTAGAACCTTCACGGCAACCTGGCGGTCGTGCTTGAGGTCCCGGGCAAGGTACACGGTCGCCATCCCACCCTGACCGGCCTCCCGCTCGATCTCATAGCGGTCGGCAAAGGCGGCGCGGACCCGCTCTATGGTATCTGGCACGGGCGTAAAGATAGCGCGGGTCTACGGGGTTGGCGAGGCAGCGGGTGCATCGGAAATCTCATCCGGGCGGTTGGACACCACCAGTACCACAGGGCATACTGCGGACAGGGGAAAGCAAATTCCTTGACATTGACATTCGGGGTCGCGGCGTTGCTGGTGCTCGCCGCACTGTCCTTCACAGGAGCCATTGCCGAACCGACGTCCCGAGCGCGGAGACCGCGATGTCCGCCACCGCAGAACTCACGGGGCAATTCCCCCAAAGCACTACGGGCGAAGGCGATCAGGCCTGAACCAACGAGGCACAACTGATGGAACAGCCGACATTTCCAAACGAATCCAGCGCTTATCGAGAAGCGCGCAACAGATTGCTCGACGCGGAGGCGGCCTTGCGCCAGCAAACGGAGGACGTCGCGGCGATGCGCAGAGGTCTGCCGATAGGCGGTGCGGTGACGACCGTTGTCTTTGACCTCGTGCCGGACCCGAACAGTCACCGTCCCGACAGGATAAACATGCGACCCGATCGCGCTCCGTTGATCGCGCTCCACGCGGAGGTCAGAAGCACGTCGCCGTATCCATCACCGTCAACGTCACCCATCCCGGTCGCGTCAAAACCGAACGTCTCGCCCATGACCTGCCCGGTCCAGACACGCAGCAACGAGAAGTCTCTCCCGGAGTATAGGTAGACTTTCCCGCCGGACGGTGCGGCCCCACGATGTTGCCACGCACCGATCACCAGGTCTGCGTGGCCATCACCATCCACGTCCCCTGCATCGGCCGCGCCGATGCCAAACCCGTCACCGCGCGCCTCTCCTGATAGGACGGTCATCCGCGATCCGTCTGCGCCGGAGTGGATATACACGCGCCCAGCACCCGGTCCGTTGGCGTTGGCGCTCCAATCGGACGCGTAGATGTCCGGCATCCCGTCGCCGTTCACGTCACCCAGCACGGATACGAACATCCCGCCTAATTGGGCTCCGCTGTCGTCCGCCTCGATAACGAACGCCGGCTCCGAATTGAGGCCGCGGTATACGTACGTGCGCCCGCCTTGATTGGGTCCTGCATTTGGTGCTCCGACAACAAGCCATGGTTCGCCATTCCATACCATCCCACCCACAGCTGAGCCGAATCGATCACCCGCTCGCTCGCCGGTAAGCGTCAGCAGGAGACTCCCGTCCTTCCCCGAATGGAGATAGGAACGGCCGGCATCCCGTCCATTGGCATCGTTCAGCGGTGCGCCTATCAGCACATCGTCGTGACCATCGCCGTTTGCGTCACCGATCTCCGACACCTTGCGCCCGTGCTGCTCGCCGGGTTGCTCGGCGGCGAGTTCGAACAAGATGCTTCCGTCACGGCCGGAGTAGACAAACGAACGATCCCCTCCCGGCGCCCCCGCAACAACATCCGGTACCCCGTCCGCGTTGACGTCGCCGGCCGCATCGAGGCCGAGTCCGAGACTCCATCCCGCTTGCCCCGACACGCTCCACAGTTCCTCGCCGGTACGCGTCGAGAAGACATAGACCTTCCCGGCGCCCCGACCACTTCCCGAGAACGACGGCGCCGACGTCACAACGTCGTTTATGCCGTCACCGTCAACATCACCGATGTTCTTCGCGATCCAGCCGAACTGGTCGCCCTGTGTCTCACCGCGCCACTCCTGCAGAACTACGGCGTCCTCGACGAAGGGATCGGCGTATTCCGCATCGGTGGGAAAGAGCGCGCGATACCGGATGTCGTCGCGCAACGTCTCGGCGTCACTATCGAACGCGATGTTCGTCATGTTGAGACTACCGGTTGCGAGCGATTTCTCCAACCACTCGAACGCCTTGTCCTTATCGCCCATCAACGCGTACGCCATGCCGGCATTGTACATCGCACGTGCCGCGGTCTGCTGATACGCCGTTGCCTTCAGGTGGGCCGTCAACGCAGACTCCAAATCACCCGCGGAGTGCCTCGCGACGCCCAACGAAAACCAGGCCTGCGGGTTGTCGGGTTCGCGTTCTACAATTGCCTGTAGGATCTCGGCTGCTTCGGTGAACTTCTGTTGTCGGATGAGTTGCCGGGCTGTTTGAACGGTCGGCGGTGACGCGGATTGCCCCAGAAGTGTGCTCGGGATGGTCAGCAACGTCGCTATCGTCAAAGGTCTCAAGAACTTAACAGTTATCATCGTCGGCCTCCGCCTACCGGGGAATGCGGCTTGATACACGGTGTTGCGGGGAAGGTTCGAGGGACGGTTGCAGATGGGTGAATCAGGATAGCAGATTTTTCAGAGGTGAACCCTCGTCCCGTCCCGCCGATTGCCACTCATCACGATGAGCTTCGCGAGACTGCGAGGCCGTGCGACTGCGCGACCGCCCACTCGAGCGATAGTTGGGAGGGAGCGATTCAAATTCCTACTGGGACCGGATCCGTTCGAGTCGGACATCCTCCAGACCCGAATGAAACTCATCTGAGCCTGTGTTAGAGCTTTGTCAGAGAATCTCTGACCGATTGCGTGCTAACCAGCTTGCAGATATCCTAGTGTAGTGTCACCGAAGTATGGTGGCTATCGTTCGTGCAGACATTTGCGCGCACATCAGTAGAACAGAGGCAAGTGACCCATTGAGTACCCGAGAACGCTTTTCCAAAGCCCTGGCCGTCAGCCTGCTCGGCCTGACCGTTTTGGTCGTTGGCGCCCTGGCTTATCAGGCCATCGACGCGGCACGTTCCCACCGGACAACCGCAGAGAACGTCCTAAAGGATTATGCAACACTGGCGGCCGAACAGTTTGCTCAACGATTTGCACAGGTGCTTTCTTATCGAATTGCCAACCCGCTGCTTTACAGCCTTTACCTGGCCGACGCAGATGATGTCGACGCTGAGTTGATAGCCCCGGCGTTCCTCCCCGATTACAGGCCGGAACGCGCCGGACCCATTCCGGACGAAGCACTGGCCATCGCCGCGTACAGTTTCCGTCTGGATCTCGCTACTTCCGAGATCACTGTGGCGGGCGCAGACGTCCCGCCTGAGACCCGAGAATGGTTGGCTGACACACTTACACACAGAATAGGCTCGCTCGACAAGACGGACTGGCAGATCGGGGCCGTCTTTTCCGCCCGGACCGGCATCCCTGACTTCGGCCTTTACCGGGTACGCACCGACGGTGACGAAAATCCGATAGTCGCCTACGGCGTAGGCGGCCCCAGTAGCTCACTGGAACCACTTTTCGCCCTTGCCGGCTCATACGGGCCCTTGCTTCCGTCCTCCCTGACGGGAGAAGCCGAGGAAGAACGCTTCGTTGGGATACTGGTTGGGGGTGCCCTCGGCGACACGCTCTACATGAGTGACCTGCTGGGAACGGCGCCGACAGGGCCCTATGCCCTCGCCGGCGGTTTTCGGATGGACGAAGCATTGGGATCGCTGCTGATCGGCGCGGCGCTGGTAAATGACGCAGCCGAAACATTGATCATCGGCGGGCTACCTGCTTCGAGAGTTCCGCTGCTGATAGGGTTGTTGTTGCTAACGGTCTGCCTGGTGGGCGCGGCCTTCATAGTACTAAATCGGGAGTACGAGTTGGCACGGTTACGAGCCGACTTCGTCTCTGGCGTCTCTCACGAGTTGCGAACTCCGCTGGCCCAGATTCGCATGTTTGCCGAAACATTATTGCTGGGAAGAGTGAGGACAGAAACAGAAGCACAGCGGTCCCTCAACATCATCGACCAGGAAGCTCGTCGCCTGACACACCTGGTGGAGAACCTGCTCTATTTCTCGCGCTCCGAAAAAGGCGTGGCCAACATTGCGCCCGAACCGACGGACCTGGAGGCATTGATTCGCGAGACCACCGAAGGATTTTCGCCGTTGGCGCGATTAAAATCGGTCACGATAGAAACGGTGGTTGAAGAAAAGGTCATCGCCCATATCGACCGAAGCGCCATGCAGCAGATGTTGCTTAACCTGTTGGATAACGCCACCAAATACGGGCCCGAGGGTCAAACCGTAACGATCGGAATCAAGCGGGAGGCAGCGAACGCAATAATTTGGGTGCGCGACGAAGGCCCGGGAATCGCTCCCCAGGATCGCGAACAGATCTGGGAGAGGTTTTGGAGACGGGACGAGGATCGCAAGGCCGGAATCACCGGAACGGGAATCGGGTTGTCCGTCGTGCGAGAACTGGCGCTCATGCATGGCGGCGACGCCTGGGTGGAGGCGGCGTCAAGCGGAGCCAAGTTCGTGATCTCCGTTCCAGCCGCGAAAATACCGGCATGACCATGATCCTGGTAGTGGAAGACAACAAGGACCTGGCGTTCGGATTGCGCAACAATCTCGAAATCGAGGGCTACGAAGTCGCGGTAGCGGAAGACGGAGAAGCGGGAGTCCGAGCGGCCAACTTGCTCACCCCGGACCTGGTTATTCTGGATCTCATGATCCCGAAGATGGACGGATTCAGGGTGCTACATTCGCTGAGACACAACGGGTTTGAAAAGCCCGTCCTAATCCTGACCGCGAGGGGAGCGGAGTCCGACAAGGTCCGGGGACTGCGATTGGGCGCCGACGACTACGTAACCAAACCGTTTGGAGTTCTCGAGTTGCTGGCACGAGTCGAGGCGTTGTTGCGACGCAGCCAACACACAGACGAGGCTCAGGCAAAACTGCCTCCCATCGTATTCGGTGACATCAACATCGACCAGGCTTCGCGCACCGTCACGCGAAATAGCGAACCCGTATCGCTCACTCCCAAGGAGTATGAGTTGTTGTTGGCGCTGCTCAAAAAGGAGGGAGCCGTTGCAAGTCGGATGGAATTGATGAAGGAGGTCTGGGGATATCACGCCGCCGTGCTGAGCAGGACCGTCGACACCCACATAGCGGAGTTACGAAAGAAGTTAGAACCGGATCACACTCCACCAGAACATATACTTACTATTAGAAAAGTCGGATATCGTCTCAAGGTCTGAAGGTCTGAAGGTCTGAAGGTCTGATGGTTCGTAATATGTCGGGATCACCACACACCGTTTCACCCTTCCCGGTAACTGATTGCGCCGTCAAGTTGTCGGATGCCCGTAGTTAGGCCGATCCTTGGTCTTCGGCGCAAGCATCCGCGCTGGGGGCCGAAGGAGCCAGCGTCGGAGGTGGACTAATTACTTCTCAGACGTTCCAATATCGTAACGGCGTTCGAGTTCTCAGGATTTAGTTCCAGTGATTTTTCGTAGCTCGTGATCGCAAGCTCCGTGTCACCGTTGTTCATATAGCCCTCGCCGAGGCTATCGAAGGCATTAGCGGAATTGGGGTGCAGCTCTGTGTTGATTTTGAAGATCTCGATTGCTTCCAGAGTTTTGGATGCACCCATCAGGCGATAACCCATGGCGTTGAGGCCATTGTCGCTCAGAAGTTCGGGCGGGAAGCGGGTCAAGGCATTTTTGTAGCTCGCCCTGCCGGCCTCCGGCCCCTCCAGAGTCATGGCGGCCTCGATGGAGACCAGGGCGAATGCGCTTTGCACTCTTGGATTGTCGGGAAAGAATTCCAGATTGAGGGACATCACGTTCCGCGCATCGGCGAAATTGCCGGCAGCTGCCATTTCATTCGCCAGGTTCCTGAGTAGAAACCAACGGAAATCGTGGGTGTGGGATCCGAAGTACGTCGTTCGCAGCTGGCGATAGCTGGTTTCAAGTGCGTCGACACCGCCGTTTTGATATGCGAAACGAAGCGAATCCCGCGTCATGATCGGCCGCGACTGACCGCGGTGGCACGTTTCGCAACCAACCTGGATTTCGGGTTCGCGTCTACTCGGAAGGTCGGCAAGGTACTCGTTGTTGATGTGATTCAGCATTCGGAGCATGACGCGAGCTTTTCGTTTGGTTGCTTTCTCGTCCGAGGGGAAGTCGAACTGCGATAACGGTTGGTTTGCCTCTCCGACGTGGCAGTACTGACAACGGACCCCGAGTGCGCTGGCGAATCCACGCATGGTGCCGATCAATTGTCGGAAGGTGATGTCTTCCGGGAGGACCTGAAGGTTTTCAAAGGAGTCTGGAGGGAATTGGGCCTCCAGTGGGGTGGCAAATGCTGGTATGATCAACAATGCGGTGAGCGTTAGAATCAGTTTGGCGCGGCGCGGCATGGAATTCTCCACATTTAGTGGGGAACCGAAAGATTGCAACTACTGTCCGCGATTAGGTTGGGAATGCGTGTGTGTTTTGTCAGGAAATTGTTAAGATGGGAGGGGAGGCACCCGCACTTTCTTCGCCATTCCAACCATTAGCCTGCCCATCGTATCTAACTCCTCAGACTCGATTTCCCAGCTAGAGCCCGTGGAGGCCAGAATGCAACTTTGGCGAATCGCTCAAGCAGTTACCATCGGTGCGCTCTACGCGGTGGAGCTGGGGGCCCAAAGCGCCGCTTTCGAAACACCCCACATAGCGCACAGACGCTACGACGGAGCGATTACAACTGCACGAGCGGTAGCTGAGCGCCTCGTGTGGGAGGCTGACCTACCGGGATTGGCTATAGCGGTCGCTATCCGGGGAGACCTTGTCTGGTCCGAGGGCTTCGGGTACGCGGACTTAGAGCATCGGGTGCCGGTGACGCCGCTCACCAAATTCCGCATCGGCAGCGTCAGCAAGCCGCTCACTGCAGCCGCGCTGATGACCCTGGTTGAGGCGGGCCGCCTCGATCTGGACGCTCCCATTCGGCGCTACGTGCGGCAATTTCCCGACAAGGGCGAGCCGATCACGGCGCGACAACTCGCTGGTCACCTGGCCGGGATTCGTCACTACAACGAGGGCGAAGGCATCAACTACCACGCCTACACCGATGTGCTGCAGGCCCTAGAAATCTTTGCCGCCGACTCGCTCTTGCACCCTCCCGACACGAAGTACCGTTACTCCTCATACGGATACAACCTGCTGAGCGCCGTCATCCAGGCCGCAGCGGGGGAAGACTTTCTCAGGTACATCGAACGCGCCGTCCTGCAGCCGCTCGGCATGCGGCACACGATTGCAGATCACACCGACTCGATCATCCCGCATCGGACGGCCTTCTACCGGCGGGATGGCCAGGTCCTGAACGCGCAGTTCACGGACAACAGCTACAAGTGGGCCGGTGGCGGGTTTCTGTCGACCGCCGAGGACTTGGTACGCTTTGGATCAGCGCTGCTGGACGGTGGCTTCTTACAGGCCGAGAGCGTTGAACTGCTTTTCACGTCCCAGCACACGATGGCGGGCGAGGCTACTGGTTACGGCATGGGGTGGCGGCCGCGCGAAGACTGGCACGGGCGGCGGGTTGTGCACCACGGCGGCAGTTCCAAAGGCGGTCGCGCCTTCCTCTCGCTGTACCCGGAGCAGCACCTCGTGATTGCGATGCTCGCCAATATCAATCCGGCGCCGCTGTTCGAACAGGAAGCACAGACGCTCGCCCACTTCTTCCTGGAGCATCCAGCGGACACGCTTCTGGTCACGGCACCACCAAGGATTCGAGGTACGTACGAGTTCACCACGGTCCTGCGGGACGATTCCCTTACCGGTAGGTTCGAGTTGTCCGGCTCGGCCCGGCGACCCGGTTGGATGCAGTGGCAGGACGCCGCACCCATCTCGCTCGTCGCCGTAGACACTCTGCATGCCGGTGAAACGCGGTTTGTCGGTGCCGGTGCCCAGGGATTGCTCAATGTGTGGCTATCCTTCACCGACGGGCGGTTCCAGGGGAGATGGGACTGGCTTGGTCGTACATCTGACATACGCGGCAGCCGTTCGAGGCACCCGAGCAACTGACTGTCGGCGCTCAGTATCAACTTTGAAGTTGCCGCGGCGGCAAGCGAGATACGCCGAGAAGTGTCGGCCTTGGGCACCGCATCGATACACAAGAAGTCTTGAGGATCCGGGCGCACTAGACGGCACGGTCGACCCACCGCCACAGCAGAAGAGTCGCCACCAAGGACAGCCCGCCCCCGAAGAGGAACGGCGCGGCGGGCCCGAACCCGGACCACGCGCCCACGCCCTGCCACAGAACACCGGCGATGACGCTCGCCGGAAGCACGGTCAGCCCGATCACGCCGTGGTAGGCTCCGTAGGCGGAGCCTCGGCGCTCAGGCTCCGGAACCAGGTCCGCGACGTAGGCCTTGGCGACGCCGGCGGTGAGGGCGTAGTACGCGCCGTAGAGGGCGTAGAGCACGGCAAACTGCCAGACACGATCGGCCCATGCGAAGCCGAGGTAGACCAGGGCGTAGAGCAGCCACCCGGCGACGATCACCCGGCGGCGGTCGATCCGGTCCGACAGGGCGCCCGCCGGCCCCGAGAGCAGCGTGTACACGAGGTTGAATCCTACCAGCAGCCACAGAATGGCCACCACGGTCGCCCCACCGCTCTGGGCGCGCAGGATCAGAAAGGCGTCGGTGCTGTTGCCCAGCGTGAAGAGGGCCATGACCACGAGGAACCGCTTGAAGCGCGGATCGACCCCCTGGAAGCTCAAGCGCGGGAGCGTAGCGGGCCGGCTCGTGACCACCTCCTTGACGCCCACCGCGACCACCAGGGTCGCCAGGCCGGCCGGAACGAGGGCCCACGTCACGATGGTGCGGAAGGTGCTCGCATCGAGAGCGACGCCGCCCCCCTGTAACTTCCACACGAACCCGATCGCGAGCAGCAGCCCGAGGAAAGCGCCGGCGCTGTCGGCGGCCCTGTGGATGCCGAAGCTCACGCCGCGCTGGCGGGGCTCGACCGAGTCGGCGATCAGCGCGTCCCGCGGCGCCGTTCGGATGCCCTTGCCAATGCGATCCAGAAAGCGGTAGAGCAGCACCACGGGCCAGGTGCGGGCAACGAGCAGGAGGGGCATCGCGAGCGCCGCCACGCCGTAGCCCCCGACGGTGAGCCCCTTCCGGCGCCCGAGCCGGTCGGACAGCCAGCCCGAGTAGATCTTCGTCAGGCTGGCGGTGGTCTCCGCGATCCCCTCGATCAGGCCGATGACCGCGATCCGCACGCTGAGCACGTTGGCCAGAAAGAGCGGCAGCAGGTGCACCAGCATCTCGCTCGAGATGTCCCGAAAGAAGCTCGTGAGCGAGAGAATCCAGACGTTGCGGGGCAGCGAGCGAGCCTTGGACGTGGTCGGCCTTCCTCTCCTAATCCTGGAAAATCCTGTCACGTGGCGGGAGCAATCAACGTATACCCCCTTGCGACGGGCGAGAAGAACCCCGAGATAGAGTGGTCGTACTGGCATTGCATGGAGACATCGAGCCGGCGAACCACAACCCTGGAGAGATTTTGACGACCTCCTCGTACGCAGGCCCCGGTGCCGCCGGGAGTGAGGGCAAGACCTTCTTCGGACACCCGAGGGGTCTGGCCACCCTATTCTTCACCGAGATGTGGGAGCGCTTTTCCTACTACGGAATGCGAGCGCTGCTCATCCTCTTCATGACGGCGGCCACGACCGGTGCCAACCCGGGCATGGGCCTGGACGTCGGGACGGCGGCGGCGATCTACGGGCTCTACACCAGCCTCGTGTACCTGCTGGCGCTGCCCGGCGGCTGGGTCGCCGACAACCTCTGGGGCCAGCAGAAGGCCGTGTTCGTGGGCGGCTGCATCATCGCGGCCGGGCACTTCACCATGGCGATCCCCACCACCGCCACGTTCTACACGGGCCTGATCCTCATCGTGATAGGCACGGGGCTGCTCAAGCCCAACGTGAGCACGGTGGTCGGAGATCTCTACCCGGAGGGGGGCGCCCGACGAGACGCCGGGTTCAGCGTCTTCTACATGGGCATCAACCTGGGCGCGTTCATCGGGCCGCTCATCACCGGCTTCTTCGGTGAAGGCTACAACTGGCACTGGGGATTCTCCGCGGCGGGCATCGGCATGGTGTTGGGCCTGATCCAGTACAAGGCCGGAATCAAGTACCTGGGCGACGCGGGCACCCTCAAGACGAAGGACTCCGAGAGCGTGATCGCGCGCAAGAGCCGCATCTTCTTCCGTAGCTTCTTCGGCATCTTAGCGGCCGTCCTGACCTTCGGCTGGATGGTCTACCAGGGGATCATCGACGTGACGCTCCAGCAGATCGCCGGGGCGCTCGGAGCGGGCATCCTGATCCTGGTCGCGGTCTACTTCGCCTACCTGTGGCTTTACGGTGGACACACGAGCGAGGAAAACAGGCGGCTGGCCGTGATCTTCTGGCTCTTCATCCTGATCGCCATCTTCTGGTCGGGCTTCGAGCAGGCCGGGTCCTCGCTCAACCTGTTCGCGTCGGATCAGACGAACCGGGTCATCTTCGGCTGGACCATGCCGGCCAGCTTCCTCCAGTCCATCAACCCGATCTTCATCATCATCTTGGCGCCCGTCTTCGGGTCACTCTGGGTGTGGCTGGCCAACAGGAGCGCCAACCCGTCCATACCGATGAAGGCCGGTCTGGGCCTGCTGGGGCTGTCCGCCGGCTTTTTCGTGATCTCGTGGGGTGCGGCGAACGCCGGTGACGGTACGCTCGTGAGCCCGGCTTGGCTGATCGTGACGTACTTCCTGCACACCGTGGGCGAGCTGGCCATTTCTCCGATCGGACTCTCGGCGATCACCAAGCTCTCGCCGCGGGGGCGCGTGGGTCAGATGATGGGCATCTGGTTCGTGGGCGCGGCGGTCGGCAACCTCTTCGCCGGGCTGGTCGCGGGCAGCCTCGAGACGTTGGCCCCGTTCGAGCTCTTCCGGACCGTCGCGATGATCGTGGGTGCCGCGGGTGTCGTGGCGCTGGTCGTGAGCCCGGGCGTGAAGAGGATCATGGGCAACGTGCAGTAACCATCGACCCGGACGGGCCCGCGGCACGCCGGATCGTGCGGTGGCCCAGGAGCGGCCGGCGGACGCACGGAGGCCCTGCGGATCTCACTCGATCCGTAGGGCCTCTGACGGATCCACGGTGCCATCGACTGGCCGAGACACTTCGGTAGCGGGACAACTATACGTACAAAAACGCTAGACGATCCCTTAAACACCCGGTAATCATAGTGACAGATAGTTTCAGATCTCCCTTGTGGTGGGCCGGCATCGGCCTTGCCGTTGCGACTGCAATCGCAGCCGGCTATGCGGCAGACTGGTTTGGCGAAATTGTGCTCGGATTCACGAAGAGCCCGATCAGCGCCATCATGATGGCGATCATCCTTGGCATGATCGTCGCCAATTCGGTCAAGCTGCCGGACTCGATGACCGCGGGGGTGAAGTTCTGCGCATCGACGATATTGCGTGTAGGCATCATGTTGCTGGGAATTCGTCTCAGCCTTCTGGGCGCCGGTCGTTTCACCCTCGTCGCATTGCCGTTTGTGGTACTGGCGATCGCGATCGGGCTTACCACCGTCGGATTGCTGGGACGCTCTATCGGGTTGTCGCGACAACTGAGCGGTCTCATCGCCGTTGGCACGAGTATCTGCGGCGTTACCGCCATCGTGGCGACCGCGCCCCTGATCAAGGCGAATGACGCCGAGGTCAGTTATTCGATCGCCTGCATTACGGTATTTGGGCTTGCGGCGATGTTTTTGTATCCGATCCTGGGGCACTACATGTTTTCAGATCAACCGGCACTCGCGGGCCTGTTTCTCGGTACGTCGATTCACGAGACGGCTCAGGTCGCAGGCGCCGGCCTCATGTACGAAGCACAATACAATGCACCTGTGGCGCTCGATATTGCGACCGTTACAAAACTCGTTCGTAACCTTTGCATGGTTGCCGTGATTCCCCTGGTCGGCGTCCTGTATAGCAAGGAGCGTGACGCAATGTCATCGACGACCGGCGTCAAGTGGCTGTCGATGATTCCGTGGTTTATCGTCGGTTTTGCTGTGATGTCGGGCTTGCGCACCGTTGGCGATCTTGGTGATCGACCGTTCGGCATTCTGGATACTGCACAGTGGAATGAAGCAGTACAATTCATTCGCGACACCGCCGAAAGATGTCTGCTGGTTGCGATGGCGGCGGTCGGTCTTACCTCCATGTTCTCAGGGATCAGAAAGATCGGACTGCGTCCGTTTCTGCTGGGACTGTTCGCGGCTGCGCTGATTGGCAGTGTCAGTCTGCTGATGATTACCCTGTTCGCAAATCAGCTGATTGGTGCAGTTGGGCTCTAGTGTCCTCGGAATGCCCGACAGCTACCGACTGGAGTGATCCGGGAGCAGGGGAACCCTGACCTCAACCCCGAGTCATGCACCAACGCCGAGGGGAAGCAGCGGCTGGACCACCACATCAGGCTCCCTGGACGATCCACTGGCCCAGCTCTACATTGGGAGGGCCGATTGCAATTCCTATGCAGTGAGCGGCGTGGCCCGGCAAAAGACGCCGCGATGCTCTATCAGGAGGATGCCATGACGACGGCCGCACGCGAACAGCTCGTGCAGCGGAGGCGAGCGATGCCGACCGATTCCCACGACGGGAAGGGCCGGCCAACCAAGCAGCAGCGGCGCAAGATCGATCGGCTCAAGCGAGGGCTCGCCATCGCGATCCTACTCGCGGTGCCGATTGCCCTGCAGGCACAGGAGGACGACCAGTCGACGCCGGTACCGGTCGATCCCCAGGTCACGATCGGCACGCTGTCCAATGGCATCCGGTACTACATCCGCGAGAACGGACGTCCGGAGAACCGCGCGGAGCTGCGGCTCGTGGTCAAGGCGGGATCGGTGCTCGAGGACGACGACCAGCAGGGATTGGCGCATTTCACCGAGCACATGGCGTTCAACGGGACGCGGCACTTCGCGCGACAGGATCTGGTGAGCTACTTCGAGCTCGTCGGCATGCGCATGGGCCCGCACCTCAATGCCTACACGAGTTTCGACGAGACCGTCTACATGCTCCGCGTCCCCACCGACTCTGCCGGCGTGATGGAGACGGCCATGCAGGTGCTCGGGGACTGGGCGTCGGGCATCACGTTCGACGACGAGGAAATCGAGAAGGAGCGCGGTGTCGTGATCGAGGAATGGCGCCTGGGCCGGGGCGCCAACCAGCGCATGCTCGATCAGCAACTCCCCATCCTGTTTCGCGGATCCCGCTACGCGGACCGACTCCCTATTGGTCGCCGCGAGGTTCTCGAGACGTTCGAGCACGACGCGGTGCGCCGGTTCTATCGTGATTGGTATCGGCCTGAACTCATGGCGGTCATCGCCGTCGGTGACTTCGAGGCGGCCGAGATCGAGATGCTGATCCGCGAGCAGTTTGCTTCCATTCCATCCGCAGCAAATGCGCGGGTCCGCGAGACATTCTCCGTCCCGGACAACGATGAGCCGTTGTACGCGATCGCGACCGACGGGGAAGCAACGAGCACGAGCGTCGCTGTGTTGTTCAAGCAGGACCTCCGCGACCACTCCACGCTCGGCGCCTACCGGCAGGACATCGTGGAATCGCTGTTCACGTCCATGCTCAACGCGCGGTTCTTCGAGCTCGGACAGGAGGCCGACCCCCCGTTTCTTCGTGCCGGAGCGGGGCAAGGACGGTTCATCGGTGCCAAGGAAGTATTTTCGCTCAGTGCGGGCGTGCGCCCTGAAGGCGTCGGGCGCGGCCTCGACGCCCTGCTCACGGAGGCGGAGCGCGTGGCGCGGCACGGCTTCGCCCCCACCGAGCTCGAGCGGGTCAGGCTTCAACGGCTCCGCAACCTGGAGCGCACGTTCGCGGAGCGCGAGAAGCGCAACTCACGCGTTTACGCAAGCCAGTATCTGAACAACTTCCTCCGGGGTACCCCCATCCCCGGGATCGAGGCGGCACTGGCGCTCAATCAGGAGTTCCTGCCCGGCATCACGTTGGACGAGGTCAACCAGCTCGCGCGCCAGTGGATTACGCCGGACAATCGAGTCATCCTCGTCAGCGCGCCCGAGAAGGAGGACGTGCCCGTCCCCTCCGAAGCGGAGCTGCAGGCCGTGTTCGCGCACGTGAGCGAGAAGGAGATTGAGCCATACACCGACGAGGTCGCCGACGCGCCGCTCGTCGCCGAAGAGCCGGCCGGATCGGCTATTGCATCCGAGCGGACCATTCCCGAGATCGACGTGATGGTGTGGGAGCTCGCGAACGGCGTGCGCGTCGTGCTCAAGCCGACGGATTTCCAGGATGACCAGGTGATCCTCTCGGCGTTCAGCCCCGGCGGACATTCGCTCGCCACAGACGAGCAATACATCTCCGCGTCCAACGCGTCGGGGATCGTGAACGCGTCGGGCGTCGGCGCGTTCAGTGTGGTGGAGCTACGGAAGGCATTGACGGGCAAGGTCGTGCGGATGCGACCCTTCATTGGGACCTTCGAGGAAGGCTTCAGCGGATCGGCGTCGCCCCAGGACCTCGAGACGATGTTCCGGCTGATCTACCTGTACTTCCAGCCGCCGCGACGAGACGAAGCCGCCGTGCAAGCGCTGCGCACGCGCATGATCACCTTCGCGGAGAACCGCGGCCAAAGCCCGGACGCGGCCTATGGGGACACGGTCAGCGTCACCATGGCGCAACATCATTTCCGGCGTCGCCCCTTCACACCCGAGATCGTCGACGAGCTCGACCCAGAGGTCAGCTACGCGTTCTACCAGGACCGGTTTGCCGACGCGTCGGACTTCACCTTCGTCATCGTGGGCAACATCGATCTCGACTCCATCCGTCCGTTGGTGCAAACATGGCTTGGTGGCCTCCCATCGATTGGCCGCGTGGAGACGTGGCGGGATCACGATATTGACCCCCCCACCGGTGTGGTAAAACGCACGGTGTACCGTGGTGTCGAGCCCAAGAGCCGCACGCAGATCGTGTTCACCGGCGCCTTCGACTACAGCCGTGACGCACGACACGCATTCGGCTCACTCGCCTCCGCACTCCGGATCCGGCTCCGCGAGGTGCTGCGCGAAGACCTCGGCGGGACATACAGTGTGTCCGTTGGCGGGGGAGCATCGATCCGGCCGGACACGACCTACAGTTTCCGGATCTCCTTCGGGGCGGATCCCCAGCGCCTGGAAGAGTTGGTCGCTGTCGTGTTCGCGGAAATCGAGCACTTCAAGGCAGCCGGGCCATCGGATTCGACCGTCCGGAAGGTCCAAGAGGCGCAGCGGAGAAGCCGGGAAACCGGCCTGCGGCAGAACGGCTACTGGACCAATGCGCTGGCGACGGCGTTCCGCTTCGGCCGCGATCCGCTCGACATCATCCGCGGCGACGAACTCACAGACGCGCTGACCGCCATCCGACTCCGTGATCTCGCCCGCCGGTACCTGCGAACGGACAACTACGTCCGCGTATCGCTGTACCCGGAGCAACCGAACCCGTGAGTCACCGCGGAACGCCGCAGCGGACCGCGGGTAGTCCGACGATTGCCCGATATCGCACCCCAAGCAAGGGGGCCTTAATGATTCCTTAATGTCGGGTTCAACTCACCGTCACTTGCATGAGGCTTCATTGAGTGCTCTATAGATCTTGCATTTAGCGCGGACGGCACGTTACTCGTCCCCTTGCAGCGGCGCAATATCCGCAAGAAGAGCTTGGCCTCATGAATAAGCTGGAAATCCAAACAACGGTTGGTCAGATGGTCGTGGAGCGGCCGCAACGGTCGCGCGTGTTCGACCGCTTGCACATCGATTATTGCTGTGGTGGCAGGCGGACCCTCGAGGAAGCGTGTGCGAGGCGTGGGCTGGATCTCAAGGAGGTTCTCGCGAAGCTGGAAGCATTTGACGCCGAAGCCGAAGCCCAACCCGACGCCGTCCGTCCTGCCGACCTGACCATGACCGAGCTGGCCGATGACATAGAGCGGACGCATCATGCATATCTGCGAGAGGAGTTACCGCGTTTAGGGGGTCTTGTCAAAAAGGTCTCAGCGGTCCACGGACAGGCCCATCCATGGCTGACCGGACTCCCTTCGGTTTACGCCGCGTTAGTGGCGGAGCTGGAACCGCACATGCTCAAAGAAGAGCAGATTCTCTTCCCTATGATCAGAGAACTCGATCAGGCGACTACGGCCCCGTCCTTCCACTGCGGAAGTGTCGGCACCCCCATCAGGGTGATGGAAATGGAGCACCAAAACGCCGGAGACGCCTTGGATCGCATACGAGAGATGACCACCGACTACGAGATACCTGAAGACGCCTGCAACAGCTTCCGTGCGATGCTCTCCGGCCTGGAACATCTAGCAGCAGACCTTCACCTGCACATACACAAGGAGAACGAGATCCTTTTCCCTAAGGCGTCTGAGATGGAGGCGAGGCTCAGGTCGTAGCCGCAGCTCGGCTCTTTAGCAATACACGGCCCCGTCACCCTGTGGCGGGGTCCTTCTTTTTGTGGCACATCGTGACAAGGGCGCGCAGCACACCTCCATCGCCTTCGGGCTCCGGTGCAAGGAGGTGCCAGCAATGGCGTTCATCTCCCAACCCCGTGCACCACCAGCCGGGGCTGCTTGGGCCGCCCGGGTATGCCAGAGCAAGACACCGGGGTGGGGAAACAGCCGAGGAGTGGTAGCAATCGCCTATCCCGAAGCCAACGGGCCGGCCTTTGTGCCGGCCCGTTCAGAAGCCCCCGCACACCTGCTGCTAGCTCACTTTGGGAACGAGATAACCAGGCCGGCGCTGATGCCGAGCGAAGTGCCACTCGCGTCGGTGTTGGGGACGGTGGTGCCGTCCACATCGACATCACCGAACGACAGGCTTTGGAAGCTCACCGTCGTCTCGATCGCAAACTGCGGCGAAGCCTGAAACAGGATGCCACCAGTGCCGCCGAACGCAAAACCGCTTGCGCTAAGGTCAAAGCCAGCGACCGTCACGCTCTCCCGCAGGTAGCCCGCCCGCCCGCCGACGAAAGGCGTCACCGTGGGCGTTTTGAGCTGGAAGTAGTAGCGCGGATCGACGATCACACCGATGATGGTGATGCTCTCGTCGATGGAGTCATCGTTGTGGGTGTTCCACTGGAAGCCGCCACTGATCGAGAACCCACTGGGGAAGTTGTAACGTACGAACCCATTGAGGCCGAAGCCAGCGTCCGTGGTCTCGAAGTCGTCGCCGGAGAGTGTGTAGAAACCACCGTTCGCGCCGATCGCGAACCCGCCCCCCCCACCGTTCATCTTTATCTTCTGCGCCGCGACAGGGCCAGCCAGGCATAGGGCCACAGCGAGCGCTGTCAACCGAAGTGCTGCTTTCATGTAACCTCCTGGACTAGTAGATGGGTATGGCTACGACTGTCACTGACCGGATTGGTGTCAGAGGCTGCTCCAATATGGCACAGATACCGGCTCTGTCCAGTGTCTGACGCCCGTTCTCTCCCGCGCCAGTTAGCGCCTTCGGCGGCGGCGCCGTGATGCGGCATGCGGCGTATAGCCGGCGGCGGCGAGAAGCAGCCGGTGGTACCTGCCGAGCCTGTGCCCGTCTCGCTATGCGAGGCACACCGGCGTTGGGCCGAGGTGCTGCGCCGTATCTTCGAGATGGACCGCTCGCACGCCCCGCCTCGGCGCGTGCCAGAGCACGACACCGGGGTGGGGACAGCCGAGGAGTAGCAATCGCCTCTGAACCCGACGCTCGAGTTGCTCAAGGACTGCCCGGGATTCCTCATCCGAGTCGCTGGACACCTACAATACCAAGGGCGATACTTGGCGATACTTTGGAGGGAGCCATTCAATCCCTACTAGGACGACCTTCATCAGTGACTCGCCGTGGGGTGTGATGGGTCACGTTGACGTGACAACGCCAAGGTGAACTATGGAAGCTCTTGCTGACCGGCTAAGGGAGGCGCTCGGCTCCGCCTACCAACTGGGGCCGGTGTTGGGCCAGGGTGGGATGGCGGTGGTGTTTCGCGCCACCGACCGGCGGCTCAGGCGCGAAGTCGCCGTCAAAGTGCTTCCGCCTCAGCTGGGATACTCTCCCAACCTGCATGCGCGCTTCGTACGGGAAGCTCAGATGGCGGCGCAACTTTCTCACCCGAACATCGTCCAGATCTACGACGTCGGCGAACAGGCGGAACTCGCCTGGTTCATCATGGCCCTGGTCGAGGGTGAGACGGTTCGGGCCAAGGTGGAACGGGAGGGTGCGCAGCCCATCAGCGTGGTCCGCCGCGTGCTGCAGGAAGTCGCACAGGCGCTGGCGTATTCGCATGCCCGCGGCGTCGTGCATCGCGATATCAAGCCGGACAACATCCTGATCGAGAGCGCTTCGGGTCAGCCGATGGTGACGGACTTCGGTATCGCCAAGGCCATACAGGCGGGGAGCACCGAGGTGACGAAGCCTGGAGAGATCGTCGGCACCGCGCGGTACATGGCGCCGGAGCAGGCGTTGAGTGAGGGAGAGATCGACGGCCGCGCCGACATCTACTCCCTCGGACTCGTCGGCCACTTCATGCTCAGTGGCACCCACGCGATTCAGGCCGGGACGCTCCCGGCGGTGATCGTCCAGCACGTGCGCGGAGTGACCATTGATTTGGCCGCGCTCGAGCGCCGATTGCCACGGCCGCTGGTGACGGCGCTGAACCGGTGTCTCGAGTCCGTTCCGGATAACCGATACGCCCGTGCAGAGGAGCTGGCCGACGCGCTGCGTGAAATTGGGGGAGAGTTGCCGGACACGCTGCCCGTCGTCCGCAAGCTGCTCCGCGAGAGCGAGCGGTTCTTCGTCAGCATCACCGTCGGTGGATTTGCGTTCGGCCTCATTGGCGTGGAACGGATACCGCATGCTTTGATGCTGATCTTGGCAGCAGGAGTTTTGATGCAATGGACGAACGCGCTAGAGCAGGCCAGCCGGCGCGGTGTCACCTGGGGGGCGATCCGTCGGGCACTTTACGTAGAGCGCGCCGGAAGAGTGCAGGAGGTCACGGAGGCCGGTCCGGTGAGAATAGGGCTGTCTGGGTTTGCCGTAGTTGTGCTGCTGCTCGTGGGCGTCGTGCTCCTCAGCTCTGGTGCCGGGTTCTTGGGGGACTCCTGGATCAACCAAGGGCTGTTCTACCTCGGTGCCTTCGGCGGTATGATCGCCGCCAGTGTCTTTGGCATGCGAAAGGTTACCCGTGCGGTCCGGCTGAAAGAGCTCAGTCGCAGGGGCGTGCGGGTCTTGGCCGTCATAACGCTCGTCGGTGCGGCAGCCGGATTCGCGGTGGGCGGTGCGTTGGTGTTCACGGCGGTCGCAGTGCTCGGCGGCGTTGGGATGCTGGCCGCTCATGCGTTGGCTAGACGGCAGCAAAGGTTGCAATCGAAGGTCGAGGCGAACGAGGCGGCGGAATGGCAGATTCCCAGGTGGCTCGACGTCATGGGATCGTGGCTCTTCGGCCGGTTCGTGCATAGTGGATGGCGAATCGGGTTTGAGCGTGACAAGCCCGCCGCGCTTGCCGCCACATTGAACATGACCGAGGCCAAGCAGCTGCTGAAGCAAGTCCGGCGGACGGCGGCGACAGTGACGGGCTCAGCGCGCGTTGCGGCGGAGCAGGCGGCTCGTTTGGCCGACGAACTGGTCCAGGAATGTCATTCGGCGGTCAGGCGCCTCAAACCGCTGACGACGAAGATGGCCCGCCTCAACGACGGTGTCATGGTTTCTAAGACCATCGGTCTCGGGGCGTCTCTGGAGGGGGAGCTGGACCGAGTGGAAGCCGAAGTGGACGGGCTGCGGTCGCGGGCGGACGAGTACGTGCAGATGCTCCGGGCGCTGGTGACAGGGCTTGAGGTGGCACGCGAGTCCCGTAACACCACACAGCTCGATAAAGCGCTCGCACGCGTGCGGGAATTGTCGAGCGCCGTGCGTCGCATGACCGAGGAAGTGTCTGTCGCTGCCGAACAAATGGACGAGGGTTAGGGGGCCACTTCGTCGTGCAACACCACCATAGGATCCACTCACCTGGCCTGGCGCGCCGGCCGTCTGCGGCATCCTCAAGCACGGGTTCGCCCGAGTGCGCTGTAGCGGCTGTGCGCACGAATACCTGTTCGCCCTCTCGTGCAAGTGCCGCTACTTCTGTCCCAGTTGCCACGCCAAGTGGCTGGGGCTGTGGGGCCTGTGGCTGGAGCAGATCCTGCTCGCGCCCGTACCGCACCGGCAGGTGGTGCTCACCGTCCCCAAGCGCCTCAGACCGTACTTACTCTATGACCGCGCCCCACTCGGCGACCTCTGTCGGGTTGCCGCGCGTACCATCACATCATTCATCCGGGCCACCATCGGCGAGCGCGATCTCTCAGTGGGTATAGTCGCATCCATCACCGAGCCCCGTGTGATCGACCCCATCCTCGATCACCCATGCGGCACCGCAGCTGCGAGGTGCCGTTCGCGTGCCTCAGCTCGGTGCGTGCCACAGCATGACACCGGGGTGGGGAAACAGCCGAGGAGTGGTAGCAATCGCCTCTGAGTCCAGGCGCTCGAGCAGTCCCAAGGACTGCCCGGGAAGCCTCATCCGAGTCGCTGGACACCTCCAATACCAAGGGCGATACTTGGCGATACTTGGGAGGGGGCGATTCAAATTCCTTCCTTGCAGGCTGTTGCGCTCACCGGTCGTGAGGCGCTACCCTTTCTCGCCGGATTATCCGTACGATCAGTCTTTCCATACCGATACGATTCTCGGAGGCACCTCGTGGCACGGAGAACGACGACTCGCTCCTTCACGCTCGCGCATCGAGCCCTGTGGCTTGGCATCGTCGCAACGGTGGCTGCGGTCGGCCCCGTCGCCGCCCAAACCGCACACACGGCGGCCGACGATCGGTCGGTCACGTCAGCCAACTTCCAGCTCGCGGCCAGGTTCGCCCCCTACCGCATGCGCGATCTGGTCCACAGCACGAGGGTCACCCCGCGCTGGATCGAGGGTACCGAGCGGTTCTGGTACGAATGGGAAACGTCGGAAGGCAAGTTCTTTTATCTGGTCGATCCCGCAGCTGGTACCAAGCGGCAGATCTTCGATAACGACCGGATCGCCGCCGAGCTGACTCGTATCACGAGAGACCCGTGGGACGGTCAGCATCTGCCGATCCGCGCCATCAAGTTCATCGATGGCAACACGCTCCAGTTCGAGGTCGAGTCATCGCAGGACGAGGAGCAGGAGGAGGTCGAGGAGGAAGAAGAGCAACAGCAGGACGAGCGACAGGAACGGGACCAGGGGCGCCGGCGGGCCAAGAAGAAGGTCTTTCACTTCGAGTTCGACATCCGCACGCAAACGCTGCGCGAGCTCGCGGACTTCGAGGAGCCCGATAACCACCCTTCCTGGGCCAGCGTCTCCCCGGACAGCCAGACGATCATCTTCGTGCGCCGGTACAACCTCTACATGATGGACCCCGACGCCTACCAACAGATCCTCGACGCACGTCGTGGGAAGGACAGCACCGCCGCCGACAGTGCCGGTTGGAAGGTCGAGGTCGAAGAGACGCAGCTCACGACCGACGGGGAGTTTCGCTACAGCTATGGCGGGTTCGATCGCGGCGATACCGACGACGAGCGCGAGGAGAGCGCAGACCGGCGGAAACGCGCCAACATCTCGTGGTCCCGCGACTCGTGGCGCTTCTCGATCATCCGGCGCGACGAGCGCCGATCCGGTGAGCTGTGGGTGATCCACTCCGTCGGCAACAAGCGGCCGCAGCTCGAGACCTATACGTATGACCTACCCGGCGATACCACCGTAGCCCAATTCGAGCTGTTGATCTACGACCTCGCAGAGCGCAACATGGTTACCGTGCAGGTCGACCGTTTCAAAGATCAACGGATTGGCACCTTCAGCCTGCGACAGCACTTCTATCCGGACAGCGACGAACCGCGTCGCTCGCTCTGGTTGGCCGAGAACTCCGACGATGTCTATTTCTGGCGCCGCAGCCGCGATCAACATGAGGTCGATGTGCTCAGAGCCAACGCCGCGACCGGCGAGGTCACGGTCCTCATCGAAGAACGCCTCAACACGTATGTCGAGCATCAGGCGCTGGAGCTGCTCTCCAACGGCGACTTGCTGTGGTGGTCGGAGCGGGACGGGTGGGGCCATCTGTACCGG
Organism: Gemmatimonadota bacterium; assembly: GCA_022563595.1. Lineage (GTDB taxonomy): Bacteria > Gemmatimonadota > Gemmatimonadetes > Gemmatimonadales > GWC2-71-9 > JADFNB01. The sequence continues at coordinate 37,122 of JADFNB010000025.1, forward strand.
TACGGACCCGACGGAACGCTCGAGGGCCGGCTCACGGAAGGCCCGTGGCACGTCGAGGGCATCACCGGCATCGACAAGGGCCGCCGCTTGGTGTACTTCGGTGGGAACGGTCGCGAGCCCGGCGAGGATCCGTACTATCTCCATCACTACCGTGTCGGGCTCGGTGGCACCGGCCTCACGCTGCTCAATCCCGGAAACTTCGACCACCGGATTCCCGGTGTGCGGCGTGGCAGATTCAGCAACCGGCCCGGCCTGAGCCCAGGAACGCGCTACTTCGTTGACAACTATTCGCGCGTCAACACGGTGCCGGCCTCGGCGCTCTACGACGGTGCGACCGGTCGCAAGGTGCTGGACCTCCAGGAGGCGGATTTCTCGACGCTGCTCGCGGCAGGCTACGAGTTCCCGATACCCTACACCGTGAAAGCTGCCGACGGCGTCACCGACCTGTCCGGGGTGATGTACCGGCCGTTCGACTTCGACTCAACGCGACAGTACCCGGTCGTCGCCTATGTCTATCCGGGGCCGCAAACAGAGGCGGTGTCGCAGTCGTTCAGCACGCGACCTCACGAGGTCGGCATCGCGCAGCTGGGGATCATCGTGATCACGGTGGGGAACCGCGGCGGGCACCCGTCCCGGTCCAAGTGGTATCACAACTACGGCTACGGGAACCTGCGGGACTACGGGCTCGCGGACAAGAAGACGGCAATCGAGCAGCTGGCGAATCGCCATTCCTATATGGATATCAGCCGCGTCGGTATCTACGGCCATTCGGGTGGCGGCTTCATGTCGACCGCAGCTATCCTGGTCTTTCCGGATTTCTTCGATGTCGCGGTGTCGTCCTCGGGCAATCACGACAACGACGTCTACAACCAGAACTGGTCGGAAAAACATCACGGCATCGAGGAGGTCGAGCGCGGCGACACGATCACCTTCGAGTACAGCATCGAGCGCAATTCCGATCTCGCCGCGAACCTGAAGGGACACCTGTTGCTCACCACCGGCGGGATCGACAACAACGTGCACCACGCGAACACCTACCGGATGGCCGAGGCGCTGATCAAGGCGAACAAACGGTTCGACTTCTTCGTCTTCCCGAGCCAGCGGCACGGGTATCGGGGCCACAGCGGAGACTATTGGTTCTGGCTCCGGGCGGAGTACTTCGCGCGTCACCTGCTGGGCGACGAACGGGCTAACACGAACATCGTCGAACTGGATCTCGAGCGGGAGCAGACGCAAGGACGGTCGGGAGGGGGGCGGGGGCGGGGGCAGGCACGCGTGCCCGGAGGGCGGGCCAGTTCCCGCATCATGTAGATTAGGTGCATGAGTAACCAGCCGAGTGCCCTTCCTCGATCTGCCTGGCCCGTACGGGTCGTGCGCCTCGGCGAGAAGCTCGAGAGCCTGGCAGAGCAGACGACGCCCGAAGAGCGTCTGGCCATGATGTGGCCCCTCGCGAGAGACACGTGGGCCATGATGGGGGGAGATCTACCCGCCTGTCCCCGCAGCGAGATGCCGGTCCGCGTCGTGCGCCGGCGGTCCTGAGCGCCGCAGCCATGAACCAGGACTTTAGGGATATCCTCACGTGTCTGCTCGACGCGGGTGCCCGGTTCTTGATCGTGGGGGCGCACGCACTCGCCGTCCATGGTGTGCCGCGCGCAACCGGGGACCTGGACATCTGGATCGACGCATCCTCGGAAAACGCCGACAAGGTGTGGACCGCCCTCGTGACATTCGGTGCGCCCGTCGAGGCCATGGGGGTGACGCGCAGCGATTTGCTGCGTCCAGCGATGGTCGTGCAACTCGGCGTCGCGCCGCGCCGGATCGATCTGCTGACCGCCGTGAGCGGCGTGACCTTCGCAGAGGCATGGCCGGACCGCGTCGTGCACGCGGTGGGCGACTTGCGTCTCCCGTTTCTCGGGCGGGCAGCGCTCGTCGCCAACAAGCGTGCCGCCGGCCGGCTCCAGGACCTCGCGGATCTCGAAGCGCTCGGCGAAACTGCAGAGGGCCCGTGACGTCCACACCCCGTGTGCGTTTCGCACCATCTCCAACAGGCCACCTCCACGTCGGCGGAGCGCACCTGGCTCGGCCTCGACTGGGATGAAGAGATCGTGTTTCAGGATACGGGCTATCAGGCCCCGGCAGCTGTCCGAGATCCGCGATCGCGACCATCGGTGCGACGCCCTGGCTAACTCATGGTCTCCATCGACCCTAGACAGAACGGGCTGTCGCACCCTATTCTTGACTCGAATCTATCGAATCGCTTCACGCTCGGGATACGGTAGTCGTTCAGAGAGCCCGTGGCTAAATGTGGACGCGTCACGGTGGAGGTGGTTCCTTGAATGCGCCACATAACAAGCGATTGCTGCTGTCGTGGTGAACGCCCGGCTCGCGTGCTTCGCTTGCGCTCACCACATTGGTCGCGCGGCAAAATCGCGAGCCGTTATGTGGACAGAGAGTGTGAAAACTGTCTCCGCCTAGCACGATGCAGACAGGGATGTCTCACATGCTGAAGGTTGCCGGTGTTGGCGCCACTCTTGGGTTTCTTGGAGCCGTTGGCATCTACTTCGCTCCTGCAGAGCCGTACCCCGGATACATTACGCTGGCCGGAACGCTCAGCGGGGTCACCATCGCATTGCTGATCACCGCCGTGGTCACACGCAACTCTTCCCTTGGCCAATGCCTTGGATGGGGTGCCGCCATGGGCCTGTTGACATCGGCCACAGTCTTCCTAGCGAAGGGCGCGTGGACGAGTTGGGATGCTCCCTTCGTACTACCAACGGGAATCGTGACGGGCGTTATCCTAGGTCCCGCGATCCGGTGGCTGTGCCGCAGAGCCACGTAACAAACCGCTGCGGACGGGCCGACCTTCGGCCGACCGTGATCGGCGAATCCGTTAGCTGGCCTGCGTCGGGGCCGTGCAGCACCGAACGCGGGGAGCGACGCACTCCCCAAAATGCAAGGAGATCAATATGATCACACGCAGCATGAGTTCCTGGGCGGCTCTTGCCGTCATCGCGGTCGTCATCGGGGGATTCCGTACAGCAGTCGCGCAGGGCGGCGCGGAGCAAGAACAACAGTCTCTCTACGACCGGCTGGGTGGCCTCGCACCGATTTCGGTGGTGGTCAGCGACTTCGTCGACGCCCTCCTCCCAGATGCCGTCCTCAATGCTAATCCTGCGATCGATGCGGCGAGGCAGCGCGTGCCGGGACCTTATCTGAAGTACCACGTGACTGCCCTCGTCTGTCAGGCGACAGGCGGACCCTGCCAGTACCACGGACGCGGGATGAAGGAGACTCACGCGCACCTCAACATCACAGAGGTCGAGTGGGATCGCATGGTCACGATCTTCAAGGAGGTACTCGCCAAGCATGGCGTCCCCGCGCAGGAGACCGAGGAACTCCTTGCGATCGTCGGTTCAACGAAGGCTGATATCGTCGTTCCAGAAGGCAGCAAGTGAAAGAGGCCGGTCGGTCCTCCCGCACGCCGAGGAAGATCCGAGAGTATAGCCTTGAGTTTAAGGTGACGGCGGTGGGGGGAGCGGGGGCTTTGATCAGGCAAGCACGTCCAGGACCGTGCCTACGATGTCAGACTTCGAGATATTCGTTCCCTCACGGTCGCCGCGGCGCTCCTCCGCACGCTCTGCGCTGAGCTGCTGGGCTGAAGCCGCGGTAGCCCGGGCCGTGGCCGCCACCGCTTGATCTTGTGACGACGGCTTGGCCGGTGCCAGCGCCGCCCGGATCACCGTGTGCATCTTCTGGATCGTCGCTTCTGGATTTCCGGGAATCGCCGAAGCATCGGCCGAGACCTCACCCCCGACCGCGTAACGGCGGCCGTCCGGACCCACAACGAACGTGAACTTGGCTCCTCCCGTCACGCTGCCGCCAGCGGATTGGTGCGCGGCCTCGTGCGCACGAACCTCGCGGTCGCGGACCTGGAGCGCCCGCACCACTTTGTCGCCGCCGTTCAGTCTGATACCCAGTTCGCGCTTGGGCGGCGCCATCCGTACCTGGTGCCGCGTGGCGCCGTGGGTTACATGGTGCGGACGGGAGAACGCCTGGATTCCGTTCATCTGCTCGTTGTCTCCTCGCATCTCATCGGCACATCGACGAGCATTCTTTAGCGCTAACGGGCGAGATGTTCAGTGAAGGGCTCGCAACCGACCAAGAAGGTCGTGTTTCGAACCGTAACGCCCACGGAAAGTGCGGCAGTGACCATGGACATTCCACAGCGGTTGCGGCACGTCGACCGGCTCGCTGTGTCCTCCCCCTACCGTACGCTCCCGCGCAACCGCTTGATCTCCTCCAGCGCCTCGATGTCCGCCGCGTCCAACGGACGGTCGGTCCGCTTGGTCTCGATGAGATCGTCGATACCGATGAGCGGAATCGAGACGCCTTCGATTTCCACGACGGACGAACGCTTGACGGCGTCAGCGTACTTGACGCTCCACGCAACAGTGAAGATGTCGACGGCCGGGTCGTCACCGATTACGGTGATTGGTCGCTTCAGGATCTCATCGCCCCTCCACTCACTGGCGAGTCCCCACCCCAACCCCTCCAACGCGGCCAGGACGTTCCGTGCGTTCTCGAGCGAACGCTCGATGAGGATGTCCACGTCTGTCGTGGCCCGCACGTAACCGTGCAGCACGCACGCAATCCCCCCGATCACGAGGTACTTCGACCCGGTTCGGTTTAGTGCCGCGCACACTCTAGCGGCGATAGTCTTGGGCTTCACAGCCCGATCAGCTGACCCTTCTTCCACTCGTAATAGTCCTCGTAGGAATCGAACCCAATCACCTGGTGGCGCCGGCCGCGTTTCTGCGCCTGGCGAGCCAGGTGACCTAGCTCCTCCGCCCGACGCAAGCGCTCTGCAGGTGGCAACGCAAGTTCAGCCGCGAGATGTCGGCGGCGGGCCTCGGCAACTTCGGAGGCCGCGTACGGGTGGGCGCTGGGCTCATTCACCCGACCAGGGTGAGCCACGACGCCCGACCCCGGCTCCGCCACGTACCGCCGCAATGCCTCAGCAATCACCCAACTGCGCGACCGGTCTAGTTCTCTCGCTCTCCGATCCGCCGCATCCACCAACTCCGGCGGCAGCGTGATGGACGTCCTTACATACGTCACTGCCATATTATCCAGTATGAAAAGGTATTATCAGATAATAATAAAGAATCTCAGCGCGGTCAATTCGGATTGCTCACCACTCGTAATTGATTGGTCTGTACTGGATTACGGCTGTTTCCGGTTCCCGGTTACAGCATCCACCAGCGGGCTGTGGCAGGTTCCCGCCTCGGGAGGAACGCCCCAGCATGATCACCGCGCTCGATTCGGCGCGCGGCGAACTGATGCACAGCCCGCCCCAGCCGGCTCCATGGAAGCGACGCCGTGCTCTCGCATGCATTGCAGCTCTGGGTGCTGAGTACGAAAGAGGCGCCCCGCCGCGCGGGACGCCTCTAGCGCATGTCATGTACCTGTTCGTTCCCCCTCGGGTCTACATCCCGAGGCTAGGGATAGCAATTCGGTAGTGGAGGCCACCACCGATCAGAAGGGGCTTCACGGACGGATCGCCGATCGTCATCCAATCGACCGCCACGTGCCCACCGAATCCGACCGGGAGTGTGAGGTTCAGTCCACCGGAAACCCCGAAGCCTACGTCGGTTTGCGAATCGACGCCGGCGATGTCAAAAGACGTGGAAACGATATGAACCCGAGGAGCAACCCACGGCTCCACCGACACACCCGGCGTGGCCACGTTCAGCGCGATGCCAACGCCGATAGGAATCGAAACTTGGCTGAAACCTGTTGGGGAGATATACCCAACGCCGGCTTGAAGGCTCACGGAGACTGGTGCCGTCGGCGGGAGAGGCAGCTTGAACGCCACGTTGCCCACGAAATTGGATTCTGTCTCTGAGCCAGCGCCGCCGGGATCGAAAATCGCGAACCCCGCAGTAATGGCGAACGACGGGAGGCCGAGGGTGGCTTGGCCGCCATATGCGAGCGGGGTCTCACCCAGAACCGGTTTCGCATCGTCGTTCACGCCGAGGCCTACGTTCCCAGCGATGGTGAGGCCCACCCCGCCGGCTGGCGAAAAGTACACCGGCTGGTTGGTGAATTGCGCCGCCGCGGTGCCGGCAACCAGCCCGAGCGCCAAGGCAGCAACCGCAAAACGCGAGACTACTTTCATCGGACCATCTCCCGAAAGAAGGGACACTTTGGGGTAGAAGCGAGGGCCTGCGGCGGCCCGCGAACGCCTGTCGAAGGACTCATAGCC
>JADFNB010000103.1 GCA_022563595.1 Gemmatimonadota bacterium
TCCACCACGACCACCGTGTTTCCCTGGTCGCGAATGCTCTTGAGGGTCTCCACGAGCCTGCGCGCATCCCGGGCATGCAGACCGATCGACGGCTCGTCCAACACGTAGAGCGAAGCGGTGAGCGTTCCGCCGAGAGCGGCCGCCAGCTGGATCCGCTGGGCCTCGCCCCCCGACAGGGTGCGCAGGGTCCGGTCGAGGGTCACATAATCGAGACCGACCCGGACACTGGTCTCGACACGGGTCCGAAGCTCGTGGAGCAGACGTTCGGCTCGCTCCTGCTGGGCCTCGCCCAGCTCCAGGGCCTGAAGCCACGCGGCCAGCTCCGACAGGGTGAGTCGCGTCAGATCGGTGATGGGGCGGCCCCCGACACGTACGTGAGCGGCTTCAGGTCGGAGCCGCGTGCCCCGACAGTCTTGGCACGGCTCAAAGGTCCGGTAGCGGGCGATCATCACCCGCGCGCTGACCCGGTAGCGTTTGCGCTCGAGACGCTCGAAATAGCCGCGGATGCCACGCCACTCCGAGTCGCCCTGGAAGAGCCACGACTGCTGGGTCGCACTCAGCGCTTCGACAGGAACGTCCACTGGAACGTCGGCCTCACGACACGCGCGAATCAGTCTTGTCTGCCAACGCCGCCCCCGCGGTGTCTGGAAGGGAGCTACCGCGCCTTCGGCCAGGGACTTGCCACGGTCGGGAATCACACGCTCGGCATCCAGCGCTGGAACCCGTCCGAAGCCCTGGCAGGTCTCACAGGCTCCCAGCGGACTGTTGAAGGAGAAGAGTGCAGGCTCGGGCCGGGCGAACTGGCGTCCGCAGCCGTCGCACGCAAAGCCTTCGCGAAAGCGCGCCGGTTCCCCATCGACTGGAATCACCTCGCAGATCCCAGCGCCGCGCGCAAATGCCGTCGCCACCGCCTCGTTCAGCCGCGCGCGGCTGCCCTTGCTCTTGAGCGCCAGGCGATCGATCAACAGCAGTCCGTCGCGACGCAGGGCGTCCATCTGCCGCCCGCTGAGTTCGCTCAGGTCGACGGGCTGACGCTTCGCATCGAGTCCCCGCCCGAACCCCTCGCGGACCAGCCGATCCCGCTGCTGGGCCGAGGTCTCGCGCCGCTGTCGCTCGAGCGGGGCGCCCACCGAGATCCGACCGCCACGGAAACGCTCCTCGATCCGCTCCGCCACCGCCGACTCCGCCTCGGGCGCCTCATCGCGACCGCGCTGAAACATGGGCGTATCGACCACGCCCGGGCAGACGCAGTTCACGCGAATGTTCAGCTCGTCCTTGAGTGGCGCCAGCGAAGCGGTGAAGAGCACCACGCCGCCCTTACTGGCCGCATACACCGGGTCGGGCGGGAAACCGAAGCCGATGCCGGCCATCGAGGCTGTGTTGACGATTACGCCGCCGCCGCGCTTTCGCATCGCCGCGATGCCGAACTGGGTGCCCAGGATAACGCCTCGCAGGTTGATCTCGAGGACCGCTATCCAGCCCTCCGGGTCACCGTCCGGAAAGCGAGGCCGCTGACTGATGATGCCGGCGTTGTTGTAGAGGATATCGAGCCCGCCGAACGTCTCCTCCGCAAACGCAACCATCGCCTTCGCGTCCGCCGCGCTTGTCACGTCGCTGCGCACGAAGGCGGCGCGCCCGCCCGCGGCTTCGATCTGGGCGACGGTCTCGCCACCACCCGACTCATCGATATCCGCGACGACGACGGCGGCGCCTTCGTGCGCCAGCCGCAACGCCGTCGCGCGACCGATACCGGATCCAGCGCCGGTTACGAGCGCTACCTTATCCTTGATATCCATTGGTCTCCTGCTAGACGGGCCCGCCGTCGACCGGAGATAATGCGACCCTAACTGAGATCCTCGGAGGCAATGTGCAAGGCCTCAACGACCCGCTCGAAGGGGATCTCCGCCCGTTCGTTAGCCCGCTCGACAATCTCCGCCGAAGGGCCATCGAAGAGGCAGAAGCACTTATCCTCGCCGGGGATAAACGTGGAGCGCAGATAACGGACGGGCGTTCCCTCCTGGGTCATCTGAGCTGTTGTACTCTTTGCACGGGCAGCGGCAGCCGCCAGCTCATCGGTAGTGATGCCCGGCAAATATCGCTCAACCAGATACTTAGGCATATTGAGTCTCCGTTCGATCATCCTACGCAGATTCAGCAACAGCATCATACACCATCAGAACAACCCTC
>JADFNB010000026.1 GCA_022563595.1 Gemmatimonadota bacterium
CTGTGTCGTGATTCGGCACGCCATTGTCCTTTTGCCTCCCGCAGGATGGCCTTCTTGCCGAGTGATTCGCGCTGCCAGCTCCGCAGCTCGGCGATCTGGTCGAGATCATGTGAGTTTTGGGGTGCGGCCCGGGCGATCGCCTGTAGCGTGCCGTTGGGGCACAGCAGGCCGGGGTCCAGGGCGACGGCCTTGGCGCGTTCGGCCCGCAAGGCCCGCAGTGACTGGTAGCGCGCCTCCACCTGCGGATCGGATGGTCTGCGCGGCGCGCGCCGCACCTTGGGCCACTCTTCTTTCGGCGTCTGTCGGCCGGCCTCGATCGCGCTCAGCAGCTGCTTGCCGTAGCGATGCACGGCGGATGACGGAACCACAGCGATCTTCTCGAGTTCGCTCGCGCGCTCCGGTGCGGTCCTCGCGAGTGCCATGAGCGCCTCGTTGCCGAGCACGCGAAACGGCGCGCGGTCGAGCCGTGCCGCGGTCGATTCCCGCCATTCCCAGAGCCGCTTGAGTATGGCGAGCGCTCGCTGTGCGAGTGCCTTGGCGCCTTTGATCCGCAGGAAACCCTCACTCTGGTCGAGCTGGGTCCAGCGTACCAGCTCCAGCCGGCGAAACTCTTCCTCCGCCCAAGACAGTCGTCCCAACCTCTCCAGCCGCGCCGCCAACACGTCCCGCAGCGGCGGCAGATACGCCGTGTCGGCGGCGGCGTAGGCTATCATCGCTTCCGTGAGCGGGCGGCGCGACCAGTCGGCGCGTTGGAGCTTCTTGCTCAGCGTGATCCCGAAGTGCTTCTCCAACAGCGCCCCGAGTCCCACCGCCGATTCGCCGGCGAGCTGAGCGGCGATTCGTGTATCCCACACCCGTTTCCCCCGGAACCCGTAGTCCCGGTGCAGAATCCTGAGGTCGTAATCGGCATCGTGGAAGATCGTCTCGATCTCTGGGTCGGCCAGCAGGGCGCCGATCGGGCCCAGGTCGTCGACCGCCAGGGGATCGATCAGCGCCGTCTCGTCGTCCGAGCTGATCTGGACCAGATATACCCGGTCGACGTAACGGTGGAACGAAGCTGCCTCAGTATCTAACGCTATGCGCTGCTTACGTTTGAGACGTCTCGCCAGGGCTCGGAGGCCGCGGACGTCGGCGACCAGGATGGGAGAGGCGGGCGGGGGCGGATGCGCAGGCGCGGTGGGCATGGGCGGAGAGAATCATCGCCACCCTACACGGGTTCTGCCAAGCCGGCACCGCACCGGTCTTCGATCCGTTGCGGCGCCGCCGCCCGGCCCTTCGTGTGGTTGAATCGCTCTTGGAGGAATATGTTTAGCGCGTGACTACCATGCCCTCCCGCGAGTTCAATACACCGTGATCCCCGCGGCCGGTCACCTGGCGCATTGGAGCAGCCGGTGAACACGGACCCGGGTCATACGGGAGTTCCTGGAAGCGCTCGGATCAGCGGCGCGCCCGCGGTCCGATCCATCTAAGAGGGAGGCAAACGTGATATCGGCGGACAGGTTGACATCGTTGGCGGGAGAGACGTGATGCCGCTCGAAGCGTACAAGATCATCCATATCGGCGCGGTACTGCTGATCTTCTCGGCCATTGGCGGGATCGCGCTGCACGCGGCAACCGGCGGCACGCGGCAGTCCAATCAGGCCTTTCGCATGATCGCCATGACGCACGGGATAGCCGTTCTCTTGCTGCTGGTAACGGGGTTCGGCATGCTGGCCCGGCTGGGCATCGCGCGTGATGCCATGACTGCGGGGTGGGTCTGGGTCAAGCTCATCGTGTGGATCATGCTGGGCGGCGTGTTGATGATTCCGTATCGCCGCCCGCACCTCGCACGACCGATCTTCTTCATCGCGCCTCTGCTGGGGCTGGTCGCGGCGGCTATGGCTATCTACAAACCGTTCTAGCACACATCAGGAACCGACCATGTTGTCCCGTTGCTCTGCAATCGTGGTGCTCCTGGGTCTGGCCGCCGCGTGCGGGCCGGGCGAGAGGGGCGAGTCCGCGCCGGAAGAGGCCGCGACCGTTCCGGCCGATACGGTGGTGCTGGAGACCACGGTCGGTCGTATCGTGATCGCGCTCGAGAACGAGAAGGCGCCCCGCTCGGTCGAGAACTTCCTGCTACACGTGCGCTCGAAGTTTTACGACGGGCTGGTGTTTCATCGGATCGAGCCCGGGTTCGTCGTGCAGACGGGGGAAGTGGACGCGCAGGGGGGCAAGCGCAGCTCGACGGTGTTCCCCATCGAGAGCGAGGCCGACAACGGGCTGAAGAACCTGCGCGGGACGGTGGCGATGGCCCGGACGGCCGATCCTCACAGCGCCACCAGTCAGTTCTTCATCAACCTGACGGACAACGTCAAGCTGGACTTTACCGAGAAAACCGCGACCGGATGGGGATACACGGTATTCGGGAAGGTCGTCGACGGGATGGACGCCCTCGATGCGATCGCGCGTATCCCAACCACGGTATGGGGTCGGTCGTATCGCCACTTCCCGACCGATCCCCCAGTGATCACGCGGGCGTATATCGCGACGCGATCGAACTGAACGCGCATGGGACAAACCGAAGTCCGTGTCACGCTGCCCGACTGGGTCGATCGGTTCGTCGAGTGGGATTGTCCGTACCCGTCGGACGAGGACCGCATGCGGCTGGTGATCGCGCTGGCGCGGGAGAACGTGGAACGCGGTACCGGCGGGCCGTTCGGGGCGGCCGTCTTCGAGCGGGACAGCCACCGGTTGGTCGCCGTCGGCGTCAACCGGGTGATCGAGTCGAACAACTCGATGCTGCACGCCGAGATGGTCGCGTTCATGCTGGCCCAACAGCGGGTCGGCTCCTACACGTTGGGTGCAGCCGAGCTGCCGACTCACGAGCTGGTGACCTCGTCGGAACCGTGTGCCATGTGTCTCGGGGCGGTACTGTGGAGCGGTGTCCGGCGTGTCGTGAGCGGCGCCACGTGGGAAGACGCCCGGAAGGTGGGCTTCGAAGAGGGACCGGTGTTCCCGGAATCATTCCGGTTCCTGGAGGAGCACGGCGTAACGCTGGTGCGGGGCGTCTTGCGGGACGAAGCCGCCGAGGTCCTGAGGGACTACCTGCGACGCGGCGGCACGGTCTATAACGGGTGAGTCAGGAGGGCCAGGAACGGGATGAAGAAGATCAAGATCGCCGACTGGGACGCGCTCCCGGACCGCATGCCGGCGCACGCATCTGCGAGCTCGGCTCCCAGTCCAGCCAGCGGCCGAGCGGCTGGCCCGCTTCCTGAGGGCGTCGGTGGACTTGATGAAGGTGCTGGCGCGCGCGCGGCCACACGCATCTGAATCAGTTCACCGTCGATGATCTCACGACGTGGGATCGCGACATGGCGTATCTGTCAGGCGTCCCGTATGGGGGTGTGGTGCCGCTCGAACAGCGCGGCGACGGCCCGACAATTCCATGACGTCCGAGAGAGTGGTCCGGTAATGTCTGACGAGAACGCGGAGAATCTCCGGCATCGCAGGCTTTGGACCATGAGGGTCCGGCCATGGTCGAGATCATGACGGATCCGGATCTGGTCTAGGGGGGGCCGTAACCAAAGTTGCGTCGGCTGTGCAACGCGCCGAAGCTGTCGCTTATTAAATGTCGAGCCGCTCGAGCCGTATCCTGAGCGTGAACCGATGATCGATTCGCAACCGCCCCCCGCTGTCACGGCCGACCAGATGCGCGAGGTGGACCGCGCAATGGTCGACGACTTCGGGATCGATCTCATCAGTATGATGGAGAACGCCGGGCGGAACCTGGCGTGGCTCGCACGCGACCGGTTCCTCGACGGTGATGCGATCGGTAAGTACGTGACGGTGCTGGCGGGCCGTGGTGGCAACGGGGGTGGGGCGCTGGTGTGCGCGAGGCATCTTCACAACTGGGGCTGTGACGTCACCGTCACGGTGACCGTGCCGGCAGAGAGGTTTGCCCCGGTGCCGGCCAGGCAACTGGCGATACTCAACGCGATGGGACTGCCGGTCGTCGCCGTTCCTCCCGCCGAGCCCAGCAGTCTCGTCATCGACGGGATCATCGGCTACAGCCTGAGCCGCGCGCCGCGCGGCACGAGCGCGGAGCTGGTTCGCTGGGCCAATGACCAGTCGGCGCCCGTGCTGAGTCTCGATCTTCCCACAGGACTGGACCCGACCACCGGAGAGGCGTTCGATCCGACGGTGCGCGCGGCCGCTACACTCACCTTGGCGCTTCCCAAGACGGGACTCTATGCGGATTCCGCGCTCGAGTTCGCGGGCGAACTGTACCTGGCGGATATCGGTGTGCCGCCCGCGCTGTACGCACGCCCCCCGCTCGGGTTGGAGGTAGGACGGGTCTTTGCACGCAGCGAGATCGTGCGGTTGAAGCCGCCATTCAGGCCGGATGGCAGCAATCGAACCTAGCCCAATCGACGGAGGTCGCGCGGCCAGTCGTGTTGATGTGACGAGTGCGATCCGGCTTGCCGACTACAGTGCGGTGACGCACCTGGCGGGCACCGTGCAGGGGCTGCAGGACGAAGCCGCGCGGGTCGCGCCAAAGCTGCGAGGCCGCACCCTGTGGATGATCAACTCGACCGCGCGTGGGGGCGGGGTCGCGGAGATGCTGCCCACGATGGTCGGCTGCGCGAAGGCTTCGGACTGACGATCACGGACGCGATGTGGAAGCGCATCCCTATTCTCTCCAACCGGCAGGCGTGCGGGCCGCGGCTCTGACGGTTCTCCATCGGACGTAGCGCGACCGATCCACGACGGCCTCGGCCCTCCCATCCCCAGCGCGCGTCGGCCATTTAGTCTCCCCTGCCTTGTTTATTAGGTAATCCTAATTACGTTACTTTTCCTATGGCCAATCCGGCGCTGGCGCTACTCGTCTTCACGGGCCTCATGGCCTTGTTGGTGCTGCTCTTCTGGCCCCGCCGGGGTCTCCTCCTGCGTCTAGCTCAGCTCACTCGGATGACGGAACGGGTCCGGATCGAGGACGCGCTCAAACACCTCTACAAAGGTGAACACGCTCACTCGCCGGGAACGGTAGAGAGCCTGGCGGGCGTGCTTCAGATCTCGCGCGGCAAGGCGATGCAGGTGCTCGGACGGCTGGAGGCATTGGGGCTAGCGCGATCCGAGCCCGAGGGGATGCGGCTCACGCACTCCGGGTGCGACTACGCGCTGCGCATCATCCGGACCCACCGGTTGTGGGAGCGCTACCTGGCCGACGAGACCGGGATCGCACCCGCCGAATGGCACGAGCGAGCCGAGCAGCGGGAGCACAGGATGAACCGTGCCGACGCGGACCAGCTGGCGGCGCAGATAGGCAATCCACTCTACGACCCGCATGGCGACCCCATCCCCACCGCTGAGGGTGAGCTGCCGCAGGAGGCGGGCGTGCCGCTCACGGCCCTACAGGTGGGCGACCAAGGGACCATCATCCACCTCGAGGACGAGCCGCCCGACGTCTTCGGGCGGATCGTGGCTACGGGACTCACCCTGCTGGCCAGCGTGCGGGTCCTCTCGAACAGCCCGGAAGGGGTGTGCTTCGAGGTGGACGGACGGGAGCTGGTGCTCGAGCCGGTCGTGGCCGCCCAGGTGACGATCCGGTTGTTGCCGGGAGCCGCGGTTCGAGCGGAACCGACGAGCACGCTGGCCGACCTGCGCCCGGGCGAGTCGACTCTTGTTGTGCGGATCTCGCCGGCATGCCAGGGTAGGCCTCGCCGCCGGCTGCTAGACCTCGGGCTGGTTCCGGGTACGGTCGTGACAGCCGAGCTGGACAGCGCGACCCACGATCCGATCGGTTACCGGATCCGCGGGGCGTTGATCGCGCTGCGGCGCCGGCAGGCCGAGTCGGTCCTGGTCGAACGCGTTCCGGCGAAGGTGCGCTAGCCGTGGCTGTGCCGCTCCGGGCCGCGTGCCGCGGGTGCACCGCGGACCGCGACACCAACCTGATCCAGCTCGGCGTCTCGCCCGGGCGGTGGGATTATCTCGTGGCGCTCGCGGGCAATCCCAACACGGGGAAGAGCACCGTCTTCAACGCGCTCACCGGTCTCCGCCAGCACACCGGCAACTGGCCCGGCAAGACGGTGGCCCGTGCGGAGGGCACTTACGCGCACGCGGGATCGCGGGTGAAGGTTGTCGATCTGCCCGGCACCTATTCGTTGCAGGCGGCGAGTGTCGACGAAGAGGTGGCGCGCGACTTCGTGCTCTTCGGCCAGCCCGACGTGACCGTCGTGGTGGTTGATGCGACCCGTCTCGAGCGTAACCTCAACCTGGTGCTCCAGATCATCGAGATCACCGACAAGGTGGTGGTGTGCCTCAATCTGATGGACGAGGCGCGCCGCCGCGGGATCGGGGTCGATCCGGCAATACTCTCCCGTGAGCTTGGTGTGCCGGTGGTCCCCACGGCGGCGCGGCGCGGTGAGGGCATGCCAGAGCTGCTCGACGCGATTCGTGAGGTCGCGACCGGCGAGACGCAGCCCGATCCTCTGCGCATCAAAGCGCTGCATCCTGCTGTCAACACGGCGGTGGCCGAGGTGAGCGAGCGGCTGGAGCGTCTCTGGCCGGATCTTCCCAACGCGCGGTGGGTTGCGTTGCGGCTCCTGAACGGCGACGAGAAGATCGAGGAGGCGGTGCGCTCAGGCGCGATCGCTGAGCTGACAGCACGGCAGAACGGTGATTCGAGCAGCCACCAAGCGGTGGATAGTGCAAAGATCGGCCGGCTGATGCATGCGACGCTCCGGACACGCTGGAACCTGAGCCCCACCTTCCACGACGCGCTGATGGAGAGCATCTACGCCGAGGCGAGCCGCATCGCGAAAGCCAGCACCGTGACCGGCCTGCGGCGCGCCAAGTTCGACTTCGACCGCACCCTCGACGGCCTGCTCACCAGCCGGTGGTTCGGGTTTCCCTTGATGCTGGCCATACTCACGGCCGTTTTCTGGATCACCATTGCGGGCGCCAACGTCCCGTCGGCACTGCTCGCAAATCTGCTGCTGGATACGATCCATCCGGCGCTCAAAGGGCTAGCGGCGGGCGTTGGGATGCCGTGGTGGCTCGACGGCGTGTTGTTGGACGGGATGTACCTCGCGACGGCGTGGGTGGTGAGCGTGATGCTTCCGCCGATGGCGATCTTCTTCCCGCTGTTCACGCTGCTCGAGGACTTCGGCTATCTGCCGCGCGTGGCGTTCAATCTCGATGCGCTGTTCAAGGCGGCGGGCGCCCACGGCAAACAGGCGCTCACGATGTGCATGGGTTTCGGATGCAACGCGGCCGGTGTATTGGCCACGCGGGTGATCGACAGCCCGAGGGAGCGGTTGATCGCCATCATCACGAACAACTTCTCGCTCTGTAACGGCCGGTGGCCTACACAGATCCTCATCGCCAGCGTGTTCATCGGCACGCTGGTGCCGGCGCACCTGGCCGGACTCGTCTCCGCCGCCGCCGTCGTGGGCATCGCCGTGCTGGGCGTGGTCTTCATGTTCCTGGCATCGTGGTTTCTCTCCCGCACCATGCTCAGGGGCGAGGCGAGCACGTTCAGCCTGGAACTGCCACCCTATCGGTCGCCCCGTTTTCTCCAGACGCTCTACACGTCGCTCATTGACCGGACCCTCATCGTGTTGTGGCGGGCGATAGTGTTCGCGGTACCAGCCGGCGCCCTCCTCTGGCTGATCTCCAACATCACCGTGGCCGGAGACAGCATCGCCCAACACGTCATCTCGTGGATGAATCCGGTAGGCCTTCTGTTGGGAATGAACGGCGTCATCCTGCTCGCCTACGTCGTCGCCATCCCGGCGAACGAGATCGTCATCCCCACGATCCTGATGCTCACCGTGCTGACCTTCGGCGTGACGGGTGTCGGGGAAGGCGCCGGTATCATGTTCGAGCTGGGCTCTGCGAACGCCGTGGGCGGGCTGCTCAAGGCCGGCGGATGGACGCTGCTCACCGCCGTGAACCTGATGCTCTTCAGCCTGCTCCACAATCCGTGCTCGACTACGATTTACACCATCTACCGGGAAACGAAGAGCATAAAATGGACGGCCGTGTCGACGTTCCTGCCCCTCGCGGTGGGGCTCACGGTGTGTTTCCTGGTGGCGCAGGTATGGCGGCTGGTTGGTGGTATGGGCTAGTCGCCGCGTGAGACGACACCTTATTCTTGGCTGGTGAGCGCCCTATCCTGTCGTCAGCCCAAGTCGACCCGCCGATGGCACGCCCTTCACGCGCTCGATAACGACCGCGGTCCGCGAGGCCGCGGATGACGGGTCCCGGTCCACTCGTCGAGCTGCGCCGGTGGTTCGGCGAGATCGACATCTATCTCTTCGACCAGTTGCTGAAAGGTCGTATCACCCCGGGAATGCGGGTGCTCGATGCGGGGTTTGGCAAACCGTGACGGAGCAGCCCACACTCACCACCAACCGGCTGATGCTGCGCCCGTTCACGCTCGCTGATGCGCCCGACGTGCAGCGACTCGCCGGCGAACGCGACGTCGCGGCCACCACGCTCAACATCCGGCATCCGTACGAAGACGGCATGGCCGAGGAATGGATCGACAGCCGTGCGGAGGCCTTCGCGCAGGGCGGGCACGTCACCTTCGCTATCACCGATCGCCGATCCGGCGAACTGCTCGGCGCGATCGGCTTGGTGCTCCAGACGGAGCACGACCGGGCGGAACTGGGGTACTGGATAGGCAAGCTCCATTGGGGACGCGGTTACGCCAGCGAGGCGGCGGCGGCCCTGGTACGCTACGGGTTCGAGGTGGTCGGCCTGAATCGCATCCATGCCTGTCATTTTGCCGACAACGCCGCGTCCGGGCGGGTGCTGCGCAAGATCGGCATGCGGCGCGAAGGCTGCCTGCGACGACACGTGAAAAAATGGGACCGGTTTGTGGATCTCGACTGCTACGCCATTCTGCGCGACGAGTTCGCAAGCACATGATGCGACCGCGCATGTTCCTGAGTGTCGCCACCGTAGCGGTCTGCATCTCCACTCCCATCCCTCTGCACGCGCAGTGGCTCCGACAGGAGAGCGGAACCGACGCCGAGTTCCGGGGTCTGCACGCCGCGAGCGAACTCGTCGTCTGGGCCGCGGGCAGGAACGGATGGTTCAGCCGATCGGGTGACGGTGGCGCCACCTGGCGGGCCGACACGATCGCCGGTGCCGCCGACCTGTTCCTCGTGGACGTCTACGCTTTTGACGCCCTGGCGGCCTGCATTCTCGGCACGAGCTTCGACGGCGGGCTGGCCCGGATCTATCACACGGCGGACGGCGGCGACAGCTGGACCGTCACCTACGAGAATCGGCATCCGCAGGCGTTTCTCGACGGCCTCGCCTTCTGGGATGACGCTTACGGCGTCGCCTTCGGCGATCCGGTTGACGGCGCGTTTCTCGTCATTCGGACGACCGACGGCTGCCGCTCATGGATGGAGGTCCCTCGGGAGAACCTTCCCGTGCCGCTCGATGGGGAGGCGGGGTTTGCCGCGAGCGGCACCGCCATCACGGTGGCCGGGGCGTCACACGCGTGGATCGGTACGGGCGGTGGTTCCATCGCGCGCGTGCTCCGGACGACCGACCGGGGCCTCACATGGACGGCGCACGAGACCCCGCTGCCTGCGGGTCGGACAGCGGGCATCTTCGGGCTCGCGTTCCGCGATGAGCGATACGGAATCGCGGTGGGTGGGGACTACCGAGTGCGCGCGGACGGCCGCGACAATGTGCTGCGAACCGACGACGGAGGCCGCACGTGGCGCGTCGCCGGCACATCGGCGCCACTGGGCGTGCGCTACGGCGTGGCCTACGTAGCCGGCGCGCCATCACCCACCCTCGTAGCGACCGGACCATCCGGCTACGGCCTCTCCACCGACGACGGAACCACGTGGACGGCTGTCGATACCGTGAGCGTCAACACCGTGAGCTTCGTGTCGCCGCGTGCTGGTTGGGTGGCCGGGGTCGAAGGGCGGATCTGGAGGATCGAGCGCCCGTTTTGAGCGCCGCGCTCGCGGCCTGACCAGCGCTGCGGCTTTCGATGAAGAAAAGCTTGGGGAGCGTGGAACTTCGCGCGGGAATGGGGACTTCATACATGCGGATGGCTGGCGCTACCGGCCTGCAGCTTCGTAGGTTATAGGACTTCACCTCCAGATGGGCAGTATCAGATGGCCAGTCCTACAGTTACCCAGCGGGATGTGGGCGGACGCGAGATCCGCGATTCCGTCGTCATCCGTTTCGCCGGCGATTCCGGCGATGGCATGCAGCTCGCGGGGTCGCAGTTCGCGCAGGAAACGGCGATGGCGGGGAGCGATCTCGCCACCTTCCCGGACTACCCGGCCGAGATTCGCGCGCCGGCCGGAAGCACGTTCGGCGTCTCGGCGTTCCAGATCCAGTTCGGCTCCGATGTCATGACCCCGGGCGATGAGCTCGACGTGCTCGTCGCCATGAACCCTGCCGCCCTGAAGGTCACCATACCCGACCTGCGGATCGGCGGCACGGTCGTCGTCGACACCAGCGCTTTCACCGAACGGAACCTCTCCAAGGCCGGCTTCGAGGAGAATCCGCTCGAGGGCGACACGCTGGCGCCGTACCAGGTGCTCAAGATCGACATCACCAAGCGGACGCTCGACGCAGTCGAGGGCCTCGGCCTGACGCAGAAAGAAGCCCAGCGCTGCAAGAACATGTGGTCGCTCGGGCTGATGCTCTGGATGTACAGCCACGACCGGACGGCGACCATCGATTGGCTGAAGGGGAAGTTCGCCGCCCGGCCGGCGATCGCCGAGGCGAACACGGCGGCGCTCAACGCGGGACACGCCTTCGGCGAGACCGCGGAGATGCCGGGGCACGGGATGGGCTATACCGTTGCCGCCGCCGACCTCGAACCCGGTCTCTACCGCACCGTCACCGGAACCGAGGCGCTCGCTTGGGGACTGCTGGCGGGACTGCGTGCGGCCGGGCTCGACCGGCTGATGTTCGGCTCCTACCCGATTACGCCCGCTTCGCCGCTGCTGCACGTGCTGGCGCACTTCAAGCCTTACGGGGTGGTGACCTTTCAGGCGGAAGACGAGATCGCGGCGATCTGCTCCGCCATTGGTGCCTCCTACGCCGGAGCGCTGGGCGTCACCTCCAGCTCGGGGCCCGGGATCGCCCTCAAGACCGAAGCCTTGGGGCTAGCGATCGGCATTGAGCTGCCACTCGTCGTGATCAACTCCCAACGAGCGGGCCCCGCCACCGGCATGCCCACCAAGGCCGAGCAATCCGACCTCTTCCAGGCGGTTTACGGACGGAACGCGGACGCGCCACTACCAGTAATTGCAGCTGCAACTCCGTCCGACTCTTTTGCCGTGGCCATCGAGGCGGTTCGCCTCGCCACGAAGTACATGACGCCGGTCATGTTATTGACTGACGGCTACTTATCTAGTGCCGCCGAGCCGTGGCTCATCCCGGATGCGGAGGCCGTGGAGCCGTTCCCGGTCACGTTCCGGACGGATCCCAAGGGCTTCCATCCGTTTGTGCGAGATCCGAAGACGCTCGCCCGGGCCTGGGCCGTTCCAGGCACCCCGGGGCTCGAACACCGGATCGGCGGGCTGGAGCGGTCCTATGATTCGGGCCACATCTCGTATGATCCCGAAAACCATCAGAAGATGACCGAGGTCCGGGCCGCCAAGGTCGCGCGAATCGCCGATGATATCCCGCTGCAGGACGTGGCGGTCGGCGAGGAGCGCGGTGCGATGGTGTTGGTGGGATGGGGGTCGACGTTCGGGCCTATCCACCAAGCGGTCCGCCTGTTGCTGGCCGAGGGGTGCCA
Source organism: Gemmatimonadota bacterium (assembly GCA_022563595.1). GTDB lineage: Bacteria > Gemmatimonadota > Gemmatimonadetes > Gemmatimonadales > GWC2-71-9 > JADFNB01. Next base: position 11,771 of record JADFNB010000026.1, read on the forward strand.
GGTCTCTCACGTTCACGTGCGCTACCTCTCGCCGTTCCCCCGGAACCTGGGCGAGTTGCTCAAGGGGTTCGACCGGATTCTGGTACCGGAGATGAATACCGGTCAGCTCGTGACCGTACTACGCAGCACCTTCCTGCTACCGGCGGAAGGGCTGAACAAGGTGACCGGGAAGCCGTTCAAGGTGTCCGAGATCGTGGACGCGGTCCGGTCGCGACTGGAGATGTGAGATGACGACTGCGGTGGCTTCCGACCGGCTCTCGCCGAAAGACTATGCCTCCGATCAGGAGGTCCGCTGGTGCCCCGGTTGTGGTGACTACGCGATCCTCAAGGCCATGCAGAAGACGTTCGCCGACTTGGCCTTGGCACCCGAGAAGACCGTGTTCATCTCCGGGATCGGCTGTGCCGCGCGGTTCCCGTACTACATGGCGACCTACGGGTTCCATACTATCCACGGCCGCGGGCCGGCCATAGCGACCGGCGTCAAGCTGGCCAATCCCGATCTCGACGTCTGGGTGATCACGGGCGACGGTGACGGGCTGAGTATCGGCGGCAACCACATGCTGCACGTGCTGCGGCGCAACGTGGATCTCCAGATCATACTCTTCAACAACGAGATCTACGGGCTCACCAAGGGACAGTACTCCCCTACGTCACGCCGCGGAACGCGTTCCCCGTCTACGCCCGAGGGGTCGATCGACAACCCGGTTTCGCCGGGCGCGTTCGCCCTGGGCGCCGGCGCGCGCTTCGTGGCACGCTCGATCGATACCCTCCAACCGCATCTCATCGGCGTGCTGAAACGCGCGCACGCGCATCGCGGCGCCTCGTTCGTCGAAATCTTCCAGAACTGCCTCGTGTTCAACGACGGCACGTTCAGCGCCTTCACCGACAGAAAGGTCGCGGGCGACATGCAGCTCCACCTCGAGCACGGCAAGCCGCTCGTGTTCGGGAAGGAGCGGAACCGAGGCATCCGGTTGAACCGCCAGGAGCTGCGCGTCGAGGTGGTGACCATAGCCGAGAACGGCGTGACCGAAGGCGATATCCTGGTGCACGACGAGACCAATCGGATCTTGGCCGCGGTGCTGATGGAGCTGGAGCCGCCGGAATTCCCGGTGGCGCTGGGCGTGGTCTACTGCGATCCGGCGCCCACCTACGAGAATGAGGCGCTGGTGGGGGTGGCCGAGGGCGGTGCGGCCGGCGTGGGGCTGAATGCGGTCCTGCGGACCGGGCGGACCTGGGCAGTAGAGGCGTAACATCCCGCCTTCTCAAAGATGTTTTCGTAGCAATCTTTGAACACGGCGGCGGTCGATACCGCGCGCCGCTCTAGCAGCGCCCTCTGCGGTGGTCGCGCGGCAGGCAGTCGAATCCGCCACTGGCCCAGAGCCCAATACCGTCTTCCCGGGCGAGCCGTTGCGCGTCGGTGAGCCTATCGACGTACTGCACGTTAGGCGGATAGGTGAGGATGACTGCGAAGCCCCGCCGCACGAGCGCCCAATTGACCATCACGCCGTCCGCCCACACGTATCCCAGTACTCGACCGTAGCGGTCACGCGGCTCCACATCGGGTTCGATCTCGATCGACGACGCGTCGCCGAGCAGCGCGGTCAGCGCCTGTGTCGCCTGCCCGCCGTAAGGTGCCTGGTTCCGCTCCGGCGTGTCCATCCCGATGAGGCGTATCCGCCCGATCGCGCGACACTCGATCGTGTCCCCGTCGATGATCCGTGTGAGATCGCAGCGATACGTCTCGCGTATTGGTCGTGGTGGTCCGTCGGTAGCGGCGGTGACGTCGGGTCGGAGGACAGTGCCTTCCGGAAGTGTGCTGGTATGATCGTGCGCTACGCGCCACCCATCGGAGGCGCGCCGATAGACGATGCTCATCGCCCCGTCCGAGGTGGTCTGGTCGCCGAGCACCCAGCGGTAGCGGAAGAACGCGATCGCAGCCGCGTCGCCCAGCGGCGTGACCGTTACCGAGTCGAGCAGCGTCATCCGAATCGACCCGGCGACGGTGTAGACCTCGTCCATGAGTCGGGAGACGCCCACCCATCCACGGGAGATCTGGCCGTCGCCGATACTGCTGGTGGCGGGGTCGCGCAGGTAGAGCGCGGCCAGTGCGGCCGGGTCACCGGCATTCACCGTCTCTACGTAGCGGGCAACCTCCGCGCGGATCTCCTGCCCGAGGGTCTGGGCGCCGCAGCCGGCGACGCCGAGGAAACCTGCCGCGAGAGCGATGAGTGATGCGCGCATCTCAACCCATGAGGAACTGGAGGGACACTTCGGGGTCCACCTCGTAGGGTTCCAGGCCGTTCACGAAGATGCGCGCCGGTCGCTCGCCCAGCAACGTGACCTCGTTTCCTTCCACCCGCAGGATGCTCCCCTCGCGGAGTGCTATGACCGGCATGTTCGAGTTGACCTCCACGAACTCCAACAGGCGGTCCGCGCGCGTCTCCCCGCCGTGTGAAGGCAGCACCGCGTCGGTGTAGTGCGGATTGATCTGGAACGGCACGAGCCCGAGCGCCGTGAAGTCGGGCGGCTCCACGATCGGCATGTCGTTCGTGGTCCGGATAGTAGGAGAGGCGATGTTCGAGCCGGCGCTCCAACCGATGTACGGCGCGCCGTGCAGCGCGCGCTCGCGCAGCGGCTCGAGTAACCCGGTATCGTAGAGCCGCTTCAACAGATGGAAAGTGTTCCCGCCCCCCACGGCGATCGCCTCCGCGTTACCCACGGCCTTCACTGGATCGGCCGTATCGTGGATGCCGCGGACGGCGTAGCCCGATTCGGCGAAGCGGTCACGGACCTTGGCCGTGAAGTCGTCGTACGAGAAACGGACCGCGGCGAACGGGACGAAGAGCACCTCACGCACGTTGGTGCCGAGGAAGCTCCGGATCGTGATCCTGGCATGCTCGAGGAACCCCGCACCGTAGTTGGTCGAGTTACTGAGGAGAAGCAACCGCCTGGACGCCATCGCCGGTCAGCCCAGCATGTTCCGGACAACGCGCCGCCCGAGATACACACCGAGTGCCGTACCGATCATCATCAGGACAAACGCCGTGAAGAAGCTTATGTGCAAGCCGATCCACCATCCCAGCCAGCCTCCCACGGTAGCTCCTATCAGCGCGAACAGTTTTGACATGGGTAGGTGACTCCTACGTCCTCAGGGCGCGTTGCCGAGCGTGTCGAGGAACTCCCGCATAGCGGCAGTCACGCCTCGGGTTGCTCCACAGCAGATAGGTGACCGGTTGCCTCGATCTCCATCAGCCGGGAACACAGGAAACTGTGGCCGAGCACCATAGCTGGGCCCGACCCGGCGACCTCGAAGGCTGTGTCAATCTCGCGGTTGTTGACGAACCGCGTGGTGGTGGCGAGCGGCATCCGCAATGCTGCGCAGGTCCGCTACTCGAGCGGTATCCGATCCTTGTTCCGAGCCAGCCACTCATCGAAAGTCTGTAGCTCGGGGTTCAGCGCTCGGGTGACGTCAATGCTGCGGGCGCCGCAGTAGTCCTGCTCGAAGTCCCTCTTGAACTGGAACATGTTGCCGAGGTCCTCCGCGCCCGGGAAACCAAAGCCGCGGTACACTTCGGGAGGCACGTCGTTGTAGCCGACCTCCTGGCCCAACGCGTTGGTCAGCGCCGCGGCCATCTGCGCACCGGTCAGGTGTTCGCCCGCGATGCCTACCCGCTTACCGATGAACTCGCCGCCCTGCTTGAAGATGCCGTAGGCACACTTGCCGATATCTTCGGCGGCGATACCGGGAAGCTTCTTGTCTCCCATGGGAAACGTGATTGCCAGCTTCCCGTCCGGTCCCTTCTTCGGTCCCATGCCGAAGAAGATCAGGTTGTCCCAGTACATGCAGGTGAGCATAAAGGTCGTCGGCACGCCCGAATCGGCGAACAAATGATCGGCCTCGCCCTTCGCGTCGAAGTGCGGCACCTTGTATCTCTCCATCAACGTGGGCATTCGGTCGTCGCTCAGCGGCACCCACTTGCGGGTGTCTTCGAAGGTGGACCAGATGACGTGGGAGACAGCGGCGTCCTTGGCCGCTTCAGCCATGGCGCCGGCATGGGCCACTTCCTTGTCGGGCGAGAAGTGCTCCCAAAAGAACGTGACGCAGTATGCGCCGTGCGCACCGCTGAACGCCTGTTTCAACTGATCCAGGTCGTTGATGTCGGCTGCTACGACCTCGGCGCCCAGCTCCGCCAGTTGTTTCGCCTTGGCGGAGCTGGTGTCTCTGGTAATCGCTCTCGCCGTGAAGCCACCGTTCGGATCGCTCATGATGGCCCGTACCAGGCCACCGCCCTGGGAACCGGTTGCGCCCATCACTGCAATGATCTTCCGGTCGGCCATACGATCCTCCGCGTTGAAATGAAAAGGTGCTGCTGTTCTTCGGCTATCGCCGTAACGGTCCCGGGGCTGGACGCCGAAGCCCGCCTGTTCAGTATCCCCGCCACTCCCGCAACGCCTGCTCCTTTCGTTCACGCTCGACCGAAGCTGAATCGACCGTCCATTGGCGCTGCCACGCGCGACGTTTGAGCAGGATCACGACGAGCCCGAGCGGTCCGAGCAGACCGCCCAGCACGAAGCCGGTTCCGGCGTGATCCAACCGGCCGAGCAGCGCCGCCCCGGCAATGGCGCACAGGGCCCACGTAACGATCAGGAAATCCAGCGCAACACTTGTCACTGGGGAAGCCCGTACCTAGGGGGAAGATATGCCCTCGGAACACCGGCAACCAGTGAACCCGGTCATATGATGCTACGTGATCTTACTTGGGCGCGAACCGCCCCAACTCGGCAGGCGCTGAGATCCTTCGCAGCGCTCAGATCCCCAGCAGGCGAGCCGTGTTGCCTCCCAGGATGTTGGCTCGATCCGCCTCGCTCACGTCCAGTGCGCGCAGGCTCGCGAGCATCTTCTCGAGACTGCCGATCCGATGCGGGTAATCGCTGCCGGCCAGGATGTGATCCGGCCCGGCGAAGTCGATTGCCAGGTGAAGCGCCTTCGGGTCGAAGTTGACCGTATCGTAATAGAAACTCTTGAGATACTCACTCGGCGGGCGGGTGATTGCCTCACGGCAATCGGCGAACGCCTCGTACCCGCGGTCGAGCCGTTCCGCTAGATATGGGATGGCGCCGCCCAGGTGAGCGAGCACCCACCGGATTCCTGGGTAGCGCTCGACGACCCCGCTGTACACGAGACCCGCCGCGGCCAGCGTGGTATCGAACAGGAAGCCGACCAACGGCATCAGCCAGTGCTCGGTCATCGCTTCCACCCCGACCGGGTAGGTCGGATGGATGTACATCACGCTGCCGGCGTCACTCGCCCGCTCGTACAAGGGCCAGAACCGCTCGTCGGAGAGCGCGATGCCGTTCACATTGCCGAACAGCATCACGCCCCGGAAGCCCAGCTCGCCGGTGACGCGCTCGAACTCCGTGACCGACGCGTGGGCATCGTTGAGCGGCAACGTGGCGAGTGCGCTGAACCGGTTGCCCCGCTCACGCACGATGGCGGCAAGCGCGTCGTTGATGAGGCGGGCCAGCTCGACCGACCGCGCGGGGCTCTCGATCAGGGTGCCGGGGGCGGTGAACGTGATCACCTGCATATCTACTCCCGCCGCGTCGAGCACACGCTCCCGATACACGATGTCCCGATGCCCGGGCACGATGTAGTTCTTGTCGCCCGGCGAGTGCAACACGGGATTCCCGTCGGCGTCGACCGTCACGGAGATGTTACTCGGCCCGGTACGGATTGCCTCGATGTACTCGGGCGGATAGTAGTGATTATGGAAGTCTATGACGGTCATGTCGTAGGTGGCCTCACGTACCCTTTGCGTGCCCATAGATAGTAGACCGGGAGCCCGATCAGAACGAGCGACAGGCCGACCACGCTCTCCGCGGTGTTCGTGACCAGTTGATTGATCACGATCGCGAACGAGCAGACGGCGAACAGGACCGGCAACACCGGATAACCCCACGCCGAGTAGCGGCGCGTGAGATCGCTCCGCCGCCGCAGCACGAACAGCCCCAAGGCCATCAGCCCGAAGAACAGCCACTCGGTATAGATCACCCGCGTGAACAGCGCGCGGAATGTTCCGGTAGCGACCAGAATCGACGCCCAGATCCCCTGGAGCACGATCGCACGATGGGGCGTCTGGAACCGCTCGTGCACGCCTCCCACCCAACGAAACAGCAATCCGTCGCGCGCCATCGCGTAGTAGACCCTGGGACCGGCGAGCACGATTCCGGCGAGAGCGCCGAACGTCGAGAACATCACGATCCCCGACATGACGGCACCACCCCCGGACCCGATCAGCGCGTCCGCCATGTCGGCCGCGACCCGGGTCGACGACGACACGGCGTCCAAGGGCAGCACATAGAGGTAGACCGCGTTCATCGCCACGTAGCACACGGTCACGATCACGGTTCCGAGGATCAGCGCGCGCGGGATCGTGCGCACCGGGTCGACTGTCTCCTCGGAGTTGTAAGTGACCATGTGCCAGCCACCGAACGCGAACAGCCCGGCGACGAGCGCCGTGAGGACGGAACTGAGCGATAGATCCGCCGAGGCGGTGGTCGAGCCGACAAAGTGTTCGGGCAGCTTCCCGCCGAGCGCGAACCCGAACGCGATGATGAGCAACACGGCGATGAGCTTTACCGCCGTGAACGCGGTCTGTAACCTGCTGCCCTGCTTCACACCGACGTAGTTCACCGCCGTGAGAATCAGGATCACCGCGATCGCCACCGTCTTGATACCTACGTCACCCAGCGGGACGAAGAACCCGGTGTAGCGGGCGAACACGACGGCGATGGCGGCGATGATCCCAGAGTGCATGGTCCAGAACATCGCCCAGCCCCACAGGAAGCCGACCGCGGGATCGAAGGCGGCGGTGAGATACACGTACACGCCGCCGGTCCGGGTGAAGGTCGACGCGAGTTCCGCGGTCACCAGCGCGCCGGCGAGCGTGAGCGCTCCGGCCACGACCCACACCAGCAGGACGCCCGGGATGGAAGGTACCTGTCCCGTGATCTCGGACGGCTGCACGAAGATTGACGCGCCTATGATCGTGCCGACCACCAGCGCGGTGGCATGGGGCAGCCGAATGACGCGGCGCAGATCCGGACCCGGGGCGATCGGTTCCTCCCTAGCCGTAGTTGAGGTGGCGCTACTACCGTCGCTGTACGCGGCAGAGCCGCGGGTTCATCCCGCGGATCTCCGACCAAAGGATTGCAGAATAGCTCGACAGGATGAGTCCGGCCAGTTCGAGGGCTGAGGTCGGTAGCTTCGCTCGGGATGACGCAGGGAGTCCCGACCTGAGAGGGCGGGTTCGGCCAAGAAAAGCGTCCTTACCGGACGCACCTCTTGCACTAGGCCGCCGAACGCGGGCTACTCAGCCCGCGACTTACATCATTCCTCGGTTCGGCCATGGCCCCCGCCCCGAACCCGGCATCGTAGACGAGGAGCCGCGCGCCGTCGATGCCTCCTACTGTCCGGGTGGACGGCTCCATGCGGACGGCGTGGGAAACATACTCGCGTCGGGCCGATGGACGCTTTATCCTTAAGTAGACAGGCCTACCCGGAGGGCCCCGCACCACCATGACCAGCGTCCTTGAGTCGGTCGTTCCCACCAAGTACTGGCACGTGCTGGATGACGGCCGCGTCCAGTGCGACATGTGCCCCCGGTTCTGCAGGCTGCGGGACGGACAGCGCGGCATGTGCTTCGTCCGGATGCGTCAAGACGACCAAATCGTGCTCACGACCTACGGCCGCTCCAGCGGGTTCTGCGTCGATCCCATCGAGAAGAAACCCCTGAACCACTTCCATCCGGGAACCCCAGTGCTGTCGTTCGGTACAGCCGGCTGCAACCTGGCATGCAGCTTCTGCCAGAACTGGGACATCAGCAAGTCGCGCGAGATCGATACGCTTGCCGATGGGGCTTCACCGGAACGGCTCGCCGAGACGGCGGAACGGCTCGGGTGCCGCAGCGTGGCCTTCACGTACAACGACCCGGTGATCTTCCACGAGTACGCCATCGACGTCGCACAGGCATGTCACGAACGGGGTATCAAAGCGGTCGCCGTGACGGCCGGTTACGTGTGCGACGAGCCGCGCCGCGAGTTCTACCGATACATGGACGCCGCCAACGTCGACCTCAAGGGGTTCACCGACGGTTTCTACCGGCAGATCACCAAGGCATATCTCCAACCTATCCTCGACACGCTCGTGTACCTGAAACACGAGACCGATGTCTGGTTCGAGGTGACCACACTGCTGATTCCGGGCAAGAACGATTCGGAGCGTGAACTCGAGGAGATGACGCAGTGGGTGGTGGAACACCTCGGCCCCGACGTGCCGCTGCACTTCACCGCGTTCCACCCGGACTGGAAGATGATGGACATTCCTCGCACGCCGGCGGCTACGCTCACCAAAGCACGCGGGATCGCGCTGAAGAACGGCGTGCGGTACGCCTACACCGGGAACGTCCACGACGTCACAGGCGGCAGCACGATGTGTCACCAGTGCGGCCAGACGCTGATCGTAAGGGACTGGTACGTGCTGCACGGCTGGAACCTGACCGGCGACGGCTGCTGTACGAAGTGTGGCGCGCGGTGCGCCGGTGTGTTCGACGGACCGCCCGGTACATGGGGGGCCAAGCGGATGCCGGTGCGGATAGGGTCTGCCTAGGAAGGAGTCAGGCTCCGGGTAGTAGGGGCACGCCGGTAGCCGAACGGCAGGTTGATCACCACGACCGCAATGGACGCCCGCCAGATCCTGGTCGCGACTTCAAGCCGCGCGTAACGTCGCCAACTGACCTCACCGCGGCCGGTACCATGGCGGTTCGCGCTGGACCGGTACCCCGCCATGGATCGCGGCTTGGATGCCCGGGTCGAAAAACAGGTACGGGTAAATCGGCTCGGGCCGGCTCACCTGCTCGAGTCTCCCTGACAACTCGTCGGGAATCTCGAACTCCAGCGCGGTCAGGTTGGTGTCGAGCTGCTCGAGATTCGTCGCGCCGATGATGGTGGACACCACGCCGGGCCTGCGCGTGATCCAGTTGAGCGCCACCTGCGCGGGAGAGCGGCCGAGATCCTTGGACACCTCGAGCAGCGTGTCGACGATAGTCCAGTTGCGGTCGGTGAACTTGTCGAAGATGGGGTTGCCGGAGTCCCGCACGGTACGCAGCCGGCCTTCCCCTTCGACCTCGTCGGTGCCACGACGATACTTGCCCGTCAGGAGCCCGCTCGCGAGCGGGCTCCACGGACAGATCCCCATGCCAAGCTCGATAGCGGCGGCGACGTACTCACGCTCGATATGCCGCTCGACGAGGGAGTACTCGAATTGCAGCGCGCAAACCGACACCAGCCGCTGGAGTTCGGCGATCGTCTGCGCGCGAGCAAGGTACCAGGCCGGCGTGTTGCTGAACCCGACGTAGCGCACCTTCCCTTCGCGCACCAACGCGTCAAGCGTCGCCATCACTTCCTCCACGGGGGTCATCGTGTCCCAGGCGTGGAGCCAGTAGAGATCGACGTAGTCGGTTTGCAGGCGCCGCAACGATAGTTCCAGTGCGCGGTAGATGTTCTTGCGCGCGTTCCCGCCCGCATTCGGGTTCCCCGGATCCTGATTGAAGGTGAACTTGGTGGCTAGGACGATGCGATCGCGACAGTTCGCCTCACGGATGAACTGACCGAGCATCTCCTCGCTCCGACCGTTGGTGTACCCGTCCGCCGTGTCGATGAAGTTGCCGCCGGCCTCTAGATAACGTGTGAACAGGTCGCGTGCCGCCTCGATGGGGGAGCCCCATCCCCACTCGGTCCCGAACGTCATCGTACCGAGACACAAGGGAGATACGCGCAGGCCGCTCCGGCCCAACAGGTAATAGGTGCCGAGGCTCCCGACGCGGCGATCTTCGCCGTCGCTCATCGTGTCGCTCCATGCACCGAGTTTGCGCGGGGTGAGTGTCTCTCGCCGCCCGCCCCGCGGATACTCAGGCGCCCTATTCGAACTTGAACGAGACCTTCACCTTGGCGCGGTACGCCTGGACTTTCCCGTCCTGTAGAGTCAGGTCCAATTTGGTCACCTCGGCAACCCGGAGGTCCCGCAGGCTCTTGCTGGCTCGCTCCACGGCCACCGCCGCCGCTTTCTCCCACGAATCGGTGCTGGTACCGACCAACTCGATGACTTTGTAGACGCTCTCCGCCATGCTGTGCTCCTTTCGGTGTCCCGCCGGGTAGTGACTGTACGGCTACGCGCCCCGCGCCACGTGTCCGGCCTCCCTGGGGTGGCCTACGGCAACACCGGTAAGGTACTTCCGAATCGGATGTGGAGTGGGGGTAACGCTGTGGTGGCGTCACCGGGGCGCCGCTGCGAGGGCCCCGGTCCAAGGCGGGATGTTTGTGGCCGGTGGGCTAGAGCCGAATACCGAGTTTCACGCTGATCTCGAGACGAATGCCTTCCGGAGCCTCGTCGAGCACGATGCGATCCTCGACCCGCCGGATGATCATCCGTGCCGGCGGGCCGAAGCCGCGCCCGCGGCCTCGGTTCCCGCGGCGATAGTAGACGATCTTGTAGTCGTCTTTCGTCTCGACCCGCACGACCTCGAAGCCCTGTGCCACCAGCACCTCCCTCGCTGCCGAGACGGCTAGGTCGATGCTCACGCGCGGTGCGGCCCGGCGCGCCCGGGCATTGTTGCCTCTGCCCTGGGCCGCGGCGGGCGCGGCGCTCACGACGGCAAGTACCGCCAGTGTGAGCAAGATGCGGAACGACCTGTTACTCGACGACATGCTGCACCCTCCGGGCGTTCGGGTCACCCTAAGTTGTGTGCCGAGCGCTCCCGTTGCCGTGAGGTATCGCACACTGCGGTGGGCCGGGTCGGTTACACGAGACGCTACGCGGCTTATGCGTCCTCCACGAGTCGGATCGTGTCGGGCAGGTTCGGGACGACGCAGAGGAACTCGAACGGCTCGTCCCCCAGCGCTTGGTACCAGTGGGCTACGCCAGCGGGGATGTATACCACGTCGTCCCGTTGTACCTCGATCACCTCTTCACCAATACCGATCTTGGCGCGGCCGCGCAGCACGTACTGCTCATGCTCCACGGCATTCGTATGCGCGGGCATACCACCGCCAGGCTCCATGATGAAGCGGCGCATGGCGAAGTGGGGGGCTTCATCGGGACCGATCAGTACCTGGCGCGAGGTGCCGCTCCCGGCGGAGACCGGATCGGCGGGAACTGAACTGGCGTGTTTGACCGGCATGCTGTGCTCCACAGGTCAGAATTTCGATGAAGACTGTAGCGCTGCCACTCAGCGCGGCCACAGCTAGATGCCCACCCCCACCCTCTGTTCCTTGGCCAACTCCTCGAGCATGTCGTCCAGCGTGCGCGAGTGATGCATCGAGCAGAACTTCGGCCCGCACATCGCGCAGAACTCGGCGCTCTTGAAATACTCGGCGGGCAGTGCCTCGTCGTGGTACTCGCGCGCGCGCTCCGGATCGAGTGAGAGCCGGAACTGCTCGTTCCAGTCGAAAGCGTAACGCGCGCGGCTCAGCGCGTCGTCCCGATCGGTCGCGCCGGTGCGCCCTCGTGATATGTCGGCCGCGTGGGCCGCGAGCTTGTAAGCGATCACGCCGTCGCGCACGTCGTCCGCGTTCGGCAGGCCGAGATGTTCCTTCGGGGTGACGTAGCAGAGCATGTCGGCGCCGAACCAGCCGATCATCGCGGCGCCGATCGCGCTCGTGATGTGATCGTAACCCGGCGCAATGTCGGTTACTAGCGGGCCCAACGTGTAGAACGGCGCCTCATCACACAGCGCCTTCTGCTTCCGGACGTTCATCTCGATCTGGTGCATCGGGACGTGACCCGGCCCTTCGACCATGACCTGCACGTCCCGCTTCCACGCGCGTCTGGTCAGCTCGCCGAGCGTCTCCAGCTCGGCGAACTGGGCTTCGTCGCTGGCATCGTGAATGCTGCCCGGCCGCAGTCCGTCACCGAGGGAGACGGTGACGTCGTAGTGGCGGAGTATCTCGAGCAGCTCGTCGTAGTGCGTGTAGAGCGGGTTCTGCTTGCGATGCGCCATCATCCACACGGCGAGCAGCGACCCACCGCGGCTCACGATCCCGGTCACGCGGCCGTAGACCAGCGGCAGGTGTTCCAGCAGGATCCCCGCGTGGATAGTCATGTAGTCCACACCCTGTCTCGCCTGGTGCTCGATCATGTCGAGCAACCCCTGGGCCGTGAGATCGGCTGCCTCGTCCACGAGGAGAATAGCCTGGTAGATGGGCACCGTACCGATCGGTACGGTCGAGTTGGCGATGATCGCCTCGCGTGTCTCGTCGATCTGCTCGCCGGTCGACAGGTCCATCACCGTGTCGGCCCCGTATTTCACCGCGCGGCGCAGCTTCTCGACCTCATCGCCGATGTCGGAGCTTACAGCCGAGTTGCCGATGTTGGCGTTGATCTTGACCCTGGCCACCTTCCCGATGGCCATGGGCTCGAGTGTGCTGGCCAGGTGATGGATGTTGGCGGGGATGATGAGGCGACCGCGGGCGACCTCGCTTCTGACGAGGTCGGGTGCCAGTGCCTCGTCCCGGGCCACCGATTCCATGGCCTCGGTGATCTCGCCCAGGCGGGCGAGGTGCATCTGGGTGACGCAGGACGTGTTGTTCATGGGGACTCCCTCCGCCGGCATTACCCGGATCAGGTTCAACGGGTGTGATCTCAGCCCACCCGGCCGGGCGGGCACCCCTGTCCTGGATAAATCTAGAGCCCGGCACCACCGGCCGGTAGCTTTTGCGGTGGCACGCTGCCGGAACCGTGCCGCGATGGAGCCGGTTCCCAAGGTGGACACGGATGATTCTGAGCGAGGAGTCGGAATGATGTTGTACCGCCGCATGGACAAGACTATAGATACTGCAGCTCGAGCGCGGGGTGTGAGATGAGAGGGTCAGTCGACGGCAGAATCGTGTTGGTGACCGGCGGCACCGGTGGCCTGGGACAAGCAATCGTGCGCCGGTTCGTGGCGGATGGTGCCAGGGTGCACAGTACGTGGTTTCATCAACGGGAAGCCGACGAGCTGCGGGAAGTCATGGGCGATTCCGCCAACGAGGTGCACCTGCATCAGGCGGACGTCACGTCGGAGCGGGCAGTGCATCAACTGTTCGCCGCTATCGACGCCCTCGGCGAGCCGGTCGAGGTGCTCGCCAACATCGTAGGCGGGTTCCTGTTCGCCTCGGTGGACGAAACGGACGGCGAGGCCTGGAACCGCATGATGGCGATGAACGCGACGAGCGCGTTTCTGTGTTGCCGCGCCGCCGTGCCGCGAATGCGGAAAAACCGCTGGGGCCGAATCGTCAACGTCGCCTCGGTACCCGGGTTCGGTCGTGGCGCCGCCAACATGAGCGCCTACGCCGCGTCAAAAGCAGCGGTGATGAACCTCACGCAATCGCTATCCGAGGAATTGGTGCGTGACGGCATCTCGGTGAACGCACTCGTGCCGACGGTCATAGATACGCTTGCCAACCGCCGGGCGATGCCCGAGGCCGATACCTCCACGTGGCTTCAGCCCGAGGCTATCGCGGATGTCGTCGCCTTCCTGGCTACGGAGGAAGCGGGGATCGTTACCGGTACCGCCATCAACCTGAGTAAGGGGTAGGCTGCCCCTCAGACCACGGGCTGAGGTTTCGGGGTCCAGCGCGGCTCCGGGTCCCCGTGCCGTTTCTCCTGCCCGCGGTGTTTGTTCCACTCTTCGCGGTAACAGAATGGGTCGAGCCCTATCGGGCGATCCACGATGAGAACGCCGTCTAGGTGGTCGATCTCGTGCTGGAGAAGCTCGGCAAGCGCGCCCTCCGCAGAGACCTCGTGCGTCTCACCGGCAAGATCCTGGTACCTCACGACGACGCCATAGGCCCGAGTCACCCGGGCGAACAGATCGGGGATGGAGAAGCAGTCGTCCCAGACGTGAAAGTCCGTCTCGCCGATATCGACGATCTCAGGATTCACCAAGAACCACGGCTCATCGACCTCGACGTAGATGAGACGGATCGGCGCGCCGATCTGCGGGGCGGCAAGCCCGCGTCCCATCCCGTGGCGGGCCTTGAGGTCGCGTAGAGTTTCCTGCAGGCTGTCCGCGACCACCCGCACCGCGGGCGACCTCGGTCGCTTGACCGGGGCGGAGTTAGTCCGGAGTATTGGATCTCCCAACAACCGAATTCGGTGAACCGCCATGGACCGTCCGCGCCATCCTTTCAGGGGGTCCCAATCTAAGGAATCCCGATGATCGTGGCCATGATCCTGGCCGCTGGGGAATCGGCACGCATGGGTCACCCCAAGGCGCTGCTCAACTACCGCGGGGCGACTTTCCTGGAAGGGATCCTGAGCGCGGCATATGCGGCTGGGCTGGAACGGCGGGTGGTGGTTCTCGGGGCTAACGCCGATGAAGTATTGCAGGCATTGGAGTTCGAGAGCGATGCCACCATGGTGGTACGGAGCGAGAAGCTGGAAGCGGGACCCATCGGCTCGATCCGGGCGGGGATCCGCCTGCTTTCCAACCATCCGGTTGAAGCTGTCGTGGTCTGGTCTGTGGATCGGCCACACGTCTCGGTCACCACGATCGAGGCCTTGGTTGGCGGATTCCGTGAGTCCCACCTGCCGGTGGTGGTGCCGGTATACCAGGGCCGCCGCGGGCACCCAGTGCTGTTTGGGCGAGAGGTCTTCCAAGAGCTGCTCGATGCGCCCGATGCCGAAGGCGCCCGCGCGGTGGTTCGTGCCGATCCCGATCGCGTTCTTGCGGTTTCGGTGGATGATCCGGCAGTGCTCGAGGACCTCGATACGCCCGAGCAATACGAGGCACTATTGAGGAAGCAGGACCGGTTGGGTGAGGGCTAGACAACCTGGCGCTGGAAAAGTTAACCAACAAAATCGTTGATTTACTTTCCGAAGTGGTTAGTTTCCTCCACATGGCAGAGCCTCACGTTCTCATGACCCCGGCGCTCGCGGCCCACAAGGGCCTGCGGTGCCAGATTCTCCTTGAGTTGAAGAGAGCGCAACCGCTTACCACACAAGAGCTTGCTGAACGCCACGAGGTCACCGCCAATGCCATCCGCCGCCACCTGAAGGAGCTGGAGGCGGAGCAGTTGATCGAGTACCGGCGCGAGCAGCGGGGCCATGGCGCGCCGACCTTCTCTTACGGGCTCACCGATGCCGGTGAGGCTCTCTTTCCCAAGCGCTACGACAAGGCGCTGACCGCCCTGCTCGCCTATCTGGAGGAGACCGGTGGGAGAGACGAGGTACGCCGTTTCTTCGACCAGCGGTTCCGGGCCCAGGCGGAAGAGCTGTTGGCGCGCCTCGGTGACACCGGCGGTGAGGAACGTGTCGCCGCGGTGGTGGACCACCTCTCGGGAGAAGGGTTCATGGCGGACTGGTCGCGCGAGTCGGGCCAGATCACGATCGCCGAGCACAACTGCGCGCTGCACGTCGTCGCCGCCCGATACCCGGAGATCTGCGAGTCGGAGCTGCGCTTCCTCAAGGACCTGCTCGGACCCGGCGTCGAGCGGCAGCGCCACATCGTACAAGGCTGCAATTCCTGCGAATACTCGTTCAACCTCATCGATGTGCTCGGCAGCGACAACGTGCCGGGCCGGGAACAGGCATGACCTCGATCGAAACCCACGTACGCAAGCCCTATGAGTACGGCTGGAGCACCGACATCGAGTCGGATCTGGCTCCCGTAGGGCTCAACGAAGATATCATCCGGCTCATCTCCGCAAAGAAGAGCGAGCCGGAATGGCTGCTCGAGTGGCGGCTCAAGGCCTATCGTCATTGGCTGACGATGACCGAGCCGCGCTGGCCCAATGTGAAGTATGACCCGGTGGACTACCAGGCCATTCACTACTACGCGGCTCCGAAACAGGAGAAGCAGCTCGACAGCTTGGACGAGGTCGATCCCAAGCTGCTGGCGACGTTCGCGAAGCTGGGCATCCCGATCTCCGAGCAGAAACGGCTCTCCGGTGTTGCGGTGGACGCGATATTCGACTCGGTCTCCGTCGCGACGACGTTCAAGGCGACCCTGAAAGAGGCGGGCGTCATCTTCCTGCCGTTCTCGGAAGCCGTACAGGAACACCCCGACCTGGTGAGAAAGTGGCTCGGCTCTGTGGTGCCCTACACCGACAACTTCTTCGCCACGCTCAATTCGGCCGTGTTCACCGACGGGTCGTTTGTCTTCGTGCCGAAGGGCGTGCGCTGCCCGATGGAGCTGTCGACCTACTTCCGCATCAACGCGATGTCCACCGGACAGTTCGAGCGCACGCTCATCATAGCCGAAGAAGGCGCTTACGTGAGCTACCTCGAGGGGTGCTCGGCGCCGGCGCGGGACGAGAACCAGCTTCACGCCGCGGTGGTCGAGCTGATCGCGCTCGACGACGCGCAGATCAAGTACTCGACGGTGCAGAACTGGTACCCGGGTGACGAGGACGGCAAAGGCGGGATCTACAACTTCGTTACCAAACGTGGCTTGTGTCGCGGCCGGAACTCGAAGATCTCCTGGACCCAGGTCGAGACCGGTTCGGCCATCACGTGGAAGTATCCCGGCTGCATCCTCCAAGGCGACAACGCGGTAGGCGAGTTCTACTCGGTGGCGCTGACCAACAACTACCAGCAGGCCGATACCGGCACCAAGATGATCCACATCGGGAAGAATACCCGCTCGACGATTGTCTCGAAGGGCATCAGCGCCGGCCATGGACAGAACACCTACCGCGGCTTGGTGAAGATCATGAAAGGGGCCGAGAACGCGCGCAACTACTCGCAGTGCGACTCGATGCTCATCGGCGACCAGTGCGGCGCCCACACATTCCCGTACATCGACGTGCGCAACAGCACGGCGACCATGGAACACGAAGCCTCGACTACGAAGGTCGGAGAAGATCAGATCTTCTATTGCCAGCAACGAGGTTTGAGTGCGGAAGACGCGGTCTCGATGATCGTGAATGGTTTTTGTAGAGAGGTCTTCAAGGAGCTTCCGATGGAGTTCGCCGTCGAAGCGCAAAACCTGCTAGGGATTAGTCTGGAAGGAAGTGTGGGATAGACGTTTGGAACGATGGAACGTCCCACTTTTCCTAATCGTACCACCCTTCCCATCACAAGACATTGCGTCCGAGGACCAACACATAAATGCTTCAGATAACCAACCTCCATGCCTCAGTCGAAGGCACCGAGATCCTCCGCGGCGTCGACCTGAGCGTCAACGCGGGTGAAGTACACGCCATCATGGGTCCGAACGGATCAGGAAAGTCCACGCTGGCCCTGGTGATTGCCGGCCATCCGTCGTTTACGGTGACGCAAGGATCGGTGACTTTCGAGGGGGTGGACCTGTTGGAGCTACTGCCGGAAGAGCGTGCCCGGATGGGCGTGTTCATGGCGTTCCAGTATCCGGTCGAGATCCGCGGGATCACGAATGCCTACTTCCTGCGCGCGGCCGTAAACACGCTCCGCAAGGCACGAGGCCTCGAGGAGTACGACACGATCGATTTCCTCGACGTGCTGGAAGAGAAGCTCAAGGTGATCGGCTGGAGCGAGAGCTTTCTGAGCCGTCCGGTCAACGAGGGGTTCTCGGGCGGAGAGAAGAAGCGGAACGAGATTCTTCAGATGGCCGTGCTCGAGCCGAAGCTGGCCGTGCTGGACGAGACCGATTCCGGGCTCGACATCGATGCAGTGCGTCTGGTAGCCGAGGCGGTGAACAGCCTTCGCTCGCCGGAGCGGGCGACGGTCATCGTGACCCACTACCAGCGGATCCTCAACTACCTCACGCCTGACTACGTCCATGTGCTGTACGACGGCAGGATCGTAAAGTCGGGCGGGAAAGAGCTGGCGCTGGAGCTGGAGGAGAAGGGCTACGATTGGCTCAGGGAAGAAGTGGTCGCGGGCTGATGACGACGAAAGCAGTCGATCGATACGTTGCCGCGTACCAACGATTCGCGGCCAACGGCGCGTCCGGAGCGCCGACCTGGCTCCAGGAGCTGAGAGCAGCCGGCATCGCGCGCTTCCGCGAGGTAGGGTTCCCTACCGTGAAGGACGAACGTTGGCGGTTCACCAACGTCGACCGGATCGCGCAGACGGAGTTCGGGGCGCCGCCCGCCGACGGGGAAACGGGCGACGTCCCCCTCTTCGAGGATCTCGTGTTCGGTGATCCCAAGACGCGCATTGTCGCGACCTTTGTGAACGGGCGGTTCGCCGCGGATCTGTCGTCGCTTTCCGGTCTGCCCGAGGGCGTGCTCGTTGGTGGGCTTGCGGGCGCGCTGGCGGAGCATGGCGACCTCGTGCGGAGCTACCTGAGCCGTCACGCCGATACGGCCGGCAACCCGTTCACGGCGCTCAACGCGGCGTTCATCCAAGACGGCGCATTCGTCTATGTCCCCACCGACGTGGATCTGGCGCAGCCCGTTCAGCTCGTCTTCGTCACGACGGCCGCGGACGCTCCTTCAGTCAGCCATCCCCGCAATCTGGTGATCGTGGGGCGGGGCTCGCGGATGTCGCTGGTCGAGACCTACTTCGGCATCGCCGGCTCGATCTATTGGACGAACGCGGTGACGGAGGTGGTGGTGGGTGAGAACGCCGTCGTGGATGCGTACCGCGTACAGCGCGAGAGCGAGTTGGCGTTCCACACTGCCACGTCGGTGTCGTACCAGGAGCGCAACAGTGTCTTCTCGGTGAACGTCTTCGCGTTCGGATCCGCACTGTCGCGTCACGATCTGACCGCGGTACTGGACGGCGAGGGTGCCGAGGCCACGTTGAACGGGTTGACGCTTTTGGCCGGGCGTCAACACGTCGATCATCACACGACGATCGACCACGCGAAACCGCATTGCAACAGTTGGGAGATGTTCAACGGGATCTTCGACGAGCGCGCCCGAGGTGTCTTCACGGGCCGCATCATCGTGCGTCCCGGGGCCCAGAAGACCGACTCGAAACAGACCAACAACAACCTGCTGCTCTCCAAGGACGCCCGGGCCGACAGTCAGCCGCAGCTCGAGATCTACGCCGATGACGTGCGGTGCACGCATGGCGCGACGCTGGGCCCGATCGATCCGAAGCAGATGTTCTATATCCGGAGCCGCGGGCTCACCGAACAGCAGGCCCGGAGCCTCCTGACATACGGTTTCGGCGTGGAGATACTGAACGCGGTTGCCATCGACGAGCTGCGCGATCGACTCGACGGGATCATCCACGGACGGCTCGAGAACGGGGCATGACGACCACCGTTGGGCACGCCGCCGCGGGCGCGTTCGTGAAGCGCAAGTTCGATCCGGAGACGGTCCGGACCGACTTCCCCATCCTCGCGCGCAGGATGCGTGGGAAGCCACTCGTCTATATCGACAACGCCGCCACCAGCCAGAAACCCCGGCAGGTCATCGAGGCCGTGCGTCGCTACTACGAGTCGCTGAACGCCAACGTGCACCGCGGCGTCTACCAACTGAGTGAGGACGCAACCGCGGCCTACGAATGGGGGCGGGCGCAGGTAGCGCAGTACCTGAACGTCCCTTCGCCCGCGGAGATCGTGCTGGTACGCAGCACCACCGAGGCGATCAACCTCGTGGCGGCGAGTTACGGCCGCGGGCACGTCGGGGAAGGTGACGAGGTGCTCATTTCGGCGATGGAGCACCACTCCAACATCGTTCCGTGGCAGATGCTGTGCGAGGAGCAGGGAGCCAGACTCCGAGTGATCCCCATGAACGAACGGGGAGAGCTGATCCTCGACGAATTGCCACGGCTGCTCACCGACAGGACGCGGATTGTTGCCGTGACGCATGTATCCAATTCACTGGGCACGATCAATCCGGTGAAGGAGATCATTGCCGCGGCGCACGAGTGGGGTATTCCCGTGCTGATCGACGGCGCACAGGCCGCCCCGCACGGGCCGATCGACGTGGTCGAGCTGGACTGCGATTTCTACGCCGTGTCCGGGCACAAGATGTTCGGGCCGACCGGCATCGGGGCCCTGTTCGGCAAACGCAGCCTGCTGGAGGCCATGCCGCCGTATCAGGGTGGTGGCGAGATGATCCGCACGGTCACGTTCGAGCACACGACGTTCGCGTCCGTGCCGGCGAGATTCGAAGCTGGTACGCCGAACATCGCAGGCACCGCGGGACTCGGTGCGGCGGTCGACTACCTGCAGAAGTTGGACTGGGACGCGATAGCGGAGCACGAGCAGGATCTCCTGACCTACGCCGAGAGCAAGCTCTCCGAGGTGCCGGGCCTGCGCATCATCGGCACCGCCGAGCGCAAGATCAGCGTGGTGTCGTTCGTGATGGACGGTGTCCATGCCCACGACATCGGCAGCGTCGCCGACCAGGAAGGTGTGGCGATCCGGACGGGTCATCACTGCACCCAGCCCGTGATGGATTTCTACAACGTCCCGGCGACCGCGCGCGCGTCGTTCGCGTTCTACAACACGCGCGACGACGTCGACAGCCTGATCGGCGCGCTCGGTCAGGTCCGGAAAGTCTTCGGCCTATGACGTACATGCGCGAGCTGTACCAGCAGGTCATCCTCGACCACAACCGGTCGCCCCGGAACTTCCGGGAACTGGAGGACGCCAACCGCCGCGCCTGCGGCGACAACCCGCTCTGCGGCGACAAGATCACCGTCTACGCCAAGGTCGAAAACGACGTGATCGAGGATGTCGCGTTCCAGGGTACTGGGTGCGCCATCTCCCAGGCATCGGCGTCCCTGATGACGGCGGCGGTGAAGGGGAAGACCGTAGAGGAGGCGGAGAAGCTGTTTCGGGCCTTCCATGCCATGGTAGCCGGCGGAGCGGACGGACAGGAAGGAGAGGCGGACACAGAGAAGTTGGGGAAGCTCGTCGCGTTCGGCGGCGTGAAGGAGTTCCCCGCCCGGGTGAAATGCGCCAATCTCCCGTGGCATACACTCCACGCGGCGCTCAGCGAGGTGGACGCGCCGGTCTCGACCGAGTAGACCCCCGCACCCCCGTACCCCCTCACCCCGCACCCCTCGCCCCGTCGCGACGACGAGTCAGCCCAACCCAACCCAGCCCCGCGCCGGGTTTTTTGTTGTTAACGGGTCCCGGCGGTGCGGAGGGCTTTCCTCTCGCGCCCGGCCAGGCGAACCTTAAGACGATGAATGCTGTCCGCTGCTGCCTCGTGGGAGCCCTGATCGCCGGGGCGCCGGCTGCGGCCGGGGCTCAGGAGATCCCGGGCGACTCGCTCTCCAATGCCGGGGTGGTCCGCGCCTCGGCCTTGGTGGACTCGGTGTTCATCGACCTCACGCTCGACTCGGCCTTCGTGAACGGCGGCGATTTCGGGTCGTATCTGATGGCGCGCGTCAATATCCGACCGATTCCGCGAGACCTGCGGTTGCGCGTGTTCGTGGATACGTCGCGTATCTACCTGCGGGGAACGATAGCCGATCTGCCGGCCGAGGCGCAGGCCGCGTTGGGACCGCTACTCGCTATCTTCCCGATGGAAACCAGGATCGCGGGCGAGATCAGTCTGACCAAGGTCGCCCGCGAGGTCGTCCGCTTCCGACTGGAAAGCATGATCGTAAACGACGTGGCGTTACCCGAACCGCTGGTTGCCGGCGTAATGCTCGAGGTCGGCGAACAGTACCCGGCCCTGAGTCGCACCGGACGCGATCTCTATGTCGAGATTCCGTTGGACGCCGAGGTGAAGCTGGCGCCCGGCGGCGTGCGGCTGCTGGGCCCACCGACCGAGCAGGCACCTGACTTACGGAACCGGAACGAGTCATGGCAAGACTGATCCCAGCGCCGAATACGTCGCCGTGTGTCTTCCGGCCTTCGCGCCGGAGACAGTGAACCGGGACGCATAGACGGGACGAACACATCACTCCACGACACATGACCAGAATCATCGAGCCTTTCCGGATCAAGGTTGTCGAGCCGCTGCACTTCACGACACGCGAGGAACGGGAAGACATCCTGCGAGAGGCGCGCTTCAACGTCTTCAACATCCACGCGCGCGACGTGCTGATCGACCTGCTGACCGACAGCGGGACGGGCGCGATGAGCAGCCTCCAATGGTCGGCCATCATGCAGGGCGACGAGTCCTACGCGGGGGCGGAGAGTTTCTTCCGTTTCAAACGCACGGTCGAGGAGCTGACGGGATTCACCCACATCCTCCCGACACACCAGGGCAGGGCTGCCGAACGGATTCTGTTCGAGTTGGTGGGCGGTGAGGGAAAGGTCGTCCCCAACAACAACCACTTCGACACGACTCGCGCCAACATCGAGCACTCGGGAGCGGAAGCGGTCGATCTCGTAATCGACGAGGGGCTGGATCCCTCCGCGCGGCATCCCTTCAAGGGGAACATGGATATCGGCAAGCTCACCGCTCTCATCGAGCGCGTGGGGCCGGATCGGATCCCGTTGTGCATGGTGACGGTGACGAACAACTTGGGCGGCGGCCAGCCGGTCAGCCTCGAGAACCTGCGCGCGGTCCGGAGCGTGTGCGACCGGTACGGGATTCCGTTCTTCCTCGACGCCTGCCGCTTCGCCGAGAACGCCTACTTCATCAAGCTCCGCGAGCCCGGCCAGGAACACCGGACGGTGCGCGAGATCGTGCGCGAGATGTTCGATCTCGCCGACGGCGCGACCATCAGTGCCAAGAAGGACGGACTCGTGAACATCGGCGGTGTGCTCCTGATTCGTGACAAGGAGTTGATGCAGCGCGCCGACGCACTTCTCATCCTGACCGAGGGGTTCGTGACCTACGGCGGGCTCGCGGGGCGTGACCTCGAGGCGATGGCACAGGGGTTCGAGGAGGTCGTGCAGGAGGAATACTTGGCGTATCGCATCAACTCGACCGAGTATCTCGGCGAGCACCTCCAGGAGATTGGTTATCAGATCGTCGAGCCGCCGGGCGGACACGCCATCTACGTCGATGCCGGACGGTTCTGTCCTCATATCCTGCCCGAGCAGTTCCCCGGGCAGGCGCTCGTGTGTGCGCTCTACCGTCAGGGCGGTATCCGTGCGGTGGAGATCGGCAGCGTAATGTTCGGCGGCGGCGGGGAGCCGCCGGCTACGGAACTGGTCCGGCTGGCGATTCCGCGGCGGGTGTATACCAAGAGCCACATCGATTACGTGGTGGATACCTGTCGCGAGCTGTTCGGGCTGCGGGATACATTGAAGGGTCTGCGGATGACGAACAGCCCGCCGTATCTCCGTCACTTCACCGCCGAGTTCGAGGAGATCGAGCGCTAGCGCGTCGGCCGGCCCTGCTCCTCTTGTTCGCTGCGTGCGGCGCCTCGACGGCGCTCGACGCCCAGGAACCACCGGTTCTCAAGGCAGGTGCACGCATCCGCGTCTGGGTTCCGGAGCGCAACGAGCCGGTGAGCGGGTCGCTGTTCAATGTCAGCGCTGATTCTCTTTGGGTTTTCGTGGACAGCGTGCAACCGCGTGCGATGGCGCTGAGAGATATCTCATACTTCGAGCTGAGTCGCGGGAAACACCCGGCGCTGTTGCTGGGCAGTGTGTTCGTAGGGGGCATCTCGGGCGCGATCGTCGGGCCGGCGGTGCTCACCGAAGATGACCGTTGCCGGTTGAACGTGGTGGATGATCCCGCCTGCCGGCATGAGACGTCGGATCTCCTGATCGGCGTGGCGGTGGGAGCGATCGCGCTCGGATGGCTCGGCGGGTGGATCGCGAGCGAGCGGTGGGTCGAGGTTCCGTTGGGTTGGCTCATCGCCGGTGTGAGACCGGTGCGGTAACGTGAACCGGCGATGCGTCCGTCCAGCGAGCCAGCTGCGTTGTCCGGGGGGGGTCCGGCGGTTAGAAGGACAATCCGCGGAGTGCTTTGGTGCGGCATTCGTCCGCGATCGTCCTGATCTCGGCCCGGGGCATCCGCGCGGCCACCGCCCGCAAGCCGTTCGGCTCACCCCACACCATGACCTCGAATCCATCCGCCGAAGCCGCCATGAGGTCCGACCCCGGACTGGCAGAGAAACCGGCTACCTCCGCGCTCGGGACCGCGAAGTACGTGAGTGGCGTGCCGCGCAGATCGTAAACGGCCGCCGGGGTGCGTATGCCTGCGACGTTGACGACACGGCCTCCCATGAGAGTGGCATCCGCAATGTCGGGCAGCTGAACCTCGGTACCGACCTGGACCTGCAGCCACGACTCGATCTCCGAGGCATCGCTCGATTGGAAGGTGGCGGGCGGAGTGAGCACCCGTGCGGCTTCCGCCACGAACGGCATCGCTAGGTCGTCCCCGCCGGGTCCCCTGAGCCCGATCCCTATAGCCAACGTGGCTGCCGCTGCCAGACCGGCCGCCACCCACCAGCCGCGCCTCTGGGCCGGCCGCTCGGCGGCGATCGCCGCGCGGACCCGCTCCCGCAGGTGGTCCGGTACCGTGATCTTCCGCAGCCGCTCGAGCCGCCGGCCCAGCGCCTGCTGCACCGTGAAGAAACGCTGGCATGCGAGACATTCGTCGAAGTGCTGGCGCGCCTCGACCGGTGCCGGGCCGGTCGGGTCGGGCCATAGGGTCTCGCGGGCTTCGTCGC
This sequence comes from Gemmatimonadota bacterium, assembly GCA_022563595.1. GTDB lineage: Bacteria > Gemmatimonadota > Gemmatimonadetes > Gemmatimonadales > GWC2-71-9 > JADFNB01. Next base: position 36,276 of record JADFNB010000026.1, read on the forward strand.
ACAACAGATGGTATTGCGTCATACATTACCTCACACTGGGTAACGTCATGAGCGGCCCGAGTGTTCCTGCCTGTCCACGTATCCGTGCTGCGCTGCCGCGCGGTCCTGACGTCAAGTGAGCTTGATAGTAAGACATGAACACTTTGCATGTCGGGCTATGAGGAGCCGACTGCGGGTGCTGAGGGCTGAGCAGGCGTGGTCGCAGTCCGAGTTGGCGGCTAGACTCGGGGTGTCGCGGCAGACGGTGAACGCGATCGAGACCGGGCGGTTCGACCCGTCCCTCGAGCTCGCGTTCAAGCTAGCCCGTGTATTCGGGCTGCTGATCGAGGAGATCTTCGAGCCGGAGAACGAGTAACGGCGGGTGGTAATGTCAAACGATGCTGTCGTAGCCCTACAGGGAATCACCAAACGGTATGCGGGACATATCGCGGTGCGGGAGTTGACGCTTAACGTCCCGAGGGGGGCCGTCTACGGTCTGTTGGGACCGAACGGCGCCGGGAAGACCACCACTCTCAGGATGATCATGAGCATCATCCTCCCCGACGAGGGACGCATCGTGCTCTTCGGCGAGAGCGGCAGCGGTCAGGACCTGAGCCAGCGCATCGGCTACCTGCCCGAGGAGCGCGGTCTCTACAGGAAGATGAAGGTGCTCGATCTGCTGGTGTTCCTCGCCGAGATCAAGGGGGTGGACCGCAGGGTCGCGCGCCGCAGCGGGCGGTACTGGCTGGAGAGATTGGGTCTTGCCGATTGGACGGAGAAGAAGATCGACGACCTGTCGAAGGGAATGCAGCAGAAGGTGCAGTTCATCGCGACGGTCCTGCACCGGCCGGAGCTGGTCATTCTCGACGAGCCGTTCGCCGGACTCGATCCGGTCAACACGCAGGTCATAAAGGACATCGTGGTAGAGCTGTCCAAGAGCGGTACCACGATCCTCTTCTCCACGCACATCATGCAGCAGGCGGAGAAGCTGTGCGACGCGGTCTGCATCATCGCCCGCGGGCAGAAGGTGCTGGATGGAGGATTGGCCGAGGTGAAGCGCACCCATGGCGGCCGGCACGTCGTGATCGCGCTCGAACCGGGCGGGTCGGTGGATCGGGTGTTGCGCGATCGGACCCTGGTGCTGCAGGCGAACGACTACGGTAACTACGCGGAGGTGGAACTGGTCGACGGCGTCGATCCGCAGCGGCTGCTGCACGGGTTGATCGAGGCGGGCGCGCGGCTCACGCGGTTCGAGGTGGCCGAGCCGTCGCTGGAGAAGATCTTCATCGACAAGGTCGGTGCGGAAGCGGCGACGGCGCGCGCGGTGGAGGAAACCAATGCGTAAGATCTGGGCCGTGATCCGGCGCGAGTTCCTGGAGCGGGTCCGCAGCAAGTGGTTCATCATCGGCACGGTGTTGGGTCCCGTACTGATGTTCGGCATCATCGCGATACCCATTCTCGTCGGAGAACGAGGCGGGAACCGCACGGTCGCCGTGCTGGACGCCACGACGACGGGGTTCGGTGAACGGTTGACCGGGATGCTGAATGGTGTGGGAACGGTGATCGCGCAGCGTGTGATCACCGACGCGCCGAGCCTCGAGGACGCAGCCGCGTCGCTGGCGCGCAGGGTCGAGCTGGAAGCCATCGACGGCTTCATCATCGTTACCGATGCCGTCGTGGACGACGGCCGCGCGGAGTACCGCGGCAGGAACGTGACCTCACTCACCGACATGCAGACCTTGCAGGTGATCCTCAGGAACGCGGTCTTCTCCGAGCGGCTGCGGCGCGAAGGCGTCGATCCGTCGCTCGTGGCCCGCGCCCGCATCCCTGTGAACCTCACGACCAAGAAGATCCGCGACGGGAAGGTGACCGAGGAGTCGGGTGAGGCGTCGTTCTTTCTTGCCTACGCGATGTGGTTTCTGCTCTACATCGCCATCCTGCTCTACGGTATTCAGGTGATGGGCTCGGTGGTGGAAGAGAAGACCACGCGCGTGATCGAGGTGCTGACCTCCAGCCTGCGGCCCTTCCAGTTACTCGCCGGAAAGATCCTCGGTGTGGGCGCGGTGGGGCTGCTGCAACTCGGTATCTGGGTGGGATTCGGCAAGCTGATGCTCGACCAGCGCGTGCGGGTCGCGTCGCTGCTCGGCCAGGGGGAAGAAGCCGCCGCCCTTGCCAACCTCTCGCTGCCCGAAGTGTCGTTCATGACGATCGCGGTGTTCCTCGCCTACTTCCTGCTGGGCTACTTCCTCTACGCCGCCATGTTCGCCGCGGTCGCCGCGATGGTGAACAGCGAGGCCGAGGCGCGCCAGGCGCAGACGCCGGTGGTGATGCTGCTCGTCATTCCGACGGTCCTGATGATCGGCATCCTGAACAACCCCGACGGCTCGATGGCCGTAGCCCTTTCACTGATTCCGTTCACCTCCCCCATCGGCATGCCGGTGCGCTGGGCGGCGACACCGATACCTCTGACGGAGCTGGCGGGCTCGCTGGCGATCCTGGTGGCCACCGTAGTGGCCATCACCTGGATCGCCGGACGGATCTACCGGGTCGGAATCCTGATGTACGGGAAGAAGCCCGGTATTCGGGAGCTGATCCGCTGGGTCAGGGGGTAGTCGCATCGGTCGTAGAGGCAGCGATCCACAGACATCGAGGTGACGATGGGGTGTGGCCGGGGGCAGGGGCGGCAGACGGGATCGCTATGCGGTGAAACGGTCCTCGGCGAGGCGCGATGGTTGACATGCTGGGGTCATGGGCGAGCGGTTGTTGGTGCGTGTGCGCCGGGCGATACGCGTGCGGCATTACAGCCGTCGCACCGAGTTTCTTTCGAACCTGGCGACCGAGTTGGGGGTGAGCGCGTCGACACAGAACCAGGCCCTGTGCGCGTTGCTCTTTCTGTACCGCGAGGTGCTGGGTCAGCGGGTCGGCTGGTTGGACGGTCTGGTTCGGGCGAAGCGATCGACCCGGCTCCCGGTCGTACTCACCCCTGACGAGGTCAGGGCACTACTCGGCGACATGGATGGTGTAGTGCGGCTGGTAGCGGGTCTCTTGTACGGATCCGGACTCAGGCTGATGGAGGCGCTGTCGCTCAGGATCAAGGACGTCGATTTCGCACGTAGCGAAATCACGGTGAGGGCGGCCAAGGGAAGCAGGGACAGGGTAACGATGCTTCCAGCGGTCCTGGTACCACGGCTTCAAGCACATCTGTCGGTAGTCGCACACCAGCATCAAGCGGATCTCGCGGCGGGCGCGGGTTGGGTGGAATTACCTCGTGCGTATGCGAGGAAAGCGCCGACTGCGGCACGGGAGTGGAAGTGGCAGTGGGTTTTCCCAGCCACCCGGCGGTATGTGGATGCAAGGACGGGGGAGCACAGGCGTCACCATTTGCATGAGACCGCAGTGCAGCGCGCGGTCAGGCAGGCGGTTCAGACGAGCCGCATCCCGAAGCGGGCGACGTGCCATACCTTCAGGCACTCCTTCGCCACACACTTGCTCCAGGGCGGCTCCGACATCCGCACGGTTCAGGAACTACTCGGCCACCGCGACGTGCGCACGACCATGATATACACTCACGTGCTGAACCGGGGCGGTCTTGGTGTCCGCAGTCCGATGGATACGCTGTGATCTCTCCTCTTGCCCCCCCAAATTCTGGGGCGTACTATGAGGCAAGACTCTGCTAGATATCCCGATAGCAGTAACGTACTGCCTGGATTGAACCGCTTCTACTGCAGCACGTTGCGCCGCTGGAATGGATCTGTCTCCTGTCGTTACACAGCGAGTGTTCGCTGCATATTGGGGTTATACTGGTCAGTACATTTACATAGTTATGTCGCAAAGAGAGTTCCTAAGTGAAGGCCCAAGATACTGACCGCACCGAACGAATTGGCGTCGGCATCGCAATGACGGCATTCGAGTCGCTTGGATTCGCATTTCGGGAACAGTCGGAGAGCGACTATGGAATTGACGCGCACGCTGAACTCATCCAATTTGAGCAGCCAACCGGCCAACTTTTGGGCATACAGTTGAAGTCCGGATCTAGCTTTTTGTCTGAGACCGACGGCGATAGCTACGTCTTTCGCACCGACAAGAAACACGTCGATTACTGGCAAAACCACGCTTTGCCTGTGCTGATCTGCCTTTGTGATGTGGACGCGAAGACAATCTACTGGCAAATCGTGAACTCTGAAACCGCAGCATCCACCGGCAAAGGATATAAATTCACAGTTCCCAAGAATCAAACAATTGACGCTTCAGCAATTGAGGCTTTGAGCAGTCTTCTAACCCCCATTGTAGTGACGGATCGCTATACTATATTCAAGATGGATGACATCAGTTACGGTGCCGCGAAGCGTTACTCATTTGAAGTCGTCGTGAATGGCCGTGCAACCAAGGCGGAGGTTGCCGCAATAGTTCGTCAGGTCACCATGGAGGGACAAAAACGTAGGTACCACCGGAACCATCTGGTTGAGGGCAAATGGGGCGATTCCGATGCGCACGTCGTTTGGACATTCATCTATCCCAGCGCCGAAGACCATAACCGACGCAATCACATTTGTCGTAGCATCTGGATTCACGAAGACTTGGGCCCGCAATTTCGGCCAATGGGATTCGACGGTGAAAACGTAGGCGACCACATTATTGTCGATTGGAGCACGAACTACGATTTTCTCGCACAACATGTTTCCACGAACACACTGTCGAAAGAGGACTATTTCTCTAGTGTCTTACCGCTTATCGAGGAACTGAAGACATCGTTAGGGGCAATCGAGAACGGTTTGTTGGCTTTGGCCAACAACGACACTGACGAGGCTAACTTTCTCGCATCCACTGAGGCCGCGCGCACACGAGTGGATGAAGTATATTTCAAGCTTACAGACCTGCCGTTTGCACCATTTGAGTGTCGCGACATGGACACCAAACTGGAGAGCTTTGTTACGTACTTGCACAATGTGTGGTTGTTCTACTCTGAAAACGGTCGTACCCAATGGGACGCTAAGAGCAGACTGGAGCAGTCCCTTCAACAGAGATCATATGCTCGGGAGGCACTGCAACACTTGGAGTACGAACTGTCAAAGGTCCGTTGAAATAGCGACATAACAAATCGTTGCACCGGATTGGCGGTCCGGGCGCACTCTGAAACCAACGTTCACTGACCGCCGCCCGGTGAACTCAAGACGTTAGACGGCAGTTCACGGAGGGAGGTCGAGGACTGGCGGGCTGTGTGGATGGCCTTATGATGGAACGCGAATGAGATATGAGCGGTGCACTACGGGGCGCTCGCCTGGCGGGCGTGCACGCCCACAGCTCAAGGGCAGAGTCCTTAGGCTGCAAAGCTCCAACGCACTACGTATGCAATGAACCGCCAGGAACTCCAGAACATCTCCCGAGCTCGACGCCGAGAAGGCGCTGCGCTACTCAAGGCCGGTCACCATGCCGGTGCCTATTACCTCGTGGGTTATGCTGTTGAGTGCGCTCTCAAAGCGTGCATTGCCAAACAAACCCGGCGCCATGACTTTCCTGACAAGCACTTGGCGAACAAAGTCTACACTCACAATCTGGAGCAATTGGTCAGGGTGGCAGGACTTGAGCAAGACTTGAAGAACGAGATGGTCAGCAACCCGACCTTTGCCTTGAACTGGACAATCGTGAAAGATTGGACTGTAGACAGCCGTTATGTGTTGTCGGCCAGCAAGAGTGTCGCCAGGGACCTGTATTCCGCATGCACCTCCCGCAAGTACGGTGTCCTCGCATGGATTAGGAACCGATGGTGAGATTCAATCTGGACGAGCGGTTGATCAATGACGGCAAGGCGCTTCTAAAGGACCTTGACCAGCACGGTTTCGGTGCCGATGCGGCTTTCTGGTTCTTGGCGCCAGATCTGGAGGCATGGAAGCTAATGATCTCCACTCCCCAGACAGCCACTAAAGGCCCGAAGAAGACGTACCAAGAGATCCAAAAGTCGCTCACTCGGATTAAGGCCGAGGTGCAGAGTCTCCGGTTGGACGATGTTGCTTTGCTGAAACCCAAAACTCCGCTGTTGAAGCTGCTGAGGGTCGCGTTGCGCACAGGACCGGGGATTAGCGGAATCCGTTTCACGGACAATGTCATCAACGGCCAATTGATACCCGACGCTTACATCTATCGGATTACGTGATTGGGGACTTTGCAGCCTCTAACAGGCAAGTGGACTTGGCGAGCTGTTAGATCTTATGTAGGGCCCTGGGGGGTGAAGTAACGGGCCGTCACTGTTAAGCTCCTTTTGGGATTCACGAGTAACCAGGAG
>JADFNB010000027.1 GCA_022563595.1 Gemmatimonadota bacterium
GCGCCCCCGAGAAACGCCGCGGGGCGGGATGCGGGGGCGTCCGAATAGCACCACTATTTCGGCGACACCACACTAGGAGCTTACCAGCTGCGACGTGCTTTCCTGTGGGTGGCGGCCCTGTCCTGCACCCTCCAATTGTCCGGTGACAGCCTCCTGGCACAGGAGCGCGTCCTCGCCCCCGCCCCCGTCCCCGAACTCATCACCGATCGGCCCGACCGAACCGAGTCCACCGCCCTCATCCCTCCGAGCCTGGTACAGATCGAAGCCGGTGCCAGTTGGGCGCAGGATGACGATGCGGGGACACTGGTGCGGGCGCTCGCCGTCTCCGAGGTGCTGCTCCGCATCGGGGTGCTGCCGGCGCTGGAGGCGCGATTGGGTTTCTCCGGCTGGCGCCGCCGGTCGGTGGCCGGAGACGGGGCACCGGGCCTGACCGAATCGGGGATCGGCGATATCAGCGTCGGGTTCAAGACGAGGGTGCTCGCGGCACGGGCGGGGCTCCCGGAGATCGCCTTCATCGGCACGCTCTTGCTCCCGACGGGCCGTGAGGGGTTGGGGGCGGAGCGGGTCGAGCCGGAAGCGCGGCTGGCGCTCGCGCACGACCTCTCGCAGCGGGTTTCGCTCGGCTACAACGTGGCCGCTACGTGGACCAGTGCAGCTAATGGCGCCGGCGGCTTGGAGACGAACACCGATCTGCTCTACACGGCGGTCCTGGGAGTTGCGCTGACCGACCGGGTGGGCGCGTTCGTCGAAGCCTTCGGCGCGATCGCACTGGGCGACGACCGTCCCTCGGCCTCCGCCCTCGATGGCGGACTCACCTTCCTGGTGCACGAACGCCTACAGCTCGACGTCACGGGTGGCGTAGGGCTCAACGCGGCGGCCGAAGACTGGCTCCTGGGGCTCGGATTCTCCGTGCGGATGCCCCGCTAAAGCGTGACCGCGCTCAGAAGTGGAAGAAGCTCTGTGCCTTGAACGAGTACTCCGTGTCGGCTTGGGCCGGCGACCAGATGTCGAGGTTGAACGCTATGCTGTTGCGGCCGCCGAAATGCAAGGCCAGGCCCGGCGTGAACAGGAGACCCGCGTCGTCATCAACGTCGGTATCGGGATCGCCCCAGCTCACGCGTCCCACGGGCTCCACGGCCGTCACGACGGGGCTCGCCACGGGGATCTTGTAGGTCAGGATCCCTTGTGCGGTGAGGAAGGTCGCGGCAGCAAGCGTCCCGACGGGGTTCCGCCAGTTGCCCCCGCCGACGATCCCCAGTTGGAGGTGGGGCCCGCTAGTGAAATTCCCGATCTCCACATCGCCGCCGAACGCCATGGCGAACCGGTCGGTGCCGCTAGTCGGGTGCACATAATCGTGAACGCCGACGTTGGCGCTGATGACCACGTCGGATGTCAGCTCGAAGCCGACGCGTCCTGAAAACGACTTGTTGCCGTTCTCGTCGTCCGCGTTGGCGCCGGTGCCGTTGGTCACCGACGCGGCATAGCTGAGCCTGCCGGCGGCGAGGTTGCCGTGCAACATGATGCCGATGTCACGGTCCGCGTAGTGAAGCGTCTCGGTAAACCGGCTCAACGAGCACACACCGCCGGTGCCGGTGCAGGTATCGACGCCCCGCACACCGCCCGCCCGTTCCACCACGAGAATGCGCGTCGACGATGTCAGCTCGAAGAGGTCGAACGGCCGCTTGAACTGGCCGAACGTCGCGCGAAACTCGGGACCGAACGAAAGCCTGACCCACGCGTCCTTGAGCGTCATCTTCCCCTCGCCGAAGTCGGGCTCGACCTTGGCACTCAGGTATTCGTTGAAGCGGATCTCGGCGCTGAGTCGGGCTCTCCGGATCAGGAATTCGGTTCCGGGCTCTCCGTCGACCGAGGTCGAGTTGAACTGCGAGTGAATGAGACCCGACAGACGGACGGATACGCCGTCCGACAGGCGTATCTGCCCGTGTGCGGGTGGCGTGGCGAGGCCGACGAGCGCGAGCGCTGTCAGGGATAGCAACAGACGCTGTGTCATCGGAGAGGTCAACTCTCCTTGAAACGTAGGCTCCAGACGTACGCGGCAACCGCACGTACCTGCTCGTCGGTCAGGGTAGCCCCGCCTTTGGGAGGCATCGGAACTCCGGACTCCGACTTGTCGGCCGGCACGCCTTCCAGTATCTGGTGCACGATGGCGTCGTAGGATCCGTCGCTGTGGACCCATTCGTCGTCCGCGAGATCCGGTCCGATGCTCCCCTCGCCGTTGGCGCCGTGACAGACCGCGCAGAGTCCGGCTCCGCCGTATAGCGCGGCGCCGGTTTCGATCATTTGTGCCGTCACGCCTTCTGGCAGCGAGTCCGGCACCTGGGCCGAACCCGTCACCGGCAGCGCAATCAGCGCGACGATCCCCAGCAGGCCGCAGATTCTCACTGGCAGCATGATCATCCCTCTTGGTTATGGTTGTGGGTCCGAATTGTAACAATCGGACGAAACCGGGCAACCTCGCCTCTTACTCCGGGTTCTCTTCCACCTCGGAGCGCGTGGCCCGGCGGAATAGTTCGTAGACCGGGCAGGTGCGCGTCAGCGTGGTGGCGAGCAGGATCAAGGCGCCGGTGAGTTCCACGAACGAGACCACAGCGCTCTCGATGGCGAGCAGTGCGTGCAGCAGCACGACGAGGCCCCCGATCAACCGCAGGGCGGCATCGAGCGTGCCGACGTTACGTCGCAGGCCGGTGGAAGGGGTGTGTGGCACGTACCAAAGAAAAAGCCTCAGCCCTGAAACGCTGCTGAGGCCTTTCTCAAGGTGTCCTTAGAGATGGTCCTTCCGGGCGTGGTGCGGCCCCGCGGTATTGATGCCCAGGACCCGGTAGATCGGGCAGTACTTCGTGAGCGCGGTACCCATGAGGACGAGCGACACGACGAGGTTGAACCGGACGTGAACGGACGTTACGGCAAGCTTACCCCTTCTTTAGGAAGCGTCATTATGACGCGTAACCCCCCGTGTTGGCCGCGCTCCGCGGCGATCTTCCCGCCGTGGGCCTTGACGATGGCGGCCGCCACGGTGAGGCCGAGACCGGCGCCGGCGCTCCGGCCCCGCGCCGCATCCGCCCGATAGAACCGCTCGAACAGATGCGGGAGGGTTTCCGCCGGCACGCCGGGACCATCGTCCTCGACCACGATGACGACATCGCTGTTCGAGGCCGAGCCGGACACGCTCACCGGGGTCCCTTCGGGCGTATGGCGCACGGCGTTATCGAGTAGCTGGTCGAGCGCCAAGGCGACGAGGTGGGGGTCGAGTAATGCCGCCTGGCCGCCGTCTTCGGCCCGTTCCAGGTGTATCTCACGGTCGCCGGCACGGGGACGCACCCGCTCCACCGCCTGTTGCACTAGGTCGTCCACGACTATTGGCGCCAGCTGCGGGGCCAGCTCCCCCGTCTCGATCCGCGCGAGCGTCATCAGGGTGTCGCTGATCGTCGCCAGATGGTTCACTTCCTCCAGCAGACTCCGCAGTGTCTCCTGATACCGCTCGGGGGACCGCGGGCTGCGGAGCATGACCTCGATCTCGCCTTGCATCGCCGTGATCGGGGTGCGGAGATCGTGGCCGACGTCGGCGATGATCCGCCGCTGCGCAAGGATACCACGGTCGAGGCGCTCGAGCATCTGATTGAGCACTCGCAGCAGCGCGTGGAATTCCGATACTCCGGCGTGTGCGGTGATACGTTGACCGACCTGGCCCGCCTCGATCGACTCGGCCTGCCCGGCGATCTCGGCCACCGGCGCCACCGCCGACCGGGCCAGCCAGCCCGCGCCGAACACGGTGGCGATCATTCCCAGCAGCACCGTGCCCAGCATCAGGAAGAGGACGTCCCGGCTCGCCAGCCGCATCGGTTGCAGCGATGCCGCGACCTGCACGACGCGCGGCCCGGCCGGCGCGTCGGTCATCGGTAGGTAGAACGACCGGATGTCCTCGTCCTGCCAGCGCTGCGTGGTCCAGACCTGCTCGCCGTTCAGCGATCGCGCGAAGCTCGCGGAATCGAGCGGGAGACCGGTGGCCAGCGGCGTGTTCGACGTGACGACGGCGCCGCCGGCGTCACGGGCTACGACGAAGCGGTTGACCGTCTCGATGAATTGGTCGCGTGCGAGCGCGGTAGGGGGTTGGGGAAGCGGATGGCCGATCGTCAGAATGGCGGCTTCCAGGTGCGCCGCCGCCGCGAGCCCCCGATCGAGTTCCCGCCGCAGGACGCGCTGCGCGCCGACGTACGCCCACAATGCGATCACCAACAGCGCCACGAACATGGTGATCGAGAACCGCACGGACAGCGTGCGGCTGAGGGAACGCATGTGTCAGCTCGTGTCCCGCAGCGATCCGTTCAAACGGAAACCGACGCCGCGTACCGTCTCGATCAGACCGTCGTAGCCCGCCTCGCGCAGCTTGCGACGGAGATTCCCCACGTGCACATCCACGACGTTGCTCTCCGGATCGAAGTGCATGTCCCAGACCTTCTCGAGCAGCTCGGTCCGCCGGACGACGTCGTCCTTGTGCATCATGAAGTGCTCGAGGAGCTGAAACTCGCGCGGCGTGAGATCGAGCATCTTCCCGCCTGCGAAGGCCTGGTGCTTCAGACGGTCCAGCTCGAGCGGGCCGGCCGTGAGGCGCTCGACGCGGGTCGCTCCGCCGCGCCGCACGAGGGCGCGAATACGGGCGAGCAGCTCGTCGAACTTGAATGGTTTCGGTAGGTAATCGTCTGCTCCCGCGTCGAGACCGCGGACGATGTCTTCCGTGGCGTCGCGGGCCGTAAGCATGAGGATGGGTGTGGTGCGTCCCTCGCGGCGAAGTTCGGCCGCAACCTGGAGACCGTTCTTCTTGGGGAGCATCAAATCGAGCATGATGGCGTCGTAATCGTTGACATGAGCGAGAACGATCGCCTCCTCGCCGTCCTTGGCGACGTCGACGGCGTAGCCCTCCTCACGCAGCCCCATCTCGATAAATCCTGCGACCTTTCGGTCGTCCTCCACCACGAGAATACGCATTGTACCCCAACCTTATCCTGACGAGGTGATCTCCCCTTTAACGGGGTGTGAACTGATCTTCACGATTTTCCGAACCAACGCGGAATCTCCAGGATGAATGTGGATCCCTCGTTCACCGTGCTCTCGACCGACAGATCGCCTCCCAGCAGCAAGGCGAGCTGTTTCGAGAGCGTGAGCCCGAGTCCCGTGCCGCGTTCATCACTCGTGCCGGCGCGCTGGAACGCCTCGAAGATACGCGACAGCTCCGCGCCCGGAATCCCGGAGCCGCGGTCGATGACGGCAAACGAGATCCGGCTGTCCGAGATGTCGGTACGGACGGTGACCGTTCCGGCGTCCGAGCTGTGCCGCACGGCGTTCGAGAGCAGGTTCGTGAGAATCTGGTGTACGCGCTGCGGATCGGTTTCGCACGACATCGCGCTGTTGAGGTTGACCGTCTCGAGTTCTATCTCACGAGCCGCGGCGGACGGCTCGACGGCGGCCAGCGCGTCGGTCACGAGCCGGCGAATGTCCACCTCGCGTATGCTCGGCCGCAGCCGCTCCGCTTCGATCCGGCTCAGGTCGAGAACGTCGTTCAGCAGGTCGAGCGTGCGCTCTGCCGATTCGTAGACTTCGCGTGCGGCGCGCGGGCTGGCCGATCCCATCTTGCGTATCAAGAGATCCGACCAACCGAAGACCGCTGTCAGCGCGTTGCGCATCTCGTGGTTTATCATCGCGAAAAAGCGATCGCGTGAGGCCTGCATAGCCTTGACCTCGTGGACCAGCCGCTCGCCTTCCTCGTACAGCGTCGCGTTCTCGACCGCCACGGCCGCCTGGGCCGCCAGCATCACCGCGATCGCCTCGTCCTCTTCGGTGAACTCGGCGGCTCCGACCTTCTCCGCCAGATAGAGGTTCCCGATAGGACCTCTCCGGCCCACGATCGGCACACCGAGAAACGAGCGCATCTTGGGATGGTGGGCCGGGACGCCGTGCGATTTGGGATGTTTCCCGACGTCGGCCACACGGAGCGGGCGCGGATCGGCGATCAACAACCCGAGTACCCCTTTCCCGGTCGGCGGACGACCAATCTGTTCCGCCTGTTCGGGTGAGACTCCGCTTACGACAAACTGGTCGAGCTCCGTCCCCGTGACGTCCAGAATCCCCAGGGCGGCGTAGTGCGCACCGATTACATCGCGGGCGCTATCGGTTACCACCTGCAACACGGCGTCGAGCGCATGCTCGGCGTTGATACGAATGCCGGCCTGCACCAGACGGCGAAGTCGCCCCTCGGAGTCCGCCGGTACCGTCGACGGAGGCTCGTTCATAACGCCGAAGCTACGCGACCCACCCAGGCTATGCAAAGACCGCGCTCCGCGCCGCCTCTACGGCGGTGGGAGAGGCGTCGACCCCGATCACGATCGGCTTCCACGTGGTGGCGATGGTACCGCTCCTGGAAGTCGCGGCGGCCCCTCGCCGCCATTGACGCGACGGGGTGGTTGATGAACGGGGGCCGAAGGATCTATGAACGCGTCTTTGGGGCTATGGATTCGGCCGGGTACCGGATGCTATTCTTCCGGAACGACCGACGATGGCATATTTGTCTAAAGAAGTGGGTGAGCCATGTGCCAGTATGGAAGACGATGAGCGCGACGCACGAGTTCCTCGACCACACCTCGGAACTCAAGCTACGGCTCCGTGGTGACACGTTCGAGGCACTGCTCGGCGAGGCGGGCCGGGCGCTCGGAGGCCTGCTCCTCGCCGAGGCCGGTCGCTCTCGATCCGCCGCACCACGCAAATTCGAGGTCGAGGGACACGACCGAGCGACGCTGCTGGTAGACTGGCTGAACGAAATCCTCTACGTGGCCGAAGTGGACCGCTGGGTGCTCACCGGCCTCGAGACGCTCTGCGTGAGCGGCACGGTGCTCCGCGCGCACGCGGTCGGGGTGAGCGTCCCGGTGTCGCCCGCCCGGATCAAGGCCGCGACGCTGCACGACCTGGACGTCAAGGCCGTACCCGGCGGGATCCTCGCGGAGGTGGTGCTCGACGTATGACTACCGTCGCGCAATCGTATCCCCACACGCGGCTCGGCGATGAGCTGGTGGAGATCCCAGCCTCGGCGCGTGCCGACATGCGTGTCGCCGCCCGGGTGTACGCCGATCAGGGACTCTGGGAGCAGATGATCCGCGATCGGACGTTGAGCCAGCTCATCAACGTGGCGACCCTGCCCGGTGTCCTCGACCCCGTCCTGGCAATGCCGGACGCGCACGAGGGCTACGGGTTCCCGGTGGGCGGTGTCGCCGCGTTCTCGGCGGAGGACGGAATCATCTCGCCTGGAGGGGTGGGATACGACATCAACTGCGGTGTGCGCCTGCTCGCCAGCGAGGTGGAAGCGGCCGCCCTGCGGGACCGCATCGAGCCCCTGGTCCATGAGCTCAGCCGCACTGTGCCGTCGGGAGCGGGCCGGAGCGGGCCGGTGCCGCTCGATGGAGCCGGCTTGGACCGCGTGCTGGGCGACGGCTGCCACTACCTCGTGGAACGCGGACTCGCCACCGACGACGACGTGGACGCGACGGAAGCGGGCGGGCGGCTCCCCCAGGCCGACCCGGGTGCGGTCTCGCCCCGAGCCAAGCAGCGGGGCCGTCCGCAGCTGGGCACCCTCGGCTCCGGCAATCATTTCGTCGAGGTCCAAGTCGTCGACGAAATCTTTGACGACGACGCGGCAACCGCGCTCGGCCTGTGGCCCGGCCAATGTACGATCCTGATCCACACCGGGTCGCGCGGGTTGGGACATCAGGTCTGTACCGACTACGTGCGGCAGATGGACCGCGTCATGCCGCGCTACGGAATCCGGCTGCCGGATCGCGAGCTTGCGTGCGCGCCGTTCGCGTCGCCCGAAGGGAAAGCGTATTTCGGGGCCATGTGCGCCGCTGCCAACTTCGCCTTCGCCAACCGCCAGGCCGTTACCCATGCCGTCAGGCGCACGTTCGAGCGTATTGTGGCCGGACGGAGCGAGCTGCGTTTGGTGTACGACGTGACGCACAACATGGCGAAGCTCGAGAACCACGGCGGCGCCGACCTCGTGGTCCACCGCAAAGGCGCGACGCGGGCGTTCGGGCCGTCACATCCGGAAACGCCCCCGCGCTACCGGGCGGTCGGACAGCCGGTCCTCATTCCGGGCAGCATGGGAACCGCCTCCTACGTGCTCGCCGGGACCGATGCCGCGCTCTCGCGGAGCTACGGGAGCTGTTGTCATGGCGCGGGGCGGGCGATGAGCCGCCGCGCCGCCAAGCGCCTCCGGCCCGGTCACGAGGTGCGGCAGGAACTCGCGGACCGCGGCATCGTCGTTCGGTGTCCGGGCAACCAGGAACTAGCAGAAGAAGCGCCGCACGCCTACAAGGATGTGGATCGGGTCGTCGAAGTCGTCCATCGCGCGGGGCTGGCACGCAAGGTCGCGCGGCTCGTGCCCCTTGGTGTCATCAAAGGCTGACGGTCGTGACAACGGAAGCGAACATGACACACATTGCGAAACCCACGGAAGTGGCCGCTGCGGGGTGGGAAAAACGGTCCAGGCCATCCTGTCGTCGCTCGAGTGCACCTTCCCTGAGGAGGAACAGCGGGACCGCAGTCCGGCGGGCGTGAGGTACGGGGTATCCTGAGTGTCAGGAATCTACACCAGGTTTGCCCGCGTTCCAGGTCCGACAGGTCCGCCTCATGCCGCCGTCGTCGCACGGGTCTCCGAGTCGAGCCGATTTGAGATGATGGAGTGGGGATCCGCGGGCTAGAGGGCGACCTCTTCCCGCGCACTCCGCGCCTCGCCTGAGACCGCGACGATCCCGTAGCACGGCGCTGTCGCCACGCTTCGGGTGGGGTATCTTTTCAGCTGGATGCACACGGTCGTGATCGTTGGTGCTGGTTTCGGTGGCCTCCAGTGCGCTCGTGCGCTGGCGCACCGGCCGGTGCAGGTGGTTCTCCTCGACCGCAACAACTACCACCTGTTCACCCCGCTCCTGTATCAGGTGGCGAGTTCGCTGCTCGATCCAAGCGACATCGCGTATCCCGTACGATCCGTCTTTCGGCGGGTCCCGAACGTCAGGTTCCGTCAAGCGGAAGTCGTAGGCGTGGATTTCGATCGGCGTATCGTCCTCACCGCGGCCGGACCGGAGGAGTCCTATGACGATCTGGTGCTGGCGACCGGCGCATCGATCAATCTCTTCGATCAGCCTGACCTCGAGCACTCCGCGTACCACATAACGACGCTGCCCAACGCGCTCGAGCTGCGCAATCGGGTGCTCGCCTGTTTCGAGGCGGCCGCGGTGGAGCGCGACGAGGAAGCGAGACGCCCATGGCTCACGTTCGTGATCGTCGGGGCGGGTCCGACAGGGGTGGAGTATTCCGGCGCGCTCGCCGAGCTGGTGCGACTCATCGCTGGCCGCGACTACCCCACGATTCCACGGGATTCCGTGCGAATCATCCTGTTGGAGGGTGGCGACCGCGTCCTGCCGCCTTTCCGCGCATCGCTCGGGCACCATGCGCGTCGTCGGCTCGAAGCGCTCGGGGTCGAGGTCCGGACGGCAAGTCTCGTCGAGTCAGTGACCGACCGCCGTGTCGTGCTGCGTGACGCAGAGGTAATTGCGGCGCGAACCCTCGTCTGGGCCGCCGGTGTGAAGCCGAACACCCTCGAGACCGGCGCAAACCTGCCACGCGTGCCGAGCGGACGGATCGAAGTGGACCGCTACCTCCGGGTTAGCGGCGTCCACGCGGTGTTCGCGATCGGTGACGCCGCCGGGAGTGTCGAGTCGGGCCGCGAACTGCCGATGCTCTCTGCTCCCGCGATGCAGCAAGGGCGGCGCGTCGCGAGGAACATCCTTCGCGAGCTTCGGGGCGATCCACCCGTACCGTTCCGGTACCAGGACAGAGGCATCATGGCGACCATCGGACGGCATGCGGCGGTAGCGCAGGTCGGCGCCGTGTCGTTCCGCGGGTTGGCCGGCTGGATCGTGTGGCTCGTAGTGCACCTGTATTTCATCATCGGATTCCGCAACCGGATCACAGTGCTGATCGGTTGGGCCTGGAACTACGTCTTCTACGACCGCCCCATCCGGTTCGTGCTGAGTGCGGCGCATCGTAAGGCCAACAGCGAATGACGTTGGCGTAGGTTCGCCGCCGGCGGGGCTCTCCCCGTTCAGCACCATGTCAGAGCAGCCCGAGCCAGCGTCGCCGGTCGGCGACATAGCCCGGGAACACGGCACTGGGGTCGGTGCCGCCGAGGTGTTTGACGAGAACCTCGCTGAACAGATCGCGAAAGTCGGTCGTCACCGCCAAGTCCCGCCCTTCGAACCGCTGTGCCACCTCCAGGGTGGGCCAACGACCGTAGACCCGCCCGCCGCGGGTCGCCCCACCGAGCACCAGCATCGCCGTTCCGTGGCCGTGGTCGGTGCCTCCGTTTCCGTTCTCCGCTATGGTGCGACCGAACTCGCTCATCGTCAGGACCGTCACGTCCGCCATACCCTCGCCCAGGTCCTGGGCGAAAGCAGCGAGCGTCAGCGCTAGGTCGTTCAGGCGGGCGGCGAGTTGGCCGTCGGCCGCGCCCTGGTTCACATGGGTATCCCACCCGCCGACATCGGCGAACGCGATCTCGACACCGAGGTCCGATGCGATGAGGCTGGCGATCTGACGCATCGCGCGTCCGAACGGGCTCGCGGGGTACTCCGCGCCGTGGGCCGGGCTGCGGCGTGCAGGGTCCGCCGCTCGCAACATCCGCACCGCCTCGAACGCTTCCTCGGAGGACGTGGCGAGGAGACCGGTGGTCGCGCCGGCGTACATCTCCTCGAACGCCGCCGTGAGACGGTCACGCGCTCCAGGTCGGCCGCGCAGGCCGAACGCCCGCAGATCATCTATCGCCAGCGCCGGCGCCGCGCCGCGCAGCGCGCGTGGCATCCGCGGCCCGATCGCGACACCGCGGAACGGCGTGTCGCGATGATCTCTCGCGTGCGCCATATGGCGGTTCAACCACCCGTCGCGTGTCGATTTGCGTCCCGGCGTCCCGGTTTCCATGTAGTCCTGAGCATCGAAATGGCTGCGCGTGGCGTCCGGTGACCCCACCGCGTGTACCACGGCGAGCCCACCGGACCGATAGAGTGGGTGGAGCGGCGCGAGCGCGGGGTGGAATCCGAAGTGGCCGTCGAGGTCCAGCGCGCCATTCGCCCGTCCCGGGCGCGCCACGGCGATTCGCGGTCGCTCCTCGTAGTAGCGCGATTCTCCGTGCGGCACGATCATGCTCAATCCGTCAACGGCCCCGCGCTGGAATACGCACACCAGCGTCTTGCCACGTCCACCGCTCCGTGGCCGCCGGCCTGCGTAGGCAGCCCGAGTCAGGAAGATCGGGTCGATCCCGAGGCTGACGAGTGCTAGGCCGCCCGCCTTCACGAACAGGCGACGATCGATCGACCTGTCACACATGATGACTCCCGTGGCAGTAGATGATCATCGTTACTGACGCTGGAACTCGGCACTGCCCAACGCGAGCCCGATGAGGAGCGTACGCGCGAGGCTGGCGCTTGTGATCTCCGCCGCCTGGAGCCGCATCACGGTGACGGTGTGGGCACTCGCGCCGTGCTGGAGAATCACGCGGTTCACCTGATCGACCAGCCGGTCGTAGTCGGTGGTGATGGCAATCGGGGATGCGGCCGGGAGCGCAACCCCGGGCGCGCGCCCGGCGGCGATGGCTAGCGCAACGTTGAAACGCTGCAGCAAAGCGCCGGCATTGACCCAGTCCTCCTCGTGCTCGGGGTAGCCCGTCGGCGCGGGCTCCAGGTAGAGCGGTTGGCCCAGCCGACCGACGACCTGCGCCAGCGCGAGCGTCGTATCCGGTGCGCCACCCACGGCACGCACCGCTGACGCTACGAACTCGAGCGGTGTCTTGACCTTGGCGCCGCGGTGCTCGGGCGCCCAGAACTCCGGCGACGTGAGGATCGCGCGCACGACCTCGCGTATGTCACCGCCGGTCCGTGCCCAGGCGTGCGCACCGGCGTCGATACACCCGTCGGGCGGCCGGTCGCTGACGAAGCGCTCGCACAGTTTGGCGCTCACGAAGCGCATCGTCGACGGGTGGCGCGCAAGGAAGCGGAGTAGCTCGACGCCCTCGTCCATCCCGCGACCCGCGCGGAAAGTACGTCCCAAGACCACCTTTGCGTCGCGGTCGTGCGCCCACTCTCGAAAGGCGAACTCCACACCACCGTCACGGCGGTCGATCCCCCAGCCGGTGAGGATACGCGCCACGTCTATGATGTCGTCCTGGGAATAGCCGCCGTCGACACCGAGGGTGTGCAACTCGAGCAGCTCCCGGGCGTAGTTCTCGTTCAGGCCGCGCGGCATGCGACGTTCGAGCCGCGCCAGCATCGAGTCTGCCCGCGCCCGCCGCTCCATCCGCATCGGCGACATCCGCCGCCGCTCCCGCAGGCGCCGAAGCTGGGGTGGCTCGGCGCCGGGCGCGACCGACTGGGCGTTGTCGAGGTAGAACAGCATCGCAGGGCTCCGGGCCGTGGCGATCAACAGATCCTCGAACTTGCCTAGCGCCCGGGGGCGAATGATTCCCTCGATGTAGGAGGGCAGCAAGAACCGGTCGATGCCCTTGCCGAGGAACACGTTGAAATGGTTGGTCCAGAAATCGACCATCACTTCGTAGAGCTGACGTTCGGAGAGCACCGCCCGGGCGACGACGGCCTGCTGAAACTCGCCGAGATAGCGTCGCATGCCAGTGGGTGGGGTAGGCGCGCGGCGCGGTGCCATCGCTGAGTCGCGCTGCCGCGCCCGGCGCGCGCGTTGCTGCTCCAGATACACTCGGCCCAGCTCCCGCGCCGACATCCGGAGAACGTCGAGTCGTGCCAGATACGCGGCCGCCGCGCTGTCGGGTATATCCTCCGGTCGGAGCTGCAGCTCGAGGAATCGGTCGACCCCCGTCCGGAGGACCAGCTCCACGTCGCCCGGGCGAGGACCGTAGGCGATTCGATTCAGGAGATGCACCGCGCGCGCCCGTTCCACCGAATCCTGTGCCGGGACGACCGCGGGGACCGCTGCGCGCGCCCACGTTACCGCGGCGCTCGCGCCAGGCGCGCCCGCTCCCAAGACAACCGTTGCCAACTGACCTAAGATGACCACATCCAGCATGTAACCTGCTCTCACCGGGGTACTCCGTGAGACGATGCCTGCTCAAGGGTGTTAACTTCCGGCAGTGACCCGCCCGTACATCCCTCACGGCATACCCAGTTCTCGCCGCAGCCCGCTCAATCCGGAGCCGGAGCCTGGGCTGCGCGAGCGCCTTACCGCGCTCACGCATCTGCCGCCCCTCTTCAAGATGGTGTACCAGACTAACCGCGGCTACACCATAGCCATCGTGCTGCTGCGGGTAGTGCGCGCGTCAGTTCCGCTGGCGCTCCTCTGGGTGGGCAAGCTGATCATCGACGGCGTCGTTGCGGCGATCGCCGCCCATTCGTCACGCGCCGCGATCGACTGGCGCTCGCTGGCATTCCTCGTGGGTCTGGAGCTGGCTATCGCCGTCGTCGGTGAAGGCCTGGCGCGGGGGTCGTCCCTCCTCGAGAGCCTGCTCGCCGATCTCTTCGCGAACCGGATCTCGGAGCGCATGCTGGCGCACGCGGCCGTCCTCGACCTCGAACAGTTCGAAGACTCGGAGACATACGATCGCCTGGAGCGCGCGCGGCGGCAGACGGTAGGGCGCATCGGTCTGCTCGCCATCGTGCTGAACTCGGCTCAGGAACTCGCGACTCTGGTTACCCTGGCGGCGGTGCTTCTCCTGTACGTGCCGTGGCTGTTGCTCCTGCTCGCGGTCTCCGTAATCCCCTCGTTTCTCGGCGAGGCGCGGTTCGCCCACCTTGGCTACTCCCTGCTCTACCAATGGACACCCGAACGCAGGACACTCGACTACCTGCGGTACGTCGGGGCGAGCGACGTGTCGATCAAGGAAGTGAAGCTCTTCGGCCTGTCGGACTTCTTGCGAAAGCGGTACGCACGTTTAGCAGCCGATTTCTACGATGCCAACAAACGGCTCTCGATCCGCCGCGCAACGGCGTCGACGCTGCTCAGCATGATCGGCACGGTGGGGTACTACGCCGCCTACGGAATCATCGTCTATCTCACCGTCGTCCGGTACGAATCGCCGGCGGGTGTGTTCACGATCGGTGTCCTGACCTTTCTGGCAGGCTCGTTCCGCCAGAGCCGCGACCTGATCCAGCGGATCCTCCTCTCCTTGGCACAGATCTACGAGCAGAGCCTCTACGTGAGCGACCTCTTCGCGTTCTTCGAGATAAAACCGCGGATCACCTCGAAGCCGAACGCGCTTCCCCTCCCCCGGCCCATCCTGGACACGATTGTGTTCGAAAACGTGGGGTTCCGCTACCCGGGCGCGGAGACCTGGGCTGTCCGCGGGCTGAGTTTCGTTCTCAGGCCCCGCGAGTCAGTGGCCCTGGTCGGCGAAAACGGTGCGGGAAAAACCACGCTCGTGAAGCTGCTGGCGCGACTATACGACCCCACCGAAGGTCGGATTCTGTTGGACGGGGTGGATCTTCGCGAATACGACCTTGCGGATATCCACGCCAACATCGGCGTGATCTTCCAGGATTTCGTGCGGTACGACTTTCTGCTTCGCGAGAACATCGGCGTGGGGCAGGTCGAGAACGTGACAGACCACGCGCGGGTTCAAGAAGCCGCTGAGCGGGGCCTCGCCGATTCGGTCGCGGCCCGGCTCGACGCCGGCTACGAGCAACAACTCGGACGGCGGTTCGACGGCGGTGTACAACTCTCTGGCGGCGAGTGGCAGAAAGTCGCGCTCGCGCGCGCGTACATGCGCGACGCAGCCGTGTTGATTCTCGACGAGCCGACCGCCGCGCTGGACGCTCGGGCCGAGTACGAGGTCTTCCTCCGGTTCACCGCGCTGGCCGCCGGTCGGATCGCCGTCATCATCTCGCACCGCTTCTCCACGGTTAGGATGGCGAGGCGCATTCTCGTGCTGCGGGACGGGAAGCTCATCGAGCAGGGCACACACGCGGACCTGGTCGACGCGGGCGGCCTGTATGCCGAGTTGTTCAACCTCCAGGCGGCCGGCTACCGGTAACGACCGAGCCGCGGGATCCGGCCCCGCCTGCCCCACGCCGACGCCGGGCCGCCGGGAATTGACATGATCAGGCCGCGTCGTCATGTTCCCGGCCCCTCTTCGAGGAGGTCACCCCCATGCGGGACTATACGGGCGACAAAATCAGAAATGTCGCTGTGGTCGGCCACGGCGCGAGCGGCAAGACCTCCCTGGTTGATGCACTCGCGTTCGTGGCCGGCAGCAGCTCGCGGCACGGATCCGTTGATGATGGCACCGCCCTCACCGACTACACCCCAGATGAGATCGCCCGGAAGTACTCCATCAACCTCGCCCTCGCATACGCCGAGTGGCAGGACACGAAGATCAACCTGCTCGATACGCCCGGTTACCCGGACTTCATAGGCGACGCGGTTGCCGGGATCTACGCGGCCGACGCGGCACTGATCGTCGTGAGCGGCACGGCGGGTGTCGAAGTCGGGACGGAAATGGTGTGGGAGCACACCGTGCAACGTGGCATTCCGAGGATGTTCTTCGTCTCGATGATGGACAAAGAGCACGCGAACTTCGAGCGCGTCTACGAGGATATCAAGGAACACATGACTCCAAAGGTGATCCCTATCGAAATCCCGATTGGCGCAGGCCCGGATTTCCACGGGATCATCAATCTGTTCTCGAAGAAATGCCACATGTACAAGAAGGGCACCAAGACGGGCGAGTACGAGGAGGTGGATATCCCATCCGAGTACCAGGATCGCCTGGAGAAATATTCGCTGGAGCTGATCGAGCGGATCGCGGAAACCGACGACACCCTGATCGAGCGGTACCTGGGCGGTGAGGAGATCTCCCGAGATGAAGCGATCACGGCGATGCGGGCGGGAATGGCGCGCGGTGAGCTGTACCCGCTGTTGTGCGGCGCGGGGACGCTCACCTACGGTACGCGCGCGCTCCTCTCCAAGCTGGTCGAACTGGTACCGCAGCCGACCGGGCGCGGCGAGATTGCCGCGGAGACATGGGGCACGGCCGAGCCGCTCTCGGTGTCAGCGTGCGACGACGCGCCGTTCGTCGCGCAGGTGTTCAAGACGGTCGCGGAACCGCATGTGGGTGAGGTGTCGTTCTTTCGGATCTACTCGGGAGTGATCAGGAACGGTGATGAGGTGTTCAACGCGCCGCGGAACTGCGACGAGAAGCTGGCGCACCTGTCCATCACCCAGGGGAAGGAACGGTCCGAGATCCCGATGCTGCACGCCGGGGACATCGGCACCGTCGCCAAGCTGAAGGACACCCACACCAACGACACGCTTTCGACGCGCGACCAGCAGGTCGTCCTGCCGAAGATCCCGTTTCCGGAACCGCTCATCGTGCTCGCGGTGGCCGTCAAGAATCGCAGTGAAGAGGACAAGCTCTCCACCGGCCTGCATAGACTGCACGACGAAGATCCCACCTTCCACCACGAGTACAACGGGGAGTTGGGACAAACCCTCATTCGCGGGCGCGGCGAGCGTCACCTACAGGTCATCATCGAGCGCTTGGAGCGGAAGTTCGGGGTGCACGCGGAGCTGGTGCGACCGAAGATACCGTACCGCGAAACGTTCAGGTCAAAGGCCGAGGGCCAGGGCAAACACAAGAAACAGACAGGAGGGCGCGGCCAGTACGGCGACTGCTGGATCCGTATAGTGCCCCAATCGCGTGGTGAGGGGTACGAGTTCGAGAGAAGGATCGTGGGCGGCGCGATTCCGAGCAAGTATGTCCCGGCTGTGGACAAGGGAATCCAGGAAGCGGCCCAGCGCGGCGTCGTCGCGGGGTATCCGGTCGTCGACTTCAAGGTCGAGTGCTTCGACGGCAGCTACCACCAGGTCGACAGCAGTGAGCAGGCGTTCAAGATGGCTGGTATCATGGCATTCCGGAACGTCGCCCCGAACTGCCGGCCGGTGTTGCTGGAACCGGTGCTCTCCGTGGAAGTCCACGTGCCCGGTGAGAACCTGGGCGACGTGATGGGTGATCTCTCATCCCGGCGGGCACAGATACTCGGGAGCGAGTCGGACGGACGGCTGACCAAAGTGAAGGCCTACGTCCCCGAGGCGGAGATGTACAAGTACTCGACGCAACTCCACTCGATGACGCACGGACGGGGCACCTTCAGCTGGTCATTCGCCAGCTATCAGCAGGTACCGGCGGACGTCGCGAAGAGGATCGCGGAAGAGCGCGCCAAAGAAGCAGAAGAGAAAAGATAAGGCGGAGGCGCCCCGCCACGGTCAGGTCAGCACCCGCCGGCAGCTCTTCCGCTGCCGGCGGGTGTTTCCGTTCCGGTACGTTCCCGACGACCGCTTCCTCGGGCGGTTGTTTCCCCACGTAGCTTATGCAGTGGCACTAATCGGGTTTCCCTCTTCGCCGATGCTCCTCGAACGTAAAGGCGTATCGGTGTCGCGTGTCAGCGGGATGGTGTACCGCGTCGATCAACTCCCATTGGTCGTTGTCGAGCGGCCGGAACGTGACGTCGCCGGTCACCGTCGCGTGCACCCGGGTGAGATAGATGCGATCGGCGCGTGGGAGTGCCGCATGATACACGTCGGCTCCGCCGACGATGAACGCCTCTTCCTCGTCCGCCACCATCGCCAGAGCCGCAGCGAGATCGGGTGCCACGGTCGCGCCGGCCGGCCGGAACGCGGAGTTTCGAGTGAGCACGATCATGCGTCTGCCGGGCAGCGGACGGCCGATCGACTCGAAGGTCCTGCGACCCATGATGAGTGTGTGTCCCATGGTCAGGCGCTTGAACCGCTTCAAATCGTCCGGCAGACGCCACGGGAGCGCGTTGGCGCGGCCGATGACGCCGTCGTCGGCGACCGCGACGATGATGGAGAGCTTCACACGGCGATGGAGGCGGCGATGCGGGGGTGCGGCTCGTATCCTTCCAACGTGAAATCGCCGTATGTGAAGTCGAGAATCGACACTACCTCCGGGTTGAGTCGCATGGTCGGAGGTGGCCGTGGCTCCCGTGTGAGCTGTTCGCGTACCTGTTCGAGATGGTTCCGATAGATGTGCGCGTCTCCGAACGTATGGATGAACTTGCCCGGTACCAGGCCGGTGACCTGCGCGATCATCATGGTCAGCAGTGAGTAGGACGCGATGTTGAACGGCACGCCGAGAAACAGATCGGCGCTTCGCTGATAGAGTTGGCAGGACAGCCGGCCATCCTGCACATGGAACTGAAAGAGAACGTGACACGGTGCCAGCGCCATCGCCGGGATCTCCGCCACGTTCCACGCGGACACCATCAGCCGTCGCGAGTCGGGCTCGTCACGGATCTGCTGGACTACGGCGATTATCTGATCGATCCGGCCGCCGTCCGGGGCGGGCCACGCGCGCCATTGACGTCCGTAGACCGGACCGAGCTCGCCGTCGTCATCCGCCCATTCATCCCAGATCCGGACCCCGTGCTCCTTCAAGTATCGGATGTTGGTTTCGCCGCGTAGGAACCACAACAACTCGTAGATGATGGACTTCAGGTGCATCTTCTTGGTGGTGACCAGCGGAAACCCCGCCGACAGATCGTAGTGGGTTTGGTATCCGAATACGCTGATGGTGCCCGTTCCCGTACGGTCGGATTTGGGCCGACCGTGCTCCAAGACGTGGCGCAGGAGATCGAGATACTGCTTCACGGGATCGACTCCAACAATGTCAGCCGCGGCGTGCCCCATGCCGCCGTACGCTCGATGTGGCGCAAGGCGGCGGCGATGTCGTGCGGGATCTGCGGGGCGTTGGGGCCCACCTTGAGCTGCGTCAGCGCGGCAGCGCCGTTCGCCGGGACGACGACGCCCGGATTGAGGATTCCGGCCGGATCGAACACGGTCTTTACTGCCCGGAACAGGTTCGCGATCTCGCTCCCGTAGATCCGTTCCAGCAAGGGAGCCCGCAGCCGGCCATCACCGTGTTCCCCACTCGGCGTGCCTCGCAACTCTACGAGGAGAGTGGTCACATCTTCCAGGAGCCGTGCCAACCGGTGCTCGAATCCGGGGACGGTGGTGTCAACCAGCGCGTTCACGTGCAGGTGGCCGTCGCCGGCATGCCCGAACACGACAACCTGTACGTTCGCTTCCCGCGCGGCCTCGTGCACGCCGCGAAGATAGCGGTGAAGCGCGGCGGCCGGGACGCATCCGTCTTCGATGATCTGAAGCGAGCGCCGCTCCTGCGGCAACGCCGCTAGGGCCGCGCTGGCGGCGTGCCGTACGCTCCAGAGCAACTCGCGCTCCCGGTCGGTCACGCCTCTGCGTGTGAGCGTGCATGCCGGAGCGACCGCGCGCTCGGCCGCCTCCATGGTCGCGCGAAGCTCTTGCGGCGAGCGGCTCTCGAACTCGACTATCAGCACCGCGGCCGGGTCGCCGACGTCGAATGACGAGCGTGCGCCCGCGAGGTCGAGCAACGTTCGATCCAGTAGCTCGACGGCCGCGGGGTCATGTCGCAATACGGTTCCGATGACGTCCGTCAGCACGTCGAGCGAGGCTATGGCCAGCAGGAGCGTGCCGACGGCTTCCGGCGTGCGCTCGAGCTGAAGCTCGACCCGCGTGATGAAGCCGAGCGTGCCCTCGGAACCTATTACCAGGTCGAGGAGGTCACCCGATGCCAAGTACTGGTCGAGGGCGTACCCAGCCGAGTTCTTGCTGGTGGCGGGAAACCGTGACGCGATGAACGGCGCGGCCCGCTCGATCGTCGGCTGCAACTCGGCGAACCGGTCTTCCACGCGCAACCGCTCTACGAGTTGGCGACGGTCAGCCGCGGTCACCCTCCGATGCGTACGCGCAGCAAGGGCGCGCGGGAGCCAACCGCATTCCCCGTCCGCCGATACGAACTCGATGCCGCGGACCCACCGGCGGATACTCCCAGACCGGAGGCTCCGTGCCCCCGCGGCGTTGGTCGCGATCATGCCGCCGATCGTACAGAACGCTCCGCTCGCCGGATCCGGCGCGATCCGGAACCCGAAGTGCCGGCCGACATCGTTCACCGTGCGCCACGTGACGGCCGCGCCGATGTTGGCAACCTGTGTGAGGGAGACGCGTGCGGGCCGATCGAACGCGGCGAGATCGACGACGATCCCCGGCCCGACGTTTCCACCCGGCATCCCGCTGCCCGCACCCCGTGGCGTGAGCGGCATGCCGGTATCGGCGGCATGTCGGATCAGGACGCATAGGTCGGTCCGGTCGACCGGCATCGCCACTGCTGCGGGGACGATCCGAAATGGGCCGGCACCCTCACTGTATGCATAGCGTACGGTCGGTTCGGTCAGATAACGGCCCCGGAACCCCGCGGGCGCTGAACTGCACTTCACCCAACCTCCACCGGTCACTCCGCGTACGCCAGGCGCCGGTAGTAGGTGCGAACCAGCGCGTTGCAGGGGGCAACGAAGTACGTCGCGGCCAACGTGCGATATACCTCAGGGCGCGTGATCTTGACCTTGTGAGCCGGGTCGAGGAGGCCGGGGTCGCGCTCGGCCAGCCGGAGCGTACGGACCGCGAAGTACAGCGACGTCAGGCAGAAGATCCGAATGCGGTAGGCGGCGGCCGGGAGAGTCACGCAATACTCCAGCGCGTCGCCCAGGTGACGCTTCGCCTTCTCGATCAATGACACCATCACCTCATGCGCCTGCTCAGCATGGGCCGGATCCTGCAGCTCGTCCGGGCGGATACCGGCACGCTCGCAGAGATCCTGGGGCACGAAACTCCAGCCGCGCGTCCGGTCGTCGGCCACGTCCTTGACGATGTTGGTGAGCTGAAGCCCGAGTCCGAAGCTCGTGGCGAGCCGTTCCAGCCTGGCGTGCAGTTCGCCGGTGATCGCCGGCACGTGGAGCCGGAACAGCTCCGTCAACAGATGTCCGACGGTGCCTGCCACGTAATAGCAGTACCGGTCGAGATCGGCTACGCTTTGGATGGCGTGCAGGTCCCCCGTGGCATCGCCGCGGGAGGGGCCGGCGAACTCGGCCATGCCGTCGGCCATCTCCTGCACCCAAGGGCGGATCGCCGCCTGCTCTTCGGTCGAGAGCCTGCGGAACTCGCGCAGCACGCGGTCGGCATCGGCGGCGAGGCGTTCTTCATCGGTTCGCCGGCGCTGGAACACCTCCTGTAACCTCGCGATATCCGGGCCGCCGTCGTCGAGCGCGTCCCTAAACAGGCCGAGCAGGCCCGCTTTGTCATCGGGGGTCAGATCGGCCGTGTCTTCGATGGTGTCCACGATCCGGCAGAGCAGATATGAGTTGAGCACGGCGTACCCGAGCTCCGGCGGAAGCAGGCGAATGCCCAGCGCGAACGTGCGTGACACCTTGGGCAGTATCGCGAAGCAGAACTCGCGATCGACCCTCACGTTCGCCGTCATCCCCCTTCGGCAATCTCTCTGATGTGGTCGACTAGCATGCGAACCAGCTGCATGGCGGGATGATCCCGCGGGATCGCACGCTCGTTCCGGCGGGTGTTGGAGAGTCCAGTGCTGAACGGGCTGTAGATGCCCTGGATCGCCAGACGGGTGTCGCCACTCTGAGGGTCGTCGGTCACGAACACCCGGAACCGCACGATCCGCTCCGCGAACGGGTAATGCGTTGCTTCCTGGTAGTACGACGCGATGTCGACGTACTCGGTCTCGATGACCCCGGCGTCGGGGTTCGATTCGCGTAGCGGCAGCCCCTGATCGGTGATCGCCTGCAACGCCGCCGTCAACGTCACGCGTTCCGAGGCCTGGATCAGCTCCTCGGCCACAGGCCGGATCGTGCGCGTGCCGCTCGTGACGCACGCGGCGCAAGCCGCCAGTGCGATCAGGGGTGCTGCCCTCACCTGCCGAATCGCTCGTGCACCGCGTCCATCACGCGCACCAGCAGCCGCCAGCCGCCGTGTCCTTGCGGAACCATCATCTCCCGACTCCGCGGCATCACTGACGGATCCGTGGTACGCTGCAGCACGGACTCCGACGTGACCACGCTGCGTCCGGACGCGAGCGGATCCGCCCAGAATCGCAACAGGACGACGCGGTCCGGATTGTCTCGGGATGTCTTGCCCGACTCGCGCGTCACCAGGTTGTACCACTGCGTCTCGAGGAAGCCTTCCTCCGGGCTCGTCCACTGTATCCGCAGGTGCTCGGCCAACACGCGTGACGCGAGCTCCTGGATGACGGCCGCGGGCTCCGCGTTCACTGTGTCCACGCGGGCGTTCACGAGGGGGCTGTAGGAAGGCCGAATGCCACCGGCGCACGCTGCGGCTCCGATGAGGGCGCCCGCAAGGGCAAAGAAGGTGATCCGCTGCATATCTCGCGATCCTCCGTTCGTGCTGGTGAAGCGGTGTATCGGGATCTTGGGTTCTCGTCAGTCCCTCGCAGGAAGCCTGTCCCGCGGGACCGGCGGCGTCAACCTCCGTTGGTCGCGCCCCGGAGGGCAGTGCCCGCCGAACTCAGAGTCCCAGATCCGAGACCGACGCGGGCGTCGCGGAGTAGTCGTAGAACCCCTTCCCGGATTTCCTGCCGTACATGCCGACCAGAACCATCCGCTTCAGCAAGGGAGGCGGCGCGTAGCGCGGCTCCCGATACTCAGCGAACATGATCTCGGCGATCTTGTACGTCGTGTCGAGCCCCACGAAATCCAGCAGGGCGAATGGTCCCATGGGATGGCCGGTCCCGAGTACCATGCCCTTGTCGATATCCTGAATCGTGCCCACGCCGTGCTCCAGCGCGCGGATGGCGTCCAGGAGGTACGGAACGAGCAGCAGGTTGACGATGAATCCCGAAGTGTCCTTCGCGGCGATCGGATCTTTGCCCAGCGAGGTGGCGAACAGCATCGTCCGGTCGAACGTCCCCGGTGCCGTGGTCACCGTCCGCACGACCTCCACCAGCTTCATCAACGGCACCGGATTGAAGAAATGCAACCCGACGAAGCGGTCGGGCCGTTTGGTCGCGGCCGCCATGGCGGCGATTGTCAGGCTCGACGTGTTCGATGCGAAGATGGTTCCGGCGCCGCACAACCCGTCGAGTTCCTTCCACAGAGCGTTCTTGATTTCGAGATCTTCGGTCACGGCCTCGATGACGATGTCGCATCCCGCGAGGTCACCGACCTCGGTGGTGAATGTGAGACGCTCGAGTGTAGCGTCCCGTTCGTTCTGCTCCAGTTTTCCCTTCTCCACGAACTTGTCGAGCGATTTGACGATGCGAGCTTTGCCCTTCTCGTTCAGCTCGTCCGATACCTCGCGCACAACGGTCCGACAGCCCGCGGCCGCGGCAACCTGCGCGATGCCGCTTCCCATCAGACCGCATCCCAAGACACCGACCGTTTCGAGCTTGCTCATGGCTGGTTTTTTCTTTCGGTTGACATGATGCCGCCTAGTCACCCAGCCGGCGGCGGATTTCGTCGGCGATCCGCGAGAGCGGATGCTGGCGTGGTGCTTCGTTCTCGGGGCGAACCTCGATCTCACCGTGCTCGAGCTTGTCGAGAACCTGCTCCAACGCGACCTGCACGCGGTCGAGTTCCGCGCGGCGGGCCCGTGCCAGCCCGAACCCAATAGCCAGGCCGAGGGGAATCGGGATCACGGCGATCGGTACCATGACGCCGAGTGTGAACGCCACCGCCGTCAGTCCGGTGCCCGTGACGGCGAGTCCGGCGGCCCCGCCCAGGTGGTGGCGGCGAGTGTTGCCGAGATCAGCGAGCAGCCGCACGTGGCAGCGGCTGCCTTCGGCGCCCACCACCTGCGTGACGATCTCCCGGGCCCGGGCGAGCCGGTATGAGCGGCCGCCGGCCCCCAACGAGCGTTTCAGCGTGGCGAAGGTTCCGCCCCGCGCCTCCCATCCCGTGCGATCGGGGTAGCGCCGTTTGACGGTGAGGAGTTCGCCGTCGGTCATCCAAAGATGGAGTGCCGCTTTGACATCCTGCGCCGTGCCCGTAATGGTTCGTTCCGCCGCCAGCATGCGCGGACCGGCGAGCCACGTGAGCATTCCCCGCTCGGCGGCTGCTACGGCGCGGGTTTGTTCCTCGAAGAGGGCCTGCTGGAGGTAGACGCTCGGGATGCCGACTTCCTCGCCGAGCTGGAGCAGCTCCGCCTCGGTCAGACCCTCACCGATCTCGCGCTCGCGGGCCTGGAGTTCAGCCGCCCGCTGGATGATGCGCTCGAGCGCCGGGCGGTCGATCCTCTGGCCGGATGGGACAGAGTCGGCCATCGACTCAACTGTGCTGGCGTTCGCGGTCGGCCGTCGGGACCGGCGCACCGGTGGACGACGGCAGGCTCTTCTCCTTGCCGGCCAACCCCTCCTTCGCCGCCTGGATGAACGGGGTCAGAAGGTCCATGGGGATCGGAAAGACGGTGGTCGAGTTGTTCTCCGCCGCGATCTCCACGAGGGTCTGGAGATACCGCAGCTGCAATGCCTGGGGTTGCTGCGACATCACCTGGGCGGCTTCCGTGAGCCGACCGGCCGCCTGGTACTCACCCTCCGCCGCGATCACCTTGGCCCGCCGCTCGCGCTCGGCCTCCGCCTGTCGCGCCATGGCGCGCTTCATCTCGACAGGGAGATCGACGTCTTTGACCTCGACCGCGGAAACCTCGA
The DNA here is from genome assembly GCA_022563595.1 of Gemmatimonadota bacterium. Classification (GTDB taxonomy): domain Bacteria; phylum Gemmatimonadota; class Gemmatimonadetes; order Gemmatimonadales; family GWC2-71-9; genus JADFNB01. Next base: position 24,644 of record JADFNB010000027.1, read on the forward strand.
TTCCCCATGGCTCGGTGCGCTCGTCGACGATGGTCTTGAGGATCGCGTTGATCTTTTCCCGATCGGCCAGCAGCTCGTCCAGTTCGACCTCACCCAAAACGCTCCGGAGCGTCGTCTGCGCGAGCTGCGACGTGGCAAACCGGTAGTCCTCGATCTCGATGATGGCCATATCCGGGTTCCTGACCCGCATGTAGAGCACGGCATTGACCTTGATTGAGACATTATCCCGCGTGATTACGTCCTGCGGCTGAATGTCCATGGCGATGATCCGCAGCGAAACGCGGCTCATCTTTGCAAACCCGGCCGGCAGGAAGATCAGTCCGGGCCCTTTCGTACCCCAGTACTTCCCGAGCAGGAACGTGACGGCCCGCTCGTACTGCCTGAGAATCCGGAGGCTGGCGAAGGTGTACGCAACCAGCGCACCCGCGATGACCAACAGAAGAACTTCCATTAGAACGCCTCGACGATGACGGCGGCGCCCTGGCCCCCTCCGATACATGCCGAGCCCAATCCGTACCGTTTGCCGGTCAGGCGCAGTGCGTGGAGCAGGTGGATCGTGATGCGAGTGCCACTCGCGGCGAGTGGGTGACCGATCGCGATGGCGCCGCCGTGTACATTGGTCCGTTCGCGATCCAGCCCGAGTTCCTTTTCCACCGCCACGTACTGCGGTGCGAAGGCCTCGTTCACCTCTACGAGATCCATGTCGTCCAGTGTCAGACCGGCCTTCGCGAGCGCCTGCCGTGCCGCCGGGACGGGTCCCAGGCCCATGTACTTGGGATCGACCCCCGCGACACCCCAGGCCACGAGTCGGCCGAGCGGCTCGAGACCGTGCTCTTTGGCGAACGCATCGCCGGTGATGACGGTGGCCGCGGCCCCGTCGCAGATCCCGGACGCGTTGCCCGCGGTGACGAGCCCGTCCTGCTTGAAGTACGGCCGCAATGCCAGCAGTCCCTCGAGCGTCGTCTCGGGCCGCATGTGCTCATCCGCACGCCAGTCCTCTATCTGTTTAGTTTTGCGATTCTTCACCTCTACCGGCACGACTTCGTGCTCGAATACCGAGTCGTCCCAAGCCAGCTTCGCGCGCTGCTGGCTGAGCAGGGCGTACTCATCGACCTCGTCGCGGGTGAGCCCGTACTTTTCCGCGAGGTTCTCGGCCGTCTCGGCCATCGACAGGTCGCACTGTGTGTCTCGCAGCGCTTCCCATAGTGAATCCTCGAGCGGGGGCGTCGGCCCGAGCCTAAACCCCCAGCGCGCACCGCGGAGCACGTGCGGGGCTTGGCTCATGGATTCCGCCCCACCGGCGAGCACCACGGCCGATTCACCCAGCATGATCTGCTTGGCGCCTTGCACGATCGCCTCGAAGCCGGAGCCGCAGAGCCGGTTCACGGTCAGCGCCGGAACCTCGACGGGGAGACCTACCTGGAGACCGATATGGCGGGCCAGGTAGATCGCGTCGGCCGAGGTCTGCTGTGCGTTCCCGAACACCACATGGTCGAATCGATCGGCTGGGACGCCCGACCGGTCGACGGCATGGCGCGCGGCGATGGTGCCGAGGTCGGTTGCCGAGAAATCCTTGAGCGTGCCACCGAACTTGCCGAAACCGGTGCGCACGCCCGAGAGAAAGACGATGTCCGTATCGTGGCCGTGTGTTGTCATCTAGGGGTGACTCCGTGCAAAGCGGCGATGCTCAAATATGACCTTCGACCGTGGGGGGCGGCAGGGGAGGCAGAGAGAGAAGTCGGATCTGCTACTCAGTCACCCCGTCCGATCGAGCCACTCCACGATCCAGTCCGCTACCGCGTGCGTGGACCGCGAGCCGCCGAGATCCGGTGTGGTCTGCCCTGCCTCCAGCGCCGCACGCACGGCGTTCTCGAGTCGGCCGGCCGCGTGTTCCAGCCCGCAGTGCGCCAGCAAGAGCGCCCCCGTGAGAATCGCAGCCATCGGATTGGCCGTGCCGGTTCCCGCCAGCTGCGGCGCCGACCCGTGTACCGGCTCGAACAGCCCCGGCCGGCCGGGATGGAGGTTCGCGCTCGGTGCAAGCCCGAGCCCACCGACCAAACCGGCGCCGAGGTCCGACAGGATGTCCCCGTAGAGATTGCTGGTCACGATCACATCGAACCGCTCGGGCTCGCGCACCAGCTCCATCGCCAACGCATCCACGTAACGGTGCTCGCGCTCGATGTCGGGGAACTCGTGCCCGATCTCGTGGAACAGGCGTTGCCAAAGACGGTGCGCGGGAATCGCGTTTGCCTTGTCGCACAGGGTGACGCGCCGCCTGCGGTGCTTGGTCGCCCATTCGAGCGCCGCGCGGAGGATCCGATCCACCTTGGGAGCGGTGTGGATCTCCTCGGAGATCTGCTCCTCGCGGGCGGTGCCGACGTTTCGTGCGGACCCGCGGCCCAGGTAACCGCCCTCGGTGTTCTCCCGGAAGATGACGAGATCTATCCGGCGCCCGCTCTCCTCCGGGTCCGCAGCCGTTCCGGGAGGTGGCGGACCGAGAGCGCACAGAGACGGATGCAACAGCCGGACGGGTCTCAGGTTCACGTAGAGGTCGAGTCGGAACCGCAGGCCGAGCAGGATGTCTCGGGCATGCTCGTTCCCAGGCACGCGCGGGTCGCCGAGGGCGCCCAGGAAGATGGCATCCACCTCGTCGCGCAGGTGCCGATAGGCGTCGTCCGGCAGTGTCTCCCCGGTCTCGAGATAGTGGTCGGCGCCGAACGGGAGGTGCTCCCAGACGATGTTGGTGCCGGCGTCCGCGGCGGCCCGTCCGATGGCTGGAATCGCGGCCCCGATCACCTCGGGTCCGATTCCGTCGCCTCCGATGGTCGCGACCGAGAGCGTGCGGGTCAGCGGGCTATCCCTGCGAGGTACGGTCGGCGGGAAGCGGCTCGCCGCAGTCGGGGCAGAAGCGCCAGCCGGTCTCGAGTTCGGATCCGCACCGGGTGCAGATGGGTCGGTGCGCGAGCCGCCCGCAGAAAGGGCAGTAGGTGACGCCGCGATTGAGCGGCAGGGCTCGGCCACACTGCTCGCAGAGGGGAGACTGTGCCAGCGGCGTCCGAGACGACTGATCCCGAGCCGCGTTGTCGGCTTCATCGAGGGAAAACACCGGTGGCGGATCCGGCCGGGTCACGGCTTCCGGTGTGGGTGTCGGTTCGTGCTCGACGCAGGGCTCCGGCTCGGGAGTCCGCGCCGGCCCGGTGTCCGCCGTCGGTTCCGCGACCGGAGCCGGCTCGACGGCAGCCGCCGCCGGCGCGTAGGCGCGATCGGCGTCGAGGACCTTCGCCACCGCGCCGGGGTGCAGGCGCACCGTCGCGGCCGCGTACTCACGGAAAGCCCCCGTGTCCGGATTGATCTGCGCGGCTTCCTTCGCCAAGGCGTCCCGGACCTCATCCGGCTCGACGGTCGCGTATCCGCCTTCCCCCGCGAGCAGGCGGAGCACCGCCATCTCGTAGTCCTGGTTGCTGTGGAAACCGAGAAGCGTGCGGTTGGCGCGATAGGGCAGAATGCTCTGGTAGAGTTCCGAAAGCTGGAATGACATCCGCATGCGCTGCGAATCCCGTGCATCGAGCACCTTGAGGAGGCAGTGAAACAGGTGACGTACGTCCTCCGCTTCGTTCTTCATCAACGCCATTCGTGTTCCCACCGGTCATAGAGCACCGCGGTCACGCCGGCCGAGCAGAGCAGTTCGGCGCCGCTCGGATCGCGGTACGCGCGCCTGTAGTAAACGTGTGACACGCCGGAATTGATGATGAGCTTCGCGCACATTACGCATGGACTGTTTGTGACGAACACTACCTTGTCCTTGATCGATCCGGGTGCCTTGATGAGGGCGTTCACTTCCGAGTGGATGCAACCGCATTGCCCGGGCACGGTGGAGTCACAGCGGTTGGGGAGACCGCGCGCGTTCCCGTTGTAACCGATCGCCAACACGTTCTCGAGCCGCGCGTCGGTGACTACGGTGCCTACCTGCAGTCGCGCGCAGGTGGAACGTTTGGCGAGTTCTTCCGCCATGCGCATGTAGACTTCGAACAGCGGGATGCGCTCGATCTCGGGCGCCGTGCCGTCCACCAGAATGTTCAGTGGATGGTCGTTGGTGCTGACACCGTCTTTGAAGGCGGTCATCGTTCTGTTTCGAGTTGTGATGCGAGTTCCCTGAAAGCAGCGTCCGCATCGTAGTTGAGAAACTGTCCTTTGGTGCGTCGGCGGTCCAGCCACTCGTCGAACCCCGACTCGACGGCTCCATCCGACGTCATCTGATCCTGCGCGGCACGCACCGCCAACACATCCGCGTATTCGTTCTTGGCGTGTCCGGCGTGCCCACGCACCCACTGCCACGAGACGTCATGGCGCTCGCTCACCTGCACCAGTTTCTGCCACAAGGCCAGGTTCTCGATCGCTCCTCCCTTGCGGCGCCAGCCCCGCTCACGCCACACGGGTATCCATTCCGTCATGCCTTTGACCAGGTACTCCGAGTCCGAGACGTAGGCCACCCGGAGCCGCTTGCCCTTGCGCGAGAGCAGGGCGAAAGTCGCGATGGCGCCGCACAAGGCCATACGGTTGTTCGTCGTGTCGGCAGCCGACAAGTAGAGGTCCCGCCGCACGGTCTCCTTTTGGACCCGAACCTCGATGAGCGCCCCTGCGCCTCCGGGGTTGCGACCGTCCCGCCCATTGCCGAGACAACTCTCGTCGGCGTGGACCACGGCGATGGGCGTCACGCGATCTCCACCCGCCCCCGGTCACCGTCGACTATGTAGCCGATCGTCGCGGCGAGCACGGAACGATGCCGCAGCTCCGCTTCGAGCTGCGCGGCCGCATCGGCGTCCACGGCGATCAGCAGGCCGCCGGATGTCTGCGCGTCCACGAGAACGACTCGCAGATCCGCGGCAACCGACCAATTGGTGTAGGCTTCCGCGGCCTCCATGTTGCGTGTGGTTCCGCCGGGAACCGCACCCGCCTCGGCGAGGGCGAGGGCGTGTGGCAGCAGCGGTACGGCTGAGGCGTCGAGGCGGGCCGCGCGGCCGCTCGCATCCAGGAGATTGTGTAGGTGCCCGATCAGGCCGAAACCGGTGACGTCGGTGCAGGCATGAACGGCATCGCCCGCCGCGAGCATCGCCTCCATCGCGTCCGCGTTCAACGCGACCATACTGTCAATCGCATCGCGCATCTCGGCTTCAGTGATGAGATCCCGCTTCAACGCCGTGCTCAGGATTCCCGTCCCGATCGGTTTCGTGAGTATCAGACGATCGCCCGCCCGGGCTCCGGCCAAGGTGATTATCTTGTCGGGCCGAACTTCGCCGATCGCCACCAGCCCGTACTTCGGCTCGTCATCGTCGATCGTGTGACCGCCCAGAATGAGGGCACCGGCTTTCTGCGCCACGTCCGCGCCACCGCGCAACGTGTCGGGAAGCAGCTCGAGCAATTCGGGTTTGCGCGGCCACGCGACGAGGTTGAGGGCGAACAGCGGCCGTGCTCCCATCGCGTAGACGTCGCTGAACGCGTTGGCCGCGGCGATAGCGCCGAACGTGTACGCGTCGTCCACAATGGGGGTGAAGAAGTCCACCGTGGCGACCAGCGCGCGATCTTCCCACAATTGGAAGACCGCCGCGTCGTCCCGTGTCGCGGCGTCGACCAGTACGCGCGAGTCGTGCACCGCGGGCAGATGGCGCAGCACCTGCGCCAGCTCGTCAACGCCGAGCTTGCTTGCTCAACCGGCGCCGTGCGAGAGCGATGTCAGCCGGATTCGCGGTCGCTGGTCGCGCGGGACGTCGGACATCTTCCTCCTCTGGGAGGTACGTGTGAACGGATTGTGGGCCGCCTACGCGGCTGCCTTCACCCTCGGCGCGACACACGCGCTCGAGGTGGATCACATGGTCGCGGTCACCGCCTTCGTCGGCAACAAGCCGCGCTTAGTCGCGAGCGCAGCCTTCGGGGTCCGGTGGGGACTCGGACACGCCGTCGTCGTGCTGCTCGCGGGGACCCTGCTGGCGTGGAGCGGGCTGGCTCCCCCCGAGCGGGCATCGGTCTGGGTGGAGCTGTTCGTCGGCATCATGCTCGTAGCTCTCGGAGTCTGGGCTGCGCGCAACGCGGTGCGGTTCCACTACCATGATCCCGCTTCCCATGTTCAAGGAAGCGCCGAACCCGGTCATGCACACCTACACGCGCACGATCCGGCCGCGCATCCTCACGACCACTCGCATGCCGACGCGTCGCGGCGCCACCGCCATCTCCCGGCGCTCGTCGGGGCGATCCACGGGCTCGCTGGCACCGCTCCCGTCGTGGCGCTCATCCCGGTGACGATGCTCGGCAGTCTCTACGCCGCCGTAGGATACCTCGCTGCCTTTGGGATTGGTACCATGCTCGCGATGGGCGTCTACGCCGCCCTGGCCGCCTTGGCGGTGGGGGCCGCATCCACCGTACGCACCGCCCGCATAGTCGGGTTGATGACTGCGGGCGCAAGCGCGACCGTCGGGCTGTGGTGGGTGGCTCGCGCAGCCCATAGGCTGTAGCGCGTGCTCCGGCATACCGCCGACACGCTGCGCCGCCGCCGAAACTCGGGTTGCAGTCCGCTGCTAGAGTCCCGTGCGCGAGGCGTGCAGCGCCCGTACGGCGATGAGCGCGACGTCCTCGTTCTCCGAGTCGTCGAATGCGCCCGATTCTCCCTGGAGGCCGGCGATCAGCGGGGCCGCCCGTCGCACGGCCGCCCGAGCGGGCGCTGTGGGAACCGACATGAGCATGTCCACCGCATGGAACACCGTGACCTCGGGCCAACTCCCGTCGTCTGCCTGACGATCGGCGACCTCGGCCACCAGCGAGGCTACCCGATCGAGAAACGGCGGCGAGGCCATTCCCAGCGCCCCGATCGCGACGAACGCGAGATGCGGATCGATGGCACGGACGGTGAGCAGGCCGTCCAAATGAGCCCGGACCGGTGCCCGCCGGTCGTGACCGGCCCGCAGTACCGAGCGGAGCGCGAGGCAGCTCGCCACGAACCGCGCATCGTCTTCCTGGACGAACACGGTGCCGGACGGCAGAACCAGAGGGGCGATTCGTTCGGTAGGTGGACCTGGGGAGAAGAACCCGTTCCCCGCCCGCCCGTCTTCGCTCCAGCGGCCAGGCGCGTCCTGCTGGTTCAGTAGGTAGCCGGACATCCGGACCACGCCTGCGTGGTCCGGCGGCGCCCCAAGCTCCATCATCTCCCATGCCGCACGCGCCGTCAGGATGAGCGAGCCGCCTATGCTGCCGTCCATCCGGGTCTTGCGCCGGTGCAGGCGGATGAGATGGTCGGCCACCTCGGGATCGTCGGGAACATTGCAGTTGAGAAGCTGGCGGGCGAGAACGCCGGCCAGGGTCTCCCGCCCGCAGAAGAACTCGGCGGCCCGGTCGAAATGCTCACGCAACTGCAAGAACCAATTGTCGGTCACGCTTACCCCATCTCGCTGCGCTCGTGCAGTATCATATGAAGATCGCTCGGGCGTGCGGTGGCGGGTAGGTGTGTCGGCTGTCATGGCGTTCGTAGCTCGTCGGGGCCGTACCGCATCCCCCTCGAGACGACCCACATGATCCGGCGGTGTTGGTTACATCGGCGCCACGCGGGACTTTGCCCCGATCGGGCGGCCCGGCGGCCTCGATCCGGCCGCCGACGATGATGACGACCGCATCGTGGACCACGGGGGCTCCGGTTCCGTCGAATAGCTCCGCCCCCACGTACGCCGTCATACCAGCCCCGGGCCGGCGCACGCGACCCCCAGCAGCACGAGCGCCAAGACGCTCCGGATCCGCAGTGGTGTCATGCGTCCTAGCGCTTCTTTGCGCGGCTGCCGCTCTTCTTGGTCACCCTCTTGTGTTGGGCCGGGGCGCTGGCTCGCTTCGTGGTCTTCCGTGTTGTCCCTCGCCGCGCGGCCTTCTTCTTCGCAGCCTTCTTGGCCGGCTTCCGTTTCGTGGGCTGTTTCGTCTTCGTCTTCCGCTTGAGGGGCTTTTTCTTCGGCGCCCTCTTGGCCGCTTTCCGTTTCGCAGGCCGTTTAGCTTTCGTCTTCCGCTTGACGGCCTTCTTTTTCACGGCCTTCTTCGGCGCCTTGCGCTTCGTGACGCGCTTGCGTGTCGGCTGCCCGGCCGCTTTGCGGGGCGACGCGCTCCGGGCCGGCGCGTTCGATGCCCGACTAGGCGGGGGCGTGCTACTGGGCGTGGATGCAGGGGTCTCGGACCAGATCGGGGTCTGAGTCTGCTCTGGTGGCTTGATGGGCGGCGGGACCGGCATCGGATCCCACATCCCCGGCCCACCGGTCCCGGTGAAACCGTAATCCCGGCTGATGGACATAAACCTCCCTCCGAAGAGTGGCATGCGGGGAACGCAGATAGTTTGCTCCGAGGGCACGCGACCGCAAGGGGAAGGACGGATTGCAGATCGCGAATCAAGCATGACGTCTCCGCTTGACATCGCAGGCGCGCCACCACTACGTTGGCGGCGTATCTTCAAATCCCTTTTGCGGTTAGGGGCACTGCGCCCCGGGACAACTTCGTCATGGCCAGTGGTCGTCAGGCGGCAATCCTCGTTGGCGGCTTTGTGCTCGCCGCGACTCCTCGACTGGCCTCCGCCCAACGTGTGGCGGAAGTCCAGGTCGGCCCGCAGACCGTTTCCATTCAGGTCGGTCAGTCAACGAGCGTCTTCGCTACCGCCTACGATGCGAACGGCAACGTATTGGTGAGCCAGCAGTTTCGTTGGTCGAGCGGTGATCCCAATGTAGTTCGCGTGGAGACCGACGCAGCGTCGTCCGACATCGCCAATCTGATCGGCGTACGGCCGGGCGTAGCCCGCGTCGAGGCCCGCATCGGCTCGCAGTCCGGCATCGTCGCGGTTCAGGTGGTCGGCGAGGGCGGCGCGCCTCCTGCACCGGCCGAAACCGGCGCTGGACCGGTGGGCGAGGCGACTATCCTGCGCATCGAGCCGGGCAACGTGCTCATGCTGCCGGCCGAGTCCCGGCAGTTGGTGGCGGTATTCTTCAAGAACGACGGATCTCCCGCGCCACCGGTCGCGGTCAGCTGGCGATCCCTCAATGAGGCGATTGTCACGGTCAGTCAGGACGGTCTGGTAATCGCGAATGCTGAGGGACAGGGGACGATCGAGGTGGCGACCCAGACGGGATTGGTGCATCTGGCCCCGGTCAGGGTGAGCCAGGCGAACTTCGGCTTCAGCGCGCCGGTCCTTTCCATGTCGCCGGGTAGTGAGGTCACGATCGAGGTCATCGTGCCTTCACAGGACAACCGTTCCCTTCCGAACAACGCGCTGTCGTGGCGATCGAGCAATGTCGACATCGTGCGCGTCACACCGCTCGGCTTTGCGACCGCTGTCGAAGCCGGAACGGCGCAGATAGTGGCTTCCGGCTTCCTACAGGAGCACACCCTACAGGTGACGGTTCACCGACCCGTTGACGCCATCTCTGGACTCCCGCGTTGGAGCAGTGGTCCGGTCGCTACGCCGTTGGGCGGCACCGTGCAATTCCGCGTGGAGGCGCAGGCGGCAGATAGCACACCGGTGCCCGAGGCGCCGATGGTCTGGACCGTACGTGACACCTCGATCGCGACGTTCGATGCGGCCACCCAGGTGCTCACCGGCAGGTCTATCGGCGAGACGGAACTGCACCTCAAGGGTCCCGGACCGGACATCCTGGAGATTACCTGGCAGATCACCGTCATCGCCGGAGGGCTCCTTGCGAACGTGCAGCGCGTGGGAATCGGCGTAAGGGACACCTTCACGGTCGACGTGTCGTTCACCGACTCGACCGGCGTGCCGATCAGCCCCGCGTCCAGCGTTGCATGGAGCAGTTCTGACGAGGGCGTGGCGATGGTGTCCCAGAACGGCACGATCACGGGTGTAGGATTGGGACACGCCCAGATCGTCGGCGCCACACCGTGGGAACGCGCCGACACGGTTGATGTCTACGTCCAAGGGGATCTCTTGATCACGGGCACTCGGGAGGGGTCGCCGGATCTGTTCACACTCGACCACACCAATCCGGCGGAGCTGAACCGCGTCACGACCGATCCTGGAGTCGAGACATCGGGCGCGTTCTCCCACGATGGGTCCCGCATCGCGTTCGTATCGAACCGCGACGGCAACCTGGAGGTGTACGTAGCGAACGCCGACGGCTCTGATCCGCAACGAATCACGACGACTGAAGCGGCGGAGGGCACTCCGGTCTGGACCCCGGACGGGCGCCAGATCGTCTACGTGGCCCGGGCACCGGGCGAGCGGGCCCAGATCTGGATCATGAACGCCGACGGATCGGACCCGCGCCAGCTCACCACTGGGACCACAACGAATTTCCAGCCGGCGGTTTCTCCCGACGGACAGTTGATTGCCTTCACGTCCACGCGTGACCGGAACTACGAGATATACCGGATGGGGCTGGACGGGTCGAATCAGGAGAACGCGACCCAATCCGAAGCCAAGGAGAGTCACCCCGCCTGGTTTCCCAGCGGTGACCTTGCCTATATCGCCGAGCTGACCGGCGGGGCGGGCATCTCGGGTACCGTCATGCGGATGAGCCCGCAAGAGGGCACCAGCGGCGTGACTCCCGGCGGGCTCGCCATCACCGGTTTCGCGATCTCGGCCGACGGCGGCATGCTCGCGCTCGAGGTCAGCGCGCTCGACGCGACCGGTATATCCCGGCGCATCATGCTGATGCCCACGGGCGGTGCGGGACGGCCGCTCGAGGTGCCCCGTCAGAGCGATAGCGAGCAGCTTTACAGTCCTTCGTTCAGGCCGATCTCACGCAACTGATGGCCCTCGCACGGTAATGAGGGCACTCGTTCTCAGGGCGCACGGTGATCTCTCCCAGCTCGAGGTCGCCGACGTTCCCGCTCCCACCATCAAGCATGCCCGCGACGTGCGGATCAGGCTGAAAGCCGGGGCGCTCAACCATCTCGACCTGTGGACCGTGCGAGGACTTCCGGGGCTGTCACTCGACTTCCCGCACATCCTGGGTGGCGACGGCGCGGGGATCGTCGATGAGGTGGGTGATGACGTCTCGGGCATCCGGCCGGGTGATCGTGTGATGTTCAATCCGGGGGTCTCGTGCTGCCGGTGCGAGTACTGTCATGCGGGCGAGCACTCCCTCTGCGTGGAGTATCGCCTGCTAGGGGAGCATCTGCCGGGTACGCTGGCCGAGTACATTGTCCTTCCCCATGTCAACGTGGTACGGATACCGACCCCGCCGGCGCCCGATCCCGAGATCACCTGGGCCGAGGCGGCCGCGTACTCGCTCGCCACGCTCACGGCGTGGCGCATGTTGGTCACGCGTGCGCGCGTGCGCGCCGGCGAGACTGTGCTCGTTTGGGGAATCGGTGGCGGCGTCTCGAGCACCGCGCTCCGCATAGCCAAGTTGCTCGGCGCGCGGGTCATCGCAACGTCGTCGAGCGACGAGAAACTGGCCAAAGCGCGCGACCTCGGCGCCGACATCACTTTGAACCACAACCAGGTCGACGTGGCGCGGGAAGTACGCGCACTTACCCACAAACGCGGCGTCGACGTGGTCGTCGAGAACGTCGGCGAGGCGACGTGGGAAACTTCCCTGCGGGTACTCGCCCGCAACGGTCGCCTCGTTACTTGCGGCGCCACCACCGGATCGCACGTCAAGATCGACATCCGGCGCCTGTTCTGGTACCAGTGGGACATCATGGGTTCCACCATGGGCAGCCACGAGGAGTACCGCGAGATAATCCGCCTCCTCGCTCAGGGACATCTCCGCCCACTCGTCGACTCGGTGTATCCCCTCGAGAACGCGGTCGCCGCGTTTCGGCGGTTCGAGGGGGCTACTCACATGGGTAAGATGGTGGTCGAGATCTGAGACGCGTCGGCTGGGGCCTACGGGGCGTCAGTCTGGAGGCAGGCTTGCGGAGACCGCCGGTTTCGGTTCGCGACACGGGCTTCACCGACTCCTCAAGCGGCACCGGCTTCCAGCCGTCAGACGGTTGGCCGGATGGACCCGCGTCGTGACCCTGGTCGTGGAAGCGACCGAAACCGGAAGTACGTTGGAGGACCTAAGCTGGTGCGACGGTGTCGATCCATCCGTTGACCACAGGCGCGTCCGGTGGCTACTCGGCGCCCCGTGGACCGTTGTGCTGCGACATGGCGCCAGCTGGGTGACCGCACGGATGTGGGAAGATTGGGCTGGGGGGGACGCGTTGAGCGACGGCCATACCGCAACGCGGTCGGATGAGTGCTGACGATCCAACCGCGCTGGCCCGGCAGATGTGGAACGGTTGGGACCTGGCCCACGTCCGAACCGGTAGTAACACGGAAGATGCCCGTGCCCACGTCACTATCGCCTCCGCAGGCGGTGTAGTTGGACGAAATCCACGCCGAGTTCGTCGGAACGTACGCCGAGTAGGTAGTCGCGACCGATCTCGTGGACCGTCAGGTCAGCGGGAAGTTCAACAGCGCCGAGCCACCTGCCATCAGGATCAAACACGATCATCTCACTGATATCCTCACCGATTCGGCGGTAGGCCTGCACCCAAAGATGACCGGTAGGATCGCTCCACAACCGCTCGTAGGGAGGAAAGCTATCCGGGAACGGGACCTCTTTCAGGGCTGCAGCCTGACCACGCACGAGCGCCGTGAGGAACGGCAATCCGCTTGGGGCACCGCGGAACATGGCGCGCTGTTTCTCCAGGAGTCGTTCCGTCTCGAGGTGCACGTGCCGCTGCGTCACCGGCAGGGCCGTGTACGGGATTCGAATGATGCGTTCGAGCGACCCGTCCCGAGCATACCGGCGCAACTTGAACCTCTCGGGATCGGCGGCATAGAACGACCGGCCCGCGGCCGCGAAGAGCGTCCCAATAGTGAAGGGCACCATCAGCATTCTGTCCCCCGGAGCGCGGTACCGCAGCCGCCCCGGAAACCGGCTCACGAGCGGCCCCGGTGTGCCCACGGGGTCGTACCAGTAGGCGCGCTCGAGTTCCCGCTCGAGGATCGGCATAGCAGCCGGGCGAAGGGTCGCGGACGTTACAGTGAGCAAGTAGCCGTCGTCCGCGAAAGCCTCAGGATTGAGGACCCGCGCCTCGCCGGCGGGAGCCGCCACGGTCCAAGATCGAGCGAAGGTGCCGTCAGGTCCGAAGAGAGAGAACCGGAGGCGCCCAAAGTGTGTGTTGAGGGCTAGGATGGAGTCTCCGCGGTACTTCGCCAGCCGCATAAGCCGCCGGAACTCTCCAGGACCATCGCCCCTCCGTGCAATGCGCTGCAAGAACACGCCGCGGTCACTGTACGCGAGGATCTCGTCGTTACCCCCGTCGCCGACGATCAGCCGGCCATCGGCAAGGCGCGTGACCCCAGCTACGTCGTAGAATTCACCGAAGCCGCCACCGCGACCCCCTCCCAGGACGATGGCCGGATCACGGCTCACCTCCCACTGCTGCCCAGGCTCCCACGCCGGCACCCGTTGCTCCATAATGCCTACCCCGGAGCTGGAATCGCCCGCCCCAGCGGTACTGGGCGCCTCACTCCTTTCCGAACAGCCACCAAGCGTCGCGCTGAGAGACAGAAGCACAACGCCGAGTAACGTCCGACACGTCACGCCAGGGGGCGAGATTCTTCGGCCGTTTATCGGTCGTGGGGACATGCCTCAAGCCGGGTCGAGGAGCGCAACGAATGCGGAGTCCGTAAGGAGACCTCGATGTACACCGCGCCGGTGAACGAGCGACGGAGTCGCGGTAATCCCGAGCTCGCGGGCGAGATCCTTCGCACGATCCAGGCGCGCCGACGTCTGCTCGCTGTTCAGGCAGCTCCGAAAGGCTTCCAGATCAGGCACACCAGCCGCTTTGGCGTGGACGGCCCAGTCGACCACCTCACCCCACTCGGGCGACGTATCATACAACCGGTTGTGCATTTCGCGGAACTTCTCCTGCTCTTCAGCACAAATGGCCGCCCGCGCGGCAGGTTCTGCATGGCGGTGAATCGGAAGCGGTGAGTGAACGTGCCACAGCTCCGCATCTGGGTGTTCGGCGAGGAGCCTCTGCAAGAGTCGGTGCTGCTCAACGCAATACCTGCACTGGTAGTCCCCGAATTCTACGAAGACGGCCCGCACGGCACCCCCACTGGTGCTGACCGAGCTCGCCTCGGCCAAGAGACGATCCCAACTGCCCGCGACGAGCCTCCTTTCCTGCTCTCGCTCTCTCCGTGACGTAAGGAGGTCGCCCGCGATACCGCCGGGGCGGACAAGGATGTAGCCGACGGCCGCCAGGATCGGGACGTTCGCGGCGGTGTTGAGGGTTCGGGACCAATTCACAGATGCCTCCGTATCAGGTTCCCCATGTTTCCCTCAAGATGGTTGCGCTGGTTGCCTCGTGCATCAGTTATTAGCAAGCATTGCCAAAGTCGAGGATTTCCCCTCCGGACTCTCCACACCAACAACATCCCATGTCCCCGCAGATCACGCACTCGCAATCCCCAAACGAGCACATATCACATGCGGGGTTAGGGGCCAACTTGCAGCCCGTAGTCGCTTGGGCCGGCTGGACGGACGTGGAGGCCAACATCAGGACTGCGACGGCGAGGACCTTCATCAGAAGATTCAGCGGTTTCATGATGGCTCCTTCACTCGAATGAGGTTCACGGCGCACACGGGGCAGCCAGCGCGCATCGGAAACACATCATGTCCGATCGGTTCGATATGCACCATGACTCTGCGCGGTGACTCTGCGCGGTGACTCTCCGCGATGACTTCCCGCAGTGACCTTCCGCACGACTCTTCCCAACCGGCGCCAATCGGGATAGGGGACGGCGGAAGATTTCGGCCGTTCCCCTCCCATACCAGGATGAGCCAGAGGCGCATGGAGAGTTCCCGCTGAAGTCACCCCGATCCTAGCGGCACCGAATCAACGGGTGATCAACAGCGCCTCTTGGTCGGAGGAGAAACGGCGAGGAGTCACGAGTTATCTCCACGTTGAGGCGCCGGGAGAATCTTCGGAGCGCACCACTCCTCCAGCGCCTCCAGGTCCTTCTTGGTGTCGTCCTTGAACGAGGGATCGGTCTTCCAGTCGGAAAGATGCGTCCATGGTTCGCTTTCGTAGTTATGCTTTAGGATCCACGGCTTGTAAGGACCATCCTTACCCTCCCAGTATCCGGCCGTGCGGAGTGTGACACTCTCGTGGATGACGGCCTTGCCATACCGTTTCTCGTCCCACTCCCGCTGTTTGGCTTTGAAGATCTTCCTTTTCCAGAACTTGTCGCGCGAGTTGTGCATCACGCCGTTTGGATTCGGCGTGCACACAGGCCCCTTCCGTTTCTCGGGCTTGAAAATGTGAAGACCGTGACGCACGGCATGCCGCACCATCCATTCGAGAACAATGTCCGACAGCTCCCTTTCCGTGTAGCCACCACCTACATCCGTGTGCATGCCCATGAACCAGACTTGTCGCAGTGTCTGCCCATCTTTCTTGAGTTCAGGATGAAATAGCACGGGGTGGAAGGTTTTGCGAGCGTCGTCGATTGCGAGCGCGTGGCACGCGTGCCTCACGCATTCACTAAGGCTGAAATCGTGAAAGCCATGCGGAATGAACCAATTGAGGACCTTGTCGATCTTGGTGTTCGGCAGGCCCAACGCCGTAACCGTGTCCCACACGCCGAGAAAGTGCACGTTCGCCCACATGGTGTGATTCACGTCGACGAAAAGTTTGGCCTCCTCATCCCGTTCTTTCTTATTTGTAATCTTGTAGATATTCCAAGCCTTCTTGATCAGCTCCCCACGAGATCTCGGCAGTATCCCAAAGAGGTGGATGAAGCCCGTGAGGCTCCGGAGGGTAGCCGCGCCGCGACTGAATCCGAACAAGAAGATCTTGTCACCTTCTTCGAACTTCTGGAAGATGAATTCGTAGCACTGGATGACGTTCTTGGAAAAGCCGCGGCCGGCAATGTTACCGGTCGCTTTTCTCAAACCGGTGCCAAGCCCTGGGTCGTAGAACGAGATTTGTTGCTCGGAGCGATCGAGGATGAGATTAAAGAGTTTATAGACATTGGTGTTGTGACGGGTTCCACCGTCCTGCCCCGTGCCGTCCGAAAACACTACGATGTTTTTCCCCATGTGCTCTCCTCTTGAGAACGAGTGGCGCGCTCCCCCTTCAGCCGTAGTGAGTTTTCACACCGCCTCTGCGCGGGTTAGACGGCGGCTTAATCAGGTGCCGCTTTGGCGAAGCTGCGCGAAAGATCGCTGGGCCTCCGAGAACAAAACGACGTAAACGTCTGTCGGTGGCTCCAGGGTGTCGTCGGGGTGGGCGTCCTACGGGGGCGTCAGTCTGGCGGCAGGCCGGGAGAGCCACCGGGTAAACAGGACTCTTTCGTCGCCTATTATGCCGTCGGCGCGCGGAGCCCGCAAGCGTGGCGGCTCGCCTCACCCTATCTCTGTGCCTCGCCTACGAGATGCAACGCTCGCCGGAGTCAGTTCCGTGACGGGACTCCGCCCAGCTCGGCGGCATACCTGAGGAGCCCGCGGCTCGTTAGCACGTAACGGGCTGCGACCGCCGCCCGTCAACTGTTTGATATCAGACCGCGCTCGGGCGGAGCGTCCTTGCTAAGGTCGCGACGACAGCGAGTCCGGGTAGCAGTACCGCATCAGCCTAGGAGCGCCTCGCAGGAGATACGCGCCGATAGCAATGGCCAGTAGTGCCTGTATGACAGCCATCAAGGTGCCTGTATCCATCAAGGTCACGGTGCTCGTCGAAAAGGTTCCGCCAACGTCCTGGACCATTCCCCAAACCGGACTGAACTTGATGAAGGCCGCCACTAGCAGTTTGGAGATGCTGTATAGCACGAGCCCGAGGCCCACAAGGCGGATCAGCACGCCGAAAATGTCTCGCGGTGCCATGGAGCTTCCCTCCAGGCGCTACACAACACGCCTACCAAAGGAGAATGCAATAGTGCGGTCTAACTATTGTAAATGTACAGATCCATTCCAGCGGCGCAGCGGGACATGGGGTTGCGGCTTGAAGTTCACCGCCACCCGTCACCGCCGCCTCCGGATCAGATCC
>JADFNB010000066.1 GCA_022563595.1 Gemmatimonadota bacterium
TTAGCGTGGTGGTCGAGTACTCCAACGACGGGGCGACCTCCTGGACCTATACTCCCGCCTCTGGGGGCTGCGGCGCAGCCACGGGCTACGACGCGTGCGTCACGCATATCCGCTGGAGGCTCCAGAATAACCTGAGCTTCACCGCGCCCGACAATACCGGCGCCGTACAGTTTGTTGCCCGGATCGAGTGAGCAGGGTCAGGTGCTGGCCAGCTGGTGCGTTGGGTGGTGTGGCGCCCGGAGGACGGAGGGAGGGGGAAGGGGAACGCCGTTACCATCCCCGTTACCAGATAGGTGCCGGCGAGCCCAATCAGTCACCGCCTACCCTGCGCCACAGTCGCATAACCATCTATCTAACAGCCACTTAAGCCGCCGGCCAGCGGCGGTCGGTCGTCGGGCATATTCCCTGCTCCCGAGGGGGTCAGCAACTGGAGAAACAAACATGGTCTTGCCTTGCCCTCACTGTGATGCGAACGCCGACTACGACCGGGCGGCTTTTTTTGGCCACTGGGTTGTCTGTCCGGCCTGCGAGCTGCCCTTCGCGTGGCGGGAAGCCCGGGCCGAAGGGGAGGATGCGGGCAGACCACGGGACAGTTGGATGACGCACGGGAGAAACCCTCGATGAGGCCCTGGCAACAGATCGGATACGTGGTGGCGGTTCTGGCGGCGCTGGGGACGGCCCCGGCTCCGGCTCAAGACGCCGGCGGCTCGGAGGCGCTGGTGATCACGGCAGAAAACCTGATGGCCGGCGATGCCCGCCACCAGGAACTGGGACGACGGGGCGGCGACCCGAACGTGGTTCTCCCCGGCGACATCGTCCTCTATCGACTGGTGTTCACCAACATCGCCGACGTGCCGGTTCGTGCCGTCGAGTTCAACGACCCGCTTCCTGCGGGCCTTCCCTATGTGGGCGGCTCGGCCGCGGCCGATCGGGACGATGTGGTCATCGCGTACTCCATCGACGGCGGCCGAACCTACACGACGCGGCCGATGGTCGAGGAGATCGCCGAGGGCGAGCAGGTGCGGAGGCCGGCGCCGCCGGAGATGTACACCCACATCCGTTGGACGGTGCACGGTTGGGTCCAGCCCGGTGGGCAGGTGACTGCAGAGTTTCGGGCCAAGCTGCCCGAGGCCGCTCCGGTGTCAGCAGAGCCGGGTGAGCTGACTTACGACCCGGCCTTGTTCACCGCTGAAACCGTAACGAAGGAGTGGGTGCGCTGATGAACCTGAAGCTGCGGGTTGGGGCTCGGACCTTGGCGCTGGCCACGGTCGTCGGCGCATTCGCCGCGACCACGACGTGGGCGCAGACGCCGGAGGGCACCGTCATCACCAACAGGGCGACAGTCAACTGGACCGACGCGAACGGCAACTCGTATGCGCCGGCCAGCGGTAGTGTCTCCGTGACGGTGGGATTCCAGGCCGGCGTCGACGTGATCGCGGCGGGGGCGACAGCGACGCCTGCGTCGCCGAGCAACGCGGACACCCTCACCTTCCAGGTGGCGAACATCGGCAACGGTACGGATAGCGTGACGATTTCTGAGTCGATAGGAGTTCCCGGGATCATCACCGTGACCGGCTACCGTTTGGGCGTCACCACATATGCCACGTTGGGGGACCTGAACACGGCGTTGGCCGGAACGGCGATGGTCCAGAGCGACACGATCACCATCCGGGTCGTTCACGACATCGCCTCGGGCCAGGGCGGTGCGTCGACGGTCTACACCCTAACGGCCGCCTCGCGGCGCGACGCCTCAGCGTCGGATTCCGACGTGACTACCGTCAGCCCGAGCGAGACGATCGCGGTGTCAGTGACGCCGGATGGGGGCCAGCTCCTCCAGAGGCTCCCCAGCAACAGCGGGAACTATAGCCACACCTTCACCGTGGAAAACACGGGGAACGGCATGGAGGACTTTGACCTACTGGCGTCGAATTCCGATCCGGCCGTTATCGCGATCGTGTCGGTGAACGGCGTTGCGGGGGACAGCACCCGGCTGACAGGTCTGGCGGCAGGTGCTTCGCAAACGATCGAGGTAGGCTATTCGGTGGCGGACGTGGCAGGCGGGAGCAGCGACACGTTGAGCCTTCGGGCACGGTCGGTGACCCAGCCGACAACCTCGGACGCCGGTTTTGCGGACCTGAGGGTGGTCCGCCCCGCGGTATCGATCGCGCAAGACGCATTTCGGGACGATCAGGTGACGCCGATCGGGGCAGATACCTTGGTGCCCGGTGAGTTCATCCAGTACAAGATCACGGTCACCAATAATGGCGACGAAGACGCCGTCAAGATCCACGTCGACGATCTGCTGCCGTCTGAGGTGACATTCGTCTCGGCCACCGCCGACTCGGCAGGCTGGACGATCACTAACACCGGCGAGTCCCTCCCCGGCAACGACGTGGACGCCGATCTGGCCGGAGCACTGGTGCCGAACGCCAGTCGTTTTTTCTGGATCCGCGTGGTGCCCCCGGTCTCGTCGCAGGTCCCCCTGGGGACCGAGATCAGGAGCGTGGTTCAAGCCAGCTACGAGGCGTCAAATGGTCTGGCGTACCAGGCACAGTCCGATACGCTGGTCATGTTCTTTGGCCGGGTGGCGCGTGTTTCGCTCGGGCCGCCACGCTCTATCGTAACCGATCCGGGCATGAGCGCCGAGTTCGATCACACCCTTGCCAACCTCGGCAACGCGACCGACAGCATCATGCTGACTGCCACCTCGCGGGTGGGTTGGCCGGTCCGGGTGTATCTCGACGCTAATGGGAACGGGATGTTGGAGGCGACGGAGGTGGAGATCACCGGCCCCGTCACCCTTGCTGCCGGTGCTACGGCGCAGCTACTCGTGGCGGTTGACATCCCTGGCTCGGCCATGGTTCGCGGCACCATCGATACGGTGGACCTCCGGGCTACGAGTCTGGTAGAGAGTTCCACATCCGACGCGGTCCAGGACATTCTCGAGGTCCGGGACGTAGGCATCATCGTGAGCCTGAACACGCTGGTCGATCGCGCTACGGCGACGACGGGCGACACCTTGACGTACACCATCACCTACAGCGCCAGCGGTCCGAACACCGCGGCCAACTTCGCAATCACCGATCCGATCCCGGTCGGGACATCGTACCTGCCTGGAATGATGCGCTGGAACGGCACGCCGCTCACCGACGCCGCTGATGACGACGCAGGGTTCTTCGACGTCGCCAATAATCGCGTCGTGTTCCGCATCGGCAATGTCACAGGGGGAGACAATGGGACAGTCACGTTCCAAGTGCGCGTTGGAGGCTGAGGCCCACGTGGCCGGCTTCCGGCGGACGGAGCGCGGGATCCCCCTGCAGCGGGCGTTGCGGTGCTGTGTTCTTGCTGCAGCGGTGCTGGTGCCCCCACGCCTCCAGGCGCAGACCACGGTGACCAATACTGCGGCTGCCACCTATGAAACGGTCGCAGGGACAGACTCGGTCGGCTCGAACACGGTCGAAACCGACCTCGTCTTCGCGGTGCTCTTCCTCGAGATGCGTATCAGCGGGCCGAGTTCCGGGCGGATCGGCGAGGAGATCCAGTACACCATCCGCTACGGCAACTCCTCGGCCACGGCGACCGCGCGGGAGGTGGTGCTGATCGACTCCCTGCCGGTGGGACTCGAGTTCGTGTCGTCGAGCGCGAGTTCGCAGGTTGCCGCTCAGGTCGTGGCAGGGAGCCTGGGAGGGGTGGCTTCGGCGGTCGGATTCGGGTTGGTCTCGTCGCAGCTGGTCCCGCAGGTAGCCGGGCAGGTCGTAACCTGGAACCTGGGCGAGGTGGCGCCGGGGGATTCGGCCGAGCTGGTGCTGACCGCCAGGGTCAGCGAAGACGTACGCGACACGCTCCAAGTGCGCAATGTGGCGGTGCTCACCGCGCTGAGTTTCGCGGGGGAAGCGGCCGTCGTCGCCGAGGCCGAGGCCGCGGCGGTGCAGTTGATAGGCGTGAATCGCACCCAACTCGCCCTGGAGAAGTCGGCCGATGTGCTGGAAGTCCGCCTCAGCGAGACCGTGCCCTATACCCTCACCGTGGAAAACACGGGCTCCATGGCACTCGCCTATCTCCGCATTCACGATTCGTTGCCTGAGGGTGCCGGATTTGCGAGACGGAGCGTCCTGGGCGCGGACTCGGTTCAGGTCAACGGGCGCGAGCTGACGATTTTCATTGGCGGACTCTTGGCGCCCGGCGCTACCCATACGGTTCGCTATGCGGTGGCAGTGGTCTCCGCCGAGAATGAGGTGATTGCCAACCGGGCTTACGCCACTGCCGAGGAGGATGCATTCGTTCGGTCGGAGGAAGTGGTGGCGTGGGTGCGGGTACGACGCGGTTGGCCGATGGAGACGCGCACGGTGATCGGTAAGGTGTGGGCCGATCTCGATGGAGACGGGGTGCAGGATGCCGGTGAGCCAGGGGTCGACGGGATCGACATCTGGACCGACGACGGGGAGGTGGCCACCACCGACAGCGAGGGCAAGTTCTCCTTCCGCAACGTGCGACCGGGGGGTCACGCCTTCCGCCTGGACCGGACCACGGTGCCGGCGGCGTACCGCTATGCCGGTGGGGGCTCGTCGGAGGATCTCGTGGCAATTGATGTGGGTGGGTGGACCACGCCGCGGGTCAACTTCCGGGTGCTGCCGTCGATGGGTACCGTCGAGCGGGTCTACCTGCTGTTCTCCTGGCGCTTCACCGCCCGGCCCGTCCGTCAGGCTGACCGAGCGGACTCGACAGCGGTAGGAGAGGATCGCACCGCGGTTGTCGAGTCCGACGCGGCCCGAGGCGAGCCGACGTTCATGGCCGAAGACTCCCTGGCTCTGCGCCAGCCGCTCATACTCCAAGGGGTTGAGTTTGAGTTTGGAGGCGCACGCTTGACGCCGGAGTCGCACACCATCCTGGACGAGGTAGCCCAGTCTCTAGCTGCCCATCCCGATGTGCGGATCGAGATCGCAGGACACACGGATTCCACAGGGTCGCGCGCTCTCAACATGGAGCTGGCGCTCGAGCGAGCGAGCGCGGTCAGGCAGTACCTGGTTCACAGGGAGATCAATCCTTCCCTGATGGCCGTTCGCGGCTATGGACAGGACCGACCGATTGCCCCAAACGCAACGGCGTCGGGCCGGGCGCAGAACCGACGGGTTGAAGTGCATGTGCTGATCGAGAGGGGGACGACTCAAGGCATCAGCTTGCAGCGACATGTCCGTGCCCTGTTTGCAAATGCCCAGCCCGTGAAGCGCCTCGACGAGATCATCCAGTCACCTGCGGTGGCAAGCGATGCCGATTCGTACTCGCCCTTGTTCGAGTATGAGGTGGTCATTGAGAATGACTATGATGTAGCTCTCGCCGGACTGGCGGTGCGATTCGCCCCCGCCGTGGATTCAGCTGTCATGGTTTACGGGGACTCGACGTTGGTGCTGCCTGCCGGCAGCCGCATACTGCTGCCGCCTGTCGCGCCGCACTCCCAACTGACGGTGCGCGCCTGGGCCGTAGGTGAGAAGGATTCGGCGGTCGCCGTCGTCGAGAGCACCCTTCGGTCTGCCGACCGGCAGATCGCCCTAGTGCGCAACCCGCTAAGGTCGGCGGAGGGGACCACTTTCCTCCGCGCAATCAGCGATTCGCTCCCCCCCGTGGAAGTGATGCCCCCTGGCGGCGAGATCCAGGTGGTGTTCGCACCCCGCCGCACCGGCTGGCCGACACTCACCTATCCGCTTCCCACCGGATGGGAACTCGTCAGCGGTTCAGCGCGCATTGGTGACGCACCGGCCCCTGATCCGGAAGTTCGTAAGGACCGCTCGGGCCAGCCAGTGCTGCACTGGGAGTTTGGCGACCGGGCGCTGGCTCCGGTCACGTTGCGACTGAGGCCGGCGGGGGTGGCGGGGGTGGTGCGGGCGGTGGAGCCGGTGCGGGTGGGGGCGCTGCGGACCGCCGAGGAGCGGGAAGCGGAGCAGCAGCGGACCTTCATGGTGGGGCCCGGGGTGGAGATGGTCGATCCGGTGGACGGGACGGTATTGCGGAGCGACCGGGTGTACGTCGGGGTACGGGGCGAGCCGGGGGCAGCGGTGGCGCTGTTCGACGGCGACTCCCTGCTGGCAGAGGGCACCATCAGGGTCGACGGGCTCCACGACTTCATCGCGGTGCCGTTGGTCCGGGGCCCGCACCGGTTGCGCGTGCGGATGGTGAACTCCTGGCAGCGGGAGCGCTGGGACAGCATGCAGGTGCACGTGACCGGGTTACCGGCCAGTTTCGTGGCACCAGCGGGGCCGGTGCAGTTGGTTGCCGACGGGCACAGCCTCAGGGAGCTGCGGGTCCGCGTCCTGGATCGCTGGGGGGTGCCGGTGGTGCAGCCGAGCGCGGTGACGCTGTCGGCCGAAGGGGCGGAACTGGTGAATGCCGATGCGGAGCCCTCGTCGGTGGGGGTGCAGGTGCGGACGGATGGGGCAGGGTGGTTGGCGATCCAGCTCAAGCCGGGGCGGGAGGTTGGCCGAGGCCAGCTGCTGCTGGAGGCCGGCGGGGCGAGCCAGGTGATCGATCTGGAACTGCTGCCGGCGATCCGGCCGCTCATGGTCACGGGCGTGGGGCGGGTCGGCGTGGGGGCGAGTCCCGAGGCGTTCGGGGCCATCACGGCTCGGGGCCGGCTGGACCGCCGCACCTCGATCGTATTGAGCTACGATTCGCGGCGTTTGGATGCGGGCCGCAATGTCTTCGGACGAGACTACGACCCGCTGGAGGAGGCGCAGTATCCCATTCTAGGGGATGCCAGCCAGGTGCGCACCGTGAGCGCGTCCCGCAACGCGTTCTCCGCCCGAGTGGAGCGCGGGTTGGATTGGGTGGTGGTGGGTGATGTGGCGACCAACGACTTCGCTAGTGGGCTAACCTTGACCACCTATCGCCGCGCGCTCACTGGTGGGGCGGCCCGTCTCACGACCGGGCCGGTGGTGTGGCGGGGGTTTGGCAGTCTCACGCGGCAGAACCTGCAGCAACTGCAGCTGCGGGGCGCCGGCATGTCGGGGCCGTACCAGCTGCAGCCGGACATCATCCAGGGCACCGAGCAGATCGTGCTCGAGACCCGGGCGAGCGACAACGCGCAGCGGGTAGTGAGCCGAGAGGTCCTGGTGCGGTTTGTCGACTATCAGATCGACTACGAGCGCGGGACGCTGCTGTTCAAGCGTCCGGTGCCGGCGGCGGACGCGTATGAGAATCCGATCTTCATCATGGTGACCTATGAGGCGGAGAGCGGGGGTGAGCGGCGGATGGTTGGCGGGCTGCGGGCAACGGTTGCCGCCGGTGAGCTCCTGGGATCCCGTCTGCTCGACTCGCTGCGGGTGGGGGTGACAGGCATCCGGTCCGACGAGGCGACGGGTCCACATTATCTGGCCGGTGCCGATATGCGGCTACTGCGGTCCGGCGCGGTGGACCTGAGGGCCGAGATCTCCTACTCCGAGACGCCGGATTCGAGCGGTTTCGCCACCGCGATCGACGGCGGGCTTCATCTGCTCAACCGCGCGCTCAGCCTGAGCGCGAGTTGGATGAAGATCGGCTCCGGGTTTGGCAACCCGTCGAACCGTGGGCTGCGAGGCGGTACCGAAGAGGTCAAGCTGGGTGGCGACCTTCGGGTGGGCCCGAGTGTCCTGCGGGTGCAGCACGAGCGGCAGAGTTTCGATGCACAAGGGGTCGGACGGCAGCGCACGCGTGCGGGAATCGTGCAGTCGGTGGGGGCCCATATGCAGGTTGATGTGGCGCATACGGCCGACCACTTTGACAATGGATCAGGGGACGACCGGTCGCGGGCGGGGGAAGTCAGGATGACATGGACGCCGCTGGCCGCCCTCAGCATCTGGGGAGAGGGTCGCCGCCAGTTCAGCTACTCAGGCAACCTCGTGCGCCCGAATCACATCGCGGGTGGGGCGGCGTTTCAGGTCAACCGGCAGGTGTCGCTCGAGCTGCAGCACCGCCGAGTGTTCCAGCCAGAGCAAGCCTCCTATTCGGTGACCAATATTGGGATGCGCACGAATTTGGGGCTGGGTACCCAGGCGTGGGGTTCATACCAGCTCGCGGGTGGAGCCGGCGGGCGCCACAACGCGGCGGTGGTGGGGCTGAACAACCGGCTGCGTCTCGGTGCGGCGTGGACCGTCAATACCCTCTTCGAGCGCCGCGTGGGACTCGACCGGGCATCGGTGACCGAACCGGTGCGGGCGCTGCCGTTCCTGCGGACTGAAGAGGACTACTGGTCGCTTGGATTTGGCCTCGAATGGTTGCCGCCCGACGCCCCCTATCGCATGAGCGCTCGCAGCGAGTATCGCGATGGCGACGCCCTGTCCTCGCGTCTGGTCACGCTGGCCGGCGACGTCTCGTTCAACCGTTCACTGGCCCTGCTGTCACGGCAGGAGTTTCTCCGCACCGAGCGCGGCGGCGCTGGCGAGGCGACACTGAGTCGCCGCCTGTCCACGCTGTGGGGTGTGGCGTTCCGGCCGATCGGGAGCGACGTGCTCAACATCTTGACCAAGTTCTCGTGGCTCAAGGAGACCAATCCCTTGGGCGGTGGGGTGCTGAGCCGTCAGGGCGAGGAGCAGCGGCTGATCGGCGCGGCCGAGCTGATCTGGGCGCCCTCCAGCCGGACCGAGTTGGCGGGGCGCTACGCCCTGCGCCGCACCCTGGCCGATCGCCTGCACGGCGACGGCGTCGAGCAGAAGCTCGAATCCTGGGCCGATTATATTGGCGCCCGCTTCAATGTGGACGTCGCGCGGTGGTTTGCCGTGCGGAGCGAGGGGCGCCTGCTCATCGAGCGCACCAGCGATACCCGCCGCTGGGATGCTGCCCCGTCCCTCGTGCTCCTGCCTATCGAGCAACTCGAGGTGGCAACCGGCTACCGTTTTGGTAACCTCCGTGACCCCGACTTCGCTGTGCGTGGTGGCCATGGCTGGTTTCTCACCTTGGGCGTCCGGTTCACCGAGGGCAGCTTGCGCACGGCAGCCGATTTCTGGCGCGCCCGGTTCGGCCGCTGATCGCGTCGCGCCCTGAAGGGCGCCGGGACCAACCGCATGGAGAATTGGGCGCCCGAGCCGAACGACGTGGCCGGGCGTCCTCTTTTGCCTCTGTCACTCGCCCTGCGGGAAGATGCCGGGCGGCTAGGTCGCGAACGCCAGAACTTTGGGTTTCACCAACCGCTCGAAATCCTTGTACTCCATGCGGAGGAGTTCGGTGTGCGTACCCGCGTTGAACGCGATGAGTTCATCATGGGTCAGGGCATCGGCGACGTAGACGTCCATGTCGTAGAGGTTGCCGAACGGTGGCATGGCCCCCAACTCGCACTCGGGGAACAGCTCCTTGAAATCGCTCTCGGTCGCGAGTTCCACGGTGGTGGCGCCCGTCACCTCCTTGAGCTGTGCCAGGTCCACGTGCATCGGCGCGGGGAGCACGGCCATGCCCATCTTCCCGTCGACCTTGACCATGACCGTCTTGGCCACCTCGTGGCCCGGGATGTGAGCGCTCGCGGCGATCTCCTGTGCGGTGAACGCCGGCGAGTGGCTGATCGTGAGGTATTTCACCTCATGATCGTCCAGGAATTTCTTGAGCTGCTTGATCGGCATGGAGGACCTCCAGAGAGCTGCTCCTATCTATAGAGTATCTTGTGTAAAGGCGAGTGGAAATAGGCCTGAAGATCGCAATCTATCCCGACGGTCGGCCGTCGGGCTGGATCGCGGTAGCGGTCTAAATTGTCACCGCCGCCAGCCACGCTGCGCTGCCGACTCGCTAACGGAGAGACGCTCCGCTGGGCGGTGGGTGACCGATCAACGCCGCCGCGCGGCCAGGCGGCGGTAGTACTCCTCCACCATCTCGCGATACTCGTTGGGCACCGCGTCGGAACCCGAAAGCGACGCTCGCTCCTCGTCCCCAGCCAACAGCTGACGGCGGAGCGCGAACTCGAATTCCTTCAAGCCCTGGATGATCTCCGTCTCGAGGCGCTCCAACGCGCGCGGGGCGGATATGGAGCTGGGATTGTCGTACCGGCCGAGTGCCCGGATTATCTCATCGAGCCGGGAGATGTCGACGCCCTCGCGCTGGAACCTGCCGCGCAGTTCCCGCAGCTCACCACGACGCTCGCGCAACTCCCGCCCGAACTGGCGCTGGGCGTCCGGATCCAGACGGCGCTCCCCGGTCCGCGCACCTTGTTCCTCGCGTCCCCGCTCTTGCCGTTCCCGTTCCTCTTCCTGCGCTTCGCGGACGCGCTCGCCCAGCGACTCGAGTGCATCGGCGAGATCACGGGTCTGGTCG
>JADFNB010000028.1 GCA_022563595.1 Gemmatimonadota bacterium
CGCTTCGCGGAAGCTCTTGGCCTTGGAATCGGCCCACTCTTTCACCGCAGCGTGTGCAGAGATGACTGCCTCTTTGACTGAGTTGTAGGCGCTGGCCAGGGCCTGAACCCCCGCATCCAACGTCGCCTTGAGGGCTGAAGTGATGGAGTCCTTGTGCTGGGCGATGAGGGAGGCAGCTTGCGCCCCGGCCAATACAGCCAGACCGGCGGGCCCCGCCAGTGCGGCACCGGCCGCAACAATGGGCGCCTTCACGAAGTTGGGCAGCTTGTCCCACCATGACCCGATCGCATTGCGAGCCCACTGGAGTTTCTCCGCAACGTATTCCTTGGCGGACGATACTGCCTCGCCTATCTTGTCGATAACATTGGTCTTGATCGCCTCCCAGGCTTCGGCCCCCCACTTCATTAGGTCGTTGACCCCTTCGGACACCCACTTCTTGACCGCTTCGAACTTGCTTTTTAGTGCCTTACCGAGCTCCTCAGCCTTTTTGATCGACGGACCAACGGTTTCGTGCCACCACTGGGTGACCCCGTCCCTGGCGCTGTCGACCTTGCCCTTAATCAAGGCCGCGGTCTCCTTGATTGCGTCGACCTCCTTCCCTGCCCAGGCCATGAGGGCGTTGTATCGTTCCTCCCCCAACATCCCCTTTCCGACGCTCACGGCCTGGTCCACAACGGCCCGCTTGACATTGCCGGCCATCGCGACGATCTCAGCCTGGTCGCAGTCCCAATCGGGGGTCCCACCTTCGCCCAGGCCCTCCTTGACACCCGCTATGATGTCACTGCCCAGGCCGGACACCCCTTCAGGTATCGACTCAACCCCCTCTACGCCGCCACCGATGGCATCCCCCACGGGCGCCAGGTCTAGGACGGGCGCCGCCGGGCTCAGGAGGGGGTCGACCATCAAGCCGACGCTGTGGATCGAGGTGGCGGCCGCGCTCGACCGCAGCCACACCGTGCGCACGTCGATGAGCGCCGGGATCTTCTCCAAGGTCACGCCCGAAATGATTCAGTTCGACGGGTTCACCGTGGGTGGGTCGAGCGGCAGTCCGATCTTCAACGCGCAAGGCGAGGTGGTGGCGGTGCATGCGCAGGGATTGCGCGAGGCGGCCGGGTTGGCGTTCACGGTTCCGATAAAGCTCGTCATCCCACTGCTTCCGGCCGAGGTCCGCGCGCGCCTGACGGGGCGCTGATCTCCAAGACGCACGAGCGATCAGAAGTGCGGCGCTAGACGGAGCCGAACGTCCGCGCCTGCGGGTCGAGCGCGTCACGCACGCCGTCACCGATCAGGTTACAGGCCACGACCGCGGCCACGATGGCCAGGCCAGGCAGCGTAGCGATCCAGGGCGCCTGGACCAGGGCGTCGCGTCCGCTGGAGATCATGTTTCCCCACGACGGGGTGGGAGCCGGGATCCCCAGGCCCAGGAACGAGAGGCCGGCTTCGAGCGCGATGGCATTCCCGATGCCGAGCGCGGCCGCCACCACGACGGGGGTGAGCGCGTTGGGCAGGAGGTGCCGTAGCAGCAGGCGACCGCGACTCGCGCCCGCTGCGGTGGCGGCTTCGATGAACGGTCGCGCCAGTAGACCTTTGACCTCGGCCCGGGCGAGACGTGCCACGGGCATCCACCCGGTAAACCCAATCACGAGAACCACCAGCCAGAAGCCGGGCTGGAACAGCGCCACGAGCGCCAGCAGGAGGACCAGGCGCGGGAGAGCCAGAACTGCGTCGGTCACCGCCATCAATACCCGCTCCAGCGCGCCGCCGCCGGTAGCGGCGATCGCGCCGATTGCGGTTCCCAGTACGACGGCGATGAGCGCGGCGAGCAGTCCCACCGACAGCGAGATCCTGGTCCCGAAGATCAGTCGGCTCAGGAGGTCGCGCCCCAGTTGATCGGTGCCGAGCCAGCGGATCGTTCCGTCGGGCCCCGTAGCGAGCGGGCCGAGGAATCGGGTCTCGAGGATATCGGCCTGGGCCATCGGGTCGGCGGGCGCCAGCCAGGGTGCCGCCAACGCGACGACCGCCATGACGGCGAGCATGGCGAGGCCGGTCACCGCGCGCCGATCCCGGATCACCGCCCGCCAGGTGCTCATCGCGTCGGGCTGCGCAGTCGCGGGTCCGCAACTGCGTACAGGAGGTCCGCCAAGATATTGCCGAGCACTACGAGCGCGGCGAACACCGCCGTCGCCGCCACCACCACGGGGTAATCGCGGGCGCCCACCGCGCCCACCATCTCACGCCCCACGCCGGGCCACGCGAATATCACCTCGACGAACACGGTGCCGGAGAAGAGCGCGGGCAACGAGAGCCCCAACAGGGTGATCAGCGGCAACAGGGCGTTCCGCAGCACGTGCCGTAGCCCGACACCAGCCGGCGTGAGCCCTTTCGCCCGGGCGGTGCGGACGTAATCCAGATCCTGCACGTCCAGCACAGCGCCGCGGACGTAGCGTGCCGTGCCGGCAATACCGATCAAGGCGAGCGTCGTGAGTGGGAGCACGAGGTGTTCGACCCGATCGAGGAACCGCCCCCATGGGTTCAGGAAATCGGCGTCGAGTCCGGCGGCCCCCAGAGCGGGGAATTGCAGCACCGCCGGCCAGCCGTGCCGCGCCGTCCCGTAGGAGAACAGCAGCACGAGCACCAGGGCGAGCCAGTACGCCGGCATGCCATACACCACCATGGTTGCGGTGGTGATCATAGTGTCGAGACTGGTGCGGCGCTTTACCGCCTGGAACATTCCGACGATTATCCCTCCCACATATGTCAGCAGGAGCGATGCGCCGGAAAGCAGGAGCGTGTGGGGTAACGCGTCGAACAGTACCCGCGAGACCGGGCGCTGCTGTGCCAGGCTCGTGCCCCATTCGCCCCGCGCGAAGTCGGCGAGCCATGTTACGTAACGCGCCACGAGCGGGCGGTCGAGCCCCAGTGCGCGGCGGGCTGCGTCGAGTTCCATCTGCCCCGCGCCCGGCCCGACCCACAACCGCGCCGGATCACCCGGCGCGAGGTTGACGAGGAAGAAGGTGATCGTAACGACCGCGAAGATGAGCGCGATCCCGGTGAACAGTCGGACGATCGCACGGCGTAGCATACGGAAGGCTGTGAACGACGTGGGCCCCCCGTCAACCCGTCTTCTCGATCTCCTGCCGCTGCTATCCCTGCTGGCGCTCCTGCCGGCGGTGGGCTGCGGGGTGGGAGAGACGCGCGCCGGTTCCACCGTGTTCTTCGCGTCGGGAGCGGATCTCCAGTCCATCAACCCGCTCGTCACGGTTCACCCGCTGGCCAAACAGGTGCAGAAACACGTGCTCTTCCTGACGCTTGCCGCCTACGATTCGGCGTTGCGTCCCGTACCGCGGCTCGCCCGGTGGGTCTGGAGTCGCGACCGCAGCCGCCTCACTTTCACACTGCGCCGCGACGTTTTCTGGCACGACGGGACGCCGACGACCGCCACCGACGTAGTGTGGACCCTCGATCGAGCCCGCCTGCCGGAGGTCGCCTACCCGCGCGCGCGCGACCTTGCGCCGGTCGCCGGGATCGAGTTGGTCGATTCGTTCACGGTGACGGTCCGGTTCCACCGCCCGCAACCGATCTTCCCCGATGTGTTCACCGATCTGGCGATCCTCCCCGCCCACCGGTTCGACGGGGTGGCGGCGGCGGATATCCGCCGTGCGCCATTCAACGAACGGCCGGTAGGGAACGGCCCGTTCAGCTTCGTCGAGCATCGGCCGAACCAGCGCTGGGTGTTTCAGCGCCGGCCCGGGTTCCCGGAAGCGCTCGGTGTTCCAGCGATTCAGCGGCTCGTCATCGCGATCGTCGATGAGCCGACGACGAAGCTGGCGGCGCTGACTTCGGGAGAGCTGGACTTCGCGGGGATCAACCCGGCGTACGCCGACTTCGTCCGGGCCGACGAGCGGCTCCGGGTTGTCGATTACCCGGTACTGTTCACCTATGCGCTCGTCTTCAACTTGCGGCGGCCACCGTTCGATGACTTGCGCGTACGGCGCGCGCTTTCGCTCGCGCTCGACCGGCAACTCATCGTAGATGCATACCTCTACGGGTTCGGAACCGTCGCCGGCGGTCCGGTCCCTCCCGACCACTCGTGGTACGAGCCGGTCGCACCGCTCCCGTTCGATCCGGCCGCCGCACGAGCGCTGCTGGATTCGGCCGCGTGGCTGCTCGAGGCCGACGGCGTGCGGCGGCGAGACGGCATACCGCTCTCGTTCGAGATCCTGACGGTAGGGACCGGAGATATGGCACTCGAACAGATGATCCAGGCCCAGCTACGGGGAATCGGCGTGCATGTCCGGCTG
The DNA here is from genome assembly GCA_022563595.1 of Gemmatimonadota bacterium. Lineage (GTDB taxonomy): Bacteria > Gemmatimonadota > Gemmatimonadetes > Gemmatimonadales > GWC2-71-9 > JADFNB01. The sequence continues at coordinate 4,302 of JADFNB010000028.1, forward strand.
CGCCAACGGGAGCTGTCCGCCTTCTTGGCCACGATCCAGGGGCCAGAACGCGCATTCGACGCGCTCGTCACCGGGATACCCGGTGACCTGGCGCTGAGCTACATCGCCGCGATGTTCGAAGGGGACGGTCCACTCGCCTATCCCGGCTATAGCGCTCCCGGGCTGGAGCGCGCGTTTCGCGCCGTGCGCGACGCGGTATCCGCTGAAGACCTCACGGCGAGCTGGCGCGATGTGCAGCGTGTACTCGCAGATGGCCACCCGACGGCGTGGATCTATCATGCGCGTGGTGTGCAGGGCGTGGCGAGGCGCATCCGCGGAGTCAGAATCGACTTGCGGGGTGAGTTGGCGGGCATCGCGCGTTGGAAGATAGATGGGTGGACGGATGGAAAGATGGAAAGATAGAAAGATGGATAGGTAGACAGATGATCGGGGTATCCCCTCCTTCCACCGTTCCACCCTCCCATCCTTCCACCCTGGCTGGGGGAGGTGTGGGCCATTGACCCGCGCTCGCCGCATCATCCGGGCACGGGCCCCGGTACGCATCGACTTCGCCGGTGGCTGGAGCGACGTTCCCATCTTCGCGGCGGCCGAAGGCGGTGTGGTCACCAACGCGGCCATCGATCTCTACGTGCACGTAGAGTGCATCTTGGGTGGTGGGACGATCCGGCTACGCGCGGAGGACCTACGGCAACAGCTCACGGTAAGCGCGCCGGAGCAACTCGTGTATGACGGACACCTCGATCTGCACAAGGCGGCGCTCAACATGCTGCCGTTGACGGGAGGCATCGAGATCCTCACCCGGTCCGACGTGCCGCCCGGCTCGGGACTGGGGGCTTCGGGCGCACTCGATGTGGCACTTCTGGCCGCGCTGGCCAAGGGCCGTGACGAGCAATACGACGCGGAACAGCTCGCCGAGCTTGGTTACCAGCTCGAGGCCATCGAGCTGGGACTACAGGGAGGCCGGCAGGACCAGTACGGAGCGGCACTGGGCGGCTGGCACGAGCTTGGGTTTGGCGGTGCTGGCGTGGATATACGACGCATCCCGATGAGTGTGGCGCAGGCGGACGAGCTTGCCGGCATGCTGGTCATCGCGTTCACTGGGCAGACGCACTTTTCCTCGCAGACGCACGATCGGGTGTGGGATGCCTACGAGGGCGATCGAGCGGAAACTGTCGCGGCGCTGCGTGCCATCCGGGACTTGGGGACGGAGGCTGGCGCCGCGCTGCGCGCGGCCGACTGGCGACGCCTGGCCGAGGTCGTCGACGAGAACTGGCGCCAGCAGCAACGGTTGGATGCGACCATCTCGACGCCTGCCGTGCAGCGGGTCGAGCGGGCGATGCGGGCGGCGGGAGCATGGGGTATCAAAGCGACGGGTGCCGGGGCCGGTGGGTGCCTGCTGGCCATCGCGCCGCCGGGCGATGTTCCGGCCGTGCGACGCGCGGTGACGGAGGCCGGGGCACGCGTTCTGCCCGCCCGGTTCGATACCGAAGGGATCTCAGTCTGGGAGGAGGAGGATGCGGCGGGTTCTGGAGCGTGAAGTGGCCACGCGGGCCGCGCTCGTGGCGGGCACGCCCGTGCTCTCGCGGCTCTCGTCGCGCCTCCATGGCAACCTGGACGGCTTGATGGATGGGGCGATCTACTTCCCTCAACACAAGGCGCTTCTCTCGAGTGACGGCGGCGTGTGCCCGACTGATGGAGCCCGGCTGGAGTTCGACCCCGCTGAACCCGAGCGGCACCGGTGCGGCCGGTGCCGAACGCTCCACACCGGCGAGCGCCATCATCGCGCGTGGATCACGCGGTATCACGTCTGGCTCAGTGAACGGGCGATTCACCTGGTACTGCTGAGCGCCATCGCCGATCGGCCGGACCTCGCGCGGCGGGCCGGGGAAGTGCTCGCGATCTACGCCGACCGCTATCACGGCTTCCCCAACCGCGACAACGTGCTCGGCCCGGCGCGGCTCTTCTTCTCGACGTACCTGGAGTCGATCTGGCTGATACAGATCGTCTTCGCGGCGGCTATGCTCGACGCAACGAACCAGGACAGTCTCGCGGCGTCGGAGTGGCGCGACGTCCGCGCGATGGTACGGGAGGCCGCCGGGCTCATTGCCGAGTTCGACGAAGGGTGGTCGAATCGCCAGGTGTGGAACAACACGGCGATGCTGGCCGCCGGTGCGTGGCTCGGCGATGCGGCGCTCGTCGCCCGGGCGACTGATGGCCAGCACGGACTCACCGCCCAACTCTCGGCGGTGAGTCCGGGAGGGCACTGGCATGAGGGGGAGAACTATCACCTGTTCGCGCTGCGCGGATTTCTCCTGGCAGGTGAGTGGTTGCGACTGCTCGGGACCGACCTCTATGACGGAACGCCGCTCGGTGCGATGTACACAGCCCCGTTGCACGCGCTGCTGCCCGACCTGACACTTCCCGCCCGGGGCGACTCACCGTTCGGGGTATCCATCCGCCAGCCACGATTCGCCGAGCTGTGGGAGTTGGGACGCGCCCGGACGCGCGACTGTCGCCTCGACGCCGTCCTCGCGGCGCTCTACTCGCCGGACGCCGTCGAGGCGGCAGACGCCGGCAGGGTCGAATTGGCGGAGCAGGAACACAACCGGCCGGCGCACCGTCAGTACCGCGATCGCCTGGGGTGGAAGGCCCTGCTGTGGATGGTGCCGGAGGATCCGGCGGCGGGCGGTTCGTGGTCCGGGCCGACTGCCGCAATCGACGATCCGAGCGTGGTCGTGCTTCGCCCGACCCGGACGCGCCAGGTGAGCGTCGAGTGCGGGCAGGTCGCAGAAGGACACGGACACCCGGACGCGCTACACCTGAGCGTCGTGTGGGATCACGCGCTCCTCGCGGACTTCGGAACGGCGTCCTACGTATCGCCCTCGCTCCACTGGTACCGGTCTACGCTCGCCCATAATGCTCCCGGGATCGAAGCTGAAGGCCAGCACGCTACCCGGGCCTGGTGTGATGCCCTCGACAACGCGGATGGGTGGTCCTGGTGTCGGGTCCGAGCGGAAGGACTGCTGGGTCAGGGCACGACGGCGTGCCGCACCGTGATAGCGGGTCCGGATGATGTCCTCGATCTGGTCGACGTCACCGTGCCGGCCGGCGTCACGGTCGATCTCCCGGTCCACCCGCTGGGAGTGATCGATATCTCCCTGGTGCCGCACCGGACCGGCCTGTGGTCCGGCAAGACGCGCGGACATGAGACGGGATACGACCGCGTCGAGCTGCTGGGCGAAGCACCCGCGCTGCCCGAACCGCTCACGATACGCCGCGCGTCGCAGGCGATCGGGTCGCTGCAGTTGGTGGCACGGGATGGCGAGACGATACTCGTGGCGTCCGCGCCCGGCCCACCTGGACCCGATCTCGCCGACGGCGGCCGCCTGGCGTTTCTCGTGCGACGCGCGAACGGATCGGGTCGCTGGATGACGCTCTACTCCTCCGGCGTCGTGCGCCAGGCAACGGTGGAGGTGAGCGAGAGCGCGATCACGGTCGTGCGGGACGGCGTGTCGACGCGTTACGAGTTCTCGCGGGACGCGGTAGAGATCGGTCGCGAGGGTCGTGTCGTGCGGCTCGCGGGACGGCGCGCGGCGCCGACCCAGCCCCGGCCGGTGGGCCCGATTGAGCGTGTCCGGGTGTCGGTGCCGCTCGCTTCCGCACCGGGTGCCGTCGGGGCGGGGGCGCCGGCTGAACCGGCACGAACCTTTTCGCTCGCCGATGCCCATTATCGTCGGTCCGAGACTCCCTATCCGGGACCCGGCGTCTTTGCGGCCAAGGTCGTGGTCGTGGCGCACGGCGATGCCGTGGTGTTCCTGTTCGACGTCACCAAGCCCGACCTCATCGTGCGTGCCGCGGACGACCCCGATCCGGCGCTGGACAACGAGACGCCGGATATCAACTCTGACGGGGTGCAGGTCTACGTCGGACGTGAGGCATGGGAGGGCTACCTGGTCGTGCCCGACATGTCGTCAGGCGGCGTGCGGGTTAGGGCAGTAGCCGGAACAGCGGGCGATCCGTCACGTGTCGAGGGTACATTCGAGCGTACGGTTAGGGGCTATCGCCTGCTCGTGACCTGCCACACGGACCGGCCGTTCCGGCGCGGGGATCGCTTTCACTTCAACGCGGTGGTGAACGAGATGCGACCGGGGCGGGAGCGGCGGACAGGACAGCTCGCGCTCACCGGAGGGGGATGGGTCTACCTGCGCGGCGACCGGGAAGGGGAAGCGACGGCGCTGGAGGGGGTGATCACTTGAGCGTCGTGGTGGTGCTGCACGAGCCGCAGGGTATCGTCAACATCGCCGCCGTGGTACGCCTGATGAAGAACTTCGGCTTGCGTGATCTGCGGTTGGTGAATCCGGCGGAGTACGACACGCACCGGATCGAGGGAATCGCGCACCAGACGGGCGACGTGTTGCGGCGTGTGGCGGTGTTCGACCGGCTCGACGCCGCGCTCGCGGACTGCACGCATGTGGTGGGACTCAGCGCCCGGGGACGAGCGGCCAAGCGTACTGTGCAGAGTCCGCGTGAGGCGGCACACGAAATCCTGGATGCCGCGGGCTCGGGGCTCGTGTGCCTCCTGCTCGGTCGGGAGGACAAGGGACTGTCGAACACGGCCCTCGACCGTTGCCACAGAATGGTGACGATTCCCACCAATCCCGAACACCCGTCGCTGAACCTCGGCCATGCGTTCGGGCTCATCGCATACGAGTTGTTTCTCGCGCGCGGGCACACACCGCCAAGCAAACAGCCGCGCAAGACGGCGCCTCCGGTGCGGCACGAATCGCTGGAGTTGTTGTTCGCCGACGCGCGCGCGGCGTTGGAGGCGATTGAGTTCTTCAAGACCACGAATCCGGACATCGTCATGCGTACGGTCCGGGACTTGGTGCACCGCACGCCGCTCGACGAGCGGGAGACGAAGCTCGTACGAGCGATGTGCCTGGAGGTGGTGCGATTCCTGGAGCGGAGGGGCGTTCGCTCGTGATCCCGGGAGAGACGTCGACGGGGAGCAAGCGGTCGGACGCACTGTGGGGTGCGTACGACGGTCCTCGCCGGATGACACGCTCGAACGGATGCCGTGTGTGGGACGAGCACGGGCGGGAGTACCTGGATACGATCATGGCGCTCGGGGCGGTCGGGTTGGGTTACGCCCATCCTGCCGTCACCCGGGCTGTCGAGCGGGCCGTCCGTGAGGGAGGTGTGGGACCGCTGCCGCCGGTAGCGGAGGCGCGGGTTGCCGAACGGCTCGCAGCCGTGGTGCCCGGGGCCGAAGCGGTGCGCTTTCTGAAGACTGGTGCCGAGGCCGTCGCGGCCGCCGTTCGCATCGCCAGGGTCGTGACCGGGCGGGACGGCGTGGCGAGCTGCGGGTATCACGGGTGGCTCGATTGGAGTCAGGAAGTGGAGGGTGTGCCGCGCGCGGTCACGGCGCTCCACCGTCCGGTGCGTTTCAACGACGTCGCGGCGCTGGATGCGCTGTCGGCCGATCCGCCGCTTGCCGCCATCGTCGTCGAGCCGGTCATCGACGAGCCGCCGACTCCGGGATGGGTGGCGGCGCTGCACGAGACCGCCGGCCGCATGGGCGCGCTCTTGGTTGTCGATGAGATCAAGACGTGTTTCCGGTTGGGCCCCGGTGGGGCGGTGGCGCGATACGGTATCCGCCCCGACCTGGTCGTGTTGGGCAAGGCGCTCGGCAACGGATTCCCGATAGCCGCCGTCACCGGCCCGGCGAGCCTGATGGAAGCGGCGACCAAGACCTGGATCTCCTCGACCCTCGCAACGGAGTTCGTGGCACTGGCCGCCGCGGAGGTGGTCATCGAGCAATTCGAGCGGCGCGACGTGGGTGACGCGATCGCTCGTGCCGGCGTGCGTTTCCTGAACGGGTTGCGCAACATCGCGGCGGCTCATCCCGCGGTGGCGACCGGGGTCCGGGGAATCCCGGAGTTCTGCTATCTCACCTTCAGGGACGAGGCTACATCCGGAGCGGTTGCGGCCGCGGCGGCCACCCGCGGTTTGCTGTTCAAGCGCGACGCCTACAACTTCGTCTCGCTCGCTCACGACGATGCGGCACTCGACGTGATTCTTACGCTCCTCGAGGAAGCGGTGGCGGAGGTGGAGCAGCGGTGTTGATCGACGTGCATGCGCACTTCCTCACGGAACGCTCGGCGCGGGTGGACTGGAGCCGCGTGAATCGGTGCCGGCTCGATGCCGGCGAGCGTATCGGGATCACGGGGCACGTGGCGTCGATCCTGGGGAGTTGGGGCGCGCGCTCGCCAACGTATTTCCCGTCGCCGGACGATGTCAGCGCCGCGAACGAGAGCCTGCTTGCGCTGATGCACGAGCACGCCGGCAGGGTGTATGGTTACTGTGTAGTGAATCCCAACTTCGCCACGCACGCGCTCGACGAGATCAACCGGCGGCTCGATCAGGGAATGATCGGCATCAAGCTGGCCGCGAGCCGCCGGGCGGACGACGCCCTGCTCGACCCGATCGCCGCGCGGGCTGCAGATCGGGGTGTGCCGATTCTCCATCATGTGTGGCAGCACCGCCGGCGCGATTGGCCCGGGCAGGAAGCATCGGACGCCGGAGAGCTGGCGGTGCTCGCGCTGCGTCATCCCGACACAGACTTCATCATGGCACACCTCGGCGGCGGCGGCGACTGGAGTTACTCCCTCCGTGTCGTCGCGCCGATCTCCAACATCTGGATAGACCTCTCGGGGAGCGGCATCGACATGGGGATGCTGGAGCAGGCGATCGATGCCGCCGGCCCCGAGCGCCTGCTGTGGGGTACCGACCTCACCATGGACACAGGATGGGCGAAGTTGCGATACCTCGAGTCGCTCGATCTGACCCCCGATGAGATGGACGGGGTTCGGTTTCGCAACGCGCTGTCGGTTTTTCCTCGCGGTGCTCTAGCGTGATCACCGACGTGGCGACGTTCATCGGCGGGTACGCCTTCCGCCATCTGGACGCGCGCTCGCCCGAATGGCTCGTCGCTCAGATGGACCGGTTGGGGATCGACCAGGCGTGGGTTGGCCACCTGCCGTCGATTCTCTATCGTGATCCGACCCCCGGCACGGCAGCGCTGGCACGCGCACTGGAACCATTCCGGAATCGGTTGTGTCCCGTGCCGACCGTGAATCCAGACGCGCCGCGATGGGAAGACGATCTCAACTTCGCCTCGCTCATCGATGCGCCCGCGGTGCGCGTGTATCCCACCTGGCAGGGTGTCGAGTCGACCAGCGCAGTGATGCGCGAGCTGGTTGCGGCCGCCGCCGCGATCGAGATGCCGCTGCTGTTCACCGTGCGGCTCGAGGACGCCCGGCAACGGCATCCGCGTGACGTCGCGCCGCAACTGCCGGCGGCGGCGATCCGTTTCGGCGTGCGCCAGCATCCCGACGTTCGTATCCTCGTCTCCAACGCCGATCGGGCGTTCATCGAGGAGGTTCACTTCGGTCTCACTCCCGTCGAGGCGGCCCGGGTACTGTGGGACATCGGCTGGGTGTGGGGCCCGCCCGAAGATCACCTGCGAACGCTGATCGAGACGGTCGGGCTGGAGCGGTTCGTGTTCGGTACGGGGATGCCGCTCCGTATCCCGGACGGCGCGGTGGCCAAGCTCGATCTCCTGGACCTCGTACCTGAAGAGCGGGAGCTGATCACGGCGGGGAATCTCCGGTCCTGGCGGCGGGGGTAGCGCGTGGCCGGTGCGCCGTGCCGCTCGTGCGGACGCATCCCGACCCAGAGGTCCGGCGCATCGCAACCGGCCAACTGTGAGGATGACGGCCGTCGAGCGTGGTTGTGTTGCGGGAGGCATCGACTATCTTTCCCCGCGGCCGCAAGTCCCTGTGAAAGCAGCTTCCGCCCTGCGGCCCGATTACATCGAGCGCGTACGGTGTAGTGACGATCCCTCGCGCGGCTCCAACTGGGCGCCGTTAGGGGGATTCCACATACCAGCAAAGGTGTGATATGCCGAAGTGGGTCGGGCCGGTAGCCACAACGGGTGGGGCGATCGTGCTGGGCGCCATCGTCCTGTTCACGGGATCCGAGGCGCTTCGGCCGCAGGAGCAGGAGCAGGCGGCCGTGCAGGCGTTCGAGGCTCCGGTCGACGTGGACACCGCCAGGCTCGACGGACCGCGCCAGCCGATCTTCTACCGTCATGACGTCCACGCCGGCCAATATGAGATCGACTGTCGCTACTGCCATTCATACGCCGAGATCAGCACCAGTCCCGGGCTTCCGACCGTTGCGTCCTGCATGGGGTGTCATCTGATCGTGGGTACCGGCAATCCCGAGGTCCAGAAGCTGCGTGACGCGAACGCGCGCGGCGAACCCATCGAGTGGATTGAGATCCATCGCCTCCCACAGTTCGTACATTTCCCACATAACCTGCACGTTGTAAAAGGCGAACTTGCATGCCAGGAATGTCATGGCGAGATCGAGCGTATGCCGCAGGTATACCAGTTCGCCTCGCTCAAGATGGGCTGGTGCATCTCGTGTCATGAGCGCAGCACCTACACCGATAATCCTGAGCGGCAGGTCAGCACCGACTGCACCGCCTGCCACTACTAGCGGGTGGAGGATCGATGTCAGACGGAATGAATCGCCGGAAGTTTCTCAGGGTCTTGGGCGCGTCAGGCGGGGGAGCGGTGGCGTTGTCGGGCTGCTCCACCGACAGCGTCGAAAAGCTCATTCCGTACCTGGTTCCCAACGAAGACCAGATCCCCGGTATCGCCACCTACTACGCGTCGACCTGTCGCGACTGCCCGGCCGGGTGCGGCGTGCACGTGCGCGTCCGGGAGGGACGGGCCGTCAAGGTCGAGGGGAACCCTGATCATCCGATCAACCGCGGGAAACTGTGCGCCCGGGCGCAGGCGTCGTTGCAGGGCACATACAATCCTGATCGAATCACCGGACCGATGGCGCGGAACGCAGCCGGAGAGTTGGAGCCGATCACGTGGGATGAGGCGATCGCGCGCGTGGCGGAACGGCTCGGCGCGGCCGACGGATCCAAGGTGTGGTTCATCACGGGGAACGAAGGCGGCTCGTTCGATCAATTGGTGAACGAGTGGCTCAGGGCGCTGGGCTCGTCGGGCCGCATGGTTTTCGAGCCGTTCGGTTACGAGGCCGTACGCTACGCGAATCGGCAGGTGTTCGGTGTCGACGCGATTCCCGCCTACCAGTTCGCCGATGCGGAGTACATCCTCTCTTTCGGCGCGGATTTTCTCGAGACCTGGGTCAGCCCGGTAGAGTATGCCCGGGGATTCAGCGCCGCACACGGGTACCGCGACGGGGCGATGGGGCGTTACGTCCACATCGAGCCGCGCATGAGCATGACGGCCATGAGCGCAGACGAGTGGATCGCTCCGGCGCCCCGCTCGGAAGGCCTGATCGCTCTCGCGATGGCGCAGGTGATTCTCTCCGAGGGACTGGGCCGGCCCCCGCGTGACGCCGGCCGTCTCCGCGGCGTGCTCGACGATTATGCGCCGGAGGACGTGGCGGTCCGCGCTGACGTGTCGGCCGAGATCATTCGCCGGCTGGCCGGCGAATTCGCCGCCCGGCCGAGCATCGCCCTGCCCGGTGGCATGGGGACACAGCATACCGACGCCCATGGGACGGCGGCGGCGGTGAACATACTCAATTACGTGGCCGGGAACGTCGGGCGAACCATCGTCTTCGGCGCAGACGTGCAGGCGGGCGGTCGGTCGTCCTATGCCTCGATCGAGGCGTTCGTGACCGCGGCGGCAGCAGGGGACGTCGAGGTGCTGTTCGTGCACGGGGCCAACCCCGCCTTCGCGACCCCGTCGGCCGGCGGACGGTTCGGTGCGGCGCAGCAATCGGCCGGGTTCAATGTGAGTTTCGCGCGGTTCGAGGACGAGACGACCGCGGCGGCTGATCTGGTGCTGCCGGACCACGACCCCTATGAGCAGTGGAACGACTACGAGCCCCGCGCCGGGATACACTCGCTGGTACAACCGGTGATGCAGCCCGTATTCGATACGCGACAGACGGGCGACGTACTGATCGAGGTCGCGCGGCGCGTGGGTGGCAGGATGGTCCAAGGGTTCGTGCCCGCGCGGAACGACGGTACGTACAAGGACTACCTACAGGAACGGTGGCGCGAGTTGCAGCGCGAACGGCGCGACCGCAGGCCGTTCGACACGTTCTGGCGCGAAGCGCTTCAGCGCGGCGGGATCTGGAGCGAAGCGCCCCGCAGCACCGTTCGGCTCGCGCCATCCGCCAGCGAGATCACGCCGCCGGCGGCTGGGGCCGCTCCGGAGGGACAGTTCACGCTCATCGCGTACCCGTCACTCGCCTTGTACGACGGTCGGGCCGCCAACCGCCCGTGGCTCCAGGAGCTACCCGACCCCGTCACCAAGATGACCTGGGGCACCTGGCTCGAGATTCATCCCGACACGGCGGAGCGGCTCGGACTGGCCGAAGGCGACCTCGTCGAGATCACCACGGGAGACGGAGCCTCACTCACCGTCCCGGCGTACCTCTACCCGGGTCTCAGGCATGATGTGGTGGCTATGCCGTTGGGGCAGGGACACACGCGCTACGGGCGCTATGCGACGGATCGCGGAGTCAACGCCTACGGTCTCTTGAACCAGGATCCAACGGCGTTCGGCGGGGTGTCGCACTACCAGACGGTGACCCTGCGTCCCACGGGTGACCACGAATACCTGGCCAAGACAGAAGGCAAGCGACGCCAGCTCGGCCGCGGGATCGCGCAGGCGGTGACGCTGGCAGCGATGCAGCAGGGCGAGGGACATCCGTTCCACATCCAGCATGCCGCCGCAGTGCCGGAGCGCGAGGAACGGGTGCTCGATGATGTGGCCGAGGCGCAGAAGGAGGCGACACGCTACGGACCATACGCCTACGATGAGACGAAGTGGGGGATGGCGATCGACCTGTCGAAATGCACGGGATGCAGCGCCTGCGTCGCCGCGTGCAGCGCCGAGAACAACGTCCCGTTCGTGGGGGAGGATCAGGTGCGGCGCGGCCGCGAGATGCACTGGATACGCATCGAGCGGTATTTCGAGGGCGGACAGGACGGCGAGCCGTTGGAGACGCGCTTCGTGCCGATGTTGTGCCAGCAGTGCGGGAACGCGCCGTGCGAACCGGTCTGTCCGGTCTTCGCCGCGTATCGCACGCCGGACGGCTTGAACGCTCAGGTCTACAACCGCTGCGTGGGGACGCGGTACTGTAGCAACAACTGCCCGTACAAGGTGCGGTACTTCAACTGGTACGACATGTCCACGCCGAATGATCCCGACACCTTCGCGTGGCCCGAGCCGATGCACTGGCTCCTCAACCCCGACGTCACGGTGCGGTCGAGGGGCGTCATGGAGAAGTGCACCTTCTGCGTGCAGCGCATCCGCGGGGCGCAGCACGAGGCCAGGCTCTCAGGAGTGCCGCTCGCAGACGGCGACGTCGTCGTAGCCTGCCAGCAGACCTGTCCGGCGGACGCGATCGTATTCGGGAACCTCAACGATCCGACTTCGCGGGTGGCCCGGACGGCCGCCGACGCGCGGGGATATCACGTGCTCGGCGGTCTCAATACCAAACCATCGGTGACCTATCTCATGAAGGTACGCAACGTGGAGGAGGCGTAGGGCGATGGCGACGGCCATCTCACCCGAATCCGCCAGCCTGCAAGACACGCAGCCCACGTACTCGGAGATCACCCGGGATATAGCGGCGACGCTGGGCAGCCCGAGCCGCGGCTACTACGTGCTCCTCGGGCTCGTCCTCACGGTCCTCGCGGCCGGTGTGATCGCGTTGCTGTACCAGGTACGCTGGGGGATCGGCGTGGCCGGCTACACGCCGCCGGTCATGTGGGGCGTATACATCACGACCTTCGTGTTCTGGGTCGGTATCGCGCACTGCGGTACGCTGATCTCCGCCATCCTGTACCTGTTCCGCTCCGCCTGGCGGACAGCGGTATACCGCACGGCCGAGGCGATGACCGTCTTCGCGGTCATGACGGCCGGGCTCTTCCCGCTGATCCACCTTGGCCGTATCTGGTACGCGTATTGGCTCTTTCCGTACCCGAACCAGCGGCAACTGTGGGTGAACTTCAAGTCCCCGCTGGTGTGGGACGTGTTCGCCGTCAGTACGTACTTCGTGGTCAGTACGTTGTTCCTGATCGTCGGGCTGATTCCCGACATCGCCGCCGTGCGCGACAAGGTGACCGGTTGGCGCAAGAAGCTCTACACGATCACGTCGCTCGGCTGGCGCGGCAGCGATCAACAGTGGCGACACTACTCCCGCGCATATCTCTATTTGGCCGCGTTGGCGACGCCGCTGGTGCTCTCGGTGCACAGCGTTGTGTCCTGGGACTTCGCGATGTCGATCGTGCCTGGCTGGCACGCCACGATTTTCGCACCGTACTTCGTGGCCGGCGCGATCTACTCGGGCGTCGCGATGGTCATCACGCTGATGGTACCGCTCAGGAAGGTGTTCCGCATGGAGCGGTACATCACCGTGTGGCACTTCGAGAATCTCGCCAAGCTCCTGTTGCTAACCGGGATGATAGTCGGCTACGCCTACGTCGTCGAGTTTTTCATCGCGTGGTACAGCGGCAACCCGTTCGAGCGCGCCTCCTTCTGGAACCGGGCGTTTGGTGACTACTGGTGGGCGACCTGGACGATGCTCATCTGCAACGGGTTCATGCCGTTACTGCTGTGGTTCCCGAAGATCCGGCGGAGCATCCCGGCGCTGTTCGTCATGTCGCTGTTCGTGAACCTGGGAATGTGGTTCGAGCGCTTCGTGATCATCGTCGTGTCGCTGTCGTACGAGTACGAACCGTACGCTATGGGGCACTACACGCCGAGTTGGGTCGAGTGGTCGATCCTCGCCGGCAGCTTCGCGTGGTTCTTCATGTGGTTCCTGCTCTTCGCCAAGAACTTCCCGACGGTGTCGATTACCGAGGTGAAGGAGATCATTCCGATGCCGAGGAGGAGGGCGCACCCGTGAGCAAGACGCATCCCGGCGGTCTCCTCGCCGCCTTCACGCAGGTCGACGCCGCCGCCGGCGCTATCCGGGAGCTCAAGGAGATGGGGTACAAGGACTTCACCGTCTATACACCGGTCCCGAACCACGAGATCGCCGATGCGGTGGGGCACAAGGTGAGTTCGGTGCGGCTGTGGACCCTGATCGGTGGGCTGACCGGCATGTCGCTCGGCTTCCTGATGTCGATTTGGATGTCGCTCGACTACCCGCTCATTGTTGGCGGGAAGCCGATCCCGTCGTGGATGCCGTACGTCGTGATCTCGTTCGAGTTGACCATTCTGCTGGGCGCGTTGGCCACGATCGCAGGCTTGATCGTGCACTCCGTACGCGACACGAAGCCGGGCGCCTTCGACGGGCGCTTCACCGACGACATGATTGGGATCTTCGTTCCCTGTCCGGTGGAACGGCGTCCAGCAGTGGAACAATTGCTACAGTCCTCGGGAGCCGCGGAGGTGCGGGTTGAAACGTAAACTGGCAGTTCTCGGGTTGTGCCTGGTCGCCGCCGGCTGCACGGCGGACCAGTGGGAACGGTTCCCCGGCCCGGACGACGTGATCGCCCTGGTACCGTGGTTCGTCACGATGCATCGCGGTATCGCCATCCAGCCGTACAAGTGGCCCATCCCGCGAATGCCGGTGGAGGGCACCGTGCCGGTAACCGGGAATGAGCCGGTACTACGCGTGACGCCGGCCAATCTGCCGGCGATCGACGCACTGCGTAATCCTGTGGAGCGGACCGCACGGTCAATCGAGCGGGGTCATGACCGCTACGACATCTTCTGTCTGCCCTGCCACGGGGCCGGGGGGGCGGGAGACGGCCCGGTGAACGAGAAACTGCTGGTGACACCGAGCCTGCTCACGCAGCGCGCGCGCGACCTCACCGACGGATACCTCTACACCTACATCCGGCATGGCGGTGCCATCATGCCAGCGTACGGGGCTCGGATTTTTGGCGAGGACCGGTGGCACGTGGTCAACTACGTCCGTCTCCTGCAGGGGGCGGCCCAATGATCGACGCTACCGTCCATCGGGAGCTGTATCGCCGCGGAGCGAATGCGCCGGCGGGACCGCTGCTGTTGGTGGGTGGCGTGCTCGCCGTCGCAGGACTGGCCTTGTTCGTCATGCTGGTGTTCGGGGACGACCCGCAGCGGGCGTGGCGGATGTTTCTGGTGGACTTCGTCTTCTTCACGGGGCTCTCGGCCGGCGCGGTCCTCTTCGCCGCCATTCAGAAGATCACCAAGGGTATTTGGGCCGGACCCATCATTCGGTTCGCCGAAGCCGGCGTTGCGTTTCTGCCCGTGGCGCTCGTGCTCTTCCTTGTTCTCTTTCTCGGGCGCAACCACGTGTTCCCGTGGATCGAGGAGCCCACACCGGCACGCGGCAACTGGCTCACGGTGGGATGGGTCTTTTGGCGCGATCTGATCAGCCTGCTCGCTCTTTTCGGCGTGGCGATCGCGTTCGTATGGAACGACCTGAAACCCGACGTGGCGGCGCTGCGGAGCCACGCGAGCGGGTGGCGGAAGACGCTCTACGAGAGAATCGCGGGCGGATACACCGGTACTCCGGACCAGGTGGAACGGATCGAGCGACGGATCAACCGGCTCGCGCCGGTGCTCGTCCTGCTCTACGCGTACATGTTCTCACTGCTGGCGTTCGATCTCATCATGTCGCTGTCTCCCTACTGGATCAGCAGCCTGTTCGGCGTGTTCTACTTCATGGGGTCGTTCCTCACCGGTCTCACCATGCTGGGGCTGATGATGGTCTACTGGCGGCGCGCGCTACGGCTCCACGATCTCATCGCGCAGCAGCAGTTCCACGATCTCGGGAAGCTGATCTTCGCCTTCACGGTGTTCTGGGCGTACCTCACCTATAGTCAGGTGCTGGTGATCTGGTACGGCAATCTGCCCGAGGAGACTGCCTTTCTGTACTTCCGGATGTGGGGCGAGTGGCGGCCAGTCGCGCTGCTCGTGGTCTTCATGGTGTTCCTGATCCCGTTCTGGGGACTCATCTGGGTGAAGTCGAAGATCACACCGTTCACCTTCACCTTGTTCCTGATGATCAGCCTCCTCGGCATGTGGTTCGAGCGGTTCCTCATGGTCCAGCCGTCCTTCACCACTGGCCCGGTACTAGGGCTGCCGGAGATCGGTATCTCCCTCGGGTTCCTCGGTCTGTTCCTGCTCGCGTACGGGATGTTCGCCTGGGCGTTCCCGATGGTGAGCCCGAGGCTGGCGGAGGAGTCGTTGGAGTTGACGCATCGCTAGGTGATAGGTGACGGGCGGTATCGTCGCGCACCATGCGGCGGCTGTGGGCACTGACTCGCGCCGCCCCTTCGTTGCCTTCTGCGGCGCCTCGCATACGCAGCAGCCCGTCGGCTTGCCGCCCTCCGGCTTCTCCCTCGCCCGGTCCGGCCCTACATTGTACTGGACCAGCCATTGGAGCGTTAATGTCCGAGTCCGCCTCGTCTCTCGAGGAATTCCGTCATTGTCGTGAGAAGCTGAACAAAGCGATTCACGACGCAGGGAACCTGAATATCAACCGGTTCTTTGCGCTCGACTCGCGGACATTTGAATCCGGCGCGCTCGATACCAAGACGAAGGAGCTGCTCGGATTGGTGGCGTCGATGGTGTTGCGCTGTGACGACTGCATCACCTACCACGTCGTGCGCTCGCGCGAAGAGGGTGTGACTGACGAGGAATTCTTCGAAGCTTTCGCGGTGGCGCTGGTGGTCGGTGGCTCGATCGTGATCCCGCATCTGCGCCGTGCAGTGGCCCGGCTCGAGGAGGTGGGCGGCTCGTGAGCGGACTGGTTGCGCTCTGGCGCGCGGCCGCCGAGCTGGCACGGGACGGGCCGCCGGCGGCACTCGCGACCGTCGCACGGCGCCGTGGATCACTACCGATGGCCACGAACGCCAAGATGGTCGTGACTGCGACCGGGAGACGATGGGGTACGATCGGTGGGGGATGTCTCGAAGCCGACGTCATGGCGCAGGCGCTGGCGGCGCTCGAGTCGGGCGAGCCGGCGGTCGTGCGGCACACGCTGAACGCTGACATCGCGGGTGATCTCGGCCTGTCATGCGGCGGGACGGTCGAACTGTTTGTTGAGCCGCTCCCGCAAGCCGCCGAGATGAGCGCCCTGCTCGACGGAGTGGCCGACGCGATCGAACGGCGGTGTGCCGCCGCCGTGTTCACCGCCATGGACTGGTCAGCGGGACCGCGCAAGCTGATGCTCGCCGACGAGACGACGCACCGCGTGGGCCGCTGGCCGCCGGAATGGCGGCCGTCGAGTTATCCGTCAGCGTGTGCGGCGCACGTCGACGAAGAATCCGGATTATTCGTGGAACCAGTCGGCAGGTCGCCTAGGGTGATCATCTTCGGCGCTGGACACGTGGGACAGGAGATCGCACGCGCGGCTGCCGGGACCGACTTCTACGTTAGCGTGATTGATGACCGCGAAGAGTTCGCCAACGAGGAGCGGTTCCCCTGGGCGGACGAGATCGTGGTGAGTGATCTCCGAGCGTTTCTCGACCAGCTCGTGATCGACGAGGACGACTATGTGATCTCGTGCACCCGCGGCCACGCGATGGACGCGGTCATCGTGGAGCGGACCGCCGGCTCGCGCGCGCGCTACGTGGGGATGTTGGGCAGCAAGCGGAAACGCGTGGTGATCTGGAAGGCACTGGAGAGGGCAGGCGTGCCGAGACAGGCCTTGGAGCGCGTAAAGGTACCGATCGGTGAAGCCATCGGCGCCGACACACCGGCCGAGATCGGTATCTCGGTCATGGCGGAGTTGATCCGGATCCGCCGGTCAGGTGCCGTTGTGAAGCGCAATGCGTGAATCCCTTGCATGACGCTCGCTTCATACGACGGGACTGGGCGGCCGGCTAATCCCGCGGGTTCTCACTGAGAACGCAGGCGCGCGAGCAGCGCGCGGAGTGAGTCGAGAGGAATCGGCGCGCGGCCGGTAATCACGAAGCCCAACCTGCGGACCGTCTGGTTCACCTTTCCTTCTGTCCGCTCATCGTCCACGATCTCTCTCGCTACCGCGTCGACCGCGATCCGCGCCCTTGCCTGCGCCGCTCCCTTGGGTGCCACCGCGCGACGCTGTATCAGTTCCAACTCGACGTCGCCCAGACGTTGCCGTGTCCGCACCACGTAGCCGCCCGCCTCGAGCCGTACGGCGTGGCCGAGCGTCACGAGCCCTGCCACGCGCGCGACGCTCCCGCCCAGCAGCCGCTCTGCTTCCCGGCGGTCGACAAGCCGCCAGGAGGTCTCGTCCGCCTCGCGGTCCGCCCGGTCCGCCTCGAGCATCGCCGGCTCCGGCTCCGCGGCCGGTTGCAGCGCCTCCTGACGCAGCTCGACCGGCGGCGGGACCGCCGCGACCTGGAGCGCCGGCGCGCCCCGACGACCGGCTGCGTCGACACCTGTGACACCTCCTGCGGCAGCTTCCTCGGTTGCCTGTGCGCCCACGAGCGACCGGGCCGCAGGTGAGGCTGGTGGGGCGACCGGAAGGGGAAGGGGGGGGGCGGCGTCCGCTATCGCCGTCACGTCTTCTGATTCCGTGGCCTCCGGAGCAGCAACAACAGCTCGCTCGGGCATGAGGGAATCGCGCGCGAGCACGGTGGGTTCAGCCGCCCGCTGCGACCAGGGCTCGGTAAGGAACCCGCGACCATACCAACCTACGCCGGCGGCGATCGCCACCGTCGCTGCCAGCGCCACAATGCGGTACGGTCTGGTGCGGGGCCCCCCGTAGGCGGATTGGCCGGCGCGATGCAGCACCTCCTCGAACGGCGGAGCGCCGGTCTCCGCCGGACCGGATCCCGCAAGGATCGCCGCCGCGCGCTCGCGAATGTGCCGCTCCCGCTCCAGGAGACTAAGGCACTCGGCACACTCGGCCAGATGGACCTCTATCTCCTGCCGCCGGCCCTCCGTCTCGCCGTGTCCCGGTACGTCGTCGAGAAACTCGGCTATCTGTCCGTCATCCAAGTGCCGCATTGCTTCCCTCCAGAGCGTCATACGCCTCGATCAACCGTTTGCGCGCGCGCGCGAGCGTGGTGCCGACGGCGGTCCGAGCGAGCCCGGTGTGGGCCGCGATATCGTCGTAGCTCGAGCCGGCGTCCCAGAGTAGGAGCACGTCCCGGTCCCGATCGCCCAGCTTGGCGAGAGCCGCCCTTACTGCTGCCATTCGCTCCCGTTCCTCGAGTTCCTGTGCGGGATCCGGAGCGGCGGGCCGCGGCTCGTTCTTGATCAGCTCCAGGTGCCGCTTGCGGCGCCCGGCGCCTCGGGCCTCGTCACGCGCCAAGTTGGCGGCGACGGTGAACAGCCAGGCACGGGGCCGCTCGGGGTCGTGATCGAGGGCGCGCACGAATACCTCCTGTGCGAGGTCGCGGGCCCGGTCCGCATCCCACACCTTGCGGTGAAGGAAGCGGACCAGGTCCCCGTACGTCTTGCGATACAGCTCGGCCCAGTCGGTCGCCACGACCGAGAATCTATGCCGTGCTACGGGGTGCGAAACCGTCGCGCAAGCCGATCGATCTGGCCTGCATCCGTGATGCCTGTAGGACCGATCTCTATGCTCACGCCGTGGCCGGCGATCAACACGCGCGCGAACCGGGCGAAGACCGGCTTTAGCTCAGGCAGCCGCCGCAGCAACGTGAAGTACGCGGGGCTGAACGCCTCGATCGTAACGACCTCGAGCGAGTCGCCGTGCGTGAGATCGGTCCAGACGCTGTCGCGCTCGACGAAGACGCGACCGGCCACGTGCTGCGCCTGTGGGAAGTGTCCGCGCCCGAGGAGCCGCTCATCGACGGCGTCCAGCTCGAACATCGACCGGACTTCCCGCCGCGCGCGGTCGCTGCGCGCCACCGCGACCGCACCGGCGCCCTGCTGCTCTTTGGGAGCGGCCTGGAGTGTCGCAGCCATGTTGGCGACCGGTGCCTGGCCTGGCCGGATCCCTGCGACCTGCTCCGGCTCCTGCACGAGGTAGGACGTGTACTCGCTCAGCAACCCGTACCGTAGCGCCGTCTCGCGGATCTCCTCGATGAGTTCCGGATTCGGCCCGTTGAGGCGCACGGCTTGTTGCAAGACGCCGATCTTCCGCGCCGCCCAGAGTCGTGGGATGAAGTCGTTGGCGTCCTGATGCTCCGCGAATCGGGCACGGGTCGTGAACCGCTCGGCGCGAGCGTTGCGCCGCCCGCTCACACTCACCGACCCGGTGCGGGATCCGCGGTACCGACCGAAGATCACCAGCTCCTCGCTGGCAAAGAGATCGGGCAGCCGGCCGGGATACACCTCGGCGAACCGTACGGGGCCTTCCAATCCGAGATCGGTCAGCACCGGGTGCTGGATCTTGGTCACCAGGGTGCCCAACGCCTGTTCCACATCCTCGTGCGGCCCGACGTACTCCGTCGCCCCGCGCCCCGCTGCCGAGAGTCGGTCCAACAGGTAGGTGTTCACGTCGTAGCCCACGCCGAAGGCGAATACCCGCGCCCGGCCGCGCGCACGCTCGGCCTGATCGGCGATCCGCTCGGGATTTCGTTCTCCCACCGATGGGAGCCCGTCGGTCAGGAAGAGCACGATCGGGAGCCGCTCGTCCGGCGACTGGAGGCGGAACGCCGCTTCCAGCGCGCCGGCGATGTCGGTGCCGCCGTTTGCGCGCAACCCATCGACCCAGCGCTCGGCATCCCGCACCGCGGACTGCGTCGCCCCGGTCCAGCCCCGATGATACGACCGGACCGTGTTACTGAAGCTGATCAACCGGAACCGGTCGGCCGGTCGGAGCGTACCGAGAAGCTGGCGCAGCGCCGCCTGCGCCTGCGCGAGCTTGCTGCCGGACATCGATCCCGAGACGTCCACCACGACCGTGATGTCTCGCGGTACCACAGCGCCGTCGGCCTGCCCAGGCGATAGGGTGAGCATGAAGTATCCGTCTTCCGCCTCGGGACGGTGGGTCACGATGGTGAGCCCGACCGCGTCGCGGGCGAACGGCAGGAACAGCACGAGGTCACCCGTCAACGACTGCTCCGGCCGAACGACCAGCCGGCCGTTCCGGCGCCTGACCTCGACCTCGTGCGTCGGCGAGAACGGGTCCCGAAAGGCCGCGGCGTCGTCGATGGTCAGCTCGAAGGTGATGGGCGTCGGTTCGCGGACGGGCTGCTGAGCGGAACTCCCTTCCACGTGGGCCCGCATGCCGGTGCGACCGCCGGCGGCGTACCGGAACTGAAGCGCGTCCCCGGCCCGCTCCAGGATCTGCGTATACCGGAGCGTGATCTTCCGGGTCTCGCCCGGGTTGATCGGAAAGACGCGCGCGCGTATCAGCCCGTGGCCGGCCAGCTCGATGAGCGCCGGGTCGCGTTTGCGGCGCACGATCTCCTCGTATATGGCGCGTGCCTGCTGCGCGTCCATCGTCTCCCCGCGCAGCTCCACGTCGCCCTGGAAGAGCGAGAAGGCGCCGAACACGGCCTCGCCGGGCAGCGGGTAGAGGTAGTCACCCTCGCCGAGTCGCCCGCCGCGGTTCACGAACCACTCCTCCACTGCGACATGCGCGATCCTTCCCGCAATACGCACCGAAACTGCCGTGCGGAGCTTCACCACCCCGAAATCGCGCAGCTGTCGCGGTGGCGGCTCGATCCACCCCTGCCCGTAGGCCGGGCCAGCCGCTAACATCAGTAATGGCAATATGATAGCGTACTTCATCGTCGTCCTCGCTTGTTGGTGTTCTACTAGGGAGACGACTGAGCAGGCCGGTCTTGCACACCGGCTGGCGGACGGCGATGGCCAAGGAGGAGGAAAGGTCCGGTGGGATAACGCAGATCTTGCCGGTTGACGTGCGTCATTCGCGGGAGTTGCCTCCGGGCGGCAGTCACCGAGAGGGTAGGCGGTCAGTCATCGATGAAGACGCAGCCCGGATGGCCGGTGTACTCGTCATCGTCCTCGAACTCGGGCCAATCGCTGCAAATCGCCGGTTTGGCTGGCCGGCCGTTGGGCCGCACGCGATTGTGTAGCGTGCAGCTGATTCTGTCGTTGCCCAGATAGCCACAGGCCGAAATCACCTCGCACTCGACACTCCGTTCGTCGGTGCGCTTCACCTTGCAGAGGTACGGCGATTTCCGGGAACGCAACAGCGCCTCCAGGAGGTGTTGGCCTTTGGTGAGCGCGATCTCGAGCGTCAGGTCACGGCAGCAGGCGGCGCCCACCCTGTTGTCCGCCGTCCGGCATGGGGCGCCGTCGCACGGGTTGGGCGCCTGGAGGACGGGCAGGCTCCGCCGTGCGGCGCCTTTGACGGGCAGTGGCAAGGTGCGCAGGCGGCGGTCCTGGACGACGGTGAATCGATCCTCATCGTACCGCAACGTCTTCAGCTCGAGTTTCGATGCCCGAGGTAGCGGACCGCGGAATCCATGCGCTCCACATCGTGCCTGAGGCCGTCCGTTGGTCCTGGTCCCATGCTGCTTCACTTCCAGGTACTTGCACGGCACGGCGACGACCGCGTCGGCGTACAGCTCTCGTCCCCTGACGTACGGTTTGCCGAACGTGATGCGCTCGGTGTGTCCCAACAGCCAGGTGGCGGCCGCGTCCTGCTCGGTGCGCGTATCGTCGTCCAGATCGGCGATCCGCACGGTGACAGTCAGCTCGCGACACTGGCGTCCAAGGCGCTTGCAGGGAGGCGGTGCCGGCATCCTCAGCGTCCAGGGACGGGTTGACGGGGAACGGCTTGGTCGGTGAGGACCGCGCAGTCGGTGAGCGTGTGGGTCACCGTGAGGCGATCGGGCGGCGCTGCGCGCACCCAATCGCGGGCGGCGAAGCTGCAACTCCAGGCGGGAGACGCAATGGCATGGCCATACAAAGTTCTCCAATTTGGCCGAGAATTCAAGGCTGGCGGGCGGGCCTACCCAATGCGCCGTGGGGCTGGCTAGATTGGTGGACCCGTTCCCAAGGCACGGGACGAACAGTAGTAACGAAAGCAGCGAAACGTCATCCGGAGGAGTCTTGCATATGCGGAAGTTGCTTGCGTCCATCGCGCTGCTCGCGATGGCATGTGGTGGTGAAAGTGGAGAGACGGGCACGCCGTCGGCTGATGAGGCTGCGGCGCCGGCACAGGCGGCCGCGCCCGCCGCCGCAGAGGCTGCGGCACCGGCTCCCGTGACGGGCACGGTGCACGAGGTGCAGATGTTGTTGACGGAGCAGGGACAGTACGTGTACCGACCTGCTTCACTGACAATTCGACCCGGCGATGCCGTTCGGTGGATCAACGTGAGCGGTAGCCCGCACAACGTCGCGTTCTACGCCGACAAGGTCCCGGCCGGGGCGGCGACGGTCTTGAATGGGGCCATGGCCAACAAGATATCGGATCTCACCGGCGAACTCTTGATGGCGCCGGACGCCGTCTACCAGATTTCGTTTGCCGGTGCCCCCGCCGGCACCTACGAGTATTTCTGTACGCCGCATGAGATGCTCGGGATGGTGGCCTCTCTCACGATCAGCCAGTAGCCATAGATGACGCAGTCTACTCGAGCCGCACGTGCCGATAGGCGCGTGCGGCTCGGTCCTATCTCTGCATGACAGCCGGAACGTCGGTATCCGGCCGCCGGGCGGCGCTCCTGCTCGTCGATGGGGCCCGCAACGACGTCTTCGAGTCGCTGGCGGAGGCGGGAGAGCTACCGCACATCGAGCGTCACCTGCTCGGACCCGGCGGAGTGACGCCGGCGACAACGGTGTTTCCGTCCACCACCGGTGTGGCCTATCTGCCGTTCCTCACCGGCTGCTATCCGGGGACCTGCGACATCCCGGGAATCCGTTGGCTCGACGCGGCCCGGTATGGAGGCGACTGGTGGCGGAACCGGGACCACGTGCGCAACTACTGTGGCTACCAGGGCGAGAAACTCAACACGGACCTCCCCGACGGCATGCGTACGGTGTTCGATCTCGTCCCCGACTCGCTTGCCCTGTGCTCCCCGATCACGCGCGGCCTGCGCGACGGGCGGGAACGCGTAAGCTTCGGCCGGAAATTCTGGGGCTCGCTGGCGCACTATACCGCCGGTTACGGACCGCTCGACCGGGCGGTGGGCCAGGCGTTGTGTCGCCTCGCGCCCCAACGGCCCCGCTTCGTTTTTGCCGTCTTTCCCGGGGTCGACGGTGTGACCCACTTCCACGATCCGTGGCATCCGGCCGTGTTGGAGATGTACCGGCAGATTGACGGTATCGTCGGCGCGTACGCAGATGCCGGAGGGTTCGACGGCGACCATCTCACACTGTTGGTGAGCGATCATGGACTGGAGCGGGTCAGGCGCCACACCGATATCAGTCTGGCGCTCGAAGCCATTGGATTGCCTACGCTGCGCCATCCGATTCTATGGCGGAAAGACCCGGAGGTGGCCGTCATGGTGTCGGGGAATGCGTCGGCCCAGGTGTACTTCAAGCCGAGGGTGCTGCGGGAGCGGCGCTTCCATGTCGCGGAGATCGAGGCAGGCGCCCTCGCAGGGGTCCCGCCGACCGTCATAGACTACCTTGCGGCACTGCCCGGGGTCGCCATGGTCGTGGGAACGGACGATTCGGGACTGACATTGATCTCGCGGTTGGGGCGCGCCACACTAAGCGAAACCGACTGCGGGCGGATTGCGTACCGTCCCGATACGGCCGACGTGCTGTCCCTCGGCGCGGCTGGAGAATACAGCGACCGTGAATGGCTGGCACGAACACTCGAGACACCCTATCCCGACGCGCCCGTCCAGCTTCTCCAGCTGTTCCGGTCATCACGCACCGGCGACCTGGTGGTGATCGCCGACGTCGGGTACGACCTCCGCGTGGAGTGGGAGTTCCCCGAACACCGCTCGGGTCACGGGAGCCTGATCGCGGCACACATGCGCTGCCTCGTGGTGTCGAACGCACCGCTCGCCGGCCCCGTTCGCACCGTCGATCTCTTCCCGCTCGTTCTCGATTACCTGGGCGTTCCCGTTCCGGACGGCATTGACGGCGTGATCCCGGGCAAGGTGAGTACATGACCGCTTCTCCACAGATCACACTCCGGGAGCGGCTCTTCGTGCGGCGCTATGGGAACCTCGCCTGGGACGGCGTCGTGCGCGGATCGGGAGTCCTCGCGGTGCTGGCGATCCTGCTGGTGTTGCTGTTCCCGGGAACGGGTGGCGGGCTCACGGCGTTCGTATTGGTGACGATCTGGGTCAACGGTCCGCTCGGCATGTTCCTGCCGGCTACGTATGAGCCGATCCTCATGCTGTTCGGGCGCGTGTATCCGCCCATAGTGATAGCTTCGCTCGGGATGGTGGGGACGCTGTACATCGAGGCGCTCAATTACTATCTGTACGCGAAGCTGTTGCATCTCGAGGCGTTCACGCCGGCCCGCGAGAGCGGAACCGTTCGGCGGGTCGTGGCATTGTTCAAGAGGGCGCCGTTCTTTACCGTATGGCTGTGCAGTTGGTCCCCGCTACCGTACTGGAGTGTGCGGATAGTGGCGCCGATAGCCGGGTATCCGCTCGAGCGGTACCTGTTGGCGACGTTGCTCGGCCGGTTTCCGCGGCTGTGGTTCTTCGCGGCGCTCGGCCTGTATTGGAGCATCAGCACCAAAATGTTGCTGGTGATAGCGTTGGGATCGATCGCGCTGGCGGTCGGTGTCTGGTTGATCAAGTCCCGGCGGCCCGCTGCGGAAGCGCTGTCGGGATCGGTCAAAAGTGTAGGAAGCTGATAGGAGGAATCCGTGCATCGTCTCGCCGTTCTCACCATCTTCGCCGTGGCGGGCGCTCCGTCTCTCGCCGCCCAAGGAGCGACCATCGAGCTGCGCGACAACCCGGACGCGAAGGAATTCGTGATCTCGATCGGACCGATCGATCTGCCGGCGATGTCGCAACAAACCGGCCACGACCACGAAGCTGGCGGCGAACATCACGGGGTGATGTTCCTGCCGCCGGTGCAGGAAGTTGCGATTCCGTTCGACACCTATCTGTATGGGTTCCGGTACGAGCTGGTCGACGGGGACGGCAACGAAGTGCCCAGTCAGTTGCTGCATCACCTCAACGTGATCGATCCCGAGCACCGCGACCTGTTTCTCCCGATCTCATACCGGGTCGCCGCCGTCGGTTCCGAGACGGGTCCGCTGAAGGTACCGTGGCTCCTGTTTGGACAGCCGGTGGAAGCGGGGCAGCGCCTCGTCGTTGTCGCGATGCTGCACAACCCAACCGGAACCGCATATCGTGGCGTGACGGTGAACTTTATCTTCCAGTACGTGAAACCGGGACGGCCGTGGCCCTTGTTCCCGGTGTACAGTTTCCAGGTGGATGTGGCGTTCCCGGCGGGCGACAAGGATTTCGACCTCCCGCCGGGCCGCACGACCAAGTCATGGGAAGGCAGTCCCTCCATTGACGGGCGGATCGTGGCGATTGGCGGCCATCTGCACGACTACGCGGTGAACGTGACGCTCGAGGACGTCACCGACGGCAAACAGATCTGGCAGGGAGAACCGATCCTCGATGACGAGGGCCGGCTCGTCGGCGTGACACTCGGCCGACTCTACCGTCGTCTAGGGGTGCGGATTCACACGGATCACGTCTACCGGGTGAGCGTCACGTATGACAACCCCACGCAGGATACGATTCCGAAGGGTGGGATGGGGCTCGTAGCCGGGCTGTTCATCCCTGGCATCGACGAGTGGCCGGCGGCCGATGTGACGGATGCGCTCTACGTGCTCGACCGGCGGCACTACCTGCGCATGATCCGGGGATCGCTCGATGAGATCGAGCGATCCGATTCGACGGCGGTGGGAGACCGTTCCCGCCACAGCCGCCGGGCGATGTAGCCGGCCGCTACTCCCACAGCGAGTCCGCTCGCGGCGTCCACCGCGTAATGCATCTGGCAGTAGACCGTCGCCACCACGAGCAGGAGTGCAGAGCCCACCAGAGCGACGCCCAACGGCCGCCAGACGCGCGACACCGCGATCGTTACAGCCACGGTCGCGGCCACGTGCGATGACGGGAACGCCGCCCCTATCGACGACCCTCGCGCCAGCGCGGCGTAAACCAGCTTCGCGCTCCAGACGTCGCGCACCGGCCCGGTCGGATGCGGGAACGCATGGTTCGGCCCCGCTACGGGATACAGCACGAACCCCACGTAACAGGCGACGAAGGCCAACATCATCGCGAACACGGTCCGGCGCGCGCCCTCGCGGAATCCGTGAAACGCGAGCACCAGGGCACCGAGGACGACGATCGGGTAGTAGACCAGATACGCCAGGTGCAGAAGCCCCGACCAGAAGGTCGACGGCGCGTTGCGGATCCACTCGTACGAGACTTGCCCGCCGAAGATTGCGGCTTCCCAGTGCTGGAGCACCGCGTCGTTCGCCATGATGGTTTGCAGTCCTACGGCGCCGTTCAGGATGCCGATCTCGGCATAGAAAACCGGCAGCAGGACGATAGGGTAAAAATCGTGCAGCGTCTCCCCGACGCGCTCGCTGCCCCGTAGCGCCGCCAACAGAGCCAGCAGCAGCGCGAAGAGGAGATGGGAAGCGAGCAGCCACGCCCGCCCCTCGCCGAACGGGCCCCTGAAGATGATGACGGTGGTGAGGAAGACGAGATAGACGGCGAGGAGTTGGTCGGTCCGGTTCAGCCTCGTGCCGCGCCGTTCCGGTTCGGGTTCCGCCAGCGGTCTTTCCCGGCCATCGGCTACAGCCATCCGTGTTTCCGGTACCATGCCACCGTGCTGGCCAGTCCCGCCGACAGGTCGAATCCCGCTGTCCAGCCGGTGTCGCGTTCGAGAGCGGCGGGCGAGCAGGTCCACGCTGCCGCCAGGAACTCGTTGGCCTTGTCGGGCGAGAGTAGCGTCGCTCTTCCGGCCAGGCGGGCGGCCGTCCCGGTGACCCAGAGCGCGGCTCGTGCCGCGGGGCCGGGGATTGGGATCACGAGCGGTGTCGCGTCGGCATTCGTGCGTACGGTGCGATGGACGGCAGTCACCAGTGCCCGTGTCCTGATGATCTCGGGATGGCACGCGAAGTATGTCTTGCTCTCGGTCTCCGGTGATATGGCGGCGGCGATCAGTGCGCGGGCCAGGTCCTCGACGTAGATGAGCGAAAGTTCCTGTGCCCCGTCGCCAAAGACCGGCACGACACCCTTGCGCGCGAGCCGGAACAGCTTGAGCAGCGCGACGTCGCGTGGGCCGTAGACCGTGGGCGGCCGGACTATCGTCCAGGCCAGCGACGAGGATCGCACGGCAAGCTCGCCGGCGAGTTTGCTGGCCCCGTAGTGGGTCACCGGGTTTTCCGGCTCGCCGCCCTGAAGCGCTCTGCCACGGTGGGACGGGCCCGCGGCCGCCAACGAGCTTACATAGACGAACCGGCGCAGGTGACCCGGCGCGCCCGCCGCGGCGCTCAGCACCCGTGCAGTAGCCGTCTCGTTCAGGGCGAAGAACTCCGTCCTGCTGCGCGCGGCGGTCAGCGCCGCGACGTGAAAGACGATGTCCGCCCCGGTAGCGCCCGCCGCGAGCGCCTTGGTATCGCTGAGGTCGCCGCGGATGATCTTGGGTTGTCGCTCACCGAAGAGGCGTTCGGCCTTGCGCGGGTTGCGAACGAGGCAGGCCACAACATGCCCGTTCGCGAGCAGCGCCTCGACGAGATGGGAGCCTACGAAACCGGTACCGCCGGTGACGAAGACCTTCACAGAGACCGGTCGTAGAACCGCAACGTCTTGTACGGTTCGAACCCGATCCGGAGCAGCCCGTTATTCATTGCGGTGTTGTCTTCGAGGATCCACCCGGCCTCCGCCCAGCGGTAGCCCAGCGCGTAGCCCTTCTCCCAGATCCAGTGGTACATGAGCGCGTCCGCCCCCGTGTTACGGTACTCCTTGAGCAGGCCGAGCAGGAGAATACGGATGCGGCTTATCTTCCGGGCCGCCCACAGGATCTTCACGATCCCGGGAAAGAGCCGGCCGGACGGATTGGTCTTCAGCGCCACGTTCAGATCGGGTAGAGCTATGGCGAACCCGATCACCCTGTCCCCCTGCTCCACGAACACCACCAGCTCGGGCACGATTACCGGCTTGAGCTGCTTCGCCAGGTGATCGATCTCGGCTTCGGTCATCGGTACGAAGCCCCAGTTCTTCTCCCACGCCGAGTTGTAGACTTGCTTGATGCGCTCGATTTCCTCGTGGAAGCGTTTCATGTCTATCTGCCGCAGTGTGATCTTCTTGCGCGCGGCCAGGAGTCTCGCACCCCGGATCAGTCGCTCTGGCATGTTGGGATTGGTCGACCGGTACTGTACGACGTCCTTGGCCTTCACGAACGCGGCCCGCTCGACCAGCCGGACATAGTACTCGGGGTTATGAGGATTGAGCACGGTGGGTGGGCTGTCGAACCCGTCGACGAGCAGGCCGCACTCGTCATTGGTTGAGAACGAGGTGGGTCCCCGCATCGTGTCCAGACCCCGCGGCCGGAGCCAATCGGCCGCGGCGTCGAACAAGGCGTCCGCGACCGCCTGGTCGTCTATCGTCTCCAAGAACCCGAAGAACCCGACCTTGTCATCGTGGAACTCGTTGTGGGCGCGGTTGTGGGTCGCGGCGATTCGACCGACCACCTCCCGCCGCGCGCCGTCACGGCGTTGAGCCAGAAAATACTCCGCTTCGGCATGCTCGAAGTACGGGTTCTTGCGGCGGTCGAGCAGCTTCCTGACGTCCATACGCAACTCGGGGACCCAACAGGGGTCCCCGCGGTGCAGACGATAAGGAAAGTCGACGAATCGGTTGAGGTCGGCGGCCGTCTTCACCGGCCGTACGAGGACGTCTTGGCTCAAATAGCCCCCATCTCCTTGCCGATCTTGGCGAACTGTTCCAGCACGAAGTCGATCTGATCGGCGGTATGGGTCGCCATCAGGCTCGTGCGGATCCGGCACGCATCGGGTCGCACGGCGGGCGGGACCACGGGGTTGGTGAACACCCCGGCGTCGAACAGCCGGCGCCAGACGATGAGAGTCTGCTCGAGCGTGCCGATCAGCACGGGGACGATGGGGGTGCGGGTAGGCCCGATATCGAATCCGATCGCGCGGAACCCGTCTTGCAGCCGCCACGTGTTCTCCCACAAGCGATCGCGGCGTTCGGGCTCGTCGATCATGACCTCGAATGCCGCAAGCACGCCCGCCGTGTTGGCGGGTGGCAGCGCGGCCGTGAAGATCAGCGGGCGGCTGTTGTTCTTGAGATAGTGGACGACGTGCTCCGGGCCCACCAGGAACCCGCCGATGGATGCCATGGACTTGGAGAATGTCCCGACGATGAGGTCGACCTCGTCGCTCAAGCCGAAGTGTGCGGCCGTACCGTCTCCACGAGGGCCGAGCACGCCAATCGAGTGTGCATCATCGAGGACCAGGGCCGCGCCGTGCTCCTGCGCCAGCTTCGACAGTGCCGGCACGTCGGCGATGTTCCCCTCCATCGAGAACACGCCATCCACGATAATGAGCTTCCCCCGGGACTCGTGTTTCGCCAGGAGGCGCTTGAGTTGGTCGAGGTCGCCGTGGCCGAACCGGGCGGTGTGGCCGAAAGCCATGCGGGCGCCGTCGACGATGGAGGCGTGGTCGAGCTTGTCGAGAAAGACGACGTCGCCGCGCCCGACCAGGCCGGAGATCAGCCCGAGGTTGGCGCTGTAGCCGGTGGAGAAGACGAGTCCCGCCTCCTTGCCGAAGAACTCGGCCAGGTGGGCTTCGAGCCGCTCGTGCAGGTCCAGCGTTCCGTTCAGGAGCCGGCTGCCGGTGCACCCGGAACCGTACCGATCGAGAGCTTGTTTGGCCGCTTCGAGTACCTTGGGATGGTGCGTAAGGCCGAGGTAGTTGTTGGAGCCCATCATGATCTTCGAGCGCCCTTCGATGCACACCACCGTGTCCTCGGCTTGCGATACGGGCTTGAAATACGGATAGAGCCCAGCCGCTTCCACTTCGCGCGCCTTGGTGAAGTTCTTACATTTGTCGAACAAGGCGATCCGCGGAAGCGTTTGTGTATTCACTGGACTTCGATTCCCGAAAGGTGACCCCGTCACCAGAACCCCCCCGTTTCTGAACGCTAAGATTCTAGCCCTGTCACAGTTTTCACACAAGAGCCGGGCGCTGCCCGCCATCTTACTGGCGCTAGCGGCTTTCGGGCCGATCTGCCCTGCGGCGGCGCAGGCTCCGAACGAGACTCCGGCCATCGGGCGCGGAGACTTCGTGACAGCCGGTGTCGCAGCCGTGCTGTATCTGACGCCACGGGTTCTGGGTATCTCGCCTGGGCCCTCGGATTGCGCTCCGTGCGACCGGGGGTCGGTGCCGGTGTTCGACCGCTGGGCCATCGTCGAACCGCGGGACGGCTGGAGCCTGGCTTCCACTATAGTGGTCCTGGGCTTGGGCGCGGCGGTAGCCGGCGACTTCGTACTCGACCGAGAGACCGTGGCCCGAGGGGCGGCGGTGTTGGGGTCGGCCGCCTGGGCGATTGGCGCCACGGAGCTGATCCAGGCCGTGGTGGGCCGAAAACGCCCGATACTCTATACTTCGGTGGCCGTGACGGAGCTCAACTCGGGCGGCAGCCGCCGGTCATTCCCATCGGGACATACGGCGGTAGCCTTCGCGCTGGCCGCGAGCTACTGGCTGAATCGTGGGGAGCACAGGCCCGGTATCCGGCGCTGGGCCGCTGTCGCCGCGGCCGTCGCGGTGGGCGTGATGCGGGTTACGGCGGGAAAACACTTCCCGTCCGATGTTCTTGCGGGAGCCGCCGTCGGGGTATCGGCAGCCTTGGCGGTGCAGGTGGTGAAGTTTTGATTGCTGAATAGTGACGGTGAAAGATGGGAAGATGGAAGGATGGAAAGATGGGAAGATGGTGCGGCTCGGCTGCGCTGGTGGTGTTGGCGGTAGCGGCCTTCACGCAGGCGGCGGTTGGCCAACGACCTGAGCGACCGCTCCGCGAGCTGAGGGTGACGCCGTTCGGAGTGGTGCTCGACTTCCATCGCGACGGCGCATGGCGGGTGCGCGCCCGCCGGGTCGTCGGGCAGCGGGCTGCGCTCCGGGCGGCACGGGACTTCGCGGGGCTCAACGCCGCCGTGAGCGGCGTGCCAGCCGGGGTGCTGGCCGCCGTGGTGGGAACGATGCATGTCCCCGCAATCCTCTTCCGGTATCAAGACATTGGATTCGGCGCCTCGCGAGATACGTCCGAGTATAGTGCCGTGCTATTCGCGGCGGCGCCGACCGCTGGCCGTCCCTACACCATACGAACGTTCTACGAGCAACTCTCGTCGAACCTGGTCAGCGTCCAAGGGAATGTCCTGGGGTGGTACAGCTTGCCCGGAGACGAGGCGCAGTTTACGGGAACGCCCGGAACCTGCTCCGGGAACCCCTTTGGAACGAACAACTGCAACGGGATCTTCAGCGGCACGGCATTCACCGCGCTCAACAACGGATTGCGGCAGCTTCTCGCGGTCGCCGACTTGCAGGTGGATTTCGGCCTGTTCGACAGTGACGGGCCGGACGACATTCCCAACTCGGGCGATGACGACGGGATCGTCGACATGGTGCTGTTCGTGCACTCGGAACAGGACGGTGCGTGCGGCGGGGCCACGAACAACCACGTCTGGGCCCACAAGTCATCGTCGCTGTCCGGGGCGTTCAGCAACGATCTGAGCGCAAACGGTGGGTTCATCGCGTTCCGCGACTACATCATCCAGAGTGGCGTCGGCGGATCGAGCGGGTGCGACTCGACGCAGGTGATGCCAATCGGCACGACCGCGCACGAGACGGGACACGCGTTCGGCCTGCCCGACCTCTACGACGTGAGCGGGGACACTGAAGGGATCGGCCGGTGGGGGCTCATGGGCAGCGGCAACTGGTCCACCCAACCCAGTCCGGCCCGGATGGTCGCGTGGTCGCTCGACCGGCTCGGCTGGATCACGGTGGCGCCGCTCGACGCCGACGGCAGCTACACGTTCGGACCGGCGGGCGTTGCCGACACGGCGTTCTTCATCTACATGCAGGGCAACAACCCACGCGGCGAGTATTTCCTGGTCGAAAACCGCCAGCCCGTGCAATCGGATTCCGCGGTGATTCGGCGTGCGTGCGATGTGAGCGGTTTGGCGTTCCCGGGCAACTGCGGCGGCGGCTTGGCCATATGGCATATCGACAGTACCAAGATCGCCTCCGGTGGCGGCGTCAACGTGGGGCCGATTCACGGCGTGGCCATGGTGCAGGCCGATGGGCTGAACCAGCTGCGCGCGACCAGCGGCGGCAACCGCGGAGACGGGGGCGATCTCTACCCGGGGGCTACGGGCAACACCGCACTCTCTCTCACCTCCAATCCTGCATCCGCCAAGAACGCGGACGGCTCCTTCGCTGGAGTAGTGATTGATTCGATCGCCCAGGTCGTTCCGAACGGGGAGATGTCGTTCCGTCTCAGTTTTGGGTTGCCGCTGACGGTCACCGCCTCCGGTCCTGGAACCGTCCTCACCGACGCGGGTGATACGGCCATCGGGACGTCGGTGAAAGCGGTGGGCGACACGGTGGTGCTGATCGCCGTGCCCGATGTGGGGGCGATTCTGGATCGGTGGGCCGGTGATGAATCTGGCAACGACGACACGCTCGCCGTGGCGATGACCCGCTCGGTGACGATCACCGCCGTGTTCGCGGCCACGCTCGTGACCGATACGACCCCACCACCTCCGGCCGTGATGGGCGCGCCCTACAGCCATACCTTCTCGGCCACGGGCGGTATCGGGTCCGTGTTCTGGACGGTGGCGACCGGACAGCTCCCTGAGGGGTTGGGGCTGGCGAGCGGCGGAACGCTGAGCGGGATTCCGGCGGTGACGGGACAGTTTGCCGTGACGGCCCGGGCGACGTCCGGCTCACAGGTGGCTGACTTGGCGGTCTCGCTCGAGGTGACGGCTCCTGCCCTCTCCAGGGAGAGCGTGCTCGGCCAGCTCCTCGGGACCGGGGCGGAGCTGAGTACCGACCAGCTGACCTACCTCGATCTATTGGGTAATAGGAACGGCGGGTACGACGTCGGCGACTTCCTCGCCTGGGTGGAGGTGTCGGGAGCCACCGTCGATACGGACACCATGGGCCGCATCATCAGCGGGAGGGCCGGACGATGACGAGACTGATGCGCGGAATCGGGTTCGTCGTGTTGCTCTTCGGCGCCGCCTGCGACAGCGGGCCGGAGGCCGGGGAGCTGGTGTTTGCGCTGAGCACGCCCAACGCCGACGACGGGGCGGTCCAGTTCACGCTGACAGCCGTCGCGCCAAACACCATAGATGGCGTCGCCGCCGCCTGCGCCGGGTGCCAGGTGTTCGTCGAGACGGTGCGTGAGGCGGAGGTTCGCGGCGTGCTCGTAGGTGAGATTATGGCCGGCGCCGCGCTTCGGGTTACGGTGTCGGACAGGAAGAGCCCGGATATGTATGCGGCGAGCGTGGTGGCGGTTGCCAGTCGGACGTTCGCGTTGCAGAACGCCGGCGCCTACTCGCTCACGGTCGGCGACCGGTAGCTATCGTGTGATCCGCTTCGCCTCCCAGCGGCGTCCCGGGGTGAGCATGTTCTCCCCGCCCCAGCGGTAGGTCAGCAGCTCCCAGGTGTCCTCGCGTATTACGAAGCTGATCTCGTAGGTCGGGGACGCCAGGACTTTGTCGTAGATGGTGATCGTCGCCAGGGTGTCTGCTGTGATCTCTCCGCGAAACCGGCGGAAGCGCGCCGGGTCCTCTGCGACGTTGCCTGCCATTGCCCATGTGACCCGACCGGAGAACGCGTCGTTCGCGACCGAATCGATTGCCACGGCGAGGAACGGCCCGCCCGCCGCGACCGGCGTGATCTCCCACCTACCCTCGAGGAGCGTGCTCTGCTCGCCGGGCGGTGGAGACGTGTCGGTCGATGTCTCGGCGGGCGGCGGCCGTTCGGATCGACCGCATCCCAGGGCGGCCGCGCCCAAGACGATGAGAGGTAGCAGGCGCATACCGCGGCAAAGATAGCGTCGCGTGCCGGGAGATTGTACGTTGCCTTCGGCTTCATCCACGAGGAACGCAGATGAAAGTACGCATCGTCTGTCTGGTGACCGGCATGTTGTCGCTGACCTTGCTCGGCGCTGACGCCGCCGCTCAGGAGTTCGCACTCACTGTCGACAACATCATGCGCGGCCCCGAGTTGGTGGGGCGGGCTCCGCGCGGGCTCCGCGGGCAGGGATTCAGCTGGTCACCGGACTCCCGCTACATCTGGTTCCGTTGGCAGCAAGCCGGTATCGACACCGCGCTGAGCGTCTACCGCGTGGCGGCACGCGGCGGTGAGCCGGAACGATTCGAAGACGCCGACCCGGACACGATCGTGGCCGGCCCCGCATCGTGGTCGTTCGACCGCCGCAAGGCCGTGTTTGCGCTCGATGGTGATCTGGTGCTGTGGACGTCGCGCGGCACACGCCGGCTGACGCGGAGCCCCGCGCGTGAGTCCAATCCGCAGTGGTCAGCGGATGGGAATACCGTCTACTTCCAGCGGGACGGCAACATCTTCGGCCTGAACATCGAGACCGTCCAGCTCACCCAGCTCACCGATATCCGGCGGGGCGACCCTCCGGAGGAAGACAAGGAGCCGGAGGGGCAACGCGCGTTTCTCGCCGAGCAGCAGGAGCGCCTCTTCGATTTCATCCGCAGCGGTCGCTATCGGGACCAGCAGTGGAATCGTGAATCGGAAGAGGACACCACCAAACCGAAACCGTTCTATCCGGGCGAGAACAAGTCGGTCGGCAACATGCGCGTCACGCCGGACGGCCGGTTCGTGTTGCTGAACGTCTCGGAGTCGGCGCGCGACAGGCGCCGGATTACCATGGCGGTATGGATCACCGATGACGGTTATCTCGACACCCACACCGGTCGCAACAAGGTGGGCGACCGGCAATCGGAGACGCGCGCCGCGGTGCTCGACGTGACCACCGGCGAGGTCACGTTCGTGGGTGACAGCGCCCTCGCGGGGGACAGCGTGGAAAAGCGCAACGTCTCGGGCGTGGCGGTCTCCCGTGACTCCCGCCATGCGCTGCTCCGTATCGACGGGCGGAACGACGAGGATCGCTGGTGGGTGGTCGTCGATCTGCCTAGCCTCGAGGAACGGGTCGTGGCTCACGATCACGACGATGCGTGGATCGGGTTCCCGGGACCGCGCGTGCCGTTCATGGGCGGCTTCCTCGACGACGGCGAGACGGTGTACTTCGGTTCCGAGCGCAGCGGATGGGCACACATCTATACGGTGCCCGCCCTGGGTGGCGACCCGACTCCGGTCACGACCGGCGAGTGGGAGGTGCTCGGCGCCGAGCTATCCGCCGACCGGCGCTCCTGGTACATCACGGCCAACAGAGACGGTTTCGCTGAGGTACACCTCTATTCCGTACCAGCGCGCGGCGGCACCATCACGCGCGTCACGGACACGATGGGACGGCAGGACGCTACCGTCTCACCCGACGGCCGGCGGCTCGCGATCTCCCATTCCACGGCGAGCCATCCGCCGGAGCTGTACGTGCAGCAGAACCGCGCGGGGCGTGCCATGCGGCAGGTGACCGAGAGTCCAACCGAAGAATGGCGCTCGCATGCGTGGATCGAACCCGAGATCGTCATGATTCCGGCGGACGACGGCGTTGCGGTGCCGGCCCGTCTGTACCGCCCCCGCCCCACCGGTGCCACGGCCCCGGCCGGCCGGCGACCGGCGGTGATCTTCGTGCATGGTGCGGGATACCTACAGAACGTCCACAACTGGTGGTCGGGCTACTACCGGGAATACATGTTCCACCATCTGCTCGCCTCGCGCGGCTACACCGTGCTCGACATGGACTACCGCGGCAGCGCGGGTCACGGGCGCGAATGGCGTACGGCGATCTACCGGTACATGGGCGGTCGCGATCTCGACGATCAGCTGGCCGGCGCGCGGTGGCTGGTCGAGAACATGGGCGTGGACTCGGCCCGGATCGGGCTCTACGGAGGCAGTTACGGTGGATTCATCACACTCATGGCGATGTTCACCAAGCCCGGGATCTTCGCGGCCGGCGCGGCGCTGCGGCCCGTGACCGACTGGGCGCACTACAACGACGGCTACACGTCGTCGATCATGAACGAGCCCCAGAACGACACGCTCGCCTACGTGCGGTCGTCGCCGATCTATCACGCCGAGGGCCTCGAGGGACATCTGCTGGTGGCGCACGGCATGGTAGATGACAATGTGCTGTTTTACGATACCGCCCGGCTGGCACAGCGGTTGATCGAGCTGGGCAAGGAGAATTGGGAGGTCGCCATCTATCCCGCTGAGCGGCATCGGTTTACGGAGATCGCGAGTTGGCGGGACGAGTACAGGCGGATTCTGAAGCTGTTCGAGGAGAACCTGCGGTAGCGGCGCACAGCGTGCGCCACTACCGCTTGCCCATGCCACGGCGCGACCCTAGCTTAGCGCCAATCACCCAGTCGAGCGGGCGGCAGGCCCGCTCTTAGGAGTTCCGATGCCGAGCAAACACCGCTT
>JADFNB010000029.1 GCA_022563595.1 Gemmatimonadota bacterium
CGCGCCGATCTCCTCCTCATCCTGGAACACCCGCAGGCGGATCAGCCGCGCCACACCGGCCTTGTGGACGACCACATCATTGAGTGCGGTCGTAACGTCGCCCGCGTTCCCGTCGTCGTCGACGATGACCGCCTCCAGCGTCCGGCGGCGCTCGAGCAGGAAGTCACCGGCCTCGAGCGCGGCCAGCGCGTCGTCCAACGCCTCCGGCGTCGCGCTGGCGAGGAACCCGACACGACCGATCTTGACGCCGAGAATTGGGATCTCATGATCGGCCACCAGGCGGACCGTACGGAGCATCGTCCCGTCGCCCCCGAAACAGATGATGACGTCTGGTGGGCCGCCGACCAGGTCCAGCGGGGCGACCGGTTTGGGCCACAGGTGGGCGAGGTCGGCTTCGGTCTGGTAGGTGAGGTCGCGCTTGCAAGCGGCGTCCGTCAGGTGCTCCAAGAGCTGGCTGAGTCCTTCATACCGGGGATTGCCGGTGACCCCGACGATCATCTAGCCGACAGGCTCTCTTCCGCGGCGAGCGCCCGTACCCGTTCAGCGATCCCGTCCGGTGTGAGCCCCACTTCCGCCAACTGTGCGGCCCGCGATGCGTGCTCGAACGTACGATCCGGAACTCCCAGGATTCCGACCCGAACGTCGGGCGCCATCGCATCCAAGTGTCCGGCAACCGCAGCACCGAAGCCGTTCACGGCAGTGCCGTCCTCGACGGTCATCAGGCACCGGTGCGTGCGCACCAGGCTGGCGAGCAGCCCCTCATCCATCGGCTTGATGAACCGGCAGTTCACAACCGTTACGTCGAACCCGTCGGCCTGCAGCAAGTCCGCCGCTTCGAGCGCCGGCTGGCACATTACGCCGACCGCGAGTATGGCGCAGTCACGTCCCGCACGCAGCATTTCCCAGGTGCCGTACGGGATCGGCGCAACCTCGGCGGCTGGCGGCATAGCGCCGGGCGCGGTGTCACGCGGATAGCGGGTCGCGAACGGTCCGTCATGCGACAACGCGCAGCGGAGCAGACCGATCAGCTCGGCTCCGTCCTTCGGTGCCGTGACGGTCATGTTGGGTAGCGCCTGAAGGTACGCGATGTCGTACAGCCCCATGTGCGTCTGCCCGTCGGCGCCCACCATCCCGGCGCGGTCCATACAGAAGATGACGGGCAGATTCTGAATCGCGACATCGTGGACGATGCTGTCGTAGGCGCGCTGGAGGAAAGTCGAGTAGACCGCGACGACCGGACGGAGTCCCTGTGTGGCCATGCCGGCCGCGAACGTCGTGGCGTGTGCCTCCGCGATCCCCACGTCAAAGAAGCGCTCAGGCCACTTCTTCTGGAAGATGTTCGTGCCCGTGCCCGACGGCATTGCCGCCGTGATCGTCACGAGGTTGGGGTACTCGGCGGCGAGTTCGGTAATCGCTGTGCCGAACACCTTCGTCCACGCCGGAGGGCCCTTCTTGGCCGGTTTCAGCTCGCCCGTTTCCGGATTGTACGGCCTCCGCGCGTGGAACTTCTCGAGGTCCGGTTCCTGGAGCGGGAACCCTTTGCCCTTCTCAGTGATCACGTGGACCACGCGGGGGCCCTCCAACGTCTTCACGAGGTCCAGAGTGCGCAGCAGGGCGGGAATGTCGTGCCCGTCGATAGGCCCGAAATAGCGGAAGCCCAGCTCCTCGAAGAGCATCCCCTGGGACCAGAGATTCTTGATACTCTCCTCTACCGTTTTGGCTAGGTCGACCATCCGTTGTCCACCAACGATGTGCGAAGCCTTCTGGATGACGTGCTTGACGTGCTCGCGCATGCGGTTGGTCAACGGACTCGCGATGATCGATCCGAGATACTTATTGATGGCGCCGACGTTGGGAGCGATCGACATCCCGTTGTCATTGAGCACGATGATGATGTCGCGATCGGAATTTCCCGCGTTGTTCAGCCCCTCGTAGGAGAGCCCGCACGTCATGGCCCCGTCGCCGAGCACTGCGATGACGTGGTAGTCGTCACCCGAGAGATCGCGTGCGGTGGCCATCCCGAGAGCGGCCGAGATGGCCGTGCCCGCATGGCCAGCGCCGAATTGATCGTGTTCGCTCTCGGTGCGGCGCAGGAATCCGGAGAGTCCTCCCTGTTGGCGTAGCGTAGGCAACTCCGCGTTCCGTCCCGTGAGCACCTTCCACGGGTACCCCTGATGCCCGACGTCCCAGACGATCTTGTCGCGTGGAGAAGCGAAGTGATAGACGAGCGCCACGGTCAGCTCGACGACGCCGAGACCGGCGCCGATATGTCCGCCGGTCTGGGATACCACGTCGATCAACCGCTGTCGCACTTCGTCGGCGAGCGGCTGTAGCTGGTCACGTGTGAGGCGATGGACGTCTTCGGGTCCGCCGATGTGGTCGAGCAATCCCATGTATCTGCCGTCCTGGCCGCTGGCTACGCGCGGCGGTCTGCGATGAACCGGGCGATTCCCGGCAGCAGGTTGCAATCTATCCCGGTTGCACCCAGGTGGTCTATGGCCTGCCGGACGCACTCCTGGGCGCGCTCGAGCGCCGGCTCGGGCCCGAGGAGCGCCGCGAAGCTCGCCTTCTGCTGTTTTGCATCCTTGCCCGCGGTTTTCCCAAGTTCCTGCGACGTCATCGTCGTGTCCAGCACGTCGTCCACGATCTGAAAGGCGAGTCCGATCTCCCGGCCGTACCCGCGCAGCGCGCCCAGTCTCTGTCCTGCCAGTCCGGCGGCGATGCCTCCAATGGTGACGCTGGCCGCAATCAACGCCCCGGTCTTGGCACCGTGGATACGCATCAGCGCCGCTAGGGTGGGGCGTTTGCCCTCGGCCTCCAGATCCAGCACCTGGCCGGCGATCATCCCGTCGAGCCCGGCCGCCGAGAACAACGTGCAACCGATCCCGCGCAACCGCTCGCCGTCGATCCCGAGTGTGCGCCCTCCCGCCGCCACCATGCGGGCCGCCAACGGGACCATGCTGAACCCGGCGGCGGTCGCCGTGCCCACGTCGAAGGCTCGGTGCGTGGTGGGTCGCCCGCGCCGAAGATCATCGTTGTCCATGCAGGGGAGATCGTCGTGTACCAGCGAGTAGGTGTGGACGACCTCGACCGCGGCCGCGAGGTCCGTCGCGTCACCCGTACCGCCCGCTTCTCGGTACGCCGCTAAAACGAGCGCAGGGCGCAGCCGCTTGCCCGAACCCCGCAGGCTGTACGCGATGGCCTCGCCCGCGACTCCACCCGGTTCATCAGCGAGCGACGGGATCCAGCGTTCGAGCGCTTCGTTCACCGCCTCCCGTGCCTGCCGCATGAATGCGGGAATGTCAGACGTCGAGATCTTCCTCCCGGTAGGTACCGCCCGCCTCTGCGATGACTTTCTTCACCTTCTGTTCCGACTCAGTGAGCAGCGTGCGGGCGACCTTCAACCTGCGGACACCTTCCTCGAAGAGATCGAGCGCCCGGTCGAGATCGAGATCGTCGCTCTCGAGCTGCCTGACGACGGCCTCGAGCTGCTCGAGTTCCTCGCGGAACGACGGGCGATCCGTCACGCGGCGCCGTCCGTCACGCGGGCGCGCACATCGCCGTCTGATACGGTGAGCCTGAACTCGGTTCCGCCGGGGAACTGGGCTACGTGCTTCAGCACCCTACCGTCCGCGTCGCGAGCGACCGCAAATCCGCGCTCGAGCACCCGGAGCGGGCTCAAGGCATGCAGCGTCGCGTGAAGCGCGTCGAGCCGCCCACGAGAGTGATCGATCCGAGCGGCGATCGTTGCCTGCAGGCGATCACCGGTGCGGTCGAGCCGCTGGGTGGCCAGTTCCACCCGACCCAAGAGACCACCAGCTAGGGTCCGGGCGAGCGCATTTAGTCGATCACGGACGGCATCCCGATCCGGGACGGCTGCTTCGGCGGCGGCGGACGGAGTAGCGGCGCGCACGTCGGCCACGAGATCCGTGAGTGATACGTCGGTCTCGTGCCCCACCGCGGAAATCGTCGGGACCGAGACGGCGGCCACCGCGCGGGCAACGCGCTCGCTGTTGAATGCCCAGAGATCCTCTCTCGATCCACCGCCGCGTCCGACGATCACCAGATCCGCCGCGACTTGGTCGGCCAGCTTCAGGCCGGCGCACAGCTCGGCCTCAGCCGTCTCTCCTTGCACCCGAACAGGGACGACGAGGATCTCGACGGCGGGCCACCGTCGAGCGACGACGCTGGCGATGTCGCGCAGCGCGGCGCCATCCGGACTGGTGACGACCGCGATACGTGCTGGGTATTGCGGGAGGGGCCGCTTGCGGGCGGGATCGAGCAGGCCGTCGCGCTGGAGCGCCGCCTTGGCTTTCTCGAGCTGGAGTTGCCACAGGCCCCCGGTATCGGTGGGGATGAGTTGCTTGACGGTGAGCCTGAATTCACCGCGCTCTTCCCAAACGGTCGGGCGTGCCTCGACAAACACCTCCATCCCGTCCTCGAGCTGAGTGCGCGCCGCCTGATTGTCGGTTCGCCACATCACGCAGCGAACCTGCGCCTGCCGGTCGCGCAGCGAGAAATACCAATGCCCGCTGCGATAGGCCTTGAACCCCGTGACCTCACCCCGCACCCAGAGGCGCACGAACGCCGCTTCGACCAGCTTCCGGGCATGAGCGGTGACCTGCGCGACCGACCACGCGCCGTCGGCGGAAGCGGCCGCACCGCCCGAGAACAGGTCTAGGCCGCCCACTGCCGCGCGGCCTGCACCGTATTGTAGAGCAGCATCGTGATGGTCATGGGACCGACCCCGCCGGGCACCGGTGTAATCGCAGACGCCACCTGGGCCACCTCGTCAAACGCGACGTCCCCGACCAACCGGTACCCCTGCTTCGCGCGCTTGTCGTCTACGCGGTTCACGCCGACATCGATCACGACCGCTCCCTCGCGCACCATGTCCCCACGGATGAACTCGGGTTTGCCCATGGCGACGATCAAGATGTCACCGAGTCGGGTGACCTCGCCGATGTTCCTAGTGCGGGAATGGCAGACCGTTACCGTGGCGTTACCGCCCTCGCCCTTCTGGGTGAGCAGCGACGCCATCGGCCGGCCGACGATGTTCGAGCGGCCTACGATGACCGCATGTGCGCCGGACGTCTCGACGCCGCTGCGAACGAGCATCTGC
Source organism: Gemmatimonadota bacterium (assembly GCA_022563595.1). GTDB lineage: Bacteria > Gemmatimonadota > Gemmatimonadetes > Gemmatimonadales > GWC2-71-9 > JADFNB01. Next base: position 5,123 of record JADFNB010000029.1, read on the forward strand.
TGCACTCCATACGGCGTGGCCGGCCGGAAAGCCGTGGGATCACCCATCGCGGCCTTGCCCACGTTTTCCGGGTGGAATCCGTCCACGTCCTTGGAAGGGTTGACCCGATGAAGCACCCGCATCTCGTTGATCTGTTCGGGCAGCGGCAGTTGCACGAGCATCCCGTGAATCTTGGGATCCGTGTTGAGACGATCTATGACGCCGAGAAGCTCATGTTCCCGCGTGTCGGCGGGCAAGTTGATCTGTTCGCTGTAGATCCCGGCCTCCTCACACGCCCGCCCCTTCATGCGCACGTAAACCTGGCTGGCCGGGTTGTCGCCGACGAGCACTACGGCGAGCCCCGGTGTGACGCCTCGGGCCGTGAGCGCCTCGATCTGCGGGCGCAGCTCCTGCTGCATATCCTGCGCGATCCGTTTTCCGTCGATGATTTCAGCGGGCAAAGTCCACCGACCTCGTTTCTCGAATGACCACAACCTTGATCTGCCCAGGATACTGCAGTTCGTGCTCGATCCGGCGCGCGATCGTGTCGGACAATTCCGCCGCGCGCGTGTCGTCAACGACCTCCGGTACGACGACGATCCGCAGTTCGCGACCCGCCTGAATGGCGAACGACTTCTCGACACCGTCGTAGCTGGTCGCTATGGCTTCCAGATTAGTCAGGCGTTTGACGTAGGTGTCGAACGCTTCGCGTCGCGCGCCGGGTCGCGACCCACTCACCGAGTCGGCTGCCTGGACGATCACGGAGATGGGCGTTTCGTGCGGGACATCGTCGTGATGCGCAGCGATGGTGTTGATGACCACCGGATCCTCGCCGTACTTCGTCGCGGTTTCGACGCCCAGTTGGACGTGCGTGCCCTCTTGTTCGTGGGTCAGCACCTTCCCGATGTCATGCAGGAGAGCACCGCGCTTGGCCAAGTGCACGTCGAGTTTGAGTTCCGCGGCCATGATGCCGGCAAGCCAGGCGACCTCCTTGGAGTGCTGCAGGATGTTCTGCCCGTAGGATGTACGGTACTTCATGCGGCCGACGAGTCTCACCAGCTCCGGATGCATACCGTGGATGCCGACTTCGTAGACCGTCTGCTCGCCCACCTCGATTAACTCCTTCTCGATCTGCTCCCGCACGCTTCCGACCACCTCCTCGATGCGTCCGGGATGAATCCGCCCGTCGGTAATCAGCTGCTCGAGCGCGCGGCGCGCGACCTCGCGCCGTATCGGATCGAAGCAGGAAACGACTACGGTGTCGGGGGTGTCGTCGATGATGACGTCGACGCCGGTTGCCGTCTCGAACGCGCGGATGTTGCGGCCCTCGCGCCCGATGATCCGGCCCTTCATCTCATCGCTCGGAAGCGATACGGCCGACACCGTGGTCTCGGCCGTGTGATCGGCGGCAATCCGTTGGATGGCGAGTGCGATGATCTTGCGGGCTTCACGCTCGGCGGTTCGTTTGCCGTCGTCCTTGATATCACGGAGCAGTGCGGCGGCCTCGCCGCGCGCCTCGTCTTCCATCGCCTTGATGAGCTGGCCCTTGGCCTCCTCCGCCGAGATGCCTGCCAGCGCCTCGAGCCGGCTGCGGTGCTCCGCCCTGACGCGCGCCAGCTCTTCGCGCGCACCTCGCAGCTCATCTTCCTGCTCCGTTACCGCGCGTTCGCGCTTGCCCAGCTCGGATTCCCGCTCATCGAGAGCGTCGAGCTTGCGGTCGAGCAATGTGGTCCGGCCGTCGAGCCGCCGCTCGTGCCGTTCCAGCTCCTCGCGACGCTCTTTGGCCTCCTGCTCCCAGGCCTCACGCGCCCGAATGACCTCTTCCTTGGCGGCCAGCACCGCTTCCGCCTTCGTCGCCTCGGTCTCCCGCCGCGCATCCGTGAGGTAGCGCTCAGCCTGCTGCCGGCCGGCCCGGCCTTCGGCCTCGGCGCGCCGCCGCTCGATCCGGGTACCGAGGACATAAAAAACCGCTCCGGCGATCAACGCGCCGAGAACGGCAGCCCCTATGAAGGCCGGGTTTCCACCCATGTATCTATCTCCAGCGGTCGCTCCACCTCGGTGGGCGCCGCGCCGAGCGCAAGAGGCTGGACGAGGTCCGATAAACTCCGTCCCTACATACCCTTATATCTTATGCACCCTCTCCCGTGGAAGCAAACGATCCCGATACCCGCGAGCTTCGTTTCGCCGGGGGGAGCAGGCGAGAGAGCTCGTCCGCGAGCGCGTTCAGCCGCTCGGCCATTTCGTTCTGGGCCCGCTTGGCCTGAGACAGCTCGTCCGCAATGGCGAGGGCGGCGAGAACGGCCGCCTTGTGGGATTCGATGATCGTGCCGGCGCTCAGCACCTCCTTGAGCGCGCGGTCGACACGTTCGGCCACCTCCCGCGTGTACTCCTCGGAGCGATCCGAGCGCAGCGCATATTCCTCGGTTCCGATCATGACCTTGACGATCGGGCGCTTGGCAGTCATCGTGCCTGCTCCTCCACTCCGACCTGTTCCTCCAGAAAGCGCAGCCGGTCCACCAGCTGCTCGACCCGCTCCCGCGCCGCTCCCAGCCGCGCGTTCAGGTCGGCTTGCGATTCCTCCAGCTCGATGATCCGCTCCCGCGCCGCTACGGCGTCGTGATCGACACCCAACTCCGTCCGCAGCGCTTCGGCTTTGAGCGCACGCCGCCGCCACGCCGCCATCTCATCGGCGAGATTGCGGATGATCGCCTCGAGTTCCGCGAGAGCGCGTAATTCAGGACTCTCGGCGCTCGACACCCAGTCGCTCCTTCAGGGCGCGCAAGATTTGGTTCACGCTCCGGTCCACCTCCGCGTCGCGCAACGTGCGGGACGGGTCGCGAAATACCAGTCGCCACGCCACGCTGCGGCCGACCAGCTCCTTGGCGCGGTACTCGTCGAACACGGCGACCGATTCGAGCATCGACCCACCAGCACCCCGCACCACCTCCTCGACGTCCTTTGCCGCAACCGTGGCCGGCAGCACCAGTGCGAGATCCCGCTCGATCGGTGGTGTGGTCGGCAACGCCCGATACCGTACAGCCGGCGTTTCCGCCACAGCGAGATCGATCTCGATGCCGAATAACGGAGCCGCCCAAGGCGGGCCGTCGGCGTCCAGCTCGCCACCGCGCCCCAGCACGGTCCCGTCTGGTCCCGTGACCTCCCACCCGTCAGCCCCATCGGGCGCCACGGCGGCGCCACCGGGTGCGGCCACCCCGACGACCTCCTCCAACATACCCTTGAGGTCCCACAGATCGAAGTCAATGCCGCTCACGTCGGCCCAGTGGCCCGGTTGCCGCGCTCCCGTGAGTACCACAGCTATCCTGAGCGTCTCCACCGGCGGAGTTGCACCCGTGGTGGCCCGAAACACGCGTCCGATCTCGAAGAGCCTGATGTCACGCGCCCGGGCAGACCAATTCCGCTCGACCGAACGCACCAGTCCGGGAAGCAGGTCGGTTCGCAGATGTGTCTCCTCGCTCGAGAGCGGGTTCTGTACCGGCTGCGCGTGCTCCCCGCCGACGGGGCCCAACGGCAGGGTGCGCGCTTCGTGGATCCCCAGCGCCGTCAGCACCTGCCGTACCAGGGCGCTGCGCAACTCTGACGGCGCGTCAGGCACAGTAGTGGGGCGGAACGGGCGCATTTCCACCGGGAAGCTGTCGTATCCGCGCAATCGCGCAACCTCCTCGATCAGATCGACTTCCCGAGTGACGTCCGGACGCCAGCCGGGCACTTGGACCGCGAGCCGTCCGTCCCGGGGTGCCAGGGTGAACCCCACGCTTCCGAGGAGCCTCTCGATCTCATCCTGCGGCACCGCTACGCCGAGCAGATGCTCCACCCGGCTCGGCCGAAGGAATACGGTCGTGGGCTGCGGGAGACGAGGACAGACGTCGATCGCCGCCTCCGGCTCCTCGCCGCCGGCGACCGCGATGATCAACTCCACAGCACGTCGCAACGCCGCCGGCAGTCCCTCGAGATCGGTCCCGCGCTCGAAGCGGTAGGACGCGTCCGTGTCCATTCGCAGGGCCGTTCGGGTTGCTCTGATCCGACGCCGATCGAAGTAGGCGCACTCGAGGAGAATGTCCGTGGTCTCATCCGATACTTCGGTGTTTTCGCCTCCCATGACGCCGGCGATCGCGATGGCTCCGTCGGCATCGCAGATCATCGTCATCTCCGAAGTCAGCGGGTGGTCCTCGCCGTCCAGCGTGGTGATCCGCTCCCCGTCGTTGGCCCTCCTAATGATGAGCTTGCCACCGCGCAAGTCGTTGATGTCGAAGGCGTGCAGGGGCTGGTTGATCTCGTGGAGGATGTAATTGGTGGCATCCACCACGTTGTTTATGGGGCGGGCGCCGACGCTCCGCAGGCGAGCCTGTAGCCACTCGGGGGAAGGCCCGATTCGCACTCCCCGGATCACGGCGGCGCCGTAACGCGGGCATCCTTCGTCGTCCTCCACGATGACCTCGATACCGCCGACCGATCCGCTGCGTTTCACGCGCCGTGCGGCGGGTACGGCGGGGGCACCCTCGAATGCCGGTAGCTTGACCGTCAATCCCATTGCCGCCGCCAGTTCCCGGGCGATCCCGCGCTGTGCCAACAGGTCGGGGCGGTTCGGCGTCACATCGACCTCGAGACGCGTATCGGCCAGGTCCAGTGCCTCGAGCAGCGGCGTCCCCGGAGCCGCCACCGTGTCCAGTTCGAGGATGCCGTCCTGGTCGGCCCCCAAACCAAGCTCTTTGGCCGAGCAGAGCATGCCGTTGGAGACCACACCCCTGATCTTGCGCCGTTCCAGCTTGAAGCCGCCGGGAAGCACCGCCCCCGCCGCGGCATAAGGGTATTTCATACCTGCCCGTACGTTCGGCGCTCCGCAGACGACCTCTACGGTGCCCTTACCGGTGCTCACCCGGCACAGCGTCAACCGGTCGGCGTTGGGGTGTTTCCCGACCTGCTCGACCAGACCGATCACCACATCGCCCAGCTCGGCGTGCACGGGCTCGACCGCATCTACCGTAGCCCCGACGACGGTCAGCCGCTCCGCCGTCTCTTGCGGATCGAGTTCCGTTCCCAACAGCCGGCCCAGCCAGTTCAGCGATGCGTACACGCCCTACTCCAGGAACTGGTCGAGGAAGCGCATGTCATTGTCGAAGAACATGCGAATGTCGGGGATGCCGTATCGTACCATGGCGATGCGCGCCGGTCCCATGCCGAAGGCGTAGCCGGTGTAGCGTTCGGAGTCTATCCCGCACGCCTCGAACACCGCCGGATGTACCATCCCGGCGCCCATGATCTCCATCCAGCCCGTCTGCTTGCATGTCGAGCACCCAGTACCACGACAGTTCTGGCACTGCGCGTCCACTTCGGCCGAGGGTTCGGTGAACGGGAAGTAGGACGGCCTGAAGCGCACCGCAGTATCCGCCGAGAAGAACCGTTTGGCGAAGAAATCGATAGCCGCCTTGAAGTCGACGAAGCTCACCCCTTCATCGACCACCAGTCCTTCGATCTGGTCGAACACGGGTGCGTGCGACGGGTCGAACGGGTCGCGCCGGTATGCCAGACCCGGCACCACCACCCGGATCGGCGGCGCGTAGCGTTCCATGGTGCGCGCCTGCACCGGCGAAGTATGGGTCCTCAGCACGACCCCGGGCTTGAGGTAGAAGGTGTCCTGCATGTCGGCTGCGGGATGGTCGAGCGGGATGTTCAGCTTGGTGAAGTTGTATTCCTCGGTCTCGGCTTCCGGGCCCATGATGCGGGAGAACCCCAGCTCGCGAAAGATACCGCAGATCTCGTCGACGACCTGCGTGATGGGGTGGCGCGCGCCACGCCAGCGCCTCCGCCCGGGCATCGTCCGGTCGACTGCAGGTCCTGTCCCGACGGCGGCCGCCAGCGTTCGCTCGCGTGCGGTGATCGCCGATTCGATTGCGTGCTTCAGCTCGTTCGCGCGGCGTCCCACGGTACGCCGCTGTTCCGCGTCCAGTGCGGGGATGGACCGCAACACATGGGTCAGCGCCCCGGCCTTGCGTCCCAGGAGACTGGTGCGCAACTGCTCGAGACGCTGCACGTCCGCCGTCGCGATCTCGTCGATCGCAGCGGCGATGTGTTCGAGCTGATCTTCTGCGGGTACGTGCGCCATGCTGGGGGATTCCCTGGCGGAGGCGCGCCGCTCTAGGTGCGCTGCTTTGCTACCGACGCCAGCTCACCAAAAGCGGCCGGGTCGCGGACGGCGAGATCCGCCAGCATCTTGCGGTTGATCTCAACACCGGCACTCTTCAATCCGGCCATGAATCGGTTGTAGGACAGGTCGTGCTGCCGCGCTGCCGCATTGATCCGCACGATCCACAGCCGCCTGAAGTCGCGCTTCTTGTTGCGCCGATCACGATACGCATAGCGCATCGCCCGCTCAACGGTCTCCTTGGCTGACTTGTAGAGCTTGCTTCGGCCTCCGCGCGCGCCCTTCGCCGCCTTCATGATCTTCTTCTTGCGCTTGAGACGCGCAACCGACGTTCTCACTCTTGGCATCTTCCGCTCCCTACGTCTGTAGCAACCGCCGGATTCGCTTCTCGTCCGCCGGGCTCATCACTATCGACTGGCGCAAACGCCGCTTTCGCTTGGGGCGCTTCTTTGTCAGGATGTGGCTCTTGAACGCGCGCATCCGCTTCACCTTGCCGGTAGCGGTGATCTTGAAGCGCTTCCGCGCAGCCCTCTTTGTCTTTTGCTTTGGCACGTGCTCAACTCTTTTCTCGAGACGACAGCAACAATCTCGGCTACTACTTCGGCGCCAGCACCATCGTCATATTGCGCCCTTCCAGCTTGGGCTCGGCCTCCACCTTGGCGATGTCGTTTACTTCCTCGAGCACACGATACAGGACGTCCCGGCCGAGTTCGGAGTGCGTCACCTGACGCCCGCGGAACATCATCGTCAACTTGACCTTGTTGCCTTCTTCCAGGAACCGCCGCGCGTGTCGGGTCTTGAACTCGAAGTCGTGATCGTCGATCCCCGGCCGATACTTGACTTCTTTTACATGGATGACGTGCTGTTTCTTCTTCGCGATGCGTGCTGCCTTCGCCTGTTGGAACTTATACTTCCCGTAATCCATGATCTTGACCACGGGGGGGCGCGCCGTCGCCGCGACCTCAACCAGGTCCAGACCGCGCTCTCCCGCAAGCTTCAGCGCATCGTCGACCGGCACCACGCCGACCTGCGTCCCGTCCGCGTCGACCAGCCGCACGGGGCTGATACGGATCTGTTTGTTTATGCGGACCCTCTGCTCACGGTTGCCTTGATTCGCCAGCTCCAGCCTCCTCCAGCATGAGACAACAAAGCGGACCCGCATACCCTCGGAATCCGCTCACCCGTTGACGCACGTGCGCCTCCGGAATCTCCTCGGAACCCGCAACACACACCAGCACCTGGCCGGCGGCAGGAGGGTGAAGCGCTAACGCGCTTGCTTCTCTCGGTTTAGCGCAAAGCTAGCCTCAGCCCTTTGGGGTGTCAAGCGGCTCGAAGCGCCGTCCCTTGTCAGTGGCGACCACGCGACCGAGACCCGGGCCGGGCTCGTGTTCCAGGACCAGAATCCAATCCTCGCGCTCAGCCCGTTCCAGGAAGCGGCGCTTGGTTTCCAACGTCACCAGCGGATGCAGGTCGTAACCCATGATCCACGGCAAGGATATGTGCGCCGCCGTCGGGATGAGGTCGCCCACGAAGCAGGCCGTCTGGCCGCCGTCCGAGACGAGCACCGACTGGTGATGCGGCACGTGCCCCGGAGTCGGGAGCAGTGTGATCCCGGGGATGAGTTCCGCCTCTCCATCAACGAGCCGCCAGCGGCCGGCGGCCGTGACCGGTAGGAAGTTGGCTGGCAGATAGCTCGCCGCGGTCCGCTCGTTGGTGTGCAGTGCAAACTCCAGTTCCCTCTCCTGGACCACGTACACAGCGTTCGGGAAGGACAGCTCAGGTTGCGCCCCGGCCAGCTCGACGAACGTGTTTCCACCGGCATGATCGAAATGCAGATGTGTGTTAATAATATACTTTATGTCTGATGCTCTAAACCCTGCTTCTACAATAGCATCCTCGAGCTGTGATGGTCCATCTCGTCCCGAGTTTTCCACAGCGTAGATGGCGATGAACTTCTCTGATTCCTTGTTTCCCACACCGCTATCCACAAGCACCAATCCGTCGTCGTGCTCAACCAACAGACAGCGCAGCGAGAGCGGGATTCGGTTGCGTTCGTCGGCCGGGATACGGCGCTCCCACAGGGGTTTCGGGACCACTCCGAACATCGCCCCGCCGTCGAGCCGCTGCCGTCCCGCGTCGAGGGCGTGGCAGGTGAGACTACCGACCCGGAAGGTGGTAACCAGGCTCATATGGCATCCATCCATGTTGGACCTCGGGGTCGCCGCTTCCGCCGCCCGGGCCGCGGCGGAACGCCGCTGACGTCCTCGAGCGTCGTCGCGCCCTGTTCCGCCGCCGTGTCCAGCAGGCGTTTCAGGATCAGCGCGGTAGCCCGTGCGTCGCCGCCGGCACGGTGTCGATGCTCGATCTCGACCCCGAAATACCGCGCCACGCTGTCCAGTCCGCGGTTCTTGAGACTGGGCAGGAAGCGGCGGGTGAGCTTCACGGTGCACAGCTTGGGGCCATCGAGCTGAAGGTCACGCGCGCGCCGTACCTCTGCGGATACGAACCGCCAATCGAAGCCCACATTGTGGGCGACGAAAACCCGGCCTGCCAGCGCCGCGAGCACGTCATCGACGATCTCACCGAACGTAGGAGCGGACTGCACCATGGCGCCGGTGATCTGCGTTATCCGGGAGACGACGGCGGGGATCGCTCGCAGCGGGTTCACCAGCGACTCCAGGGCGGTCTCGATTCGTCCCCTGCTCACCAGGACAACGGCGATCTCGGTGATACGATCGTCTGCACCCCACCGCGATCCGGTCGTTTCTACGTCGACCACGGCGAACGTGCATTGCGCCAGCGAGACCAGGGACAGGCGAGCGTGGGCGAGCCGCCAATCACCCGTGTGATCCCGGCGCACTCGTGGGTCAGCGCCCAAGAGCGCTACCGCCAGTCGCTCAGCCACGACAGGCGGGGCGTTCGGTATGGCCAAGACATCGCGCGCGATTCTCGGACTGTCGGCCGGCCCGTCGCGCAGGTAGGAGAGCGCGCGATCCACCAGAGTGCCCGATGGATGGGCCTGGAGCCCGCCCGAGGTCAGGGGGCGTCCCTCCGCACGGGTAGCGTCATGCAGCGGGGCCCTCCCCCACCGCGGACCAGCTCCGCGCCATGCATGGTGAGTACGGCGCGCGCGTCGGCGGCGATTGTCGTCTCACCTGCGAGAAACGACCCGGCGTCCACGATCTCGAACCCCGCCCGCTCGAGCTCGGCGAGCGTGGCCTCGTTGCGTCTGTACGCGAGCGCTACTCCGGGCCGGAGTGTGATGAAGTTGCACGCCGATGCCCATTGCTCGCGTTCCTGCACCGGCCGGTAGCGCCCACCACAGAGTATCGGCTCGAACGTCAGGTTCACCGCTTGGAGCGCGGCGAAGAAGTCGGGCATCTCCTTGACGCCTTCCCGTCCCTTCCGCCGGTGGAGCACCGGCAGCCTGCCGGGACCGATGAAGTGCGGCGGAAACACCACGCACAGCTCGTGATCCACCTGGGTGAAGATCATGTCGAGGTGTATGGCCGAGGGGATACCGGGCATGACCACGACGATCACTTCGGTAACGGCGGTGCTCCCGAACACGATCTCACAAAGCTGATCTAGGGCTGCGGGGCTGGAGCGGCCCGAGAATCCGACGATCAGCGTATCCTCACGCACCGGGTGGACGTCGCCGCCTTCGAGCGTGTGGTCGAGACGACGTTCGACTGAGCCGTCATAAATGATACCGGCGTTGCGCAGTTCGGGATGGTAGCGGAAGAGCGCCTTGATTATCAGCTCCTCGCTCCAACGTACCTCGTGGCGCATCGCTCCGATGAGCACATGCTCGCCGATCACGATCCCCACGTCTCGGGTGAAGAACAGGTTTGGGACCGGCGGGAGCGTGAAGCCGACCTCGTTCAACGCCTGTCCAATGGGGCCTGCCTCCGCTTTGGCACCCTCGATGAGCAGGGTCGCCAACTCGGCGGCGGGCCGGCCGGACAGTTCATTCTTGAGGGCCTCTTCGGGGACGAAATCAGACATACGGGCGATCAAGAACTCGCGCACTTCCCCCTGTTCCAAGATCGTCGTCAAGAGATCGCGTACCTCGTAGACCTGGGCGAAGCGCTCCAGGACGGCGATCAGGCGACGATGTTCCTGGCGGGCGGTCTGGAGATCGATGATGTCGTCGTAGAGGTAGTCTTCGCGCGTTCCCGGCGTGACCGCCAGGAGTTCCTTCCCAGGGACATGTACCAAGACGGCCCGTAACGGGCCGATCTCAGATGTCACGTGGACGGAGGGCATGGGCCTGAATCTAGCGGTTTCTCAGCGCGTAACTCAACGTTTCCAGTTCCAGCGCCATGTTGACGTGCTGCACCGAAACGTCTGCCGGTACGTCGAGCTGGACCGGCGCGAAGTTGAGGATCGCCTTGACACCGATGGCCACGAGCCGGTCGGTGATTCCCTGCGCGCCGTCGGCGGGCGTCGCGAGAATGGCGATGTCCACCTTCGCCTCGGCGAGTTCGGCTTCCATCTGCGCGACGTCTCGAATCTTCAAGTGGTTGCAACTCACGCCGATCTTGCGCGGGTCTCGGTCGTAAACCCAGCGGATGTGGAACCCGCGGTTGGCAAATCCCGGGTACTGTACCAGTGCAGTGCCGATCTTCCCCGCGCCGATCACGGCAACGTTGTAGGGGCGTTCGAGGCCAAGAATGTCTCGCAGGGTACGTGAGAGTTCAGGCACCGAGTAACCAAGCCCGCGCTTGCCGAACGAGCCAAAGAATGAAAGGTCTTTCCGCACCTGCGCCGACGTGGTACCACCCCGCTCGGCCAGCGCCTGAGAGCTGACCGTGGCGATACCCTCCTGCTCGAACTTCTCGAGGAAGCGCAGATAGAGCGAAAGGCGTCGGACCGTGGATTCGGCGATCTTGCGCATGGTTTTGTGAAAGATTTCACAACGTACCGCCCCTCCCCCTCGCCAGTCAACGACCCAACGCGCGGTAGAGCGACACAAAGGCCGACGGCGACAGCACTTCCGGTCGCGCCGCCAGGTCGATACCGAGGGCCTCCAGCAGGCGGGCCGCCTCTTCCCTCCCCACACCCACCACCGTTCGCAATCCGCGGACGAGTTGTCTGCGACGCTGGCCGAACAGCGCCGTGACAAAGCTACGGAACGCCGCCTGCTCCGCATCGTCGATCAGTGGAGCGTCACGAGGACGGAGCCGGAGGACGGCCGCATCGACTGCGGGCGGAGGGTTGAAAGTGCCGGCCTTGACGGTAAAGAGGCGCTCCGCCCGGGCTATGACCTGCACACCCACCGAAAGCGCACCGTAGATCTTCGATCCGGGCGCTGACGTGACCCGGTCGGCAACCTCCTTTTGCACCAGGAATACCACGACGGTGGGCCGAGGCGGCGTGAGTGCTTTGTCGATGAGTGGGGAGGTTATGTAGTACGGTATGTTGCCGGCCACTTTGTACGCGGGATGCGGGATGCTGGATGCGGGATGCGGAGACGGGGAAACGGCAGGCGGTTGGGCAATCAGAGCGTGCCAGTCGGCCGTGAGCGCGTCGCCTTGCACCACGGTCACGTTGTCAGGGAAAACATCGCCCGTCTCCCGTTTCCCGCTGCTCGCTTCTCGCAGCTCGAGGAACAGACCCCGATCCTTCTCGATGGCGACGACTACGCCGACACGTGAAGCGAGCCGCCGGGTGAGGGTGCCTCCGCCGGGCCCGATCTCGAGAACGCGGTCGTGCGGTTGTGGGTCGAGTGCATCTACGATCCGATCCAGGACCGCGGGATCGTGCAGGAAGTGTTGACCGAGTGGACGCGGCACAACGTAAGGTACGCACGGTGGCAGTGGGGAGCGGCCGGGGCGCGACCTAACCGAGCCATGTCTCGGGTGCTAGGCGTTCAATACCAGAATCGTCTGATCGTCGCGCTGGCCCGGGCCGAACGCGGCGAGCGCGTCGAACACCGCCACGACGGCCGCTTCGGCGCCTTTCCAGCGTTCGGCCTGGGTGAGCGCGAGCACGCGCTCCTCTCCAAAGCGCTCGCCCGCCTCGTTAACGGCGTCGGCGATGCCGTCCGAGAAGAGCACCAACGCGTCCTCGCCCGCATTCCACTCCGCTTCCTCGCCGGTCAACTCTCCCTCGGGTGCCAGACCGAGCGGTGGCGAGGTTGCAGCGAGGCGCATGGCCTCGCCGGAGGCAGTGATCCGGAACGCGTGGGGGTGACCGGCGTTCGCGTACCGCAGCACACCGGCGGCCGGGTCCGCGACACCATAGAACAACGTGAGGTACATCTCGGTCGCATTCAGCTCGTCGCAGACCGAGTCCAACAGCAGCTCGAGGGCGTCGGCGGGCGACGCGGCTTTCTCCGCATGAATGCCAGCTGCCGAAAGCACGAGCGCCATGATCAAGGCGGCGGAGTACCCGTGTGACGAGACGTCCCCCAGCATGACGCCGAGCCGGTTCTCGGGGAGGCGTAGTACGTGGTAGAAGTCGCCGCCGACGCTCTCGACTGGCTGGCACCGACCGGCGACGTCCGCGCCGCTCACCACGCGGGAGCGCAACAGTTTTTCCTGAAGGTCATGGGCAAGTTCGAGTTCGCGACTGACCCGCTCGCGGCGGCGGTCGCGCTCCACTAGCCGCGCGTTCTCTATGGTGGCCCCGACCTGATTGGCTATAGCCGCCAGGAGTCGTTTGTCGCTCTCTGGAAATGCGTCGGTCCCGCTCCGGTCCGTCACGTTGAGCACACCCACAGGGCGGGGCTCATCGCCGGGCTGCGGATAGACGATCGGGACGCATACGAACGCCGCTCCCCTGTAGGTCCGGCCCGGCTCACAGGGCGGTGGCTCCTCTGGTCCTAGCGGGTCGTAATCGATGATCCGACGTTCGCGAAACACGCGGGCCGCTATCGAACACGGGTCGTCCACCGGTATGGGGTCGAACTGCGCGACGTCTATCCCCCACCCTGCCACTGGCAGCAATACATTCCTGTCGGGGTCATGCACCAGGATGGATGCTCGTCGCGCCCCGACGACGGTGCTCACCTCGCGTACGATCGTACGTGCCGCCTCGCTCAGCCCGATGGTGCGGCCGAGTGTCTCGCTGATGGTGTAGAGCAGCTCGATCTCCTCGTATCGGTCGGCGAGTTGCTGCGCCAGTTTCAGCGTATCCTTCTCCGCCCCGAGCAGTTGTGACAGGAGGGGTTCGACACGCTCAGCCTCGGCCTTACCGGCGTCGGTCAACTCGAGCCAGTACCCATCGACGGCGGTGAGGGGCGCGAACCATGACGCACCCGACCGGAACCCCTCGGTGCGATCTCCAGGTTCGGGCGGGGGGCGGTCGTCCCGCCCGCTACCCGCCACCGCACGCAGGCCGGTGCTGCTCACGCTCCATAGTCGGAGCGGATGTCCGACGAGGGTGACGATGGATTGGAGAATGGCGTCCAGCCGCTCTACGTGCGGCGCAGAACCATGCAGATGGCGTTCCCTCGCTCGTTGAAGTAGACGCGATCGACGAGCTGGCGAATCAGGAAGAGGCCCCGGCCGTTGCTGGAGCCGAGGTCGTGTGGCAGGACGGGATCGGGCACGGAGTCGGGGTCGAAACCCGAGCCTTCGTCGGTCACGCGGACTGTGATGTCGGTGTCGGTGAGCCGAACCTGCACGTCGACGCTCTTGGCAGGGTCGAGGCCGTTGCCGTAGATGATCGCGTTGGAGAGCGCCTCGCAGAGCACGACGCGCAGATGGAACCGGGCGCGGCGCGGCGACAACCCGCAGGCGAGACAGTGCCGGGCGACGAGATCAACGGCCTGCTCGACGATCTCCAGATCGGTCGGGACCTGGATGGTGATGTGCACCTCGCGACCACCGGATGCCGTGACGGGGACCTCGGTGCGGTTCACATTGAGGCGGAGAGGAACGGTCACCGTCTCAGAAGTTCGCGAGGGCCTGTTCGGGCGAGTCGGTGATCGTGAACAGCGTGTCGAGCTTGGTGAGCTCGAACAGGGTACGCAGGTCGGGGTTCAACCCCGCCAGCCGCAACTCTCCCCCGTTTTCGCGCAGCTTCTTCCCGAGTGTGACCAGCACACCAAGCCCCGAAGAGTCGATGTAACCGGTGTTCGAGAAGTCTACGAGCACCTTCTTCTCACCACTCTCCAATGCGTCGAGCACTCTCTGCTTTAGTTCCTGGCGGTTGCCAACGATGAGCTGCCCATCCACGCCCACAACCACCACACCTTTTGGGTCCTTCCGGATCGTGAAGCTCATCCAGCCTCCCTAAACGGTCCACCTTGCTGCGTTAGCGGCCTGACGCCGCCTGGAGGAGCGCGACGGCCGCGACATCGGCTACGTCTGCGGCGCTCGCGCCGCGGGACAGGTCGGCCATCGGCCGCGCCAGCCCCTGCACGATGGGACCGATCGCGACCGCCCCGGCCAGCCGCTGAACCAGTTTGTATGCTATGTTCCCGCTGTCAAGGTCCGGGAACACCAGCACGTTGGCCCGGCCGCCGATTGGCGAGCCCGGCGCCTTGCGTTGGGCCACCTCCGGGATCAACGCTGCGTCTCCTTGCAGCTCCCCATCACACGGGATGTCCGGCCGCATCATGTGGAATAACTTGAGCGCTTCGCGGATCTTGTCCACCCGCGGCCCCTCCGCGCTGCCCTTGGTACTGTAGGAGAGGAAAGCCACCCGCGGGCTGTCACCTACGATCCGCTCCCGGTCGGCGGCAGCGCTGGCGGCGATCTCGGCGAGTTGCTCGGCTGTCGGGTCGGGTACGACACCCGCGTCGGTGAACGTGAGAACGAGGTCGCCATGTTCGTGTCCCGTTTCACTTTTCACCTTGCTCTTTTCACCCTGCCCTGCTGATCTTGGCGAAACGTCAGACGTGAAAGGCGAATCTTCGAAGATCATGTAGAATGCGCTGCTCACCGTCCGGATCCCGTCCTGGGTACCGATGGCCCACAACGCCGCTCGGAGGACCTCCGCGGTGGGTGAGACAGCGCCGGCCACCGCAGCGTCGGCCTCACCGAGCGCCACGAGGCCTGCCGCGAACCGGAGCGGATTGCGGGCGAGGGCTACAGCTTCCGCGCGGCTGCCCGCCCGCTCGGGCTTCGCGCGCCACAGCAGGTCGGCCACATCATCGAGCCGCGGGTGAGCCCGGATCTCCTGCTCGAGCAGCACCACCTCGGCCACCTGGGTGCTTTCGAGCCGCTCCGCTGCATCCCGCACACGGGCGTCCCAACCCTCGGCGAGCACGACCCGCCCTTGCAACTCCCCGGCCCGTCGATGAATCTCGGAACGGAAGCTCAACGGGCGAACTTCTCGGCGAGCGCGGCACGCACGGTCGGGTGCACGAACATCCCAACGTCGCCCCCGAACCGCGCGACCTCTTTGACGAGGCTGGAACTCAGGAAGGTGAGCCCCACGTCGGGTACCAGAAACACCGTTTCCAGTGCCTCATAGAGAGTCCGGTTCATCAGCGCCATCTGGAACTCGTACTCGAAGTCGCTGACCGCGCGCAACCCACGCACCACCAGGGTCGCATCCACCTTCTCGGCAAACTTGGCCAGGAGACCGTCGAACGCCCGGATTTCGACGCCAGCTTCGTCTCCAACGGCGACCCGGAGGAACTCCGTTCGCTCGGAGAGCGTGAAGAGGGGGTCTTTGCCCGGGTTGACGGCCACTGCGACGATCACGCGATCGGCGAAGTGCCTGCTGCGCCGGATGATGTCCTCGTGACCGCGCGTCACGGGATCGAACGAGCCTGGATAGATGGCGATTCGTGTCATGATCCGTAGCTGAAAGTCAGGGCGACGCTACCGTACCGCCGCGTCTCGTCACCGTCGAGGTGGACGTCTGCGGGATGCTCGAGACCGAGGACTCGCGCGAACTCAACTTCGCGGTGCAGCTCGAGCAGGCGTTCGGCCTGGCCGGTGCCGTAGGGCGGATCTGCAAACGCTATGTCGAACGCCGACGGCGCCAGCTTGGTCACGAACCGCAGGGCATCGGCACGGCGGACCACCGTGTGGTCCGCGACGCCCAGAGTCGCAATGTTGGCCCGCAGCGCCCGCAGCGACGCCCTCCGGAGTTCCAGGAAGGTTACATGCCCGGCACCGCGCGACAGCGCCTCCAGACCGAGAGCACCCGATCCGGCGAAGAGATCGAGCACCGTCGCTCCCGGAATCTCCGACGCCAAAATGCTGAACCACGCCTCGCGCACCCGATCGGCCGTCGGCCGAACCCGGGTGTCGGCTGGGGACGCGATAGTGCGTCCCCCCAACCGCCCCGCAATGATCCGCATCAGCTCGCCGGTCGCAACTGGACGATCCGGGCCTGCAGCCTCGGGACCCCGCGCCACTCGTCACGATCCAGCCTGAAGGCTACATCGAGCTTCCCGTCCCACCAGGACGGTGCCACCCGGTCGGCCCAATCGAACCCGATAGCCCCGAGTTGCGCCGTACCGTCGTCGAGGGTCAGGCGCAGGTGGTTCGAGCCGACCGTGCGGTGGGTGCGTGCCACCGTCCCGGTGACGCCGAAAACCGGCGCTGGATTCCCCGCTCCGCAAGGTTCCAGGTAGTGCAGCAGTCGCCACAGGTCGGCGTCCATCGCCTCCAGCGTGACAACCGCATCCACGCGCTGTGTCGGGATCAGATCTTCCGGTGAGAGTGCCGCGTGGGCCGCCGCGTTGAACGCCTCGCTGAACGCCTCAACGCGGTCCCTCGCGATCGTGAGACCGGCGGCCATGCGGTGCCCACCAAAGCGTGCGAGGTGTGGCGCGCATGTCTCGAGCGCCGCGTGTAGATCGAATCGGGCAATGCTGCGGCCCGATCCCTTGCCAACGTCGCCTTCCAGCGCGATGAGGATGGCGGGACGGGCGAATCGCTCGACCAGGCGGGAAGCCGCAATCCCGATCACGCCGGCGTGCCATCCCTCGCGGGCAAGCACGAGCCCGTACTGCTCCGAGAGATCGACCGACTGCTCGACCATCTCCAGCGCCTCATCCAGGATCCGCTGGTCTATTTCCTGTCGCCGTGCGTTCTGCGACTCGAGTCGGCGAGCCCGTTCCAGAGCGTCGTCGTAGTCGTCACTCAGCAGAAGCGCCAGTCCGTCCATCGCGTCCCCGATCCGCCCGGCGGCGTTGAGTCGCGGGCCGATCACGAAGCCGACATGACCGGCCCGGATTGCGCGATCGGCCAGTCCCGAGGAGGCGATCAGAGCACGCACGCCCGGCCAGCGTGAATCGGCGAGCTGCTTCAGCCCGAATCGCACCAGAATTCGGTTCTCGCCGGTGAGCGGGACGACGTCGGCGACCGTTGCCAGCGCGACGAGGTCGATGAGATGCAACGGGAGAAACTCTGCAAGCCCAAGGGCGGGTGCGAGCGCCTGCACCAACTTGAATGCCACGCCCGCGCCACAGAGGCCTGCCGTGGGAGCGTCCTCCGCGTCACGGCGCGGGTTGACGATCGCTGCGGCCGGAGGCAACTCGCCCGGCAGGTGATGGTCGGTCACCACCACTTGGATGCCGGCGGCGTCGGCCTGCCGAACGGCGTCCCGTGCGGTCGTCCCGCAGTCGCAGGTGACGATCAACCCGGCTCCAGCAGCTCGTGCCGCCGACACCCCGGCGGGCCCGAGATCGTAGCCGTCACGTAGTCGGTTGGGAATGAACGGGACCACATGCGCTCCCGCTTCCCGCAGCGCCCGCGTCAGAAGTGCGGTGGCGCATTGCCCATCGACGTCATAGTCGCCATGCACCAGAATGGTGGTACCGGCCCGCACCGCAGAGCCGATGACCTCGACGGCGCGGTCCATGTCGGTGAGGTCGAAGGGATCGCTGAGGGCGTCCAGCGTGGGGCGCAGGAAGGTTTGGGCGGACTCGGCAGAACCGTACCCCCGCTGCACCAACAGGCGCGTGAGCGTCGTCGGTAGCTTGAGCGCGTGAGCCAGGTCGCTCACGCGGGCCGGGTCGGGGTCGTTCGGGACCACCCAACGAGCAACAGGCAGCGTCACGAGTCGGACACCGTTTCGGTCTCGTAGATCAAGACGCCACACGCCTCGCAGGTTACGATCGAGTTTCCGTTGTGAATCTCCTGCCGGCGATGCATCGGCACCGCAGTGAAGCAGTGCCCGCAGGCGTCCCCGTGCAGCGCGTACAGTGCCAGAGGTGCGCGCCCTTTCTGGATGCGTTCGTACCTCGTCAGCACGGGCTTCGCGATGCGCCCGGTGACCTCCTCGCGCTCGACCTCGACCTTGCCGATCCTCTCACGTAGCTCCCCTTGGAGCACGGCGAGTTCTGCGCGACGCGCGACCTGTCCCTCCGTAACCTCCCCCATCTCCTTCTCTGTCTCGGCCGCCTTGGCCTCGGCCTCCTGCACGCGATCCGCGGAGCGCACCCACTCGGCTTCTTCTTTGGCGAGAACACCGCGGCCAAGATCCAGCTCCGCCATGAGGGTCGACGCTTCCTTGGCGCCGCGCACCCACTCGAGGCGCTGGCGACGGCGTTCCTGCATCTGGCGGAAGTTCTCGATCTTCTGCTCGAGTTCCGTCCGGCGGTCGCCCGCCTCCCCGATTGCGCGTCGCGCGGCCGCAAGGCGCGCCTCATGTTCCGCGAGTTCGCTGTCGAGGTCCGCCAGCTCCGGCTCGAAAGCGCGAAGCTCGTCCCGTAGCTGCTGGATCGTGCGATCCTTTTCCTGAAGTTCCAGCAAAACCAGTAAATCAGCTTGCACTGCGCCTCCTTCTGCGTATCACGTTCCAACGTCCCGGGTTCAGTCTGGCGATCTCACGGCTCAGGGTACCGACACGCTGGGCCAGCGCCGGTTTTTCCTCTTCCGCGGCGAGCGGGATGCGTCGCTCCAACTCCGACAACTCCCGTTCGAGGAGCTGGCTGTCGAGTTTGTTCACCGCGCCCGTCACCACCGCATCGATATCAGGGGGCCCCGACCCTTCGTTCAGCAGCTCCGCCAGCAGCGTGAGCGCTTCGCCCGCCACCGTGTCCTGAAGCGCAGTGGCGGGATCGCTCTCGGGCAGTTCGATGAGCGAGCGGAACAGCGTGGCGTCCGGTTCGCGCAACACCGTCTGATCCGGAACCAACTCTGCGATCCGGCGGCGGAGCTGCGGCTCCTGGATCATGACACGGAGTAGATCTCGTTCGGGGCCCGGACGTCGCGTGCGAGGTCGGGGCCGCACCTTCCCGGCGGACTCCGGCGCCCCACGCGGAATCGGCTGCCGGTCGGGCCGATCGGCGATCTCCCGCGTCACTGACTCCCGCGAGATACCCAGCAGCTCGCTGACACGGGTGACGTACAGGTCGCGGGTGACGGGGTCGGCGGCGGCGCGGAGCGTCGGCAGCAACCGATCGAGAGCCCGGCGCCTGCCGGCCAGTGTTCCCAGCCACCCTTTCCGCTCGAGCAGCTGGAGTTTCCGCTCGAACACGTCGATGGTGTCGTGGAGCACCGACTCAATCGCACCCACGCCACCGCCAGCAATCAGTGTATCGGGATCCTCACCGGGCGGCATCGTGGCCACCATCACGGCCATCCTGGCCCGCAACAGCTCATCAGCAGTACGGAAAGTGGCACGCAACCCGGCGGCGTCGCTGTCGAACAGGAGGGTCACGCTGGGCGCGAGTCGTCGGAGGAGTTGTGCCTGTTCGACCGTGAAGCCGGTGCCCAACGGTGCGACGACATTCTCGATTCCCGTCTCCACGAGGCGAAGCACGTCGAAGTATCCCTCCACCACGATCGCCTGTTCCGCCTTGCGAATGGGATGTCTCGCGTTGTGGATGTTGTAGAGAAGACGGCCCTTGTAAAAGATCTCCGACTCGGGCGAGTTGACGTACTTCGGCTCGCCTGCGCCGATCACGCGTCCACCGAAACCCACCACCCGCCCGCGCAGGTCGTGGATCGGGAAGAGCAATCGCTGCCAAAAACGCGCCCGCAACGCGCCGTCATCACGGCGCAGAGCCAGACCGGCCGAGAGCAGCACGTCGTCCTCGATACCGAGCGTGCCCATCGCGGAAAGGAACGCATTGCCGCGCGGTGCGAAGCCCAACCCGTGGGGGAGCAGCGAGTCCAACGGGAACCTCCGGCGCTCCAGGTAGCTCCGAGCCGGGGCGGCCTCTTCCGATTCGCGGAGTTGTCGCTGGAACCACTCGTGCGCCACCGCCACCGCCGAGAACAGCGGCTCGCGGGGATCCGGCCCCCCGGTCGATCGCTCCGGAATGGTGATCCCGACCCGTTGCGCCACGTCACGCACGGCCGTCGGGTAGTCCATCCCGAATTTCTTCATGAGGAAGGTGAAGACGTCGCCGCCCTCGTGACAGACGAAGCAGTAGAACATCTCCTTCTTGGGAATGACTGAGAAGTTCCGGTGTGTGCCGCCGTGAAACGGGCACGGTCCGCGATAGTCCGCGCCCGATCGCTTGAGCTGCACATGCTCGCCGATCAACTCGACGATGTCTACGGCATCCCTGATCCGCTCGATGATCTCCTCCGGGATCTGACTCACGACGCCAGCTCTGCGATCGTGACGCCGCTGCCGCCCTCGTTAGGCGGAGCGAGACGGTGCGACGCAACACGCCGGTCCCGTGACAGCACATCCCCTACGACCACTCGCAACTTTCCCGTTCCCTTCCCGTGGATGATGCGCAGCGCAGGCAGATCTGCGAGAACGGCCGCGTCGACGGCACGGTTGAGCGCGTCGCGCGCTTCGTCCGCCGTCGCGCCGCGCAGATCGATCTCCGAGACCGATGCGGCGGGAACCGGCAGATGGGAAACTGCTGATCGGGCGGCGTTGCGCACCGTGGGAGTCGTCTGAAGACTGCCAGCGCTTCCCGTTTCCCACTTCCCGCTGCCCGACCTGACCTTCCATCCCCGCGCTTGCAACTCCCTTTCGAGCCGGTTCAGCTCCTCTGCCTCCGTGCTGATTCCCCGTTCGACGAGGCGGCGCGCCTCCTTCGCGGTCGCTTCCGAGACGGCCGCCCGCGCCACATGAAGCGCTTCCTCGACACGCCCTCGGGCCTCTAGCAGAAAACGGCGGGCGCGCTCGCGTCCCTCGTGTTCGGTCTCGCGTTCCCGTCGCACCACCTCGCGCTCCTGTTCGTCCAGCTCACGAGACCGCCGATCCGCCTCGGTCGCCGCAGCCCGGAGTCGCGCTGCTCGGTCCGTCAGGTTCGCCTCCCACCCCGCCACCTCCTGGGCCCGCCGCTCCGCGTCGGCGAGTAAGATATCCAGCGACCGCTCCCTCGAGTCCGTCCGCGCCTCGGCTTGTTGTAACACCTCGGCCGGCAGTCCGAGCCGCCGGGCGATGACGATCCCGTAGGATCTGCCCGGGATTCCCTTGGTCAGCCGGTAGGTGGGGCTGAGAGACTCGGCATCGAAATGCAGCGACGCATTCACCACGCCGTCCGTCTCGGCGGCCAACCGCTTCAGCGCACCGAGGTGCGTGGTTGCCACCACGCGGCTGCCGCGCTCGATCAGGGCGAGAATCGCCGCTCCGGCCAGAGCCGCACCTTCTTCCGGATCGGTCCCGCTCCCTATCTCGTCGAACAACACCAGCGTCTCCGCGCCGGCGGCATGCAGTGCGCCCACGAGCGCCTCTATGTGCGCGGCGAACGTCGAGAGGTTCGCCTCGATCGACTGGTGGTCTCCGATGTCGGCAAGGATCCGTGAGAAGACCGGCAGGACCGAACCCTCCCCCAGCGGCGGAAGCACGCCCGCCTGGGCAAGCGCGCTCGCGAGGCCCACCGTCTTCAGCATCACTGTCTTGCCACCCGTGTTGGGACCGCTGACGACGACCGCTAGCTCCTCCGCGTCGAGTTCGAGATCGAACGGAACGGCATCCACGCCTTCCGCCAGCAAGAGCGGGTGCCGCGCCCCGCGAATCCGGAACTCGCCGGGGGCGGGGATGATGCGCGGCGGCGCCGCGTCGACGTCGAGCGCGTAGCGCGCCCTGGCGCACAGATCGTCGACCTGCAGACACATCTCCCACCCTGCCGCAACCGCATCCAGATGAGGCCGTGCCTCGTCGCACAACTTGCGCAGCACTGCGTGGACGGCGCGCGTTTCCTCCGCTTGGGCCCCGTTCAATGCGTTCCCCAGCTCCACGGCCGCCACCGGTTCGATGAACAGCGTAGCGCCCGAGCTGGATTCCGCATGGACGATTCCGGGAACGCGGCGGCGCGCCGCCCGCGCGACCGGGACAACGTAACGACCCGAGCGCACCGTTACCGACGCGTCCTCCGGCGCCTCGTGCCGTTCCAGGCGATGGAGCGTACGGTCGAGGAGCGTGAGCAGCTTGGCACGCGTGTCGCGGATCCGGTGCCGCGTGCGGTCGACCGCATCGTCCACCCCATCGCGCACCGTCCCGTCCCTGAGAATCGTCCGCAGGATCGCCCTCCCGACGGAATCCGGAGGGAGAGGAACGAGGAGGCTCGCCACGAGCGGACCCCGCTCCGCCACACGCTCCAGCTCGCGACGCACGACCCGCATCGCCTCCAGCGTCCGTCCCAGCTCCAGCAGGGCGGGCCCGTCGAGGACGGCCCCCTCGACAGCCAGGCGCGCCAACGACGCACGCACGTCCACCACAGGTTCCGCGTGAAACGGATCCCCGAGCAGCATGAGGTCACGCAGTTCCGTGACCCGCCGCAACTCGTCACGCACGGTGCTCACGTCGGCGATCGGCACCCGGCTCCGCACCCGCTGAGCACCGAGTGCACACGCGGCGCGTCCGGCGATCACGTCGAGGATGCGCGCGAATTCGAGTCCGTCGAGCGTCTCAGGCGGAGCGCAGGACTCGAATGAGGAAGGGGTGCCGGCGACCGTCGTCGCCCGCACCCCTGGGGCAGCTCCACCTCGGCGTGACATGCTCATGCCCCGACCGAATCTTTCGGGCCGGCCGCTGCGGGCCGTGCTGGAACGTCCTTTCTCAGAAACGGCGCTCCCGCCGGTTCTTGCGGCGCGCCGCGTTGAGCTTGCGCTTCTTACGCTCACTCGGCTTCTCGTAGTGCCGGTGCTTCCGGAGGTCGGAGAGGATTCCGGCCTTCTCGCATTTCTTCTTGAACCGCTTGAGCGCGCGCTCGAAGCTCTCATCCTCGCGGATGATCACTTCCGGCATTCCCTATACCACCCCTTCCATCGTGGATCGGTTCACGACATAGAGTCGTTAAGCTAGTGACACATACCTCCGGTAACAAGAGCCGCTGGCCCCGCGCGTTCACGAGCTGAATGCCTCCTTCATCCGGTCCCAGAAACGCTTCCCAAAGCTTTCGTCCGAGGGCGGCTCGCCTTCGACCGAGCGCAACCGTTCGAACAGTTCCTTCATCTCGCGCGTGAGGTTCGGGGGTGTCCACACATGTACCCGGACGAACAGGTCGCCCCGCGGTCCGGAATCGACCTGCGGCAGTCCCCTGCCCCGCACGGTGAGCACGGTTCCTTCCTGAGTACCGGGCGCAACCTTCACCCTGACCGGCTCGCGCGGCGTCGGGACTTCGAACTCGTCACCGAGCGCCGCCTGGCTAAATGAGATCGGCAGATCGTATACCAGATCCCGTCCGTGCCGCTCGAACCGGGGATCATCCGCGACCTCGATGACCACGATGAGGTCGCCCGGCGTACCGCCTCGAGGGCCGGCCTGGCCCTGGCCCCGCAGCGTTAGATAGTTGCCATCCAACACGCCGCGTGGGATGTCGATCTCCACGGTGCGGTCGCCACGCACCCGTCCCTCGCCGCGACAGTCTTCGCAAGGGTTACGCACGACCGCTCCCTCGCCGCCGCAGGCCGGACACACAGTCACCGACACCATCCGTCCCAGGATCGACTGCGTGGCCCGCCGGACTTCTCCCACTCCCCCACACGTGCGGCAGGTCTCCGTCCCAGAGCCGCCCCGACCTCCCGTACCGCCACAGCTGGTGCAACGCTCCAGGGCGCGCAGCTTGACCTTCCGGGTCGTCCCAGTGACGACCTCCGTGAGCGAGATCCGCAGTCCCATGCGGACGTCCTGTCCGCGCCGACTCGCGCGACGACTGCGCTGGCCGCCACTGAAGAACGCGTCGAACCCGCCGAGGTTGCCGAAGTCCCGCATGAAAATGTTGAGCGCTTCGGCCAGATCCGGATGAAATCCCGCGAACCCACCCGCGTCGCGCATGCCCGCCCTTCCGAACTGGTCGTACTGCACCCGTTTTTCGGTATCGCTCAGTACCTCGTATGCCTCGGTGACCTCCTTGAACCGTTCCTCCGCCGCGGAATCGCCGTTGTTGCGATCGGGATGGTACTGCATCGCGAGCTTGCGGTAGGCTTTCTTGATCTCTGATTCCGCCGCGTCGCGCGCGACGCCGAGTGTCTCGTAGTAGTCACCCGCCATGCTAGCCAACCAGCTCCTCGACCAGCCGACTGGCATGCCCGACCAACGCGAGCACCTTCCGGTACGGCATTCGTGTTGGACCCATCACGCCGATCACGCCCGAGAGCGGACCGCGCCGGTACGCCGATGTCACGATCGTGAACGAGCTTAACCTGGCATCGCGGTTTTCACCGCCTATGGTCACGGTGATCCCGCTCTGACCGCGGCGCTGCAGCGCCGTACGAAGCATGTCGGGCCGCTCGGTGAGTTCCAGCAGCGTCCGCATCCGCGCAGTGGAGCTGAACTCGGGCTGTTCGGCCAGCGGCTGTGCGCTTCCGAGCACCACGTCACTCGTAGCCGGCGGATCGAACAGTTGCTCGGCTTCCTCGATGAAGACGTTGAGCAACTCCGACGTGGCCGGTCCGCTTGCGGAGTCGCGTAGTCGGTCTCCGAGCGTGGTTCGGATCTCGCGGAGTGTGAGCCCGCTCAACCGCTCGTTGAGAACCAGCGACACGCTGTCGATTGCTTGCGGCGGCAATTGACTGGGCAGCTCCACGAAGATCGTGCGGGCGAGCCCGCCTCGCATGACCAGAACCATCAACAGCCGGTCGCTGGCAACGGAGAGCAGCTCCAAGCGCTCCAGCACGGCGTTGTCGATCGAGGGGGCCACGGCGACCCCCAGTTCCTGGGTGAGCACACCGAGAACCTGGGCGGCCTTGTGCAGAATCCCTTCGATCGCGCCGGCGGCGTCGCCGGCGAGTTCCCGCCTCAGCGTGTCGCGGTCTTCAGGGTCGGGCGGATCCCGCCGTATCAGCCGATCCACGTACACCCGATAGGCGCGGTCGGTGGGAATGCGCCCTGCTGAGGTATGCGGGTGGAACAGATAGCCCCGGTCCTCGAGGTCGCTCATGGTATTCCGTATGGTCGCGGCCGAGATCCCAAGCGGAAAGCGCTTGGCGATGGTGCGCGAACCGGTTGGTTCGGCGGTCTCGATGTACATGTGAATCACCGCCGCCAACACGCTCTGTTCGCGCTCACTCAATGTGTCCGACATAGGCCAAGTCATGTAACGACAGGAAATTAGCCACCTTCGGGTGAAGTGGTCAAGGCAGCTGCCAACGCGTCCAACATCAGCCAACCGGAGGGGGTGGCGTAAACCCGCCCGGCTCTTGTTGTTAGCCATCCGGCATCGGTGGCTGCCAAGAAGCTGCGGGACGAAGAGGGGTTGGCGAGGTCAGCTGCGGGGATTCCGGCCACCGTGCGCAGTCCCAGGTACACCCGTTCCAGGGCCCGCTGGGCGGGTGTGAGCCGTTCCTTCCCCTCTATGGGATCGTTTCCCCGTGCCACGGCCCGCTCGTAGGCGACCCATTCGCGGACGTTCCAGCGTCGGATTCCCTCGGCGAAGCCATGTGCCGACGGCCCGAGCCCGGCGTAGGCCGCATCATTCCAGTAGGCCCAGTTGTGACGCGCGCGGCGCGAGCCGCCCTGGGGCAGGCGACGTGCGTAGTTGGACACCTCGTAGTGGTCAAATCCCGCCTCGGTGAGAATCTCGTGGGCTAGCAGGAACTCGTGTGCGAATTGTTCGTCGTCCCCGAGGACGGTGCGCCCGCGCGCGACCCAGCGGGCGAGCGGCGTTCGCGGCTCCACGCTCAGTCCGTAGACGGCGAGGTGATCTGGTGCCAACCGAATGGCGCGTTCCAGATCGCGGCGGAAGTCGTGCTCCATACCCGCCGGCAGGGCGAAGATCAGGTCGAGGGAAACCTCACCGATCCCGGCAGCGCGCAATGTTTCGACGGCTCGCTCCGCTGCCGCGACGTCGTGGGTCCGGTGCATCCATTCGAGCACGGCCGCATGAAACGACTGCACGCCGAGCGACACCCTCGTTACGCCGCATGAGCTCCAAGCCGCAGCCGCGTCGAGGGTCACGTCGTCCGGGTTTGCTTCCAGGGTTACCTCGGCGTCGCTGTTCAGTGCGAATGTGGTCACGAGATCGGCCAGGTCACCGGGAGGTAACAGGGACGGCGTCCCACCTCCCAGATAGAGCGTGTCCAGCGGGGTATCCCAACCGGGTTCCCTCTCTCGCCGGAGGGCATGCTCCCGCCGGATGGTCTCCACGTACCGAGCGGCCGGAACGCGCTTGCGAACCGCGATAGCGAAGTCGCAGTACGAGCAGCGGCGGGCGCAGAACGGGACGTGGATATAGAGGTGGCGCACAGAACGAGAAGCTAAGCCGAGGTACGGACGGCCGGGCGCCTCAAAGGCGGGCGGAGTGCGGGTGGGCCGGCCGAAACCGCTTCCCGGGTTCCTGTACCACGAGTCCGCGGATCTCGAGCGACGTGAGCACCGCCAGGGCCTCGGCCGGCCCACAGTCGAGCGCGGTGACGAGTTCGTCCACGTGGCGCTCACCGCCGTCGAAGGCCCGGAGCGCGCGCCGTTCGGACTCGGTGAGATCGGTCGGCAGCGCAGCCGCCGGCGCACTGGTCGCCTTGATGCCGTACTCCTCCAGCACGTCACGCAGACCGAGTGCAGGTTTTGCTCCAAGTTGGATCAAGCGGTTGCACCCGAGCGATACGGGGCTGGTGATCGGACCGGGCACCGCCAGCACGTCCCTTCCCTGGTTCAAGGCACAGTCGACGGTGATGAGGGCACCGGATTTCTCGCGGGCTTCGACGACGAGGGTGACGCGCGAGAGGCCGCTGAGCAGGCGATTGCGGCGCGGAAAACTCCCGGCGTGAGGGCGCTCACCCGGTGGGAACTCCGTTACGAGACAGCCGTGGGTTCCAACGCGTTCGTACAGGGCGCGGTTGGCCGACGGGTACACCACCCCGAGCCCGTTTCCCAGCACGCCCACGGTGCCGCCTCCGGCATCGAGTGCGGCGCTGTGTGCCAGGGCGTCTATGCCCCGCGCCATGCCGCTCACCACGACCAGCCCGGCGCGGGCGGTTCCGGCGGCGAAATGGCGGCATGCCTCCGCGCCGTAGCGGCTGTGTCCCCGACTGCCCACGATGGTTACCGCAGGTCGGTTCAGGTACTCCAACTTACCGGCCGCGAAGAGCAAGGTCGGAGGCTCGGAGATGTCCCGTAGTGCCGCTGGGAATCGGGAGTCGCTCGGTAGCAGCACATGACCCCCCTGCTCATGAGTGCGGACCACGAGCGCGGCGGCGCGTTCGGTGTCGGCCCGGCTTATTGCCGTCGCCGCCGCCCGCGAGATCCCCGGCACCTCTCGGAGTGCCGCCGTTGGGGCAGCGAGCACCGCTGCGGCATCGTGAAACGTGGCGAGCAGCACGTCGAGTCGCGCGCTCCCGATCCCGGGAACGAGCGCGAGCGTGAGGTAGTGGAGATCACTCACGGTCACGGCAATGGAACGTCGTCCGCCAGCGGCGCCGCAGACTGCCCCAGCAGTTTCCACAGAGCCTCTTTGAGGGAATCCAGCCCCTGCCGGGCCACCGCCGAGATCGCCAGCACTGCGGCGGCGGCGGGAGCGTGTACTTGCGGCAGGGTCGCGTCGGTGGGCAGGAGATCCCGTTTGGTGAGCAATACCACGTGCGGTTTCCTAACCAGATCAGGGCTGTACGCTTCGGCCTCCTCGCGGAGAAGCTGGTAGACGGCCTGGGGATCGTTGCTGTCGATGGGAACGAGGTACGCCAAAACGCGCGTTCGCTCCACGTGCTGTAGGAACCGATCGCCCAACCCGCGGCCCTGGTGTGCCCCTTCGATGATACCGGGAATGTCGGCGATCACGAACGACCGTTCTTGGGAGAGCCCCACGACCCCGAGCTGCGGTATCAGGGTGGTAAACGGGTAGTCCGCGATCTTCGGGCGGGCCGCCGAGAGCGCCGCCAACAACGTGCTCTTGCCGGCGTTCGGTTCGCCGAGCAGTCCGACGTCCGCGATGAGCTTGAGAACGAGTTCGATCCTTCGTTCCTCGCCTTCCCCCCCGGGTTCCCACCGGCGCGGTGCCTGGTACGTGGGCGTAGCGAACCGCGCATTGCCGCGGCCGCCGCGGCCGCCTTTGGCCACGAGCAGCGTATCGCCGGGTTGCACCAACTCGTCGAGCACCTCACCGCTATCCGCGTCCCGCACGACCGTCCCCGGCGGCACGGGGAGCACGACATCACCGGCCGATCTGCCGGTCTTGTTGGATCCCATCCCGTGCTGGCCGCGTCCTGCCTTCCAGTGCGTCTTGTAGCGATAGTCGAGCAGCGTCGCGAGCTGCGGGTCGGCGCGCACGTAGATGCTCCCTCCCCGCCCGCCGTCGCCTCCGTCGGGCCCGCCCTTGGGAACGTACGACTCGCGCCGGAAGGACATGCAGCCCGAACCTCCGGTGCCCGCACTGACCTTGACGATCGCGCGATCCAGGAACGTCACCGTCGCTCCCCGCATTGCTCCGCGACGCCGGAGCGTTGCAAAACGGAGCGGGGGCGGCGGCGAACGCCGGATATCGCGCCTGGGCATGTCCCAATCTCATGGCTACCGGCGCGCGGCATCGGATCAATCCCTCGCTGCTGGCGTCAATCGAACGTGATTTGGCCGGATGCGCGCAGCGTACCGACCCGGTTTCCCAGCGTGTTGAACACTGGGAACTCCGCGAACCGTGGCAGTGCCGAACGCGGAGGCGGGTTCAGGCCCAGCTGTTCCAGCACGGCAAGCAGCGCCGCCATCGTCGCGCGGGCATGTCCGTCTTCGAGCTTGAGCGCCAGCCCCAACCCGCGTTTCGGCAACGCAACGCCGTACACTCCAGCGGCGCCTACCTTGGCGAGCACTTCCCCGGGATACAGGGTCATGAGCGCGGTGCACAGCCGATCCTGGCCGGCGATCAGGTCGGGATGCCCCATCATGGCGCTGCGCACGGCTACGGCCGCTGCCTCGCTCGATGCGCCGAGGCGGGCAAACGCCAGCGCCATGGCATCGAGCGGTACATGGAACGACACGACACCGCAGCCGTCCACCCCCTCGCCGATCGACGCCACCGCTACATCACACCATCGCGCGACCTCCGCCTTGCAGCGCCGCTGTACCGGATGATCGGATTGTTCGTATCCCGCAAGCGGCCATCCGCGGTGAGCGGCGAGCGCGAGCATGCCGGTATGTTTGCCCGAGCAGTTGCTGGTGAGACGGCTGCGGGGAAGTACCTCATCCGGTCGGGCCGTGTCGGGCTCGCGCACCGCGAAATCGCAGAACAACGGGCGGTGCGGCCCGCACACGAGCGCACCCTCCTCACAACCGATCTTGGCCAGCAACCCCCGCACGACCGACACCTGCCGCGGCTCCGAGTTGTGTGACGCGCACGCCAGCGCCAGCTCCTCGGTCGTGATCGCGTAGCGTTCCATCACCCCATCCGCAACCAGCGGGATCGCCTGGAACGGCTTGGCCGCCGATCGCATGAAGGTGCGGAGACCGGGATCGCCGGTCCAGGCGACCCGCTTCCCCTTGTTGTCGACGACAGCTAGCGAGACTCGATGAACAAGCTCGACGGCGCCCCCGCGTAGCGATTGAACGAGCATGGATTGCACGGCACTTAGAGTAGCGTCGGATCACTGTGGAAGGTAGTCCTGGCCTCGGTCCCTTTTGCCTACACTACCGCATTGCCATATTGCTGACCATGCGCGCTCTCCTACTAGTCACTACCGCACTGGTCCTTGCCTCGTCCGCGCGTGCGCAGCAGGCATCTCCCTATCTACCGCTCGACCACTGGACCATGCCCTACCTGGAACACTTGGTTCGGGCCCGCACCATTCGTGACCCCTCACCACTCATCCGCCCGTTTCGCCGTGCTGACGCGAGAGAGGTACTGCGCGCGGCGGACACCGTGAACGCCTCGGGTGCGATCCGGTCTCTGGTACGGCGCCTTGCAACATACTTCGCCACCGACCGGAATACCGAGATCTGGTATCGGACCGACCTGATGTTTGGCGGGCGAGCGGCGACCCACGCCCGTCGGACCGCGGTGCGCGACTCGGGAAATGGTGATCTCTGGAATCGCGGACACCTCTCGGGAGTCGGCGTAGTCGGTCCAGTCGCCTTCGCGTCCCGGCTGGACTGGGACTATCGCCTGGAGGCGGACCCAGATTACCAGGGCAGCATCTCGCGCGAGGTCGCCATTCCCAACCGGTTCAACGATGCATATGGAAGCGTGCAGTTTCGCTTGGGCGAGGTGTATTTCGGCCAGATGGATCGCAACTGGGGGCCGACATTCGTGGAAGGTGTGATACTCTCCCCATCACCGTACAGTTACGATCACTTCGCGGTACGGTTCGGCACCCGGCACGCCAGCGTGAGCGTCCTGGCAACGCAATTCGATGATCTGCCGAACGGCGCCGGGAACAACGCGCAGCGCTACTTGGTGCTGCACAACATCTACCTGCGGCTTCCGTTCCACCTGACAGCGAACATCTGGGAGGGAACCTTGTTCGCAGGAGAGAACCGCCAGTTCGAGCCGTGGTTCCTGAACCCGTTCAAGCTGGCAAACAGGACGTGGCGTGACGAGGGTGGGCTGCCAAACAACAACCTGGTTGGTGGGGACTTCGAGTTGGCGATCCCGCACTGGCCGCGTGCCTACTTTTCCGTCTTCATCGACGATTTCCCACCCGCCGCGGGTGATGAGGAACCGACATCGGGGGCGTTGACGGCAGGCGTCCAAGGTGCAACGCACGGTGTCGCATGGACGGCATTTTACACAGCCGTCGCGAACCTGACGTACCGCGCCACGAGTCCCGAGGAGATCCTTACCCGGCGCGGCGTTGGGATCGGCCGCAATCAGTCGGACTACGATCAATTCACTGTCCGGCTCTCCATGATGCCGGTAGCCGGTGTGCTGCTGAATCCCGAGTTCACCTTCATTCGCCAGGGCGAAGGCGACTTCCGTCAGCCGTTCCCGCCGCAATCAGCCTTTCCGAACACACCAGTCCTGCACTCTGGTGTGGTCGAGAAGATCCTCAGGATCGGAATCGACGGGCGCGTTGAGGTCCCACTGGGACCGGCCTCGGTTGCCATCGCCTTCGAGGCCGCGTATCACCGCTTCACGAACTTCGGGCACATCAGGGGCGCGACCGGCGACCGGTTCGTGGGCTCCGTTCAGGCAGACTTCATCGTCGGGTGGTCGCACCTACTCTGGGAGCCCTGAGCCATTCAGAACACTTTGACGATGCCGCCCCGCGGGCACACTCGATACCGTGTGCCTATTCGTATCGCAGCGCCACCACCGGATCCACCCGCGTCGCGCGTCGGGCCGGTATGAAGCTGGCCGCGAGCCCGACTACGAGCAGGACGCCGGCGATCAGCATGAAGATCACCGGATCGAACGGCTCCACCTGGAACAGCACGACTTCCAGTCCGCGGGAGAGCAGCGCGGCGATGCCAAGCCCGACGAGCAGCCCGATACCGAGCTGCCATAGGCCCTGCTTCATGATGAGCCCTACCACATCACGATTCTGAGCACCCAGGGCCATGCGGATACCGACCTCCTGTGTGCGGCGAGTGACCGAGAAGGACATCACACCGTACAGGCCGACGCCGGCTAGGAAGAGCGCGGCGCCCCCGAAGACCATGAAGAGCGCGCCGAACACGTTGTAGAACCAGTTGGCCCGTTGGATACGGGTGTCCAAGGTATCTATCAAGTAGAGCGGCAGGTCGGGGTCTATGGCGATGACTTCGCTGCGCAGCACGGGCACCAAGGCCATCGGCTCGCCCCGGGTGCGAACGATGATACTCATGAAGCGCACGTCGCTCTGCGCGACCGGCACGTACATGCCCTCGGGATCATCATCGTCGATTCCGCCCATCAGCATGTCGGGCACGACCCCGACGATGGTCATCCAGTCGTTTTCGCTGTCCGACGTTCCGGTTCGGATCCGCCGCCCGAGCGGGCTCTCACCGGCATAGAAGCGCCGGGTGAAACTCTCGTTCACAATGACGACCGGCAGGTTGCCATCGATGTCCTGCACGGCGAAATCCCGGCCTTGGCTGATCGCGGCGCCGAACGTGTCGAAGTAGCCGGGGGTGATCGCCGCCCAGCGTGCCCTTGGGTAATCGGTGTCGTCCGGGTACGACTCGCCGTCGACGGCGAACCGGGTCCCGCCCGACCAAAGTCCCGGCAGTCCCGTGCCGAGCGCGGCGCCCACCACACCGGGTTGGGCGGCGAGTCGTGTGCGCAGCTCCTCGAAGAACTGCGTCCGCCGGCCCCGGTCGGGGTAGTCAGCGGGAAAGAGACCCACGCGCGCCGTCAGCACGTCCGTATGGAACCCGTAGTCGAGCGTGCGAAGTTGCACGACGCTCTTGACCATGAGGCCCGCGCCCACCAGCAGGCCGCAAGACAGCGCGATCTCGAGCGTGACCAGCGTCTTGCTGAGCTTGCCGATGCGGAGGCTGGAGCTGCCGCGTGACTCGTCCTTCAATACCTCGTTGAAGTCCGCCCCGGAAGCACGCAACGCGGGCAGGACGCCTGCCAGGGCGGTGGCGAGCAGCGTCAGGCCGATAACGAAGGCAACGGCTATGGCGTCGATCCTGATGTCGATCCAGAAAGGCGGTTGGGTGTCGACGATGGCGTTGTTGAACAGCCGCACGCCGATCCAGGCGACGGCCAACCCCAGGGCGGCGCCGATCAGTGTGATCACGAACGTCTCTGTCAGGAACTGCATCACCACCCGAAGCCGCGTGGCTCCGAGTGCCGAGCGCACCGCCACTTCCTTGCTGCGCTGGATGGCCCGCGCGAGCAGCAGGTTGGCTACGTTGGCGCAGGCGATCAGCAGAACGAGCGACACGGCGGCGAGCATCGTCAACAGCAGGCGCGCCGCTTCGTCACCGATGAACTCCTCCGTATAGGGTTTCATGATGGAGCCCACGCCCTCGTTAGTCTTCGGATACTCCATCTCGAGGCGGCCGGCGATGGTCGCAAGCTCGGCCGCGGCTCGATCTTGCGTAACTCCATCCTTCAGGCGGCCGTACACCTCCAGCGTGATGCCCTCCCCCCGCGCGATGGTGTCGGCGTCCACGCGCATCGGCACCCAGATGTCTTCCTTCGTCGGGAAGGCAAACCCTGCTGGCATTACCCCAACTACAGTCGTGGGCTCGCCGTTGAGCCGCACGGTGCGTCCGACGATGCCCGGATCGGAGTCGAAGCGATTCCGCCAGATCCCGTACCCAATTACCGCGACCGCAGGCGCACCGGGGTGATCGTCATCCGGTCCGAACACGCGTCCCAGCTGGGGCCGCACACGGAGGATCTCGAAGGCGTTACCCGTCATGAACGCGCCCTGGTAGCGCTCGGCGCGCCCTTCGGTCCCGCTAAGGTTCACTGTCCCGGACCAGAACCCGGCTAAAGCCGTGAACGACGTTTGCTGTTCGCGCCAGTCGAGATAGTCATGGATCGTCACCGCCATGCTCTCGATGTCTTGCTCGAGGTTGTTGCGCTCGAGGTGCATGATCCGGTCTGCCGCTTCGAACGGCAGGCCGCGGTACAGCGCGCCGTAGACGATGCTGAACATGGTCGTGGTGAGACCTATCCCCAGCGTCAGGGCCACGACGGCGATCAGCGTCACGCCTGGGTTCTTGCCGAGCGTGCGCAGGCTGTAGCGGAAATCTTGGAAGAACGAGGTCATCGCAGCCTACTTGTGCCCTATTGAGAAGCCGTGCTCTTCCAGCAGCCTCGCGCCCCGACCGTTTTCCTCTTTCACGATCTCGCCGTCGAACAGGTGCACGGTCCGCTCGGCGTTCTCGGCGTAGCGGGGATCGTGCGTCACCACGCAGACCGTAGCGCCGTCTCGATGCAGCTCGCTGAGCAGTTCCATCACCAATTCACCGTTTTTCGAGTCGAGATTGCCGGTAGGCTCGTCGGCAAGGAGAATCACGGGACGTCCGGCGATGGCCCGCGCAACCGCGACACGCTGTTGCTGGCCGCCGCTGAGTTGTGATGGGTAGTGCTTCGTGCGGTGTTCCATACCGACCCGCTCGAGCGCAGCGCACACCCGGTCGCGGCGCTCGTTCCCGGGAACACGGCGGTACGTCAGCGGCAACTCCACGTTCTCGTAGACCGTGAGGTCACCGATGAGATTGAACGCCTGGAAGATGAATCCCACCTGTTGATTCCGGACCGCCGCACGTTGGCCGCCGGAGAGGCTGGCGACGGCCCGGCCGGCGAGCGTGTAGGACCCCTCGGTAGGGGTATCCAACAGACCGAGGATCGACAGGAGGGTCGACTTGCCGCATCCCGATGGGCCGGCGATGGCCAGGTACTCGTTCTCGCGGATCTCCAGGTTGATGTTCGAGAGGGCGTGCGTCTCCAGTTCGTCGGTGTAAAACACCTTGGTCACGCCGTCGAGCTTGAGCAACACACCATTACCGGCACTCATATCCGCTCCTTCATGTTGAGACACACGGCCGTCGTCAGCGAATCCGGATGCGGTCGACCGCGTCCCACTGTGACATATCCGACAGAACGATTACGTCCCCCTCACTCAAACCGTCGATGATCTCGACGGAGTTCACCGACCCCAGTCCAAACCGGACGCGGACCCGTTCTGCGGACTTCCCGCCGGGTGCGATCCGGAAGAGCGACACCGTGCTCTCTGCCCGCCCGAACGCAGGGCGCCCGACGTAGAGAACGTCGTCGAGGCGGTCTATCTCGATCATTCCATCGATCGAGAGATCCGGTCGCGCGCCCGGCGGCAGGTCGCCCGTGAGCGCGACGTCGATCGTGAGGGTGCCGTTCTGGACTGCAGGAGCAAGGCGGACCACGCGCCCCGGGATCGTGTCGGTACGCGTGTCGATCAAGACCCGTTGGCCGACCACGATGTCGCGTGCCTGGATCTCGGGGACCCGCAGTTGTGCCTTGAGCCGTTCGGGCCGCA
>JADFNB010000067.1 GCA_022563595.1 Gemmatimonadota bacterium
GTTCTGACAGCGCCGGCGCGCGCATCTTCGGCGCCGGGCGTGTCGGGCAGCTAGCGGCGATCGCCGACTTGGAATTCGTCCATCTCGCACAGGACAACTGGGCACACGGAGGCGTGAGCCTGGTGATGGGCTCAGTCACCGCGTCGGAAGCCGTGAACGCCGTGGTCGGACTACTGCCAGGCAATTGGACCCTGCCCGAGGGCTTCACCGCGCTCGGTGTGCTAGCGCTCGACAATGCCGGGGTGCGGGCCGGGTTCGATACGCGGGCCGACAGCGTGGGGGCCCAGCTGTTCGGCGCCGGCCACTTCAACCAGCTGGCGGCAAACACACAGATCGTTTTCATGCATCTCGGCGCCCGCAACGCCACACCCGGCACGTCGGTCAGCGGCGGGTTCAGGCTCGATGTCGGTGACATCGACTTCGCGCGTGCCCTGGCCATCGCGAGCGAGCTGCTCCCAGGGCCGGCGACGCTGCCGACCCCCGATTTCAGCGTGGGCGCGTTGACCGGTGTGTACGCGGAGCTCGGGTTTATCGCGGGCACCGGAGCCGACAGCGCCTGGGCCGAACTCGGCGGTGGATTCGAACTCGGGAGCCGCAGCGGAACGGCGACTCTCACGGTCGGGCTCGGGCAGGGCGGCGCAAACGCGCGCTTCGAGGGACGGTTCCCCGATCGGTTGGGGGTGGCCGACCTCGTCAATCTGTTCTCCGAGCTCGTTCCTAGTGTCGACATCAATCTGCCGAGCGGTGGCCCGTTCGATCTCGGGATCGAGGACGTCGCCCTCGTCGTCCAGCTCGGCACACAGAGCAGCTTCTCCGTCAGTGGCGTGGCGTCGTTACTGGGTATTCGCGCCAATACGCTGTTCGCCGTCACGGACGTCGGCGGGTCACCGCAACTCGTGGCGGGCGTCCTCGTTCCCAGCCTTGGCTTCGGCGACCTCGTTCCCGCGCTCGAGAACCCCGTCACCGACGCGCTCCGCCTGCAGAACGCGGGAATGATCCTGACGACCGCGCGAGGGCAGGTGCAGTCGGCAGACCTGAGTCCTGAGGTGCGCGAGTTCTACCAGCTGATCAAGGGCAGTGACACCTTCACGCTTGATCTCCAACCCGGGCTGAACCTGTTCGCCGCAGTGCCGCTCGACGAAGGTCCCCTGACCGATCTGGTGGGATTGCTGTCACCGGACGCCGGCTCCAAGGCGCTCATGCTTGAGGGGAACATCCCCATTTTCGGTGGCGATCTGAGCGACCTCTACTTCAAGATGGCGCTGCCACCGATGGCGCCGGCCGGGTCACCCGAATGGTTCGTCGCCGGACAAATGTCGCTCGAAATCACTGGGCGCCCGTCAGTGGGAGTGACCGGTGCGCTCACGTTGGATGTATTCGGTGATACCGTCACGTTCGACATCAAGGGGACCATCGCCATCATTGCCCAAGGTGGCATCGAGCTGGGCATCGTCGGCGGCCTCTCCGCGGTGCGGCCCTGGGTGGGACCGTTCGGCATCGATTGGCTCACGCTCAATGAA
The DNA here is from genome assembly GCA_022563595.1 of Gemmatimonadota bacterium. GTDB lineage: Bacteria > Gemmatimonadota > Gemmatimonadetes > Gemmatimonadales > GWC2-71-9 > JADFNB01. The sequence continues at coordinate 1,521 of JADFNB010000067.1, forward strand.
GTGCGACTCGCGATGGGCATAAGTCCGGTCGCGGTGCGTCTGGGGTTCCTCGGCGACGCCGTGATCGGTCCCAAAGACATTCGTGTCCAGGCGGGGATCAAGATCAACCTCATACCCCCACCGCCGAAGCCGGTCGGCGTCGTTCTCGCGGGAGAGAGCGCAGCAGGACTCGCGCTCTCGGACATCACCGAGTTCCAACAGATGGTCGTGGGAGGGGGCGCAGCTCCGATCCCCACCGACGCGCTCCCCAACATCGCGATCCGCGATCTCGCTCTCAAGGTCGCGACCTACGACGATCCGGATATCGGCGTCACGGCCGGCATCAGGATGGCCGGGCGGTTCCTGCTAGCGCCGGGACCGGGCGCCCAGCTCCAAGAGTTGGGCCTGATCGACCTCGAGATCAGCAAACAGGGGATCAAGGGGATCGGCCAGATCAATGCGTTCGCGATAGGTCCACTGAAGCTCGACACCGCGCTCATCGACCTTGCGCTCACACTCCAGGACCAACATCTCATTCTCCGGGGTGGGGCCGAGATCGCAGGCCTGTTCAATACCGATATCGACCTCATGCTCTCGCGCGACAGCCTGGCGTTCGAGGCCCAGGTGCAGGTCTTCAACGCGTTCCGGGCGACCCTATCCGCGCAGGCGGCGTATAGCCTTCTGAATCCGCAGTTCCAGGGCCGCTTCGCGCTGTACAACGATTTCGGCGACGAGGTGACGTGGGAAGTGATCCGCCTATTGATCCCGGTCGCTCAGGCGGCCCTGATCGTCGCCGATGGAACCTTGCTGACGGCTCAAGGGGCCGTCGCTGCAGCTGACCTCGCGCTTCGGGCCGCGATCTTGGTGGCGACCGCCGGACCGAAAGCGGCTATGGACGGCGCGTACGCCGCGTATCGCTACACCTCAAGCCAGTACAGCCTGGCTAGTTCGAACTACAGCTACTACAGTGGGCGCTGTTATTGGTGGGGCCCGGTCTGGGAATGCGCTCAGGCCGGGTACTGGGGCAGCGGGGTAGGCTTCTGGTACACCCAGAGGAGCATCACGTGGGGCGTGTACATCGGTGCGCGCGCCATCTATTATGGCGGCCAGTATATCACGAACAGCCCGTTCATCAACGGGCTCCGGTTGGCGATCTCCCAAGCGCAGGACGGACTCGCCGCCGCCAGGAGGGAGGTCAACAAGACCCGGATCGCCGTCAATAACTTCCAGACGTACATCAACAGCTTCCAGACCTGCAGGACCTGTCCGATGCCTCCTGTCCCGTTCAACATCAGGAGTGCCGAGTTCGAGGCCGACCTTGCCGGCTACACCGGCAACAGCAGCGTGTCGATGCGGATCGGCTATCAGGTCTTCGGCAACAACTACGTGTTCGAGATCGGGTGGAGCGGCTCGATCGCCGCAAACGCCTTCAAGCTCTTTGATGTGGTGCGAAATGCGATCTTCTGAGCGAGGTCCACGGGCTTGGAGTGGGCTGCTGCCCATTTGGATGCTGTGTGTGGCGACGTCGCTCGCCGCACAGCAGGTGCGCCCGCCTGCGCCCCTGCTCGATCGCGCGCGCTTCTTCGAGGATCCGGCGCTCGCCAACGTTCAGATCTCGCCCGACGCCCAGTGGCTTGCCTTCCGCGCGCCACATGACGGCGTGATGCAGCTGTGGATCGCGCCGACTCACGGCGTACTCGACTCTGCCGTTCGCCTCTCCGACGGCCCGGCGGAATCATTCGTCTGGAGTCGCGATTCCCGGTACCTGCTGTTCTTCCGCGATCGCGACGGGGACGAGAACTACCATCTGTACGCCGTGGACGCCGACACCGCAGGTGCCGGCGTGCCGCGCGATCTCACCCCGTACGGCGCGGTCAGGGCTCGCATATACGCCCTACCTGGTAGCGCACCGGAGGCCATTATCGCCGGGCTGAACGACCGCGATCCGACGGCGTACGATGTCTATCGCATCGACATCGCCTCCGGGGAACGGGAACTCGTCCGCCGCAACGATGCACAGGTGGCGGACTGGGTGACCGATCTGGACGGGAACGTCCGGCTCGGTGTGCTCCGCGGCCCCGACGGCAGCGTTGACCTACTCCGGGTCAGTGGCGACACACTGTCTCCGGTTTTCGGCTGCGCACCCGACGAAACCTGTAGGCCGATCCGCTTCCATTGGGACGGGAGGCGCGTCTATATCGCTACCAATCGCGGGGACCGGGACCTGACCGAGCTCATCCTCTTCCATCCGGACACCTTCGAGGAGGAGCTGGTTGAGCGGGATCCAGAAGGCCGCGTCGACTTCGGGGAGGCGGTTTTCTCACCAGGCTCCGACGCCCTCGTCGCCACGGTCTACCACGACGATACCACTCGAATCTACAGTCAGGATTCCGTATTCACTCGCGATCTCGCGCGACTCGCCGAGCACTTGCGGTTCGCCGGCCTCGCGCTCGGCTCGGCCAGCGGCGAAGGTGCGCTGTGGATCGTGCACGTCGAGGGCGATACCGATCCGGGATCGACCTACTTGTTCGATTCTTGGAACAACACGATCGACCTCGTCGGGGAGTGGCGGCCGCAGCTTTCCCCCGACCGGCTCGCGACGAGCGTTTGGATCAGCTACGCGACGCGGGATGGTAGTCGGGTACCGGCACTGCTCACGCTGCCGCCGGGAGACAGCACATCGAACCTTCCCGCCGTGCTCCTGCCGCACGACGGCCCCTGGACCCGCGACCGCTGGCGCTTCAACCCGCTCGTGCAGTTCCTTGCGAACCGCGGGTACGCTGTGCTGCAGCCGAACTTCCGTGGGTCGCGTGGCTACGGGAAAGCGTTCCTCGCCGCGGGGAACGGCGCGTGGGGCACGGGCGTCATGCAACATGACCTGACCGACGCCGTGCGCTATCTCACCGAGCGCGGGATTGCCGACCCGGGCCGTCTGGGCATCGTGGGGTTCGGCTACGGCGGGTACGCCGCGCTCGCGGCCCTCGCCTTCACACCAGATCGATTCGCGGCGGGCGTCGCCGTGGGCGCGATGACCGATCTGCCGCGCTTCCTTGCCGATCTCCCCCCGTATGAGGCGCTTGCTCGCGCGTCGCTCTACTACCGCGTCGGGAATCCCGACCTTCCCGAAGAGCGAGCGCGTCTCGAATCCCAGTCACCGGCACTCGCGGCCCGCCGCATGACCCAGCCGGTCCTCCTCGCGCACGGCGTCAACGATCCGCAGGTCTCCATTGATCAGTCGGAACGGATGGTCGCGGCCCTGCGCGCGGCCGGCAACGCCGCCGACTACCTCCGCATCGCGGGAGAAGGCCATCGCCTCCGGCGCGCGACGAATCGCATCGCCTTTGCCGCGGTGCTGGAACGATTCCTCGCCCTCCATCTCGGTGGCCGCGTGCAGGATTCGCTCGCCACGGACATCGCCGACCTCGTGAACGCGATGACAGTGGGCGCCGGGGACGCCCTCGGCGCGGCCGGCGCCAGCACCGCCCCGCTCCCTGAGGCGGACGGTTCCCTCATCCAACGCGCGACACTCGTCTATCGCGTGACGACGAGCGATGGAGATGAGACTGAGTTCGTGCGCCGCATCGTCCGCACGAGGGCCAACCGACGCGACATCTGGCGCGTGATCGACTCGACGATGGTGCCCGTCTTCCCGCAGCTCGAGTTCGATACCACAGGCCTCGCGGCCGACCCCCGTGGCGCACTCCCCGAGCCACCGCCTCGCGAGCCACCAGCGGCGGCCGAGCTGGCCCCGGCGGCCGACACCATGGACGTAGACAGGCGCACACTGCTCCCACTCCAGCGGCGCGTTGGTGGGCCGGTCACGATCATGATCGACTACACGGCGGACAGCGTGTCGGCTGAGTTCGAGGTGTCGGGCTTCTTTGACGACGTTCACGTGCGGCTCGAAGCGCCCGTTTTCGCCGACGGCTCAGGGCTCGAGCTGGTGATCGCCGGGCTCCCGCTCACCGAAGGATACGAGACGGGACTCCGCGTGTTCGACATGCAACTGCGGCAGGTCGTCCCGCTCACGCTGACCGTCACCGGTACAGAGCGCGTGGATACGCCGGCCGGACGGTTCGACGCGTTCCGGGTCACTCTCACGCCGGTAGACGTGCGCGATGCTGAGTCGCGCTCGCTCCTCGTACGGCAGCAGGCTCCGCACGTGGTGATCCGCGCCGACATGCGGGTCGCCGGCGACCCCACCGGGTTCACGCAAACGGTCGAGCTAATAGCCGTGGAGAGATTGTGATGGCTCGCAGCAGCTCAGGAATCCTAGCGATCGTAGTCGCCGGCCTGTGCGTCCCCCGGTTCGCCACCGCACAAGACGGGAGGGTCGCGGGCATCGCGCGGTGGACGGGCGAGGTTGGCAGCTATGCCGAAGCGTACGGAATCAACGGCGCCGAGGCCCGCCGGCCGGCGGCGACGGGACGGATGTATCTCCGGCCGACACTCTCACTCGCCGGTCGGCTCACGATCCGCTTCAACTTCCTGCTCTCGACCGAGGGCCGCACCTTCCAGAGCTCACGCCGGCAAAGTATCAACCAGTACGGCGTCAACCCGCAGTGGTCGTGGGGAAGCGCCAACCTTGGCGATTTCACCGACAGCTACACGCCATTGACCTTCAGCGGAGTCCGCGTGCGCGGTGCGGGCCTCAATGTATCGCGTGGGCCGCTCTGGATGTCGATGTTCGGCGGGCGAACGCAGCGTGCCGTGGAAGGCGGCGCCACGAACGGTCGATTCGAGCGCAACATCTTCGGCGGGCGGATCGGGATCGGCGACCGGCGGCGCTCGTCGATTGGTATCTACCTGGTCCGGGCACACGACGACGTCGGCTCCCTCACGCTTCCCGAAGACACGCTCTTCATCGACGAGAACCGACCCGATACGGCGTTCGTCGAGGACACGCTGCAGGTCGGCAAGATCGCGAACCCGTTCGCCGTTACGCCACAGGAGAATCTCGTACTCGGGGTGACCGGCAACCTCGCGGTCCTGGGTGATGCGCTCCAACTCAAGGCCGAACTCAGCGGGAGCGGCCACACGCGCGACCTCCGGGCAGACGTGATTGAGAGCGAGGAGATCCTCTCGCGTATCCCGGGCATCGTGCGCTCAATCTATACGCCACGCGTGAGCTCGACAGCCGACTACGCCTACACGATCGAGGCCACCGCTCGCACCGGACCGCTCACGGCGACCGGCGCGTTCCGCAACATCGGCCCGGGCTATGTCTCCCTGGGCGTCGCCTCGCTCCTCAGCGACCAGCGCGAGCTCCGGCTCACCACGCAACTCCGCTTCCGCCGCTGGAATGTCCGCGTGGATGGCGCCCGGCAGCACGACAACCTGATCCACCAGAAGACGTTCACCACGCGCCGCGACCGCGCGGCGGTTGCCCTCAGTCTGCGGCCCGGTCGGCGCTGGAACGGGAGCCTGCGCGCCCAGTACTCCCGGCTCGACAACGAGGCGCCGGAGCCCGAACGGTGGATCGCCTACCAGAGTTGGATGGTCGGGACCAATCAGACGCTCACATTCACGCGGCGCGGGTTCCTGCGCACGGCGTCGGTACAGTACCAATACCGTACAACCGGCGACGACAACCCGCTCAGGACGCAGAGCGCCTCCCGCTCGCATTCGGTCAAAGTCCGGGTGCTGCTGAGTCCCTCGCGCATCCTCAACGTCACGCCGTCGGTCGGCATCGTGCGTGCGCGTTTTGCGGGGGTAGGCTGGTCGACGCGCCAGACCTACAGTCTCGGTGCACAGCTCCGGATGCTACGTGGCAAATGGATGTCGTCACTTCAGCTTGGCCGGTCGCAGTTCAACCAAACCAGTGCGCTCCAGGCGACACTGAGGTCTCGCTACCAGCTCACACCACATGACGCGATCTCGCTCGCCGTCCGCGGGAGTGACTACGGCAACGTGCTGGACGCAGCCCGGGACTTTCAGGAACTCCTGATCACACTCCGATGGGCACGCCGACTCTAGTGATGCAGCACGCCGCCGCGTTGCAATCACCGCCACTCTGCTCGCCGTACTTGAAGCGTGTGAGACCGATCCGTCCGGTCCCGGCGCCCCCGGTTGGCGCATTTGCAGATCCGGCCTGAGCTCAAGAGTGCGGTGGCCCCGACACTCCTGAACCTAGATCAGTTCCACGTCACTGTCCGCGGTGCGGGTGGCGACCCGCTGGTGGACACGACCGTCGGGTACGACGCCGGTGCGACTACCACGCTGGGGTTGGTGCTCGGACTCGACGCTCTCCCAGAGCCGCTTGCGGTCCGCGTCGAGGTGCTGTCGTTGGGCCGGCTGATGTTCCAAGCAGAGAACACGTTCGTGGTGGATATGGGCGCGGTGGGAACATCCGAGATCCACACGGTGAGCTCGGCCTACGCTGGGCCCGGACTCGACGTTGCCCAGTTAGAGATTCAGCCAGCCCGTCGCTTCCTCTTGCAAGTGTCACGTGACTCCCATTCTCCACTGTCGTGTCAGCCCCTCAAACCGTGCGATGGGCTGCGTCCTGCGTCCCTACAGCGGGGTTGGAAAAACCCTGGCCGAAAGGCTTATCCCCTCGAAAATCTGCCGGCAGGCCGGCTCTCTAGCCAACCCGAAGGGCTACCTGCATGAGGGATTACCTACATAATGGAACTGTTCTATGGAATTAGGGCACGGTACTTGCGTTGTGACCTCGGAAAGTGAGTCGGCCCAGGCCTAATGCGGGGTTCGACGCGTTCCGGGTTGCCCTCACGCCGGTAAACGTGCGCGATGCTGAAGTCGCGCTGGCTCCTCGTACGGCAGCAGGCGCCGCACGTGGTGATCCGCGCCGACATGCGGGTCGCCGGCGACCACACCGGGTTCACGCAAACGTATCAAGCTAATAGCCGTGGAGAGATTATAGATGTCTCGCAGCAGCTCAGGAATCCTAGCGATCGTAGTCGCCGGCCTGTGCGTCCCCAGGTTCGCCACCGCACAAGGCCGACTCTAGCCGATGCCCGCACGCCGCTGCGTGGCAATCGCCGCCACTCTGCTCGCCGTACTTGGAGCGTGTGAGACCGATCCGTCCGGTCCCGGCGCACCTCAGTTGGTGCATTTGCAGATCCGGCCTGAGCTCCAGAGTGCGGTGGCCCCGACACTCCTGAACCTAGATCAGTTCCACGTCACTGTCCGAGGTGCGAGTGGCGACCTGCTGGTGGACACGACCATCGGGTACGACGCCGATACGACTACCACGCTGGGGTGGGTGCTCGGCCTCGACGCTCCCTCAGAGCCGCTTGCGGTCCGCGCCGAGGTGATGTCGTTGGGCCGGCTGATGTTCCAAGCAGAGAGCACGTTCGTGGTGGATGTGGCCGCGGTGGGAACATCCGAGATCCACACGGTGAGCTTGGCCTACGCTGGGCCCGGACTCGACGTTGCCCAGTTAGAGATTCAGCCAGCCGACTCGGTTCTCACGTGGGACGATACGCTGCGATACCGGGCCACTGCGACCGACACCGCCGGAGCCGAGGTGACCGACTTCGTCATCGTGTGGGAGTCGAGCGACCCGACCGTCGCGCCGATCGACGACGAAGCCTTGTTGACGGCGCCTACGTCCGGAAGAGACACGGTGCGTGTGTTCGCTCGCATACCGACCGGAGTCACCGGGTCCACACCGGTGCGGTTCCTGCCCCCGCCCGCCTCACTTATCGCCTTGCGTGGCGATGAAGACACGGCGGCGGTTGGGCAGCTCATTCCCCTCGAGGTGCAAGCGCTCGGAAGCGACGGGCTAGGAGTGGAGGGGGTCGCCATAAGCTTCCAGGCACCGAGCGGCGCAACGGTGACCGACGCCGTCGTGATCACCGATACCTTCGGTACCGCAGGTACCACCGGCACCCTCGGCACCACTGCTGGGGCGTATCCGTTCGAAGCGAACGTCGCCGGTTTGGCGCCCACCGCCCTTCGTGCCGTGGCGGTAGCCGGTCCCGGCGCTGCGCTCGCCTTCACTGTCCAGCCGACCACAACCACCACGGCGAGCGTCATCTCACCAGCGGTCGATGTGACCATCCACGACGCCTTCGGCAACATCGCGACCGGCACGAGCGCGACCATCGCGCTCAGCTTCAGCGGGAGTCCTAGCGGGGCAGACCTGCTCGGCACTACGAGCATCGCCGCGGTCGAAGGTACCGCGTCGTTTGCCGATCTGCGGATCGAACAGCCCGGATTCGGCTACAGGCTGGCCGCCGACGCCGACGGCCTGACAGCCGCTGTGAGTGACCCGTTCGACGTCACGCAGAATGTGGAGGCGGTAACTGTAACACCAGATGCCGTCACCCTGGACGCGCTGGGGAACACCACCCAGCTCACGGCTACAGCAACGGACGGCGTCGGCAACCCCATTCCCAACCAACCGTTCGTGTGGGCATCGCTCGCACCGACGATCGCGACGGTGAACGCTAACGGCCTGGTGACTGCGGCAGCCAACGGCACCGCCGGCATCGTGGCGAGCGTCAACGGGACCGCAGACACGGCCCAGGTGACGGTGGCGCAGGCCATCGATCACGTAACGGTGACGCCGCCTACC
>JADFNB010000003.1 GCA_022563595.1 Gemmatimonadota bacterium
CCACCGGTGTCGAGGCAGAGGCCGTCTCGAAACCGTACGAGTTCGGTGACACGCTGAACCTCGATGTGCCAGAGACCCTCAAGCGGGCGATCACACGCGCGGCGAGACGGCGGAAGGATGGAAGGACGGAAGGCCGGGAAGGCACTAGAGATGACGCGAACGGTTCATCCTTCCATCGTTCCGACCTTCCATCAGCATTGATCGATATCGACTATCCGGACCTGATGGTCCATCAGGCTGAGTATCGCTCGAGCGCGGCGACCGTGCTGATGCTCGACTGCTCGCACTCGATGATTCTGTACGGCGAGGACCGCTTCACGCCCGCCAAGAAGGTATCCCTTGCGCTCACACACCTCATCCGCACCCAGTTCCCGGGCGACTCGCTCCGCGTCGTGCTGTTCCACGACAGCGCGGAGGAGATTCCACTCGGCAAGCTGGCCCATGCCCAGGTAGGGCCGTATCACACCAACACGGCCGAGGGGTTGAAGCTGGCGCGGCGCCTGTTGCTAGCGCAGAAGAAGGACATGCGACAGATCATCATGATCACCGACGGGAAGCCGTCGGCGCTCACGATGCCGGACGGACGGATCTACGTGAACTCGATGGGGCTCGATCCCAAGATCCTCGAGGCGACATACCGCGAGGTAGCCGCTTGCCGTCGCAGCGGGATCATGATCAACACATTCATGTTGGCGCGCGAGCGGTCGCTCGTGAACTTCGTGAAGCGGGTCTGCGAGATATCCAAAGGCAAAGCGTACTTCACGAACACGATGACACTGGGCCAGTTCATCCTCATGGACTTCATGAAGCGGAAGACGCGCCGGGTGGGGTAGCGCAGCGGCGCGACCGTTTCAGTCTCTGAGCAGCGTCACCAACTTCCCCACGGTCTCGCGCAATACAACCGCCGGCATGCGGCAGATGAACGTCGCGCCGCGGGCGCGCCAGTCCAGTGACTTCACCTGATCCGCGAGAATCGCCCCACCGATCGCCAGTCGGTCCGGGATTAGCACTTCGAATGGATACCCCTTCACCCGGCTGGTGATAGGGCACAAGAGCGCGAGCTCTACCCGCCGGTTGCATTCGACGACTGAAGGAGAGCTAGCACAAGGCTATTCGACCAGCGCACGATTCTCCTCATAGTCGCGCTGGATCCGCGAACATGTGAAGTATTGACCCTGCCGGCACGCTAATGATGCGGTATCGCTGGCGAAACCGCTGCAGTCTTGGGACATGCTCTCTACTTGCCCCCTCGGCCGTGGAGTGTCCATACTATGGTTATGCCTACCACTGAGCGCCGCTACACGCTCGCGGAGGTGCTCGCTTTCCCCCACGACGGCAACCGCTACGAGCTGGTGGACGGGGAGTTGCTCGTGACCCCGGGACCGAGCCTGGTTCACCAGCTGGTGCTTGGTCGCCTTCATCTCGCCCTCGGACGTTACCTCGAGAACCGGCGGGGGGCCGTGCCCTTCCTGTCGCCGGCCGACATATCGTGGGACGATGAGAAGCTCGTCCAGCCAGACCTCTTCGTCGTGCCGGCCACTGAGGTCTCGCGAAGCTGGAAGACGTGCCAGACGCTCCTGCTCGCCGTAGAAGTCGTCTCGCCCGGATCCGCGCGCGGCGACCGGGTCATCAAACGCCGGTTGTACCAGCAGCAGAGGGTCGCCACCTACTGGATCGTCGATCCGGACGCCGCAGTCGTCGAGGTTTGGCACCCTGACGACGAGCGCCCGGAGATCGTCGCCGATGTCCTGAGGTGGCGCGTGGGAGACGAGGCACCGGAACTCGCCATCGATCTCGAGGAGCTGTTCACAGAACTTCCGAGCTGACCCGGTGGCAGCAGACTACATGAGATCCTTCGCTTCGTTCGGGATGACAGGATTCACAGGATGACGGGGCCCGCAGCGTAACTCGCAATCGATTCGCCTACCACGCACACAATTGATGCAGGCTTCGCCGAGGCCCGCCAGCATGCTCCGGCATGCACCCTACTTGCCCCCTCGGCCGAGGAGATTCCATACTATGGGTATGCCCGACACCACCCACCGCTACACCGTCGACGAGGTGCTTGCCTTCCCCAGCGACGGGAACCGCTACGAACTGGTGGACGGCGAACTGCTTGTGACGCCGGCACCGGGACCCGTCCATCAGCACGTCGTGAGTCGGCTACAGACCTACGTCTCTGCATACCTGGACGAACACGCCGCGGAACTCGAGGCCATCGTGTCGCCAGCGGACATCACCTGGGGACAGGACCGGCTCGTGCAGCCCGATCTCTTCGTCATCCCCACCACCGAAATCAGCCGCGACTGGGGCACGTACGTGACGCTGGTGCTCGCGGTCGAGGTCCTGTCGCCGAGTTCGGGACACGCGGACCGGGTGGTGAAGCGGCGCTTGTACCAGGAGCGGAATGTTGGGACATACTGGGTCGTCGACCCCGACGCGCGACTCGTCGAAGTGTGGCGTCCCGACGAGGAACGCCCCGAGATCGTGACTGAGGTGCTCACCTGGCGCGCGGCCCCGGAGGCACCCGACCTGACGATCCGTCTCGAGCAGCTGTTCGCGAATCTTGCCGGCTAAGGTGACCGAGGGGGGGTCCGCGGTGTGAACCCGCGGGTCGGCTCGGCCGCTCGAACCGACTGCGCTTGCCGGTTCACCGGCAGAGCTGAGCGGCGGTCTTACACCGCCGCGTTGCGGTTGCACGTCAATCGCCGACGATCTCGTAGAGCCCTTCAACCGCCTGGGACAGCTCCTCGGGAGACACGTGTCCAATGCGCCGCCCGAGCCGGACGGTGGCGAGCGTCCTGACCTGGCTCATCTTGAGCCAGGAGCGCCGCGTCGCGACCTACTGGGTCGTCGACATCGACGCGGGTATGGTCGAGGTGTGGCATCCTGCCGACGAACGACCCGAAATCGCGACCGACATGCTGACCTGGCACGTGCGGCACGGGTCGGAGGAGCTGCGCATCGACCTGGCGGAACTGTTCTCGAATCTGCCGCAGTGATGCCGCCCGCTCCTACGGCGCGAAATACTCCGGCTCGTTCCCCGGCTTCCACTTGATGTTGCACCCGATACTCGGAGTCTGATCGATGGCGACCGGGTCGCCCGCCAGCGCCGCGTCGAGCGCCGCCCGAAGATCCCCGCCCGACACCGGCACGTCATTCCCCGGCCGGCTGTCATCGAGCTGGCCCCGATAGACGAGCCTCCGATCGGCGTCGAACACGTAGAAATCGGGCGTGCACGCCGCCTTGAATGCCCTGGCGACCTCCTGCGTCTCGTCCAGTAGGAATGGGAACTCCCACCCCTGCCGCTCGGCGAGCGCCTTCATGTGATCCGGCCCGTCCTGAGGGTACTTCTCCAGATCGTTGGAGTTGATGGCAATGACGGCCACGCCGCGCGGCTGGTATTCCCGCGCGACCTCGCCTAGCTCATCCTGCACGTGCTTGACGAACGGGCAGTGATTGCAGATGAACATCACTAGGAGTGCGTCCGCGTGCGCTAGGTCGCCCGGACAACAGGTCTTCCCGCTCACGGCGTCGGTCAGGGAGAATTCCGGCACCCGAGTGCCGAGTGGGAGCATCGTCGACGGAACAGCAACCATGATGGCCTCCGAGCAACTTCTCCGCGGAAATATACCACCCACCGTCCGGGCTAGCGCCCGGCACGCCGCCGCTTCTCTGCCCCCGCCAACCGATCGGCCAACCGGATAGGCTCGGGCAAGCGATACTTCACCGCGCACGCCATCACCAGCCGCTCCGCGCTTGCCAGATCGATGAGGTGACCGACGCTGACGTATACAGGGTTGATCCCGTCCCGCGTGCGTAACACCGTTCCGACCCGTTCGTGCCCATCACACATGAGCGCGTCCGGTGATGCGCGTAGCTTGCGCAGCGCGGCCAACACCGCGGGCGCCTCGCGAAACGACAGTAAACCGGGAACGTTAGGGAAAGGTGAGCCAGCGCAACGCGGTCCGCTGTTCCACGACCTCCGCGCGCTCGACGTTCCACACCACCGCGTCGGCAATGCACCAATCACCGTTCGCCGAGAACGCCGCGTCCAACCCCGCCGCGAGACGCGGTGCAATGGGTAGGACCGTCTCACGGACACGGGCCGCAAGCTCACTCTGAATCGCGATCGCCTGCTTCACTGTAACCGCCCAGCGGTGCGGCGCGCAAGAGAGTCTCATGCGGCCAGCGCGATCAGCTCGGCATGATGGATGGCGATTCCGCCGCTGAACCTGGAACTCATCTGCTGCACGATGAAGCCGCGCCGCGTCAGGGCATGCTCGAACTCTCCAGCGGTGATCCACGGGGTGATCGATCTCGCGATGTATCCGTACGCCTCGGGTTCTCGATGCCACAGCCAGCCGTACAGGCGGCCGGCGACTGTGAGGTACAAAGGGAATAGCAGCTTCCAGGGATGTCTGGTGGGCTTGAAGAAGTCGAGACTGAGCAGCACACCCTCCGGCCGCAGCACCCGCCCGATCTCGTCGATCGCCCGCCCGTAGTCGGGTGTGTTCCGGAACCCGTAACCTACGGTGACCACATCCACCGAACTGCGCGGCAACGGGATGGCCATCATGTCCCCGCGCACCCAACGCACGTTCACCACGCCGGCCGCGCGACATCGATCCTGGGCAACGTCCAACATGCGCGGCGCCGCGTCGATCCCGATCACCTTCACCGCCAGGCCACACCTCTGACCCACCGCCAGCGCGAGATCGCCGGTGCCGCAAGCGAGATCCAATACGGTGCCGCCGTGCGCGACGGAGGCCACCACCCGATCGACCATCTCGCGCTTCCACCCACGATCCATCCCGAAGGAGAACCACCGCGTGAACCGGTCGTACCGCCGGGCGACTGCGTCGAACAGTGTCGTGACGTAACGCTGTTTGATCGTGGGATCGCGCAGGTGGGCGTCGAGGTCCAGGTCGCGAAGCGAGCGTATGGGCGATCGAGTGCGGCGGTTTCTGGTCACGACTTTCGTTGCCCTCGTTCCCGTGTCTCCAAAAGGGCCTCGAGTTCGGGAAGCTGATTCCGGTCTCTGGGCCGCCCCGCCCCGCGCTTCCCCGCAACCAGAGCCGGAAGGTCCAGAACCTGGAATCGGGTGCCCCCAATCTCCATTGGGACCGAATGCGCAAGTACGTCTGAGAAGTCACCCACACCACTCACCGAGTCCATGACGTCGAGATCGCCGAGTGCCGTCGTCAGGGTGAGAACATGCGAGGCAGCGAGCGTGCGCGCGTCCATCGTAAAGGGCAGGCCCGGTTCGACACCGCGAAGGTACGCGTTCCAACACTTCAGCATAGCAGCAAGGCGTTCTCGGTTCTTCATGGCAGGATCGTAGCAGATGTCGAGGTCGAACGTCGCGCGCGCGGATCCGTGGAGGTTTGCCGCTACGCCGCCGATCACGACGAACCGCACCTCCGCAGCGACGAGCGTCTCGATCTGGCTGCGATACAACATCTATTCGACGACCCGCACGGATTTCAGGAACTCCACGGCCTCCTCCAATCGCCGTAACCGCTCCTCCGGCGTCAACTTCAGCGATTCCACCAGCAGACTCACGTCTATGCCGTACCATTCCGCCAGCGCGACGCCCCTTAGGTCATGCTGCCACCGCCGGCCGCGTCGCTTTTCCGCATAGAAGGTGCGCGAGAGCGAGAGCCGCACCGAGAAGTCCGAGAGAAACCGCTCGAGATCGACGACCACCCTGCCTACGCCGTTGGATCCCTCGTGCTCCCACGTCCTGCGTGCCGGCCAGCACGCCAGCGCCGGCTCGGCAAGCGGATAGCCCCGCACCAGCGGGATGGCAAACTCGTCCTTCAACATCTTGGCGAAGGCGAGGCGCCGCGCGCCCTCAACGGTGTACCGCGGTGCGAGGCCGAGCACTGCAAACGCGTTCTGGACCCACCGCTTCTGCGCACCGACGGCGGTGGCGAACTGGCCGAGGGTCATAAATAGATATAGTTACAATATCTTATTGAATCAAGGGTGCTGGTGAAGGTATGGGGCGGAAGATGGAAAGATGGAAGGGTGGAACGGTCAAGATGGCGGTGACCGCTTCTGGAGCGATGTGTAGAGGTTCCACGTGAGCTTCCCCGCTTTGTCGCGCAGGGCATTCAATTCCTGCCATGCAGTCACGGAGATGTACTCGAGGTCCTTTCGAGCAGCAGCAGATAGGAGAGTTCGGAGAGCGAGCGCAGCGCGATGTTGAGAAAGCGGCAGTAATCGCGTGGTCCCCGCGTCGCTGATCCTTCCGCGATGTTCGCGGCGGCCGATACGGCGGCGCGCCGGGCCTGCGAGATCAAGCCATACAGTTCGTGGTGAGGGAACTCGGCCGTGGTCTTGTACACGGCCAGCGCCAGCGCGTGGCAGTCACGCCAGGCCCGCAGTCCCTCATAGGACATCATACGGTGAGTAGGTAGCTGGTGTGATCGGCGGGCCATAGGCACCTTGCCGCGGCCCGTATCATTCCTCTGCGTCACCCTTCCACCCTTCCATCATTCCATCATCCCATCTTCATTATTCCATCTTCCAAAACACGATTCCCCCCGCCTGCTTCCCGACATCGGCCGCCGCTACCCTCTCGTACGATCGCAGATCGATCACGTCCACCCCACCCGGCTCCCCACCTATTCCCTCGACGCTGATGAACGCGTAGCGTCCGTCGGGCGAGACCGCCACGCCGTGCGTCACGCGCCGCGTGCTGGGGACGAGCGCGATCCGCTCGCCGGTCTCGAGATCCCACACGCCGACCTCGCCGCTGCCCTTCTGGGTGACCACGAGACGCCGGCCGTCGGGTGTGATATCGGCGTTGTACGGCGCGCGCGGGGCGTCCCAGCGGCGCGTGATCTTCCACGCGGCGCGATCGATCTCGACGATCTCGTCGCTCTTGTTACACATGACGTAGATGCGCTCCCCGTCCGGCGTCGGCGTAGCCCAGGTGGGAGAACAACGCCCGTGGGGCGGTCCGACATCGAGTGTTCGGCTCAACGCGACGTCCTCGACGTCGATCTCGACGAGTCTGTCGTCCACCATGCACGTGGAGTAGTGTCGCCGGCCGTCGGGGCTGAGTCGCGAGCCGTGCGGCATGGTGCACGTCTCGATCCGCTCGATCTCGGTCATGGTCTCGATGTCGACGACCGAGACAGTGCTGGGCACGTGCTCGCCATGGAAGTTGGCGTTCACCACGAACGCGAGCCCACCGAGCGGAGAGACGACTATGGTCGCAGGAAACAGGCCGAGCCCTACCCTGCCCTCGAGGGTGTCGGCACCAGTGCGGTACTTGAGCAGCGTTCCGAACGGGAACCCATGGCCGAGCGTAAGGTACCAGTGCGAGCCGTCGGGATCGATGCCGATCCCGTGCGGGCCTTCCATCTCGGCGGGATAGAAACCGACGGGGATGACTTTCTCGACCGCGAGATCGCCACCGGGCGTGAACCGCATGAGCGAGACTTCGTCAGCCGACTCGGATGCGACGTAGAAGAGGTACGAAGGCTGCTGCGCGTGCGCCTGTGAGGCGGCGACGAGCACGGATAGCACCACGCTCGCGCTGATCACCACGGCACGACAGGCTGCCATGGGCCGGTCCACCTGTGCGCCCGTCCGCCTCACCCTCTTCATGGCGTCAGCGTCGGCGGGTTGAGCTGCACGGCCCACAACCCGCTGTTCCAGTCGCTGAAGAAGATATAGCCCTTGTGGGGCTGCGACGCCCAGGTGAACGGCGCGTTCGCAACGTAGCCGTTGGGATCGTAAGGAATGAACTGGGCGATCTCGCGTCCTTGATAGTAGAGGTTCCCCTTCAGCTCGCCCGCGATGTCGACCACACGCAACCCGCCGTTGTAGAACGCCGCATAGAGCTTGTCGTCCTCGATCCAGAAGTTGTGCGAGCCGGCCTCCGGGACCTCGTAGCGCGCAACCTCTTCCGGGTGCTCCGGATCGGTGACGTCGATGATGTGGATGTAGCCGGCCGCGCGGTTGGGCGTGCTGCCGCCTGCGACGTTGAGACCATAGGGAAAGATCTCGTCGCCCATGAAGACATAGGTTCGCCCGGTCGGGCTCCGGTACGGGAATGCCGCGTGGTTACGCCCGCCATAGGCCTGGATTCGGCCGATCTCGACGGGGTGGGAAGGGCTGCCACCGGCTATGCCGTTGCCGACGTCGACCATTACCGTCCCGTCGGCCCAGTTCGACGAGTAGGCGATCCCGTCGACGATCCAGACGTCGTGGACCCCATGCCCTGGCGTGTCGAGCTCGAACACGCCCACGCGGCGCGGGTTGCGGGGGTCCTCGATGCTGATGACGTCGTACTTCCGTCCGTTGTTCACGGCGTACACGTGGTTCCGATAGACGAACACGTTGTGCACGCCGCCGGTGAGACCGTCGTCGAAGGTCGCCAGGATCTGTACGTCACGCGGGTTCGAGCAGTCGAGGATCACCAGGCCATTCCGCCGGTTCGACGCGCCCTCCCGACTGATCACGCAGATCCGACCGTCTTCTGAGACCTTGACGTCGTTCACCGTGCGGGCGTCTACGACGACGCTGTCGATCAAGGACGGGCTCGAAGGAT
Source organism: Gemmatimonadota bacterium (assembly GCA_022563595.1). Taxonomy (GTDB): domain Bacteria; phylum Gemmatimonadota; class Gemmatimonadetes; order Gemmatimonadales; family GWC2-71-9; genus JADFNB01. The sequence goes on from JADFNB010000003.1 coordinate 8,570, forward strand.
CGGTCACGTCCCAGAAATAAGCCTGGCCGCCCGCTCCCCATGTGCCGGTGAGCGCGTAGTCACGCCCGTCAACGCCCTCCCAGACCCAGAGATCGGAAGTATGCTTGTCGTTCACTGCCCCTTGACCGAGCAGTTCGATACGCTGAGTCACGTCGCGTGGTGTCACCAAGATCGTGCGGCGGGCCACCTGCCCCGGCCCGATGGCCACGACGGTGAACTCGCCGCCCTTGTAGGCGACGAACCTGCCGCGATCGTCCACCTCGGCGGCCGGGAACTGGGCCACAGCCGACGGCTCCGGCCGACCGGCTAGCACGTAGGTCACGTGAACGCCATCGACCACGCGGCCGCGTGCGTCGAGCGCTTCGGCGGATAGATGCACGACATCACCGGTGCGCACCGAGTCAGCCGACGCGGAGAGCGTGAAGGTCCGGATGGGATTGGCCACCACCTCGGACCGATACTCGCCGGTCACACCGCCGGCCGACGCGATGATGGTGACGCGCCCCTCGGAGAGGGCCGTGATCTGTCCGTACCGGTCGATCGTCGCCACCCGTGGGACGCCGGACGACCACCGGACCTCCACATCGTCACGCATCAGACCGGCCCGGTCTGTTACCTTCGCCTCCGCCCTGACCGACGTGCCGACGATCATCCGGCCTACCGGTACCTGCACGGCCACCTCGGCGATCGGCGCTCCCTCGACGTTCACGGTCACGGACGCGCGGGCCCGCCCTGCGTCCCGCGCCATGGCGACTACACGGTACGTACCGCCCAACTGCGCGATCACCACGCCTTCGCGCGACACAAGCAGCGCCCGCCGGTTTGACGAGAAGAACCGAATCGGGACGTCGACCCGCCGCCCCGCCGAGTCGTAGGCCACCGCCGTGAGCCGGATAGAATCTCCGGCCGTGAGGTTGACGGTCGTCGCCGGCGCCATCTCCACCCGGGCAGACACCGGCTGTTGCGCCGAGATGGGCGCGGCGATCGCCATGCCGGCGGCGATCGATAAGGCTACTGCGTACACCTTCGTCATGGTCTTACCATCCTTCCACCTTGTCATCCTTCCGTCCTTATCGTTCGTTCGTTCGACCCGACAAAACCTCACGATCGACACACATATCAAAGATAACCCGCCGGTCCACATCCGCCGCAGCGTGGGCTCCTCACCTACAACATCCGCCTCGACTTGTTCCGTGCAGCGGCGTATCTTCCTCACCCCACGGCGTTAGACAGCAGGAACGGAAGCGGTCGCTTTGTTTGAAAATATCTTCGAAACCGTCAATTCCGGTTTCGCGCAGGCACTGTACGAGGACTTCCTTCGCGACCCCGAGTCGATATCAGCCGAATGGCGCGAGCTGTTCGAGAGCGGCTTGGCGGGCGAAGCGCCGCCAGGAGACGAGCAGCCAGAGGAAACGGCAGGGTCCGGTGTACCTGAAACCGGTACACCCTCTCCACCCACCTCTCCCGCCGCTCCCGGTACGACACCCATTACCGGCCCCGCGCTGCGACTTCTCCAGAACATGGAGGCGTCACTCGACATTCCGACGGCGACCTCGTTCCGCGAGATCGACGTCACGATCTTGTGGAACACCCGTCGCTCGCTGAACGCCCAACTCGCCGCCAGAGGGATCAAGCTCTCGTTCACACACATCATCGGCTGGGCGATCGTACGGGCGTGCGAGCGTTTCGCGTCGATGTACTCCGCCGTCGTGGAAGAGGGCGGCGAGCCGCACCGTCTCAGTCCCGACGCGGTGAACTTCGGTTTGGCGGTCGATGTGCAGCGGAGGGACGGCACGCGGAAGCTGATGGTCCCGGTCATCAAGGCCGCCGACGCGATGGGCTTCGCGGACTACCACCGGGAGTACGAGCGTGTCATCGCGGGCGCACGCGACGGCAAGCTGCTGCCCGACGCCTACACGGGCAGCACGATCACGCTCACCAATCCCGGCACGATTGGCACGGTCGCCTCGGTGCCGCGGCTCATGAAGGGTCAGGGATCGATCATCGCGATGGGGGCGATTCGAGATGTGCCGACTCGTCGGCTCATGACGATAACGAGCACCTACGACCACCGGATCATTCAGGGCGCCGAATCGGGACTCTTCCTCCAGCTGATCGACGCCTACCTACGGGGAGAGCACGGGTTCTACCGCGAGATCGCCGAGGAGATGGGTATCGACGGGGCAGTCACGCTAGTCGAGGCGGCAGCTCCCGCCGGAGCAGCGCCTCCCGAGGTGCAGGGCGACATGCTCTACCACGTAGCGGCGGCGATGTCGCTCGTCAAGGCACACCGCACGCACGGCTACCTCGCCGCGCGCCTCGACCCGCTCGGCACGGAACCCATCGGTGATCCGGCGCTGCACCCGGAGCCGCTGAATCTCACGCCCGACATCATGCGCCAGATTCCGGCAGCCGCGCTACGCACCTACGTGGGCGGGGAAACTCTGGAAGACATTCTCCCGCGTCTGCGCGAGACGTACTGCGGTACCATCGCGTACGAGATCGAGCACATCGCCAATCACGAGGAGCGCGTCTGGCTGCGCCGCGTGATCGAATCGGGTGAGCACCGTGCGCCGCTCACCGACGAGGAGAAGCGCAAGCTTCTGAGCCAGCTAACCCGCGTCGACGTGCTCGAACGGTTCCTGCAGAAGAACTACCTGGGCCACAAGCGCTTCGGCATCGAGGGGCTGGACATGCTCGTGCCGATGCTGCACCAGACACTCGACCTGGCCTGTCACGACGGGGTCCGGCAGGTCGTCATGGGAATGGCGCACCGCGGGCGGCTCAACGTGTTGACCCACATACTGGGGCGGCCGTACGAGACGCTCCTCGCCGAGTTCGAGGGCGGCCGGGCCGTCGAAGAGACGCTCACGCCCAGGGGCGGCACCGGTGACGTGAAGTACCACCACGGCGCGACCGGCACCTATACGACGATCCACGGCGAAGAGATAGCGTTGACGTTGATGGCGAACCCTAGTCACCTCGAGGCGGTAAACCCCGCGGTCGAAGGAAACACGCGCGCGAAGCAGACCGACCGCTCCGGGCGCGACGCGAAACACGATCCCACAATCGTGCTTCCGATCCTGATGCACGGTGATGCCGCTTTTGCGGCGCAGGGTGTCGTAGCCGAGACGTTCAACCTGTCACGGCTCGCGGGCTACGGGACCGGCGGGACGCTGCACATCATCACCAACAACCAGATCGGTTTTACCACTGACATATCGGAAGCGCGTTCGACCGACTTTGCGAGCGACCTGGCGAAAGGTTACGACGTGCCCATCGTGCACGTCAACGCGGACGATCCCGAAGCGTGCCTCGCAGCTATCCGTCTGGCGCTGATGTACCGCAAGAAGTTCCATGCGGACTTCGTGATCGACCTGGTCGGGTACCGGCGGCACGGTCACAACGAAGGCGACGAGCCGCGCTACACGCAGCCGCGCATGTATGCCCTGGTCGCCAGCCACCCACCCGTCCGTGAGCTGTACGCCCAACGGCTCATGGAGTTGGGGGTCGTGAACGCGGCCGAGGTCACAGCGGAGGCGGACCGCGTCTACCAGGAACTCACCGAAACCCAGGCGCGCCTCCGCCGCGATCTCGAACGACTGGGCGAAGGTGAGGAACCGGACCGGGTCAGCGGCACGTTCCGCGTCGTGCAGGAACCCGCCACGGCCGTCGATGCAGGAGCGCTGCGGACGCTCAACGACGAGTTGCACCGGGTTCCGGCAGGGTTCAACCTCAGCCGGAAGCTCATGAAGCAGTTCAAGCTGCGAGCAAGTGCCCTTGACGGGGACGCGACGATCGACTGGGCGCACGCCGAGACGCTCGCTCTCGCGTCGCTCCGACTGGATGGCGTCCCCGTACGGTTCACCGGACAGGACACCGAGCGCGGCACGTTCAGCCAGCGGCACCTGGTGCTGCACGACGCCGAGTCCGGCGAGCGATACACGCCCATCCAACACATCACGGAAGCCAAAGCACCGTTCGAGCTGCACAACTCACCGCTCTCGGAGTACGGCGCGCTCGGCTTCGAGTACGGCTACGCCGCCGCGGTGCCCGAGGCGCTGGTGCTGTGGGAAGCCCAATTCGGTGATTTCGTGAACGGGGCGGAGATCATCATCGACCAGTTCCTGATCGCCGGTCTGTCGAAGTGGGGACAGACATCTCGTCTCACGCTTCTGCTACCGCACGGACACGAGGGCCAGGGGCCCGAGCACTCGAGCGGGCGCATCGAGCGGTTTCTCGCCCTCACCGCCGAGGGCAACCTCCGCGTCGCCAACTGCTCGACACCCGCCCAGTACTTCCACCTACTGCGACGGCAGGGACTCCACGGCGAGGTGCGCCCCCTGGTGATCTTCACGCCCAAGAGCTTGCTACGTCACCCCCGGGCTATGTCGGCGTTTCACGAACTCACGGATGGCGCGTTTTCACCGGTGTTGGACGATCCGACGCTCCCCGGGGAGCACGGCGCAGTGACCCGGCTGGTCCTGTGCTCCGGGAAGGTGTTCTACGACGTCGTGACCGCGCAGCGCCGCGCCGAGGCACGCCACGTGGCCATGGGAAGGATCGAGTTGCTGTATCCGTTCCCGCGAGAGGAGATCACGGCGCTCGTCGGCCGGTATCCCGCCCTCACGGAGATCGTGTGGCTCCAGGAGGAGCCGCAGAACATGGGCCCGCGCAAGTGGACGGTACCGCAGATCCGCGAACTCGCGCCGGAGGGCACGACGGTCCGCTGGATCTCACGTCCCGAGCGCTCCAGCCCCGCGGAGGGATATCCGGCCGCCCACAAAGCGGAACAGGAGCGGCTGGTGCGTGCCGCGCTCGCGTAGCCAATTCGTTCGGGGCCGCGGCCCCGGCCTCGTTGCGGTCAAGGACGATTAAGTTTCGTTCATGCCGATTCTCGATCTCATCCGGTACATCGTCTTTGCGATCTTCGTCCTGAGCGCTGCGGTGGCCTTTGGGTCGTGGGCGGTGACGACCCGTCGCGTCAATCCGTTCAGCAGTGCAGCGAGATTCATCCGCAGCACGACCGACCCCATTCTCGTTCCGTTCGAGCGTTGGCTGCTGCAAAGAGGCGGCAACCCGCAAAACGCGCCCTGGTGGCTTCTCGGTGTCGCCATCGTCGGCGGTATCATCGTGATCACGGTGACGCAATGGCTGGGAGCTACGCTCATGCGTGCCGGTGCGGCCGCATCGCAGGGCCCGCGCGGCATCATCCGGCTGGTCGTGTACTACGCCGGTCAACTGATCATCTACGCGTTGATCGCCCGGGTCATCGGTTCCTGGTTCGGGCTCGGACGGTTCAATAGATGGATGCGCCCAGCCTACAGGCTGACCGATTGGATCGTCGAGCCGCTCCGGCGGATCATCCCGCCGTTCGGCAGGATCGACATCACGCCTATCGTGGCGTGGCTTCTCTTGCAGGTGATGCTGAGTATCGTGGTGAGGATGATCTAGGATGGAAAGATGGAAGGATGGAAAGATGGAAGCGGCCCTATGAACTCGGGGCGAGGAGCTTGAAGTGGTACTCCTGTGCGACCCTTCCTTCCTTCCGGCCGACGATCTGCTTCATCCGCTCACTCACCGGATACACCTGCAACTCCGCATGCCATACGACCGGCCGGCCGGTTGCCGCGTCCACCACGCGCCCCTCGGCGAGCGCGCGCGCCGCCTCAGGCAACGGCAGCCGGGCCACCGCCCGGTGCAGCGCCTCGAACCGATCCTGGGCGACCGGATCGAGAAACCGCACATGGTGTCTGCCGAGTACCGCCATGTAGAAGTGGGACGGCGCGAATGCCATGCCGTCGACGTGGATGGTCTCACAGATCATCACCAGCCACGCGACGACCTCCCGCAGAAGACCCAAGCCCGGATGTTCCTGTCCCGGCAGGCGCGGCATGGCGTCGCTGAACTGGCCCCGCGGGTTCTGTAGCAACAGCCACTCGACGTAGAGCACCTCCATTCCGGGCACCGCGCTGGTGTTCCGGTTCAGGCGCAGCTCCACCAGTAGTTCCCTTCGGTCGACGTCACCCCAGAGCCGTATCGTTTCGCCCAGACCGGAGCTGAAATCGACATCCACCGTGGGATGCTCGAAACCGCAGCGTCGTATCTCCTCCAGGAATCCCACCCGCTCGAGCGACAGCTCGATCCCGTGGCGCGAGAACGCACCCAAAACCCGCGCCCGCCGTGGCGCACCCGGAGCTATGCCGACCAAGTCGTCTTCCGTGAGGCCCCATCCGTCGTCCGGCTCCTCCACCAACAGGGCCTCGCGTCCGTGCCGAAACTGCCGCAACACGACCGTCAAGTCGTCGGGCGGCTCCACGACGTGGCCCGCCAGGAGCGAGGAGAGGAAGCGCGCGGTATAGCGCCACGCGCCGCCCCCGTATCCACCCGCCAGTACAACGGCCAGCGGTACATCTTCCCGCAGTCGTCGTACCTCATCCAGCACGAACCGGTCCCGGTCCAGCATACCGGCGGCGCTGATCATCCAGTCGCCCAACCGGTCGTCTTCCGCCGGATCGGTCCCGGCAACGTAGATCACGAAAGCCGGTTCGTAGGCTGCTATCACGGGCGGCAGGGACTCTCGCAGCGCCGTGAGATAGGTGTCGTCGGCGACGCCGGTCCCGAGTGCAATCGACGTCGACTCGATCCCGCCAAGCGGCTCCCAATCGTTGTTGTGGATCGAGAAGGTGTGTACCGTGGAATCGTCCGCGAAGATGCCGCGCGTCCCGTTCCCGTCGTGCAGATCCAGATCGATTACGAGAACGCGTTCCGTGAACCCGTGTCTACGGAGATGGGCGATGGCGATGGCGATGTCGTTGAGCATGCAAAACGCCATGCCCCGGTCCGCGGTCGCGTGGTGGAGCCCTCCACCCAGATTGACCGCGATGCGGCCGGTCCGACGCGCCAACCGCACCGCCTGGATGGTTCCGCCGGCGGCCAGTCGCTGTAACTCCAGCACCCGTTGCCGCTGGTCGTCGAGGACCGGAACACCGAATACCTGAGTCGCCGTCTCGACGCGATCCAGCGATTCCACGTGCGAGGTCGTGTGGACCCGCAGGATCGCCTCCATCGAAGCCGGACGGGGATCGGCGATCTCGCGACGCCGGACCAATCCCTCCTCGTGAAGGAAAGCCAGTATGCGCGCCCCGCGCTGAGGATCCAGCGGGATGGCCGGCATCGTATACTCATAGTCCCGGTGGTAGACGAGGAAAAGCGGCGAGCGCCCGAACCGGCGGGTGATTCGACGAAGCCAGCGCATGATGGGAAATTAGGCAGGAGAGGTACGGGAAACGCGAGAGGCAGAGGCATCCGGGTCGGAACCGGCTGGTGCCGACAGGGTACCTCAGCACCGATCAACCCGCCAACCAGATCCTCGGGAGTGCGACAATGCGCCAAATTCCGGCAGGACTCACACTGCTCGCGGCCACGTTTGCGGCCGCCCCGTTCTCCAGCTCCGCGGCGCAGGAGGTCACGGCATTCACGAACGTCAATGTCATCCCGATGGATCGGGAACGGGTACTGGAGGACCAGACCGTGGTCGTGCGTGACGGCCGGATCGCCCAGATCGGGCCGTCACGCAGCACGCGTGTACCAGACGGCGCTAAGCTTGTTGACGGTAATGGGAGGTACCTCATTCCCGGCCTGGCCGAGATGCACGCGCACATCCCGCCCGCGCAGATTCAACAGTTCAACCTCGGGCGCCAGTGGGTGGAGGACGTGTTGTTTCTCTACGTAGCCAACGGGGTCACGACCGTACGCGGCATGCTGGGCGATCCGTCTCACCTCCGGCTCCGGGAGCAGGTGGAAACCGGCGACGTAGTCGGACCCCGGATCTGGACCTCGGGACCATCGGTGAACGGGAACAGCGTACAGACACCCGACTCGGCGCTGCGGACCCCGGAATTCCAGCAAGATGCCGGTTACGACTTCATCAAGATCCATCCGGGACTGACACGCGAAACGTTCGACTCACTCGATGCGGCCGCCGACCGAGTGGGGATTGGATTCTCCGGTCACGTACCGGCGGCCGTGGGCATTCGGCGCGCGCTCGAAGCCCGGTATTCGTCGATCGACCACCTCGATCGCTATCTCGAATACCTGGCCGGCAACGAGCACGCGTCCGGCCAGGTCTCCGGCTTCTTCGGCGCCAATCTCGTAGACGACATCGACGAATCGAGGATCCGCGAGATCGCCCGCCGCACTCGCGAAGCAGGCGTCTGGAACACCCCGACGCAAACCCTCATGGACAGCTACGTGACGGAAGAGTCGCCGGAATCGATGGCGCGGCGGCCCGAGATACGATACATGCCTCCAGGGATGCGCCGGTCCTGGATGAATTGGAAGCGTACCAGCTCGTCGCAAGGACCCAGCCAGCCGCAGCGCAACCGTTTCACCGAGATCCGGCACCGGCTCATCCGGGCCCTGCAAGACGAGGGAGCCGGCCTCCTACTCGGATCCGATGCTCCCCAGGTCTGGAACGTGCCGGGCTTCTCCGCTCACCGCGAACTCCAGAGCATAGTCGCGGCGGGGCTGACCCCGTATGAGGCACTTATCACCGGCACGCGGAACGTGGCCACGTTCTTCGGGATCGAAGACCGGGCAGGCACCATCGCCGTAGGCAAGTACGCCGATCTGATTCTCCTGGAAGCGAATCCCCTGACCGATATCACCAACACGACACGCCGCTCGGGTGTCATGCTCCGGGGACGGTGGATGTCACAGCAATGGATTCAGGATCGACTGGAGCGGATTGCGGCGCGATACGCCCAATAGCACTCGCCGACGACTCAGGATGCGTACCGATCAGTGAACGGGAAACGGGAAGCGGGAAGCGCCGCAAACGAGAGACGCCGGCTGCGGTACGCTGTGTGGTGCCCGTACACGTGCAGCCCCGCGCCGCGAAAACCGAGGTCGCAGGACTGCACGGTGACGCAATCAAGATCCGGCTCAAAGCCCCACCGGTGGAAGGCGCGGCCAACGATGCACTCATCCGGTTTCTCGCCAAGAAGCTCGGCGTGCCGCGTCACGCGGTCCGGATTGTCTCCGGGGCTACTTCCCGGACGAAACGCGTCTCCGTCGACGGTATCGAGCTGCCCGAGGTTATGAACCGTCTGACGTGACTTCCGGCGTCTCCCCCTCTCCGCCGTGCCGTTCGTACCAGCTTCTCATGTACAGCAACGTGCGCATGAAATTGGAGGGTTTTGAGCCGGTGCCGTGGTACTCGTCGTTGAAGCGCAACAGCATCGTCGGTATGCCGCGCATCTTGAGGGCCGCGTAGTATTCCTCCGACTGCGGCATCGGCGTACGGAGGTCCAGCTCCCCCGTCATCACCAGCGTCGGCGTGCTCACGTTCCCCACGTACATGAGCGACGACTGCTCGAGCCACCGCTGCGGGTTCCGCCAGAACGGCTCGTGGAAGAACGACTGCGTGAAGAACGGGATGTCGGTCTGGCCAAGGAAGCTCAGCCAGTTGATGACGGGACAGCGGACCGCGGCCGCGGCGAACCGTTCGGTGTGACCGATCACCCAGCTCGACAGCACCCCGCCACCGCTGCATCCCCCTACATACATCCGTGTCGTGTCCACGTATCCTCTAGCGATGACGGCATCCACGCCGGCCATCAGATCGTCGTAGTCCACGCTCGGGTAGGCATGGTCGATGCCGTTGCTGAAACCCGAGCCGTAGCCGGTGCTACCGCGCGGATTCGTGTACAGCACCACGTACCCATTCGCCGCGAAGTTCTGCAACATGTAGTTGAAGCCGACGTTGTACATCGCGAACGGCCCGCCGTGGATCTCCATGATCAGCGGATATCGTTGCGACGCATCGAACGACGGCGGCTTGACAATCCATCCCTGCACCTGCGTGCCGCCCGTGGACGTATACCAGAGTTCCTCCACCTCGCCCAACCGGACACCGGCGAGCACGTCATCGTTGACGTGGGTCAGTTCCGTCAGGCCGCGTGGGCGCCGGAGGCTGAAGCGCACCACATCTCCCGGCTCGTGGAACGAGCGCCGTACGCCGACCGCGGTGCGATTCCGGTCGGTCGCCACCGAGTTCAACGAGACGGTTCGCACTCCCTCGGTGACCGCGCGGACACCGCCGCGGATCGCCGCGAACTGTACGTTCACCGAGCCGCGATCACCCGCCGTGAAGTAGATCCCGCTCCCGTCGGGTGCCCAGTGCAGGCTGCCCGGGGCACGGTCGTACTCGTCGCTCAGGTTGCGCGGTTCCGAGCCGTCGATGTTCATCACGTAGAGATCGGGCGTCGTGTAGGTCGTGCCGCTCGAATCGTATCCCGTGAACGCCACCATCCGGCCGTCCGGGGACACCACGGGGCTCGCCCAGAATCCCACTCGGGTCGTGAGATCGCGTATCTCACCCGACTCGACATCCACCGCGGAGATGTTGGATCGCTGGTAGACCTCGTCGCCGTCCGACTCCCGCCATCCGTCGAAGACGATGGTGCGTCCGCCCGGCGTCCAATCGAAGCCCACTCCGCGTACGAGTGCATCGAACCTCGCGCCGACGTTCCACTCACCGCGGGTGAGCTGCCGGGGCGTGCCGCCGTCGGCCGTGACGACGAACAGATGCGTGTACCCCGCCTCGGTAAAGCCGACCCGATCCTGCCGATAGTGCAGCCGATCGACGATCCGAGGTGCTTCCGTCCACTTGGCGTCTCGGGGCGGCGTGGGCATGCCGATCGGCCACTCGGTCTCGTCCGGCACATTCATGGCGAAAGCGATCGACCGGCCGTCCGGCGACCAATGCGGGCTTCGTGGTGATTCGGTCAGACGTGTGATCTGCGAGGCGGCCCCCTCAGCATCCATCCACCGCACATAGAGTTGCGAGCCTTTGGGGTCGCCGGATACCAGATAGAGGATGCGCGTCCCGTCGGGCGACCAGCGCGCGTTGGAGCCTTGCACCAGGAACCGGTTCCGCGACCCGTCGGCATTCATGATCCATAGCGCGGATTCCCAGCGGTCCTCCATCTTGTTCACCCAACGACGGGTGTAGACGATCTGCGAACCGTCCGGCGCAATCTGTGGATCCGCCACCTGCTCCATGTCCATGAAGTGCTGAACGCCGAGCAGGGTGTCGGCAGCGGTCTCCTGCGCGGGCGTTACGGCCGGCGCCGCAAGCATTGCGGAGGCGAGGGTAAGCGAGAGCAACAGCCGCATGAGACACCTCTGAATGGAAGAAAGTAGCGGACGCAGAGTAGTGTTTGCGACGGGCCGTCCAGCATCAGGCATCGGCCTGTTCACGGTCTACTCACCTGGGGCCAACGGGTAAGAAAGAACAGTATGAATCTCCGTCCCATCGAGTTTCGATCTGCCGTCGAGATCCTTGAGCTCAATCAGGACACTCACTCCTACTATCACTCCACCAGCCCGCTCCACCGCCTGCACCGTGGCGCTGGCCGTACCTCCCGTGGCCAGCAGGTCATCCACGATCAGCACCCGTTCCCCGCGGCGAATGGCATCCCGATGGATCTCTATCGTGTCAGTACCGTACTCGAGAGCGTACTCGACCTGGTGCGTCTTCCACGGGAGCTTCCCTTTCTTCCGTGCGGGCACGAGCCCGGCCCCAAGCTCCATGGCGAGCGGTGCGCCGAAGATGAATCCGCGTGACTCGATGGCCACTATCTTGTCGATCTGCTGCGAGCGAACCGGTTCGAGCAACAGTTGCGTGGCCCGCCGAAATAGCGTCGGGTCGAGCAGGAGCGGGGTGATGTCCTTGAAGAGAATGCCGGGCCTTGGGAAGTCCGGTACGTCTCTTATTCCTGCGTACAAGCTCTTAGGCATAGTTCAGTGAGAATCCTGACGGTCCATGAATGATGGTCACAGGAACAGGACATGTAGTAGGTACGGGAATCCCGTCGCGCCGGGAGCCCGGAGCCGCCACCACGACGAGCCCGGCCGGATGAGGATCACACAATTTGGCGCCGTCACTGGTGTTGGCGCAGTCACTCGTGCGACGCCATGTCGTCGCCGCCCGTCCGGAACTTCTCGAACCACGCGAGAATATACTGCACCTTGGCAATCAGGTTGCTCGGGCGCGCCGCAATCCCATGCGAGGCATCGGGCACGCGTACCATCACAGCCTCTACGCCTAGAATCTTCAGGGCCGCGTAGTACTGTTCAGTCTCCGCTATAGGCGTACGATGGTCCCGCTCGCCAGTGATGAGCATCGTCGGTGTGGTGACGTTGCCCACGAGTGATATCGGCGACCGCGCCATGTACTGTTCCTGGTACTCCCATGGCAGACCCGGGAACCAGTACTTGTAGAAGAACCCCGGGCCGTCGGAGTAGAGCACGAAGCTATACCAGTTGATCACGGGCTTCTGCACCGCGGCGGCACGGAACCGATCGGTCTTCCCGACGATCCACGCGGAAAGCACTCCACCGCCGCTGCCGCCGGTCACGAAGAGATTCTCTGCGTCGACGTAACCGCGCTCGAGCACCGCATCCACGCCCGACATGAGATCGTCGTAGTCGTTACCTGGGTAGGCGTGGTGGATGAGGTTGCCGAACTCTTCTCCGTAGCTCGTGCTGCCGCGTGGGTTCGTATAGAGCACTACATATCCCTGAGCGGCGTAGAGCTGTATCTCCGCCGCGAACCTGTCGCCGTAGTTCGCGAACGGTCCACCGTGGATCTCGAGAATCAGCGGGTACTGCCGCGTGGAGTCGAACCCCGGCGGCTTCACGATCCACCCCTGGATCCGGCGTCCGTCGTATGATGACTCCCACCATATCTCCTCGACGGCCCCGAGTTCCTTGTGCCCGAGCAGATCTTCGTTTAGCCGGGTGAGCCGGGCGGCGTTACGGCCGGCACGTGCTACCGCCAGGTCGGCAGGATGATCGGCCGTGCCGTGTGTGTACGCGACCCAGTCGTCTCCCGAGAGGGAATACCGGCCCCCGCTATACGGACGTCCGAGGGAGAGTCCGCCGACGTTCTCCGCGATCTGGGTGATTTCTCCGTTCAGCGACACCGAGGCGACGTAGGTCGTGCCCTGATCGTCGTACTGGAAGAAGATGCGGCGCCCATTGCGGCTCCAGGTCGGATTCTGCACGTCCCGATCGAACTCGCCGGTGACGAGGCGGCTGTCGCTGCCGTCGCGGTTCATCACGTACAGCCTGGTAACTTGGTAGCCCTGCAACCGGTCGTCGAATCCCGTGTAAGCGACGAGCCGTCCGTCCGGCGAGACGCGCGGGCTGCCGTCCGGCCCCTGGCGATCGGTGAGCTGAGTGATGCTGCCATCGGCGATGGCTACTTCGTAGATGTCGGAATTCCGTGGGTCGAGATCCCGGTTCTCGTGGCGGTTGGCCGAAAAGATCAGCGCGGTGCCATCGGGAGTCCACCGGGCGCCGCCGTGGTTGTAGGGGCCGGTGGTGATCTGCCGTGGCGTCCCACCATCGGCCGGTAGGACGAAGAGATGATTGTAGCCTTCCTTCACGTATCCCTCGCCGTCGGCACGATAGTTGAGATCGTCGATGATCGTGAACGACGGTCCCCAATCGGCGCCTTCGGGCGGCGTCGGCAGATCGGCACTCAGCGGCGATGCGCGGCCCGGCACGAACATGGAAAACGCGAGCCAGTTGCCGTCGGGCGACCAGCTGATTCCACCAGGACTCTGAGTCAGGTTAGTGAGCTTTGCTTCCTGGCCGGTATCCATCCACCGCACGTAGACCTGCGAGCGGTCGTCCTGATTCGAAACGAATGCGAGTCGTGTTCCATCCGACGACCACCGCGGCTGCGAGTAACTGGCGCTCCCTGACTTGAGCGGTCTGTGTCCCGTCCCGTCTCGATTCACGATCCACAGGGCCGTGCGCGCGCGGTCTGTCATGATGTCGAACGAGCTTCGCACGTAGACTATCTGCCGGCCGTCGGGCGAGATCTGGGGGTCGACGACGCGTTCCAGCTCGAAGACGTCGAGCGGCTCGAATCGATCGCCGCTCGTTTGAGCCGCAAGCCGAACCGAGGCCGCGGTGCAGAGCAGGAACGCACTGACAAGAATTCTGATCATCGGATCATCCTCACGAGAGCTGTGGCGTCAAGCAACTCGTAAAGGTGCACCGCTGCAGGAGCCGGCGCCAGCGTTCACCGTTTCGCCAGTATCTACCCCCGGAGCCACCCATGATCTCGCCCTCGGAACTCCAGGACCGCGGCGGTCCAACCCGCCGGATTCTCTAGATGTACCGTATGGCCCGCCGCTGGGATCACCATGTGTGACGCCGCAGGCATCAGGGAGGTCATGCGTGTCGCAATGCCGCGGAACTTCGCGTCTTCTTCCCCGTTGATCAGGAGCGTGGGGTGTCGAACCGTGCCGAGTGCATCCCAGAACGAGGGTTGTGCACCGGTCCCCAGGCCCCGCAAACATGCCGCCAGGGAGCGCGGCGGCAGCTTCAGTCGTGCGGCTCTGTGCCAGGCGAGCAGCTCGCCCGGCAAACGTCGTCGCGTGGCGAAGAGCGGCAGACGGTCCCAGTAGTCGACGAAGTCTTCGATACCATGATCGAGCAGCCGGCGGGCGAGCGCTTCATCGTGTTCCCGTCGCGCGCTCCTCTCGCCCTCGGTCTCCAGGCCGGGCGACGCGCTCTCCAGCACCAGCCGATCCACGCGCTCCGGGTGCAGTACCGCCGCGCCGAGCGCCAACCGCCCACCCATCGAATATCCAATCCAGGCGGCCCGCGGGATGTCGAGCGCGTCGAGCAGATCGATCAGGTCGGACAGGATCTCCGGAAAGGCAAATCGCTCCGGCCTGGCGGGCCCGTCACTCAGGCCATGCCCCAGGAGATCCACGGCGAGCACGCGGTTCCCGGCGGCGAGAGGTTCAAGAACTGCCTCGCCCCACGCCTGCGAGGATCCCATGAACCCGTGCAGCAGGAGCAGCGGGGGGCCGTGCCCGCGATCCCGCACGTGCAGCCTCAGACCGTCGCGTAGCGCGATCAGCATCCCTTACCAAGCCAGCCTACGCCGTACGGCGCAGCGCTCCGTCCCTCAGAGAACCACCGTCCTCAACATGAGGATTCCCACCAGGGCAAACAGGATCGCGATCCCGGCCTTGACCTTGTCGGGATTCGCCCTGGCCTGCACGAACGGTCCGATCTGGCCTCCGATGATGACTTCGGGTACCGTGAAGATCACCACGTTCACCACGCGGCCGAGCACGGTCGGGTCGGCGCTCGTCGCGAAGGCGTAGGGTAATGGACATGACGCCGCATAACCTAGACCCGCGGTTAACCCAAGGGCAATCGGAGCGGTTATCTTTAGGGACCGGACCGCCACGCGCGGTCTTCCCACCGCTTGCGCTGAGGTGAGCAAAACCATGACGACTGTGACACCAGATACCCGCGTCGAACGCGACAGCATGGGGAGCATAGAGGTTCCCAGCGACCGGTATTGGGGCGCTCAGACCGCCCGCTCACTCATTCATTTCTCGATCGGCCGCGACCGGATCCCCCAGGAGATCGTGTGGGCATTCGGCATCCTCAAGAAAGCGGCGGCCAAAGTGAATCGCAAACTGGGCAAACTGGACGCCGAGCGTGCCGACCTGATCGTCCGTGCAGCCGACGAGGTCATCGCCGGCAAGTTGGACGATCACTTCCCGCTCTACGTGTGGCAGACGGGAAGCGGCACGCAGAGCAACATGAACGCCAATGAGGTGATCGCGAACCGTGCCATCGAACTCGCGGGCGGCGAGATGGGCAGCAAGGATCCCGTTCACCCGAACGATCACGTCAACCACTCACAATCCTCCAACGACACGTTCCCGACCGCGATGCACATCGCGTCCGCCAAGGTGCTGAAGGAGCGCGTACTGCCGGCCGTACAGGCATTGCGCGACGCGCTCGCGAGGAAGCAGGAAGCGTTTCAGGACATCGTCAAGATTGGCCGGACCCATCTCCAGGACGCCGTCCCGCTCACACTCGGACAGGAGTTCTCCGGATACGTTGCCCAGCTGGACGCGGATCTCGCGCGCATCGAGATGGTGCTGCCTGATTTGTACCGACTGGCGATCGGAGGAACGGCCGTGGGGACGGGACTGAATGCCCCGCCGGAGTTCGGCGAGCAGTGCGCTGCAAAAATCGCTGAACTGACGGGACTCCCGTTCGAGTCCGCACCCAACAAGTTCGCCGAGCTGGCCGCCCACGATGCGGTGGTAATGGCAAGCAGTGCGCTGCGTGTCCTGGCGTGCTCACTGATGAAGATCGCGAACGACATACGTTGGGCGGGTTCCGGGCCGCGTTCCGGTCTGGGTGAGCTGCTGCTCCCGGAGAACGAGCCGGGCTCGTCGATCATGCCGGGGAAGGTCAATCCGACCCAGTGCGAGGCGATGACCATGGTCGCCGTCCAGGTGCTCGGCAACGACACGGCGATCGGGATCGCCGGATCCCAGGGCAACTTCGAGCTGAACGTCTTCAAGCCGATGATGGTGAACAACCTCATCAATTCGGCCGTCCTGTTGAGCGATGCGTGCGATTCGTTCCGCAGGTACATGGTCGAGGGACTGCGCGCCGACGAGGTCCGTATTGCGAAACACGTCGAGAACTCGCTGATGCTGGTCACTGCGCTCACGCCCAAGATCGGCTACGACAAGGCCGCCGCGATAGCGAAGAAAGCGAACAAAGACGGGACTACACTCAAGGCGGCGACGCTGGCACTTGGTTATCTGTCGGAGTCCGAATTCGACGCGGCGATCAACCCGAAGGAAATGACTCGACCTCGCTAGCTAGTGGACTGCAACCAGAGTTGAGTCGGCACGCTACCCTGACACGCACGATACCAATGCCTTTGCATCTCGCCGTGCCGGGGCTCTAATTACACGTTCGCACAGCACAGAGGAAACTGTGCCCCAGACCCCGTACTTCAGAACCATCGTCACCGCAGCCACGGCGCTTGTCGTTGCCGCATCGGCCGGCGCGCAGACCGCATACTATCCACCGGCCGGATCCTGGGAGCAGCGGCGCCCGGCCGAGGTCGGCATGGACTCCGCCCGGCTCGCTGCCGCGATCGATTTCGCACTCGAGCACGAGAACCCCATGGGCCGCGATATCGGGGCGCATCTCGAGCGCATGCTCTTGAGCGAGCCCTACCCCGACCTGTTAGGTCCCACCAAGGAGCGCGGCGGTCCCAGCGGCGTCGTTATCCGTCGCGGGTACATCGCGGCGCAGTGGGGAGACGTCGAGCGGGTGGACATGACGTTCTCGGTCTCCAAGAGCTACCTCGCCACGATAGCCGGGCTGGCGTTCGACCGTGGTCTGATTCGTGACGTACACCACCACGTTGCCGAGTATGTGGATGACGGCGGCTTCGAGGGGCCGCACAACAGCCAGATCACCTGGCACATGCTGCTCAACCAGACGAACGAGTGGACGGGAACGCTGTGGAACAAGCCCGACATGGCGGATCGCAGGCGGGGACGTCACCGGGCGCTGCGACAGCCCGGTACCTACTGGGAGTACAACGACGTCCGCGTGAACCGCACCGCGCTCGCTCTGCTTCGCGTCTGGCGTAAGCCGCTGGCCGATGTCCTGGCGGACGAGATCATGGACCCGATCGGGGCGTCCAACACCTGGCGGTGGCACGGCTACCGGAACTCATACGTCACGATCGACGGCCGCCAGATGCAGTCCGTGAGCGGCGGCGGCCACTGGGGCGGCGGGGTATGGGCGAGCACGCTCGACCACGCGCGGTTCGGGCTCCTGTTCCTGCGACGCGGGAAGTGGGGCGACCGCCGGCTCGTCTCCGAGCGGTGGATCGACATGATGAGCGCTCCCACCGACATCCGGCCGGACTACGGCTACATGTGGTGGCTCAACACGGGCCGCCGAATGTACAGAAGCGCTCCGGAGAACGCCTTCTTCGCGCGGGGCGGGGGCGGCAACATCATCTGGGTCGATGCGCTGCACGACCTCGTGGTAGTGATACGCTGGATGGATACGCAGGCGGTGGACGAGTTCATCCGGCTGGTGCTGGCAGCCGACAGCGAGGCCCCATCCGCGCGCTGACGAGCGCCCTCCCCACTGCCACCTACGAACCAGGCGCGTCCAGGCGTCTGGGCGTCTTTTCGACCCACTACCCCTACCTCCGATTCCTCGTATTTCGCAGCATACATCAAGCTGCTCATCCCGTTCATCATCGTCGTCCCCTGGGGATCGTCACGACCCAAGAAGGTTAGCGGCCCAGCCGCGCTTGCGGACGCCTTTCGGATTAGATTACGGCAAGCGCAGAAGGGAACCGTCATGATCGACGCCGCGCCATCTCAATCCATCCCCGTATACCCGCCACGGAGACTCCTGCCAAAACTTCTCCGTCCGGGCATCTTCGCCGTCCCGTAACACAGCGGGCGCGCGGCCGCCTATCAGAGTGACCGCACCGGCCGGTCTGCGCGCGGATGATATAATCCGATCACGAGACTCCTTAAGTACACCATCGCTCGTCAGCGTCGTCGCGACGTGTGGCGAACGGAGGTCACCGATGTCCGAAATCACCGTACCGACCGATCAGGTCTTTCCCATCCTGAAGGAGAACGTCCTCGTCGACGGGTTTCACATCGTCATCGACCTACAGGAATCGCACGACTCGATCATGGTGGATGCACTCGAAGGGAAAGAGTATCTCGATTGCTATTCGTGCTTCGCCACGCTGCCGCTCGGTCACAATCATCCGAAGATGCGTGACGAAGAGTTCCGTTCCTCACTCATGGCCGCGGCGCTATCGAATCCGGCCAACAGTGACGTCTACTCGCGGGAGTACGCCGCATTCGTCCAGACGTTCCGTCGGCTGGCAGTGCCGGACCCGTTCCGCCACCTCTTTTTCGTGGCCGGCGGCGCGGTCGCGGTCGAGAACGCGATGAAGGCGGCGTTCGACTGGAAAGCACAACGAAATCGCGAGCATGGCATCGACGGCGGCGCCGACAAGATCCTGCATTTCCGAGACGCCTTTCACGGCCGGACTGGCTACACTCTCTCGGTCACGAACACCGACCCAACCAAGACCGACGACTTCCCCCAGTTCGACTGGCCGCGCATCTCGAATCCAGCGCTGCGGTTTCCGATCGACGATGCCGTAGTAGCCACCGCCGAGGACCGCGCCGGTCGGGAGATCGAGGCGGCGTTTGAAGGGGACCCGCACGGGATCGCTGCAATCTTGATCGAGCCGATCCAGGGCGAAGGCGGCGACAATCACTTCCGCCCCGAGTTTCTGGAGCGCTTGCGTGGCTATGCCGACCGATACGACGCGTTGCTGATATTCGATGAGGTGCAGACGGGATTCGGTGCGACGGGAAGCATGTGGGCGTTCCAGCAGCTCGGCACGACACCCGACATCGTTGCGTTCGGCAAGAAAACTCAGGTGTGCGGCATCATGAGCACCCCGCGGATCGACGAGGTCGAGCACAACGTGTTCCACCGCTCATCGCGTATCAACTCGACGTGGGGCGGCAACCTCGTGGACATGGTCCGCTGCGCGCGCTACCTCCAGATCATCGACGAGGAGGATCTCGTCGGTAACGCTGCCCGCGTAGGAAACGTCTTCCGGCATGGACTGGAACGACTGGCGGCCGACATCACGAGCGTGACCAACCCGCGCGGGAGGGGATTCATGCTGGCATTCGACCTTCCCGACGGCGATATGCGCGAGCGCACTCGGCTCCAGCTCTGGGAGGCCGGGCTCGCCAGCCTCCCGTGCGGTCCGCGCACGCTCCGCTTCCGGCCCCCGTTGATCTTCAGCGAGGCGGACGTCGAGCGGGCGCTCGACGCCCTACGTCTGGTGCTGGATTGACCAGGTAGGGCTGCCGGCACGGCTTACGCGGAGCGTCCTACCGTGTCCTTCCAGTTCCACCACTTGAGGAGATCCGGATCGTGATCCTCGTGGCTGGCGTAGTACACGGCGCACCGGAACACATAGAGGACGCACCGATCGATCGCCGTACCGCGGTAGAGACAAAGTTGTTCATAGAGGCGTTCCGGATCTGCGCCGCGAAGGTCGTCCACCTGCCGGATGTCGAGGTCGCGCAGATCCCGGGCCATACTGGGACCTACACCGGGGATTTGCTGCAGATCGGCACCACGTGACGAGGAGTCGCGATTCATAGGCAGTAGAGAATGTCGATGAAAAAGCCGGCGGGCCAGCCTTCGAGGCCGGCCTGTCGGGTATCACTCGATCCGTGGGTGCGCGCCCGGGCAACCCCGCCGAGGACCGAGGACGACCGCCCAGACTGGACGGCAACAGTCATGTCGCTCAGGTAAAGCCGCTCGGGTCGCACGCGGTACCGCCAGCCCCGAGCGCTCTTCCCGAGACACGCGATCCGGTGAGCACGTTCACCAAGGCGAAACTCCTAACCGCGTCATCCGACCCACAGTTGGAACAGCTTGGGGTCACGCCCTCCGAATAGGTGGCAATGGATACGCGGATCGCAAACGGCCTGCCGCAGTCTTGGCAGACGTAGTCATATGTCGGCACGATACCTCATCCCACAGTGCGTGTGCAGCCCAGCCCAATAATACCAATATTACAATATACATATGTTGCTGCGATCGTCCAGTGGGCTGGGCCGCCCGCGACCCTGAAGGACTCAATCTCATCATCGAGACGGGCGAGGGTTTCGGTTTCCTCGGTCCCAGCGTTGGTGCGGTTCTACCGACAGGACATGCGACTCCAAGGCGACCTGACCTCTCATGTGCGCGTGGCGTGGCGTCTCCGCAGCACACAGCTGACGCGCAGGACGTTGACAAGCACGCCGCGATCCTTAACTTGGCGCGGTGACACAGGTGCCCGTTCCACCCTTGTTCGAGAGCTTTGGCGTGGCCGATGAGCGACGGCGCAGCGTAGACCGTCGCGCCGGTCGCGAGCGGCGGAGCGATGTTGGCATACACCCGGGCAAAGAGCACCGCAGCGGAGGCAAACGACGCCGGCATCAGAGGCGCGACACCGCCCGCGGCCACCTCCGCAACGCACTCCAGATGCTGCTTCCCTTGGTGACGGCCAATCGGCTGGACGCGGACGCTCACGAAACCGTCGCAAGCGCAATGCGCCGCATCTGGCTCGCCGTGCTGGAGATCGAGCGAGAACGTACTCCACCTCGATGAGGTAACCCGCCGGCGAAGCATCGTCGACCGCGTGCACGCAGGCCCCTCACAAGGTCTTCGTCCACTGTACCCTATCCGTCTGGGACGCGAAAGCTCCGAGGGCATCGCCGCTCTCTTTCGCGTCACCCGCTGCCCCGCTATATTTAGTATGACAATTGGACTCGTGGTAATTTGCGGCATATTGCGGCCACGCTAAACAATCGCTAAAAAGCCCCGACCCCGGAGCCGCACTGGCGACGGGGGCTTGTTTTTCTGGTGAAGAGTGAAAGGTGAAAAGTAAAGCGGGCGGCCTCCGGTAGATGACGGACGAGCGAATCGACCAGCTACGCGACTCCCTGAGTCGTCGCATCCTCCTGCTCGACGGCGCGATGGGGACGATGATCCAGTCTCATGGGCTCGAGGAGCGCGACTTCCGTGGCGAGCGGTTTCGCGATCATCCTTGCGATCTCGGCGGTGACAACGATGTGTTGTGCCTCACCCGTCCCGAGACGATCGCCGAGATCCACCGTGCGTACTTGGCGGCAGGTGCGGATATAGTCGAGACCAACACCTTCAACGCCACAGCCATCTCCCAGGCCGACTATCAGCTGGAGGGTGTCGTCCACGAGATGAACGTGACCGCGGCTCGTATCGCGCGACGGGCCGCCGACGAGTTCACGCAGCGGCAGCCCGACAAGCCTCGCTTCGTGGCCGGGGTTCTCGGGCCCACCAGCCGCACCGCGTCGATCTCGCCGGATGTGGACGACCCCGGATACCGAAACATCACCTTCGATCAACTGGCCGACGCATATCGGGAAGCTGCCGCCGCGCTGCTGGACGGCGGGGTCGATCTCCTCCTCGTCGAGACCGTCTTCGACACCCTGAACTGCAAGGCGGCGCTGTTCGCCCTTCGAGGGCTGCTCGACGAACTGGGACTCGATATCCCCATCATGGTCTCCGGAACCATCACTGACGCCAGCGGACGGACCCTGTCCGGGCAGACCCCCGAGGCATTCTGGAACTCCGTACGGCACGCGGACCTGTTCACTGTGGGGCTCAATTGCGCCCTCGGCGCGAAGGAACTGCGGCCGCACCTCGACGAACTCGCGGGTATCGCGGACACGCTGGTGAGCTGCCACCCGAACGCCGGATTACCGAACGAGTTCGGAGGCTACGACCAGACGCCCGATCAGATGGCGTCCATCATGAGGGAGTTCGCGGAGAGCGGGTTCGTGAACCTGGTGGGCGGCTGCTGCGGCACCACGCCGGATCACATCCGCGCCCTCGCGGCTGCGGTGGCCGATCTCCCACCACGGAGCATCCCGTCTATGGAACCGATCTGCCGGTTGAGCGGGCTCGAGCCGTTCAACATCAGATCGGACACGCTCTTCGTTAACGTCGGCGAGCGGACGAATGTCACCGGATCGGCGCGATTCGCTAAACTGATCGCTGACGAAGACTACGAGCAGGCCATCGAGGTCGCACGACAGCAGGTCGAGAACGGCGCGCAGATCATCGACGTGAACATGGATGAAGGAATGCTCGACTCGACGGCGGCGATGGAGCGGTTCCTCCGGCTCGTCGCGACCGAGCCCGCCATCGCCCGCGTGCCGATCATGATCGACTCCTCCAGGTGGGAGGTGATCGAGGCGGGACTCAAGTGTGTACAGGGAAAAGGGATCGTCAACTCGATCAGCCTGAAGGAGGGAGAGGAAGAGTTCATCACGAGAGCCAAGCTCGTCCGCCGCTACGGCGCCGCTACCATCGTCATGGCGTTCGACGAACAGGGGCAGGCGGATACGGTCGAGCGCAAGGTCGAGATCTGCACCCGGGCCTACCGCATCCTCACCGAGCGGGTCGGGTTCCACGCCCAGGACATCATCTTCGACCCGAATATCTTCGCCGTCGCCACCGGCATCGAGGAACACAACGAGTACGCCATCGCCTACATCGAGGCCTGCCGGATCATCAAGCGGTCGTTCCCCCGCGTACTCGTGAGCGGCGGGGTCAGTAACTTCTCTTTCGCCTTCCGCGGCAGCAACGCCATCCGCGAGGCCATGCATTCGGCCTTTCTCTACCATGCCATTCAGGCCGGGATGGACATGGGGATCGTCAATGCCGGTCAGCTTGCCGTCTATACCGACATTCCGGATGAACTGCTTACGGCGGTCGAAGACGTGTTGTTCAACCGGCGACCGGACGCCACCGAGCGGCTCACGGCGCTCGCCAGGACTTACCAAGGTAGGACGGCACAAACGACGGTAGACAGGGCTTGGCGTGATCTTCCGGTTGAACAGCGCATAACACACGCTCTGGTGGAAGGCATCGTCGAGTTCATCGAGCAGGACACCGAGGAGGCGCGACAGCGCTACGACAGGCCCATCGAAGTGATTGAAGGGCCGCTGATGGATGGGATGAACGTCGTGGGGGATCTGTTCGGCTCGGGGAAGATGTTCCTGCCACAGGTCGTCAAGAGCGCCCGGGTCATGAAGAAAGCGGTGGCGCTGCTGGTTCCATATATCGACGAAGACCGAGAACAGACCGGGGCGAGCCGATCGGCCGGAACGATCGTGCTGGCCACGGTCAAGGGCGACGTTCACGATATCGGCAAGAACATCGTCGGGGTCGTACTTGGTTGTAATAACTACAACGTGATCGACCTCGGCGTCATGGTACCCTCTCAGAAGATCCTCGACGCGGCACGCGAGCATGATGCGGATATCGTCGGATTGAGCGGACTCATCACGCCCTCGCTCGACGAGATGATCCACGTGGCCAAGGAGATGACGCAGCAGGGGTTCAGCATACCGCTCCTCATCGGCGGTGCCACTACATCGAAGGCACATACCGCGGTGAAGGTCGCGCCGGCGTATGGCGGCCCCACCGTATACGTACTGGATGCCTCACGCAGCGTCGGGACGGTCAGCAGCCTGCTCAATAGCGCTAAGCGGTCGCAATTCATGCAGCAGACCCGCGAAGAGTACAGCGGAATCCGCGAACAATTCGCGGAACGAGAGATGACGAAGACGCTACTTCCGATCTCGGAAGCACGCCGGCGGCGTGTACCCATAAAGTGGACCGAGTACGAACGGCCTGTCCCTGCTGTACTGGGCGTGCGACAATTCAATGACTACCCGCTGGAGGAACTCGTTCCGTACATCGACTGGACGCCCTTCTTCCGTACGTGGGAGCTAGCTGGCAAGTACCCTGCCATTCTCGATGATGCGAAGGTCGGCGAACAGGCGCGTTCGCTGCACGCCGACGCCACACAGCTGCTGCGACGCATCGTGAGCGAACGCCTGCTCACGGCACGCGGGTGTATCGGACTCTTTCCGGCCAACTCGGTAGGTGACGACGTCGAGATCCGCCCCGTCGGAGACCGGCACTCCGAGCCGTTGATCATGCACGCCCTCCGACAGCAGTTCGACAAACCCCCCGGCCGCCCGAATCTGTGTCTCGCTGACTTCATCGCGCCGAAGGACAGCGGCACTGACGATTACATCGGCGCCTTCGCCGTGACTGCGGGAATCCACCTCGACGTACTCTGTGGGGCATTCGAGCGGGACCACGATGACTACAACAGTATCATGGCGAAGGCGCTCGCCGACCGGCTCGCCGAGGCTTTCGCCGAACGCATGCACCAGCGGGTCCGGCGGGAGTTCTGGGGATATGAGCTCGACGAATCACTCAACCTCGACCAGATCATCGCTGAGCGCTACGTGGGCATCCGGCCCGCCCCCGGCTACCCGGCGTGTCCGGAGCACAGCGAGAAACAGATACTCTTCGATCTCCTGGATGTGCCGCAGATCACGGGCATCACCCTGACCGAAACGTACGCAATGTTACCAGCCGCGTCTGTGGCAGGCTGGTACTTCGCGCACCCCGACGCCATCTACTTCGGCGTTGGCAAGATCGGGCGCGATCAGGTCCAGGACTATGCGGCCCGCAAAGGCATGACCGTAGAAGAGGCGGAGCGGTGGCTGTCGCCCAACCTGGGATACAGGCGCGGCTCGGAGGTAGCGACATGAGCGCGTCGCTCACCGACCGGATCGGCGGCGGGCGCGTCCACGTTCTCGACGGCGCAATGGGGACGATGCTCTACTCGCGGGGCGTGTTCGTGAACGTCTGCTACGACGAATTGAATCTCACCAACCCCGACCTCGTGAAAGGAATCCATCAAGAGTACTTGCGCGCCGGAGCGCAGATCATCGAGACGAACACGTTCGGCGCTAATCCCGTGAAACTCTCGAGCTACGGGCTGGACGACGAGACCGAGAAGCTGAACCGTACCGCGACCGAGCTGGCGCGGGAGGCGGCGAACGACGCCGCGGACATCCTTGGCGCGATTGGCCCCCTCGGCATCCGTATTGAACCACTTGGCCCTACGTCGCGTGATGAGGCGGTTGCGTATTTCAACCGGCAGATCGAGGGCCTGCTCGACGGCGGAGTGGACGGGTTCCTGCTCGAGACGTTCTCCGACATGGAGGAGGTCCACGCCGCCTATCGCGCCGTGCGACAGCTATCCGATCTGCCGGTCTTCGTACAGATGACTATCATGGAGGACGGCAACACATCCTACGGCACCGATGTCGAGTCTATCGCACGCACGCTAACCGAATGGGGTGCGGACGTGATCGGACTCAACTGTTCCGTCGGGCCCGCGGGCATGCTGGACGCCATCGAGCGAATGGCTCGAGTGTCGGATACGCCCATCTCCGCCCAACCGAACGCCGGACTGCCGCGTACCGTCGGTGACCGACAGATCTACCTCGCCAGTCCCGAGTACATGGCTCGGTACGCACGCCGCCTGATCGACGCCGGTGCCCGGTTCGTGGGCGGCTGTTGTGGAACGACTCCCGAGCATATCAAGCGCATCCGGAACGAGGTGGCGACGACACAGCCGCGACTCAGCCATGCGGTCGTCATAGCACGGAATGATGTTACCCCGCCGGCCGGCGTCGAGTCGGTGCCCCTCCGGGAGCGCTCGCGTGTCGGCAGGAAGCTGGCCGAGAAGACCTTCCTCCGGACAGTGGAGTTGATCCCCCCGAAGGGATGGCAACACGCAGCGCTCGTCGAACGGTGCCGCACGCTAAAAGCGGCGGACGTAGACGCCGTGGGCGTTCTCGACGGACCGCGCGCGCAACTACGCATGGGCGTCCTACCGACGGCGATGATCATCGAACGAGATGTGGGACTGGAAACAGTCATGCACTACACGTGCCGCGATCGCAACATGCTCGGCATGATGAGCGACCTGCTTGGAGCCGCCGCCGCCGGGATACGCAATCTCCTGCTCGTTACAGGCGATTCGCCTACCGTGGGACCCTTTCCCGCGGCGACCGCCGTGTTCGACATCGACAGCATCGGACTCACGAACGTCGTCTATCGGCTGAACCACGGACTCGACCAGGGCGGCAACCCGATCGGTGAACCGACGCGTTACGTGATCGGGGTTGCCGTGAATCCCGCTGCCGTCGATCTCGAACTCGAGATGAAGCGGTTCTACTGGAAGGTCGATGCGGGCGCGGAGTTCGCGATTACGCAGCCGGTCTTCGACCTGCGGCAGTTCGACGCGTTTCTCGAACGCGCCAGCGAGTTCGGCATCCCCATAGTAGCCTCGCTGTGGCCGCTCGTCTCGGCGCAGAATGCCGAGTTTCTCGCCAACGAGGTACCGGGCATCACCATTCCGGAGTCGGTGATCGAGCGGATGCATCGTGCCCAGGTGGACGGCGACGAGGCCGCCGAGGCCGAGGGCATCAGGATCGCACGCGAGACGCTCGACCAGATCGGTGACCGGGTGCAGGGCGTCCAGGTCAGCGCCCCAAGAGGGAGAGTCGATGTGGCACTCGGGGTCCTGGATTTGGCGTAGAGGATCAGGACGGCCCGTCCCCCAGCATTTCCATGATCCCCTGATACCGTCTCGCCGCACCGCGAAACCCGAGATTGCTCACGTACACCTTCGCGATACCCACGCCGCGCAGCGCGTTTATCGTCATTGCGCAGATCTCCTCCGCGCGTAGCCCGGCATCGAAATCCTTCGCGATCCCCTCTGCCGGTACCGGAAGGAATTGCGACAGGCGCGCCAGGGTCTTCGGATTGGCGCTCCGATAGTAGAACACGCCGAACACGCCCGGGATCGGTACGCTGCGTCGGGCGGCCTCGTTCACGAAGCCCTCCACAGCCGGCATCTGGTGGTGTGAGACGATCTGCGTGAGGTAGAACTCCGCCGAGTAACCCTCTTCCAGCAGAAAATCGACCTGCCGCGCCGGATCGCGATGCGGATTGGCCCACCCCCCGAGCGCCAGCGAGGGAACGCGATCCCTGATCATGACCCGCAACTTGTACGCATGCTCCGTGCAGCGGGGCGCTCCAACAAACTTGTCTCCACCCAAGACTGTCAGCGCCTCGTAGCCGAACGATGCCGCGCGCGCCGCATACATGAGACAGTAGTCGAGCGAGTGTTTGCACGTCAGGAACGGGACGACGCGCGATGCGTGGATCTCGTGAGCGAGATTAGTGGTCAAGTGCCGGAGATTCTCTTCCTCCGCCTGTCCGACCGCGTTGTCGGTGAGAAACATGATGATGTCCTGCGCGGCCAGCCGCCGCACCTCGTGCTGCATGTCGATCCAGGAGTCGATGCTCTCGTCCGAAGACAGACCGCTACGCGGCGGGCGAAGCTCGACCGCCACCAGCGGCGATGGTCCACGGAGCCGGTCGAGCAGCGCGCCTGCCCGGCTAGAAGGGGAAGATCCCATCGGCAAGAGAGAACCTACCAGTGTCCGAAACTCTCGTCCACCTGCAGCCACTTGCCGTCGGCAACGGGCGTGGCTACTTGTAGACTAATGAAACGCGCCATGAAGCTGATCGTGGTGCTCGTCTTTATCGGCGGGCTGGTGGCGCTCGCATCGTACGCAGGTGCCCGCGCCGCCCTCGGCAAGGTCATCGGCCCCGACCCGCCGCTCGGGGATCGTTCGTGGGCCTTCCCATTCAAGGGGGTCGAGGTACTGCCGGATACCCCACGCGCCTGGGTGTTCAGCTTCGGCACCAACAAGCTCAACGTGCGGACCGTGCAGGTCTTCGTCTCGCCAACGGGGAAATTGCTCGGGACGCGCCCCCGTGACCTCAAGCAGCGCGTCGAGGCGTACCGGGACGCGCGCGTGCCATAGCCGAAGACGGCCGCCGCGGCAGCACCGCTCCCAGACGGATTTTCCACCTCCGTTAGCGCCGCACTCCGGCACGGCTGCTGCTATACATTCGATGCCAAGCCGGTCGACGAGGTGCCGCAGCCCCATGGACGACATCCGCACTGTAGTGATTTCGGGAGCCACCAAGGGGATCGGGGCCGCGTGCGCGCTGCATCTCGATCGACTCGGCTTTCGTGTGTTCGCGGGATACCGCTCCGAGGCCGACGCCGAGCGGCTCAGAGCGCGTGCGTCGAGCGGCCTGACACCGGTCAAGCTCGATGTCACCGACGGAGCGACGATCGCCCAGACGGCCGAGATCGTCAGCGCCGCGACTGGTGAGGCTGGGCTGTGGGGCGTCGTGAACAATGCGGCAATCGTGGTGGCGGGACCACTCGAGGTGCTCCCGATCGAAGAGATCCGGCACCAGTTCGAGGTCAACGTGATGGGAGCCCTGCGCCTGACGCAGGTTCTGATTCCGCTGTTGCGCCAAGGGGGCGGGGGCGGGCGCATAGTCAACATCAGCTCGGTAAATGGCCGGCTATGCACTCCGTACAGCGGACCGTACTCCGCATCGAAGTTCGCACTGGAGGCGCTCTCCGATGCTCTGCGCTTCGAGTTGCGTCGCTGGGCGATCGAGGTCTCGATCGTGGAGCCCGGAGCGATCCGCACGCCCCTGTGGGACGCATCCCGCAAACGCGCCCTCCGGATCGCGCGGTCCATCGCACCCGAGTCGAAGCAACTGTACCGTAGGGTATTCGACCGGCTCAACGACGTGAAGTCGCCTGCCCGGGCCCTCGCGCCGGAACGCGTGGCGCACGTGGTGGCGCAGGCGCTCATCGCCCGACGCCCCCGTACCCGGTACCAAGTTGGATGGGATGCCCGAGTCGGCGTGCTCATCGCCCGGCTGCTGCCGGGCCGGCTCATCGATCTACTGCTTGCCGCCCGCCGGCGCTGAGAACCCTGAGTGGCAGGTGTGTCTCATGCCCTGACTTGTGCAATACAAAGTTCTTTATAATTCTGGCCCAGACTGGACGGAGAGGGAGAATCCATGCTTTTCGAGAGGGTCCGGCTCATGGCAGTTCCCGCGTTCGGGTTGCTGGCCGCGTCGTACCTCGTCATGCTGATCGGCGTCTCGCTGGCGAGTGAGGAGCGGGTCCTTGGCCTGAACCAGCCCAAACGCTTCTGTGGCGCGTATCTGGACTGCCACCGGATTGTCTCCGTCGTCGGGCTGGAGCGGCATCGTGACGGCCACCGTCCGTGACGACGCCGGGCGCCGGTATCGGCGGGCGACGCACGCCGAGGGCATGCTCGACCCAGAGGGAGGGAGCATCGGCATCGCCGACACTCCGCTCCGGCCCGGCCTGCACGCCAAGACCACGTTGCCCTGAACGCCACCTGGTCCGGCCGCACCGCAGGGCCCGTCGAGCGGAGTATCTGTGACCTCGGCGGACCCTGCGATCTCAGTGCCGCGGTCGTCAGCGTCGAGATCGATACCGCCGGCGGTCGCCGCCCGAATCGGGTGCCGGCCGACGGTGTGTTCTATGTCGTCACCGTCCGGTACCGATCGCTCTCGCCCGAACCGATCACGGCGACACCCAGGATCGTAGCCTCCGTCCGGGCCAGATCGGGAGTGCGGTACCACCGTGCCCTCGATGTGGAAGCGATGCTCGATTCACCCGACGCCGGCGACAGCGAACTCCTGCAGCGCTACGTATTCGATCTCCCGGACGACATCACAGCGCCGGTCCTGCTGATCCGGAAGCCGGGCCTGCTCAACCGCCTGCGCGGCGGCGCCGCGTTCCAGTTGCCGGCAGGCCCCGGGGCGTAAGAGGAGTAAGGTGCGTGGGGTAAGTGAAGAACGACCACGCCCAACCAGCTCAGCGGAACCGATTACCGCTCGATCCGAATCGTCCGGTCGGTAGTATTGTATATGCCCGGAACGATCCGCCCCACAGGGTTGCGCAGTTGCAGGGAAATCGTGTGCTCCCCGGTGTCGAGGCCTACGAGGTAGTACGGGACCCACTCCGTCAGGTCTTGGGCACGCTTCCCATCGATGGTCAGCCGCACCTTGTGGCCGCCGGGTCCCAGCCGCGCGTTTCGCAGATGGAAATCGAGGAGCACCGAGTCGGCATCGGCACCGGAGTAGGTACCGACCGGTCGAATGTATGTCAGCAACGGTGCGCCGGGCTTGATGGGCAGCTCGCCCGTCTGCGACCCCACGTAGAATTGCGCCGCTTCGAAGGTGCCCGGCCCCTTGAGGCTCTCGTGCCATTGCAGTAACGGGATGACGCGCACCGTGTGGGGACCGGGCGCCAGCTCGTCGAGGGTCACCGGCCGCGAGACGTCGTAGATCGCCATGTGTGGCCCGTCGTCGATGATCAGGTACAGATGCTGTCCCTGCTCCGACAGCTTGACCCCGCGCTCGTCGGCGCCCGGAGTCGGGTCGCCCAGCTCGAAGCCTGCCAGGACCAGCTCGAGGCGTACCGGGTTCTGCACCACCTCGCCCGGTTGGGGGTTGATGATGGCCACCGCCACGTCCCGCACATTGGTGCGGGCGTTTTTCCCGCGCACGATCTCGACGGTACTTCCCTCACCAGCACAGCCTGTCGCCGCGATGGCCACTCCGACGAGCAGCGATAGCGCTCCACGTTTTGCAGACATCAGCGTCGACCTCCCGCAAGGAATCCAGTGTTCTGAAGGTGGGTGGCTTGCAGGCGCACTCGCCCGCGCTCGCCACCGTGCAGCATCTCCGACAAGTCGTCGACTCGACGCACCTCCGGTTGCCGCAGGCAGACAACCCGGAAGCGGCGAACCCGAGACAAAGTAGGCGGGGAACGCCGCGCGCGCCAACCGCGATGTAATTGCAATCCAGCACGGCTCCGCGGCCACCTGTCCCGCATCTTCAGCCCGCACCAACCACCCGGGAATAGGTGATCCAGCCGACTTCGGGGTTGACGTTTGCTGATTATGATTGAATGATCAACAGAACGAAGGTGATGTCGGCCGAAGCAGCGGCGGAGCGACATCGATCTCTGGCAAGGCCGAAGCTAGTTACTAGAACGATCAATCAATATTTGTTTTGGGGACTGACACTAGGAATCGTATTCTGGCCGCGGCCGCACGGCTGTTTCACGAGCGGGGCTTTGAAGCCACGGGAGTGGCAACCATCCTGCGCGAGGTGGGCGTGAACAGCGGCAGTCTCTACCACTTCTTTCCCAGCAAGGAGGCGCTGCTGGTCGGTGTTTTGGAGCGGCATCTGGAATCGTTGCATTCCACGATCCTCGAGCCTGCGGCGGGCGCGACCGACGACCCTATCGAGCGTGTGTTCGCGCTGCTGGGGCTGTACCGCAGGGGCCTCGTGATCACGGACTTCACCAGGGGCTGCCTGATAGGCAATCTCGCCCTCGAGGTGGGAGACGGTAGGCCCCACGTGCGGGCGCTGATCGAGGCGAGCTTCTCCGTCTGGGCCGAAGGTGTTCGGAGCTGGTTGGACGCAGCAGGTGACCGCCTGCCGGCGGACCTCGACCGCGGCGCCTTGTCCCGGTTCGTCCTCACGGTGATGGAGGGGGCGGTGATGCAGGCACGGGCGGCGGGGTCCCTAGAACCGTTCGACGCCTCGGTCGCCCAGCTCCGGTCCTACATGGAGTTGCTGGCGGCTCAGGCGCGTCTTGGGCGAGGCGAAGCACCGGCAATGCCCGCGGGCCGGGAAACCGTCGAGCCAAGCGACGAGGCGCCGCCGCCCGGACGATCCGCGTGGCGCTCATGGTGAAAGGTTCGGCATTCCGTGATCTTGCAGCCCCGGTTCGTCAGATGACCGACGAGAGCAAGATCCGCGAGATGGTGCGCCGGGTGGTCTACCGCGCCGTCGGCCGGCCGCCGCCGTCCCGCTCCGGCGGCAGCCACTTGGTGACTGCAGCGGACCTCAGCGACGTACCGGTCAGAGGGGAGTTCACCGTCCCTGATGGAGCGCTGATCACGCCTCTTGCCCGGCAGGTGGCCTTGGAGCGGAAGCTCGCCCTAGTGGAGGGCGGCGTCGCTGCGCAGGCCCCCGCCACCGGGTCCCGCCCGTTGATCTCCGAGGCGACCGACACGAGGACCGTGGCCATGGGGGCCGATCACGGCGGGTACGAACTCAAGGAGACGCTCAAGCGTTACCTCCAGGAGTTGGGATACGCCATCGTCGACTGCGGCACGGACAGCGGTGAGCCTGTCGACTACCCCGACTTTGCGCTTGCCGTGGCGCAGTTGGTGGCCCAGGGTCGGGCCTGGCGCGGTATCCTGGTGGACGGCGCAGGCATCGGCTCCTGCATGGCCGCCAACAAGGTGCCGGGCGTGCGCGCAGCCATGTGCTACGACGATGCGACGGCCGTCAACAGCCGCGCGCACAACGACGCCAACGTCTTGACCCTGGGTGCCGGGATGATCGGCGCGCCTCTCGGTCGGCGGATCGTCAAGACGTGGCTGGAGACGCAGGCTGGCGGCGGCCGGCACGCGCGACGCGTCGGCAAGATCATGGACATAGAAAACAGGTTCCTGCGAAGAGGATGAGACCGGTGGCGAGCGGCGGCCCCCGAAGAAGGGCATACGGCGATGGCGCTTGACGAGAAGACGCTCGAACGGGTCATCGAGCAGATCACCCATGAGGTGTTGGTCCTCGTGCACCAGGACCGGGCCAATGGGCCCGATGGAGCCGGCGGGGAGGGCGCCGCGGAGCTCTCGGCCCAGAACTATGTCGACCGCGTCCGGCCGGTCGTCAACGCCGGCGCGGACCGCATCGCCAGCACCCTCGGCGTCGCCCCCGCAGACGGCAGCCTGAGCCACATGATCGACCACACGATGCTCAAGCCTGACGCGACCCAGGACCAGATCGCGCAGCTGTGCTACGAGGCTCGCAAGTACGAGTTTGCGTCGGTGTGTATCAATCCGTCGTACGTGAAGCTCTGCTCGGGTCTCCTGAAGGGCAGCGGCGTGCTCACCTGCACGGTGGTGGGGTTCCCGCTGGGCGCGACGTCCACCGAGGCCAAGGTCTTCGAGGCCCAGAAGGCGGTTCGGGACGGCGCCACCGAGGTGGACATGGTAATCAACGTCGGTGCGCTGAAATCGCGCGACTACGAGCTGGTGGAGCGCGATGTCGCG
Source organism: Gemmatimonadota bacterium (assembly GCA_022563595.1). Lineage (GTDB taxonomy): Bacteria > Gemmatimonadota > Gemmatimonadetes > Gemmatimonadales > GWC2-71-9 > JADFNB01. The sequence goes on from JADFNB010000003.1 coordinate 41,959, forward strand.
TCGGTTGCCAGCATGTGTCACGCCAACGGCGCGATCCTCAAGGTCATAATCGAGGCCGCGCTCCTCACCGATGAGGAGAAGGTGGCCGCGTGCCAGCTCGCCAAGGTTGCTGGAGCGGATTTCGTCAAGACTTCCACGGGATTCGGACCGGGTGGGGCGACGCCAGAAGACGTGGCGCTGATGCGACGTGTGGTCGGACCCAAGATGGGGGTCAAGGCGTCCGGAGGCATTCGCACATATGCCGACGCGCAGAAGATGATTGCCGCCGGTGCCAGCCGGATCGGTGCCAGCGCCAGCGTGAAGATCATTCAGGGAGCAGCGTCATGAGGACCCAAAATGGCCATTGATCTCCGCACCTACGCATTCCTCGACAGTCTCCAGCCGCAACACGCGGCCTACCTCGGCACTGTGGCACGCGGGTTCCTGCCGCTCCCGGGCGACACATCCCTGTGGGTGGAGATCTCGCCCGGCATTGAGATCAACCGCATCACCGACATAGCACTCAAGGCAACGCGTGTGCGGCCCGGTATGCAGGTCGTCGAACGGCTGTTCGGGCTGTTGGAGATCCACCACGAGGTGCAGGCCGAGGTCCGTGCGGCCGGAGCGGCGATCCTCGACGCGCTGGGCGTCAAGGAGTCGGACCGTATCAGGCCGCGGGTGGTGTCAAGCCAAATCATTCGACATATCGACGCCCACCAGGTGCAACTGGTCAACCGCATGCGGTTCGGCCACATGCTGCTGGCCGGGCAGACGTTATACGTGCTCGAGGTGGAGCCGGCCGGCTACGCCGCGCTGGCAGCCAATGAGGCGGAGAAGGCGGCCAACATCAACATTCTCGATGTGCGCGCTTTCGGCAGCTTCGGGCGGGTGTACCTCGGCGGCGAGGAGCAGGACATCATGGCGGGGTACGGCGCAGCAGTAGCCGCCATTGAAGGCGTCAGCGGTCGCAAGGCAGATACCAAGCGCCGCGCATGACGGTGGGAGCCTAACAACACAACCGACGGCGGGAGGAAGTAATGGCTGAGGAGTACGGTGCGATCGAAGCGTTGGGCATGATCGAGACGCGCAGCTATCCAGCGATGGTCGAAGCGGCCGACGCGATGGTCAAGGCGGCCAGAGTCGAGTTGGTTGCCTACGAGAAGACAGGCGGCGGGTATGTAACCGCCGTCGTGCGCGGCGACGTAGCGGCCGTCAAGGCCGCGGTCGAGGCCGGCGCGCGCGGCGCCGAGAAGGTCGGCGAGCTGGTCACCATACACGTCATCCCGCGCCCACACGCCAACGTGGATAGCACGCTGCCGGTAGGTCGCCAAAGCGGTGACGTGGCCAAGACCTCCAAGAAGTGATCATGAGAGGGCTCGAGTCCCCGCGGCCTCCGGCTCGTGAACGGAGCTGCTCATGCTGCTAGGAAGAGTGGTCGGTACGCTGGTGGCATCGCGCAAGGAACCTTCCCTCGAGGGCCTGAAGTTCCTGGTGCTCAAACAGACGGATCTCGAGGGCAAGGAGACCGGTGGATACCTGGTCGCGGCCGACGCTGTCGGCGCCGGCATGGGCGAGGTCGTGCTGTACGCCACAGGCAGCTCCGCGCGGCAGACAGAAGCGACTGACAAGAGGCCGTGCGACGGCGTCATCATGGCGATCGTGGACACGCTCGAGGTGGATGGAGCGGTAAAGTACGACAAGGCGAGGGACGGCTAGCATGGACGACACCCAGCTTCAGACGGTGATAGCCAGGGTCATGTCCGAGCTGCGCCAATCCGAGCGCGTCCGCCACGGTCCGCGCCCGGAACCGCAGGCCGCCGCCCACCCGCCGCCTCCGTCGTCGCCGCCAAGCCACGGTGACAACCTGTTCCCGGACGTCGCAAGCGCGGTGCAGGCCGCACGGCTCGCCTACCAGCAGCTCCAGGAGCTGCCGTTGTCCGTACGCGAGCACATGATTGCCCACATCCGCCGCGCGATGCGGGAGAACGCTCAGAGTTTGGCGTACCAGGCGGAGCAGGAAACGGGGATGGGCCGTTATGAAGACAAGATCGAAAAGGTGCTGCTCAACGCCAACAAGGCGCCGGGAACCGAGCTCCTAGATACCGGCGCGTGGAGCGGCGACGGCGGTCTGACGGTGGTGGAATTCGCACCCTACGGGCTGATCGGTTCAATCACCCCGAGCACCAACCCGATCTCCACCGTGGTATGCAACGCCATCAGCATGGTGGCCGCCGGCAACGCCGTACTGTTCAACGCCCACCCGGGCGCGCGGAAGTGCTCGAACCTCGCGGTCCAGTTGATCAACGACGCCGTCATCGAGGCGGGCGGTCCGGCGAATCTGGTGTGCGCGATCGCCGAACCCACCATCAAGACCGCCCAGCAGATCATGGAGCATCCGGAGGTGAATCTGCTGACGGTCACCGGCGGCGTCGGCGTCGTCCGGGCGGCGATGCAGAGTGGCAAGCGGGCGATCTGCGCCGGACCGGGCAACCCGCCCGTCGTGGTGGATGAGACCGCCGACCTCGCACAGGCGGGACGTGACATCGTGCGCGGCGCTTCGTTCGACAACAATATCGTCTGCACTGATGAGAAAGAGGTGTTCGCGGTCGCCTCGATCGCCGACGACCTCAAGGACGTCATGTCCACCCACGGAGCGCTGGAGATAGACGGCCGGCAACTCGACCGACTGCGCCGCTCCATCTTCAAGGACAAGCCGCAATCCGGCCGGCATGGCACGATGAACCCCGACTTCATCGGCAAGAACGCCAACGTGTTGCTGCGGGAGGCCGGCATCGAGGCGGGCGACGAGGTGCGGTTGGTGCTGGTCGACGTGGAACGGGACGATCCGCTGGTGTTCTCGGAACAGATGATGCCGATTCTGCCGTTGGTCCGGGTGCGGGACGCGGACGAGGGGATTGATCTCGCCAAGGAGGCAGAACACGGGTTCAGGCACACCGCCGTGATGCACTCGAAGAACCTCGACCACCTGAGCCGGATGGCGAGGGAAATCGACTGTAGCATCTTCGTCAAGAACGGCGTGTCCTTCGACGGCCTCGGTTACGGCGGCGAGGGCTTCTGCTCGTTCACGATCGCCAGCCCCACCGGAGAGGGACTCACCAACCCGGTCAGCTTCAGCCGCATCAGGCGCTGCGTGCTGAAAGACTCTTTCCGGATCGTGTGATCATGGCACGGCGGCGTTGGGACACCCCTCGGCATGATTGAACCTTCCCTGGCGCTGATCGATTTCAGCAGCATCGCGGTCGGCATCGAGGCGGCCGATGCGATGGTCAAGCGCGCCCAGATCGACGTCATCAGGGCCGGTACGGTCCAGCCGGGACGGTACCTGGTCCTGATCGGCGGACCGGTGGCGGACGTGCAGGAATCTCTCTCCGCAGGGCGCGAGGTCGGCGGCGATGCGGTGCTCGACCACGTCTTCCTGCCACACGTTCATCCCGAGGTGGTGGAGGCCGTGGGCGGCGGCCGCATGCCCGAAGTCAGCGACGCGTTGGGCATCGTCGAAACCGCGACAGTTGCGGCGGCGATCCACGCCGCCGATGCCGGCATCAAGGGAGCGGAGGTCCGCCTGGTCGAGGTCCGTCTGGCAGACGGTTTGGGCGGCAAGGGGATCGTCCTGTACGCCGGCATGGTGGCTGATGTCGAGGCCGCCGTTGAGATCGGGGCCGCCGTCCTCGAGCGGCCTGGCCAGCTCGTGCGCAAGGTGGTGATCCCCCAACTCCACGCAGCGATGTGGGAGAACGTTGCCGACGCGACACGGTTCAGCGCGCGGGTGCTGGAAGAACTGTGAAATTCGCGCGGGTGATCGGGACCGTGGTCGCCACCCGGAAGTACAAGGGGCTCGAGGGCGTCAAGCTCCTGGTGGTCCAACCGCTCGACGCCGAGCTGGGTTCGCGTGGCGATGCGCAGGTTGCCGCCGACGCCACAGCTCAAGCGGGGCCGGGCAACCTGGTGTTCGTCGTAGGCAGCCGCGAGGCGGCCCAGGCGCTGCCGGAGGTGTTCGTTCCGGTGGACCTGGCGATCACCGGCATTGTCGACCGAGTCGATCTGGAGCGCGGTCCGCGCCGCGACGGCCAGACGGCGGTGTGGGGCCGCTCCGTCCGGCGCCGGTGACTGTATCGTGTACATCGGCAAGGTCATCGGCTCCGTCGTCGCCACCATAAAGATCTCCCACCTGGAGGGGCGCCGGCTGCTGGTAGTGGATCGGCTGGATCTCGACGGCCGGGAGACCGGCAGCTACGACATAGCGGTTGACGTGGCACAAGCGGGTCCCGGGGACACCGTGCTGGTGCTCGACGAGGGCAACGGAGCCCGGCAGATCCTGCGCATCGATCCGGGCGCGGTGCGGGCCGTCATCGTGGGCGTGGTGGACGAGGTGACGCTCGCCGAGTAGGGGGCGACCGGTCCCCTAGCCTTTCAGGCGGCCTCGATCATCGGGCGGCGACGGCCCGACGAACCAGCTCCACAAACCCCGTTCCGATGCTGGCCCCACCCACCAGCGCGCCGTCGATCTCAGGCATGGCCATGAAGTCTGCGATGTTGTCGGCTGTAACGCTGCCCCCGTACTGCACCCGCACCGCGCCGGCGACGGTCTCACCGAACAGGTCGGCGATCGTTCCCCGAACGGTCAGGCCGATCGTGCGGTTGGCGGCGGCCGGGGAGGCGGACCGTCCGGTCCCGATCGCCCAGATGGGCTCGTAGGCAAACACGCAGCGGCCGGCCTGGTCGACCGTGAGCCCGGCGAGCGCGGCGCGGACCTGCGCGCCGACGAAACCTTCCGTCTCGCCCGCCTCGTTCCGAGCCGCGTTCTCGCCAACGCAGATGATGGGTGTCAGCCCGTGCGCCAGCGCGGCCTGGACCTTCCGGTTGACAGCGGCGTCGCTCTCATCGCTGCCGCCGGTGGCGCGTCGCTCCGAGTGACCGAGGATGACATAACGGCACAGTGCCGCCACCATTGACGGCGAGACCTCGCCTGTGTGGGGGCCCCGGTCCTCCCAGTGCATGGTCTGGGCGCCGAGCGCGATCGCCGAGCGTCGCAGCATCTCGGCCAGCACCGCCAGAACCGTGAACGGCGGGCACAGCACCAACTCGACGCCCGGCACCCTACCCAGTGGGTGCCGGATGCGACGGACGAGCCCAACCGCCTCTTCCGCGCGGCCCAGATGCATCTTCCAGTTGGCGACTATGATGGGTCTGCGCATCGCGAGTAGGCCGGCTCGAGGAACGTAGGGACGGGCGGCCAGGTACGACCCTGGTCACGCCGTGGCACCCGTGGGTTAAGATAACGGTGCATGGGCACGTGCAGCGTTCTGCAGCCGAACAGGCGAATCGCATCTCCCGGAAGGAAGCCACCGCGACCGCCCCATAGCTGGAGCAGCTATGTAATGCATATTTACCGCAACGACATACGTCGGAGAGCGCCGACATGCGGATGAGAGGTGGCCCAGCCCTTGCGCGGTTTGTCCCCCGTGCGGACCACCCAGCTGGCCCAGCGTATGACTGGTAGCGGTCGTCGAGTTCAAGTGCTTGCGCTGCAACGGCTTGAGCAGCCAGGACGAGGTGCCGCAGCGGTAGCCGGGTTCACGATGATCGAGCTGCTGATTGTGATGGTGGTCATGGTGATCCTTGCCAGCATCACCTACATTCGCGTAGCCCCGACGCTGGAGCGGGGACGTGTTCGTGGCGCCGCGAACGTGCTCGCCGGCGACCTACAATACGCTCAGCTAATGGCCGCCAAAATCGGAGAGCCAATAGTCTTTATCGTCGACCCTGCGGCGAAGGAATACCAGATCGCCGAGCGGGATGGCGACAGCGTTTACCGGCTACGCCGGTTCGGTGCGGACGGGGAGTATGCATTGGGCGAGTTCACGGCGGTGCCGACGACCGTACAGCTTTTCCCCAACGCGATCGTCAGCCAGTCGGCAACATACACGCTGGGCATCGGCAGCTACAGGAGACGCGTGATTCTCACACAGGCTGGGCAGGTAAAGATCAAGAATGTTCCGTGAACGAGCGTCCAATGAGCACGGTATCTCGCTGCTCGAGATAATGATCGCCCTCACGATCCTCAGCACGGTGCTCCTCTCGCTATCGGGGCTCATGTGGCAGATGGGTCGGCATACGCGTGTGTCGGGCGCTGTAACCGTGCGGACGGCTACGCTCGAGAGCGCCGCCACGCTAGCGGAGAGCGTTACCTGGGACAGCCTGCCGGCAATCGTGGGATGCACCGCGGACACTACGGCGCAGCTCGAGTACACGCTCTGCTACGAGGTACAGAACGTCTCCTCCCAGCTACGGGAGGTGCGGGTAATCATCGCCCCGACCGTGCCGGCGACGCTCCTGTCTGACACCCTCACGATCCATCGCGCCAAGCCGAGGCAGGCCTCAACCTTGAACGGGCCATGAGACGACGTGGATTCACGCTGATTGAACTGTTGGTCGGGATGGCGGTGGCGGGCATCCTCGGAACGGCGTTGATGCGACTCGTCGTCAGCAGTTCTCAGTTCGTCTCGCGCCAGGAGGCGCAGCTGGAAGCGCGGCAGACGGCGCGCGCCACGTTCCACCTGATCTCCAACGACCTGCGGATGCTCCCGAACGGCGGGGTCTCGCTGGCGACCCCAACCGAGGTCGATCTCAACGTCCCGTATGCGTGGGGTGTGCTGTGCCGCACGGTGGGTAGCGCTACCGTCGCGTCTCTCATGCCGATCGATTCGGCACAGTACGCGTCCGCTCAGCCGGCGCTTGTGGGCTGGCGTCAGCCCGACGGGACCTACCAGACGACCGAGTGGCCGACGATCTCCACCTCGACGAACCTGGCCGCGTGCACTGCCGACAGCATACGCGTCGTACCGGGCGGCAGGCTGATCGAGATCAACCTGACAGACACGGTTCCGCCGGGCACGCTCATGTTCCTGGGCCGAACCGCTCGCTACTCGTTCAAGGCTTCTCTCGCGATGCCCGGCCGCCTAGCCCTGTTCCGTCAGGAATCGCCCGCTCCCGAGCAAGAGGTGATCGGACCGTTTGCCAGCGATACGCGATTCAGGTTCCTCACGGGATCCCGGCTCACGCCCCAGGATGCGCCGCCCGCCAATCTCGATTCGCTGCTGGGGCTGGAACTCGTGCTCGTAGCCGAGAGCGAACAGGTGCCGACGGCGTCGTCCGCGCCGGCCCGGTTCGAGCTTCGGGCCCGGGTCAAGTTCCTGAACAGCCACGAATCCGAGAAATGCGCTAAATCCGGTAAATCCGATAAATCCGGTAAATCACGTTGGCGCGCGCGGCCATGCGAGAAATCCAAGAAGTCGTAGCAATGCCAGTTCTGTCCAGCAGACGAGGGTTCGCGCTACCGCTCACGATCCTGCTCATTGCGCTGCTCACGGTAATGTTGACGGCGGGATTCTCGCGCCTTCAGGTGGAGCGCCAGATCGCCGATGGCGCGGGTAACGTGTCGACCGCACTTACTATTGCGCAGAGCGGCCTCCAGACGTACCTGGGGACCGTGAACACCGACGCCTGTACCCGACCCATCCGTCCGCCCGACGGGGACTCGGTGCGCATCAACCTGACCGGTGGCTATGCCGACGTAGTGGCACGTGTCGTACAGCGTCCGTTGGACACATTGAAGACCTGGACCTACGTCGTGCGCTCCACCGGATATGTGATCCACCCGCTGGCCGGCCCCGAGCCGCGTGCGCGGCGTACCGTCGCCCAGTTCGCCCGGTGGCAGACGGGCCACCTCGATATCAGGGCCGCGTGGACCGCCACCGAGGGTATCAATCGCGTACCGGGCGGATCGGGAGAGTTCCGCGGCCGCGACCAGAACCCGACGCCGGAGTGTCGCCAGCCCGACATAAACGCAATCCGCGCGCCTTTGGGTGAGGGACCGTCGGACATGTCGGGGTATGGGACGGACGGCGCGTCCCCCAACGTGTACTCGGACGGAACGGCAGAGGCGGTTGCCGATTCCACGGGCATCGACTGGTTCGCCACGATCACCGGCGGCCTGACCCCGGACTATACGTCGGTGCAGCTGGGGAACTTGGACTATCCGGTGCAGGTGATCACCGGCAACCTAACCATAGGCAGCGGTGCATCGGTGATCGAAGGAACGGGATTGCTCGTGGTCACCGGCGACCTCCGCATCAGAGGGGCCTCCTTCAAGTGGTACGGGGTCGTCCTCGTCGGTCGCCAGCTGAAGTTCGATGCTGCCGACCAGCGCTTCTACGGCTACCTAGTGTCGGGACTCCAAGAACAGGACAGTATTCCTCCCAACATACCGCCCACGAAGCTGGGCGGCGCTGGTGACTACACGAGCATCCACTTCAATACGGCCTACATCCGCCGCGCGATGGAGCCCCTTATCGGGTTCGTCCCGATCGGGAACGCCTGGATGGACAATTGGGCGACCTACTAGACCTGGCCGGGCGGCGGCCGGATCGGCCCTCACACATCCCCCACACACTGCACTACATTCTGGTCCGTACTTGCGACCACCATCTCCCCCGATGGAGTGACGTTCATGGCGCCCGTGGAGTCCGTGCCGGTTCCGGCGCTCACCACCCTATCTGAAGACGAGCAGATGTTCCGGCAGGCGGTGCGCGATTTCGCGGACGCGGAGATTCGCCCGCACGTAGCCGAAATGGACCGCACTGCCGAATACAACCGGGCACTCATCCCGAAGTTCGCCGAGCTGGGCCTGATGGGCATCGACGTGCCGGAGAAATACGGGGGCGCCGGCGGGACGTTCTTCATGAGCACGCTGGCCGTGGAAGAGATCGCAGCGGTGGACGCCGGCACGGCCGTGTTGCTCGACGTGCACAACACGCTGGTCAACGTGGCCATCAATACGTGGGGCAGCGAGGATCTCAAGCAGAAGTTCCTGCCGAGGCTCACCGCCGGGGCGCTCGGCGCCTATGCCCTTTCGGAGGCCGGATCCGGCTCCGACGCCTTCGCGCTGGCGACCCGCGCCGAGCGGAAGAACGGGAAGTGGGTCCTCACCGGACAGAAGCTGTGGATAACCAACGGGGCCGAAGCCGAGATCTTCATCGTGTTCGCCAACGTGGACCCCTCCAAGGGCCACCGGGGAATTACCGGTTTCATGGTCGAGCGCAGTATGCCGGGGTTCACCGTCGGCAAGAAGGAAGACAAACTCGGCATCCGCGCGTCGAGCACCACCGAACTGATCCTGGATAACTGCGAGGTTCCGGCCGATAACGTCCTCGGCGAGATCGGCAAGGGATACAAGGTCGCGATTGAAACCCTCAATGCCGGCCGGGTGGGCATCGGCGCGCAGATGGTTGGCATCGCCCGCGGCGCACTCGACGCCACCTTGAAGTATGTGAAGGAGAGGGAACAGTTCGGCCGGCCGATCGCCGAGTTCCAGGTCGTTCAGTTCCAGCTTGCGCAGGCGAGAACGGAGCTGGAGGCATCACGGCTGCTCGTCTACAACGCCGCGCGGCTCAAGGACTCCGGCCGCCCCTACATGCTCGAGGGCGGCATGGCAAAGCTCTACTGCTCGCAGGCTGCCGAGCGGATCACCAGCCTCTGCGTCGAGCTGTTCGGTGGGTACGGGTACACCAAGGAGTACCCGGTCGAGAAGTACTATCGCGACGCCAAGATCGGGACGATCTACGAAGGCACGAGCAACATGCAGCTACAGACGATCGCCAAGGTCCTTCTGGAAATGTGATGACGCATGGCGTAGGGGCGCACGACCGTGCGCCCCTACGCCCATACGTCACGCCAATTCCTCCAGAACCGCAGCCAGCAGTTTGTAGAACTTCCCCACCGAATCGATCTGGACCCGCTCGTCGGGCGAGTGGGGGAACTCGATCTGCGGACCGAACGAGATCATGTCCATCCCCGGCACCTTCTTGCCGATGATCCCGCATTCCAATCCGGCGTGAATCGCCTTGACCTCCGGCTCGGTCCCGAGTTCTCGCAGGTGCACGCGCTTGACCACCTCCAGGAGTCGCGAGCCGAGGTCGGGATTCCACCCCGGATATGCCTCGTCTTCCACTACCGACGCGCCGGCGAGCATCCCGCCGGCCCGAATGCTCCGGCGGAGAGCCTCGAGAGCGGAGTCAATCGAGGAGCGGCTGCTGAGCCCGATCACGACGGACCCGTCCCGTACCTTGACCGTCGCCAGGTTCGTGCTGGTCTCGACCAGATCGGGGATGTCATAGCTCATCGCCATGACGCCGTGCGGAAGCGCGTTGAGCAGATGGAGCAATGTTGCGCTCGTCATATCGCTCCAGACGTCCGCAGCGATCTCGGCGTCCGCAATCTCGAGGGTCATCCCGGGATCGGCACGTTTGAATTCCGCCTGGATGAGCACGAACTCGTCCCGGAGCCCGTTCAGGAACGCTGCTTCGTTCGCCCGGCCGACGACGGCTGTCGCGAACGCCTCGCGCGGTATGGCGTTGTGCGCGCTGCCGCCCTCGAAGTCCGAGAGGCGGAACGGTGTGCGCGTCGCAACGGCCCACAGCGCCCGCGCCAGCAGCTTCACAGCGTTGCCGCGTTGCAGGTGGATGTCACACCCCGAGTGCCCGCCCTTTAGGCCACGTACGCCAAGTCGGAAGGCGGCGGAGTCTTCCGGCGCCGCCGTTGCGTCTACAGCGAGTGTCAGCGAGCTGTCTCCACCACCTGCGCACCCCACGTAGAGGATGCCCTCTTCCTCGGAGTCGAGATTGAGCAGCCGCCGTCCCTGGAGGAGACTGGCGTCGAGCTGCGCCGCGCCGGTCAGGCCTGTCTCTTCGTCGATGGTGAACAGCAACTCCAGCGGGCCGTGGATCAGGTCGGTCGCCTCCATGATTGCGAGCATGGTGGCAACTCCGATCCCGTTGTCCGAACCGAGGGTCGTGCCCGACGCCGTCAGGTATTCGCCGTCGCGCCGCGGCTTGACCGCATCCTGGGTGAAGTCGTGGTCGACGTCGGAGTTCTTCTCGTTGACCATGTCCAGATGCGACTGGAGAATCGTGGCGGGAGAGTTCTCGCGTCCGGCCGTACCCGGCTTGCGGACGACCACGTTTCCCGCCGCGTCTACGACGGCGGATAGTCCGCATCCCTCCGCGACCGTGATCACGTGCTGCCGGATCCGGTCCTCGCTCTTGGACCCGCGGGGGATCGTGAGAATGGTGTCGAAGTGCTGCCAAAGAGCAGTCGGCTCGAGCGTCGCGACAAACGTCATGGATTCTCCAGACCACCGATACTATCAACCAGTTCCTGCCGCGGACTTTCCGACAGCGAGCGGTGAGCCTTGCGCGGTGAACTGTACGTGGTGCGCGGGGGATCGTAGCCCGCGCACGGATCACTGATCACTGCTCACTCCGTCCGCAGCGCCACCCGATACAGCCACACCACGAAGGACGCCAGTCCGATCAGGCCCAGACCGGCCGCGATGGTGTCGAACCCTTCCGGGGCGAGCTTGATGACATCGGTACTTTGCGCCGCGGCGAATGGAACCGCGAGCATGATTCCGACCAGTGCTTCGCCGGTGATCAGTCCAGAGGAGAAGAGCAAGCCGTTGCGCCCCGCACAGAGCTGTTGTTCGCGCGTGGCGCCACGTCCGGCGACTGTGCGCGCGGCGAGGGCCGCCACGGCGCCCCCGAGGAAGATCGGGACGGACAGCTCCAGCGGCAGGTAGATCCCCACCGCAACAGCGAGCACGGGCGCGCGGAACTTGCTGCCACGCGCCTCGAGGATCTTGTCGACGAGGATGATGCCGATGGCGATGGCGACGCCGATCCCGATCATCGCCCACGGAAGATCCCGCGTGAAGACGCCGTTCGCCACCGAGCTCATGAGCGTCGCCTGCGGCGCCTTGAGCGCCTCCGACGCATCCATTCCTTCGCGAGGGAAGACGTCCCCCATCCCGTAGGCGGTGTACAGGAGCTGCAGCACCGGCGCCACCACCAGCGCCGCAGCCACTACCCCGAGTATCTGCATGATCTGCTGCTTGTACGGCGTCGCGCCGACGATCCGCCCCGCCTTGAGATCCTGCATGTTGTCGCCGGCGATGGCCGCTGCACAGCACACGACGCCGCCGACGAAGATCGCCGTCGCCGCCGCCGCCGTCGCCTTCGTGGCGTCGACGAGGAAGTCGATCTGGCCACCGAGGAGCCAGAGCAGCAGGAGAGAAACCGTCAGGATCGTCGCGATCGTGACGCCGGAGATCGGGTTGTTGGACGACCCCACCAGGCCCGCCATGTATCCCGCAACCGAGGAGAAGAGAAAGCCCGCCACGAAGGCGAACGCGACGCCGAGCGCGATCATGCCCCAGTACAAGGCACTCGAGATGCCGAGCACGTCCCGGTCGATCACGCCGAGGAACACGATGAAGAGTGGGATGACCAGTGCCACCGTCCCGAGCATCACGATGTTGATCGGCGTGTCCCGCTCCGTGCGTACAATCTCGCGTCCCTTGCCCGACCGTGTGGCCCGCACCGCCGCGAGCGACGACCGGATACCGTCCCGGATCGGTTTGATCAGTGCGATCAGCGCCCAGAGCCCGCCGGTCGCCATCGCGCCAACGCCCATGAAGCGGATCCGCTGGCTCCAGACCTCCAGCGCCGCGTCGTAGCCGGTCGCGTCTCCGACGATCGATTCGAGGACCTCCGGCGCCGCTGTCGCGGTGTAGATCGGAATCCCGAACAGCCAGGAGATCAGGCCACCCGCGAACACCAGGGTCGCGATATTGATCCCCACGATGTATCCCACCGCGAGAAGCGCGACACCCAGTTCGCTCCCGTAGCCAAAGATCGCCCGCCCGGCGGTGAACGCGCCCGACCCTGTACCAGCGACCAGTTTGAACCCCGACTGCGACAGCTTGAGGACCGCGCCCGCGACCCCGGCCACCGCAATCAACCTGGCGCCTTCGCCTCCCGCGGTTCCGGCCTTCAGCACTTCAGCGGTAGCCACACCCTCCGGGAACTGGAGATTCGCCTCGATGATCAGCGCCCGACGCAGCGGAATCGTGAATAACACACCGAGGATCCCGCCGACCAGCGCGATCGCCATGGTGGGCAGGAACTCGAATCCCTGCCAATACCGCAGCATGATCAGCGCCGGCATGGTGAAGATCACACCCGCCGCCAGCGATTCGCCGGCGGATGCGCAGGTCTGGACGATGTTGTTCTCGAGGATGTTCGACTCCCGGAACAGCCTGAGCACGGCCATCGAGATGACCGCGGCGGGAATCGAGGCCGAGACGGTCAGCCCGACTTTCAGCCCGAGGTAGGCATTGGCCCCGGCGAGTACCGCTGAGAGGACAACGCCGAGAACGACTGCCTTTGCGGTGATCTCGGGCAGCGTCTGCGATGCGGGAATGAACGGCGCATCGGAGTCAGTCGAGGACGAAGAAGGGGTCGTCTCAGCCATGACGTCCGGGGGTTGTCGAGTGGAGGTTGGAGGGCGATCGAGTGCGCAACGCTAGAGACGGGACCACGGGATGTCAAGCGACCCCGCTGGCGGCCAGTACACTATCCGTTGTAGTATCAGGCGATTGACGATCAGTTGAGGTGGCCACCGTACGCTATCGGCTATGAACAAATCTTCCTTGCGGTTCCTGCACCGCCTTCTCGACGCCCCTGGACCCTCGGGATTCGAGACCGCCCCGGCTGCCGTGTGGCGCGACGAGGCCGCCGCAGTCGCCGACGACGTTGTCGCTGACGTGTCCGGCAACTCCGTCGCCGTCCTGAATCCGGACGGTGCGCCCCGGGTGATGCTCGCGGGCCACATCGACGAGATCGGGCTCATGATCGTCCACGTCGACGACAACGGCTTTCTCTATTTCTCCGGTATTGGTGGTTGGGATGGCCAGGTGCTGGTGGGCCAGCGCGTACTCGTCCTGTCCAAACGCGGCACCATACTCGGTGTAATCGGCAAGCGCGCGATCCACCTCATCAAGACCGAGGACCGGGATACCGCTTCGAAGATCTCCGATCTCTGGATCGACATCGGCGCAAGAAACCGCAAGAACGCCTTGAAGCTCGTCCGTGTCGGCGATTCCGCAGTGATCGCGGGCGACGCGGTGGAGTTGCTCAACAAGCGGCTCGTTTCACGCAGCATCGACAACCGCATCGGCGCGTTCGTCGTGCTGGAAGCGCTGCGGCTCCTGCAACGCCGCCGACCGCGGGCCGCCGTTTTCGCGGTGGCCACGGCGCAAGAGGAGACCTCCTGGTCGGGAGGCGGGGCCCGGACGAGCGCGTTCGGGATTGAGCCCACGGTCGCCATCGTCGTGGACGTGACCCACGCAAGCGACTGCCCGGGCGCTGAGAAGAAGGAGGTCGGGGACTTCAAGCTCGGGGGCGGCCCCGTTCTGTCACGCGGCTCCGCGATCAACCCGGTGGTATTCGAGATGCTGATCCAAGTGGCGGAGAAAGAGAAGATCGCGTACGCGATTCAGGCTGCGCCTACCGAGACCGGAACGGACGCCGATGCCATCTACACCACGCAGCGGGGAGTGGCGACCGGGCTCGTCTCGATCCCGAACCGCTACATGCACAGCCCCTGCGAGATGATCGAGTTGGCGGACCTGGACCGTGCAGCGCGCCTCTTGGCCGCCTTTACGCGGCGGCTGACGGCGAAAACCGACTTCGTGCCTCGCTGAGGCGCTGAACGCTAGTGGGCCCGTGCCTGGGCCAGTGCCTTGCGGGCCACCCGGCGCATGTCACCCGCCCGATCTTTCGACAGGCTTTCCAGGGCCTCCACCGCGATCGGACCACCGGCCGAGCCGAGGCCCTCGACGGCCGCTAGTCGGGCGGCGCTCGGCCGACGCACTAGCAGCCGGCCGCTGCCGGACCGCGCGGCGTTGGTGAGCGCTTGCACGGCATCCGGTGTGCCGATGCGCCCGAGCGCCCGGTAGTACTCGCAGACCACCTCGTCATCGCGTTCGGCCTGGGCGGCGTTGACGAGCGGCATCGCAAGAGCGCTGGCACCTTTCCCGCCGACCTGTTTCAGCACGGCCAGCCGTACCTTGGGATCGGGATCGCTGAACACCTTGCGCAGGTACTGCGCCGCCGTCGGCGTCCCCAGCCTGGCGAGGGCGATGCCGACGGACATGCGGACCCGCGCGTCCTCATGACCCACCACCGTCCCAAGCGCCGAGGTGGCCTCCTCAATTCCCAGCTCTCCCACCAGGTCGGCCGCGTTGCGCACTACAAACCACTCGTGGTGGCTGAGCAGGCTCGTGACCACGTCCAGCCCCTCCTCCACCTGCTGCAGCGCCCGGAGGTAGGCTCTCCGCTCGGCCTGGGTCGGGGCATGGATAAGCAGGTCAAGCAGGATCTTCGTGCCCGGCGTCCCCGAGCGGCGCACGATCATTACGATGTCGGACGCGTACATGTCGTCCAGCAGGAACCGCGAGAACCGCCGCAGCGTGTCCTGCGTGAGGATACGGCGCAGCGCAATGCCGAACGACCGGCGTACATCGGGATCGGCCGTGGCTGCCTCGAGCCGAATGAGAGCGACGATGGCTTCGAGAGCCTGGTTTACTTCCTTCCCCTTGACCGCTTCGCCAATAGCCGCCTGAACCGCCTCGAGCTGGTTGCGCAGCGCAGGACCTGCCTGGAGATCCGCCAGTCGGGCGACGGCCCCAGTCAGGGTCTTGGCGGCGGCTCGCTGGTGCCGCATCATCTCGTCATATGCCGCGCCGCGCGCCGACGTGATCACACCTCCGAGTTGCGTGTCTTCCTGGCCAGCTCTCGAACCGGTGTTCACAGCCTGCAACGCCTCCGTGACCCTAACACCACGACGATCACGCGTGCTCCGCTCGAGTTCCGCGGTGACGACCGACACGGTCGTCACCTTGGCGCGCCGCAGATGTTGGTCGATGGCGGCCCCGGGATTGGAGCGGGCGGGCGGGGCCGCCAGGGCTCGGATGGCGTGAACGAGATCTACCGGGGAGGCCCCGCTGGTAATGCGGAGCTCGGCGACACCGTGTGCGGCAAGCCGCTCCCTGAGCAACCCAAGGAACGCCGTCTCATCCGGGATCGGCTGGCCCTCCACCGTGACAACCGTGCCGTCGGAGCGCAGCGTTGCGCTCCGACCCGCCGCTAGATCCACGAGAGCGTGCAGTGCGGTGCGGTGATCGTCGGAGGCCGCATCTCCGGATTGCCCGAAAAGATCGAGCATCCGGCCGACCAAAACGGCGAATTTGACTTCCGCTTGCATGGGTTTGCGAAGATACGGCACCGGCGGGGCCCAGGCAACGCGGCGGCGGCGCGCCTCAGCTTTCGCCCAGATCCTCCAGCGCTTCCCGCGCCGCTTTCCGGATGAGGCGGTTCGGATCGTCACGCAAGGCCTCAAGCGTCCCGACAGCCGCCGGCCCAGCGGCGGCGCGCAGCCCGTCGATTGCGGCAAGCCGCGCTTCGGGGCGGCGGCGGCGGAAGAACCGCCCGCCCGGCTGTGCCGCCTGCACCAGGGCCTGGATGGCGTTCGGCGTACCGATCCGGGCGAGCGCCAGATAGAACTGGCGCTGCACTTCGGGATCCGACTCGCCGTCGGCGGCGAACACCAAGGGCATCGTGAGCGCGCCTGACTTTCGTCCCGCCACGGCGCTCGCCACCAGGGTCCGGACCTCTGCATTGCCTTTCTGGAGAGCTTCCCGCAGGTACTCCACGGTGGCCGCCGTGCCGATCTTCGCCAGTGCCACAGCCGCCGCCTTGCGCACGCGCGAGTCGCCGTGCCGGAGGGCGCGCCCCAGAGCCCGTACCGCCATCTCGCTCCGCTGCTCGCCGAGCAGCTCGGCCATGTTGCGCACCACGTACCATTCGGGATGATCGAGCAGGCGCACCGCCTGATCAGCTCCGTTGCTCATGTCGCGCAGCGCATCGAAGTAGGCCCGGCGCTCCGCGCTTGACTCGGCCTTGATCAGCCAGTCGAGCAAGAGCCCAGTCGCGTCCGGACCGGCGCGTTGCACCACGCGGGTCGCCGCCTCGGTCCACTCAGGCAACCGTATGAGCTGGACAACCGACTCCAGGAAAGACCGCTTGAGGATCCGTTGCCGGACGATGCTGAAGTTCCGCCTGGGGCTACCATCCGGCAGCCCCTCTTCGATGCGAATGAGTTCGCTGACGGCGCGTACGACGGCGGCAATGCCGGCAGCTGTCTCTTCACGTTGCACCAGGTGCTGAAAAGCCGTTAGCTGATCCAACACGTCGGGCGCCGTAGGATCGAGCGCAAGTCGCTCGACCGCTTGCTCCAGCGGCGTGCCGGGCCTATGCGTTCTCGTGGCCGCCGCGATGGCGGCGGCTTCCGCCCGAGTTTGCTTGGCCGCTTCCAAGATCCCAGCCGATTCGAACGCGTCAGTAACGCTTGCCGCCCGCGCCCCCTGCGGCGCGACCTCCGATGTAGCCGCCACAACGCGGACACTCGAGACATCCGCCGCCCGCAGGCGTTCGCCGATACCGCCACCGCGGTCGTAGCCGTCCACCCCGCCGGCGAGTCCCCTGAGCAGCTCCAGGAGGTCGGACGCGGCCGCGTTTTGAGCGATCCGAATCTCCGCCACGCCATGGAGGTCCATCTGCGCTATCAAGCTCTTGATGCCGGGCAAGGTGGGTGGGATCGCGGCAGATTCGACCAGCAGCGTGCGTTGGCTCAGCTTGACCGTCACCGCGCCGAGCTTCGCCAGGGCGACGACCGTGCGCAGCGCCGCCTTTTGCTCGTTCACCTCCGGTGCCACGCGGAACACCTCGACGGCCCTGGCGAGCGAAATCGCGAAGTTCTCGTAGTTCAGCATAGATAGTATGAGAATGGCCAAGATACCCGGCCGTCGCGATGGCGGCAACGCGGGTTGCGGCGCCCGGAGAGTCCGGGGGCATAGAGCCTGGACGCCGGCCCGGTTAGCTTTGGCCGATGAACCAAACGGGATCACCAATGCACACGGTGCTGCTTCTCCTAACATTCCTCGCGGCCACCGTCGCGACTCCGCTGCACGCCCAGAACGTGACCGCGCACCGTGTCCAGGCACACGTCGAGTACCTGGCCGATGACGCGCGTGAAGGTCGCGGCGTCGGGAGCGAAGGGCTCGACTCCGCCGCGGCGTACATAGCGCGGGAATTCGCCCGGCTCGGCCTCACGCAACCCTGGTCAGACGGGTTCTTCCAGAGATTCGAGATCAGTCCCACAGCCACCGCGGCCTTAGCGCACACCGGGCTCGCCGGCGCCTCCGTCAAGAACGTGGTCGGCATCCTGCCCGGCCGGGGGAAGCTGGCCGGTCAGGTGATCGTGGTCGGCGCCCACTACGACCATCTCGGTCTCGGCGGCATGGGGAGTCTCGACCCGGACAGCACGGGCGTCGTTCACAACGGAGCCGACGACAACGGGTCGGGCGCGGCGGCGCTGATCGAGATCGCCCGCCTCGTACGAACCCGCGCGAGCGGCGAGCGGCGCATGATCGTTTTCGTTGCATTCACGGCCGAGGAGATCGGGGTGGTAGGCTCCACACATTATGTGCGCCAGCCGGTGCGCCCCAACGATTCGACGGCCGCAATGATCAACCTCGATATGGTCGGTCGACTGCGGGACGGCAAACTGCTCGCATTTGGAACCGAGACCGCGCTTGACTGGGATCACCTGCTCGATTCGCTGAACGCGGAGTATGAGTTCGACCTGCACGGGTCGGGGGATGGGTGGGGACGAAGCGACCACCAATCCTTCTACGCGGTTGGGATTCCGGTCCTCCATCTGTTCACCGATACGCACGAAGACTACCATCGCGTAACGGACGATGCCGACAAGATCAACACGGCCGGCGTGGCGCGCATCGCGCGGTTCGCGGCCGATCTCGTGTGGGCGCTCGCCACACGGGCCGCACGGCTGACATACGTGAGTCTGCCGCGCCCGGAACCGATCGCGGGCGGATCTCAGGCTTCACTGGGTACGATCCCGGACATGACCGAATCACCCGGAGGGGTGCGGTTGACAGGCGTGCGCGCTGGCACACCGGCCGAAACCGCCGGCATACAGGCGGGGGACATCATCACCCGGATCGGCGAGCACGAGGTGAACGATCTCTACGCGATGTCCAGGGCGCTGGCCGCGTACGAGCCCGGCGACGTCGTTACCGTGGTGGTCAAGCGGGGCAACCGGATGCTCGAGTTCGAGGTGACCTTGGGGCGTCGTGGTGGCTGACACGGTTCTGGACGCGGATCACATCGTTCGAGCGCTCCAGGGCGCGTTCTCGCACGACGCGTCGCGACGGGAGCTATTGCAGCTCGCAGCCACCAAGATGAGAGAGGCCGGCGAACCCTATTCGGGGGTGTACATGTACATGGTACACCCCGGCGATGTTCTCGTCCTCGAGGCGTCCGACGGCCAACCGACCGACCTCACCAGCATTCCGATCGGGAGCGGCATTTGTGGCAGGGCGGTGGCCGAGAAGCGGGACATCAACGTGCCCGACGTCTCCGATGCCGACGGCTACCGCGCGTGCAGCCTGGAGACCAAGTCCGAGTTGGTGGTGTTGATCCGGCGCAACGAAGAGATTCTGGGCGAGATCGACATCGACAGCGACCTTCCCGACGGCTTTCCCGAGGCCGAGCAGACCGCAGTGAAGGCGGTCGCCGACGCGCTGGCCGTATTACTCTAGCATCGCGTGGAGTGTCGCCCGCGCGACGCCGTTGGACTGCGCGTGGGGAATGTTCCGGGCGATCCGATGAGATGAACCGACTCCATCCGTTCGATCAGGTGTTCGGCGGCCTCACGCACGAACTCGATGCGCTGCGCACGGGGGCCGATCAGGCCGGACTGGATCTGCGGAGCTCCGTAGAGTTCGCGAAGGTACCCGAGGTCCAGCGGCTCCTCTCCATCCTGGAGTCACCCACCTTGATCGCGAACGACCCGCGTGCCGCGGCCGAGTACCTCTCGCTCCTTTTCGTCGCGTACCGGTTTTGGGACGCCGGCGCCGAAGTGTGTCCGGCCCCGCGGGAAGCGCTCGAGCCGGCGCTCGACGCCGACCTGCCCACCACACCGCTGCGAGTGCCGCACGGAGCCTGCTACGTTCAGCTGCCGCTGCACTGGGTGTGGGCACAGGTCTCGCCCGACGCCCCGCATGAACCGATGGACGGGATGTTCGTCACCGTCTCGCCGCGGGGCGATCAGTTGACGATCGTGGCAGTGCTCGGCATCCGTGCCGAGCGAAGCGGTTTCAGCCAGATCTCGCTCGCGGTCCATCCCTCGGAAGTGGCCGCGGCACGCGATCAGATCCGCCCCGACCGCTTCGCACCGTTGATGGAAGGCGGTGCGCCAGCAGGATTCCGCTCGGTTGCATCGGCTGCCGAGCTACTGGTGCTCACGCAACTCGCGTTAGAGCATGTCGCACGGTAGGTTCCGGGACCGCAATGGATAAGTCCGACGTCGCCAGAGTACTCGGTCAGATCGCTGCTTTTCTCGAACTAAGAGGGGAGGACCAGTTCCGGGTCCGTGCCTACAAAGCGGCGGCACGGGCGGTCACCTCGTATCCGGAAGACCTGCAGCAGGCACTGGCCTCCGGCGCGCTCACAGAGCTGAAGGGGATCGGACCCGCCACACTGGATATCATCGACGAGATCTTGACGGGAGGCCGCAGCCACGTCCTCGATGAGCTGCGCGAGCAAATCCCACCCGGTCTGGTCGAGATGCTCCAGATTTCTGGGCTCGGCGTCGCGAAGATCCGGCAGATCCACGAGAGCCTCGGAATCGATAGCCTTGCAGAACTCGAGGAAGCGGCCCGAAGCGGCCGGCTGGCTGGGCTACCGCGGTTCGGAAAGAAGACAGCGGAGAACATCCTCAAGGGGATCGACTTCCTGCGTCATGTGAGCGGGCATCGGTTGTTCCATCACGCGCGCAAGGAAGCTCGGGCCCTCGCCGACGTGCTCTCCGCCACTCCGGGCGTTCGCCGTGCTGAGGTCGCAGGAAGCATACGGCGGTGCCGGGAGATCATCCGGGATTTGGACTTCGTCGTGCTGCTCGACGGGCCCCCTGCTCCCTTCTTCAACCGGCTTGCTACGGCGCCCGGGGTCACTCAATCGATCCCAGCCGGAGACCGCCGTGTCACGCTCCGCTTCCAGAGCGGGAGCGTGGCCGAGATCCATGCCGCCAGTGAACCTCAGTTCGGTTTCCAGCTCGTACGGGCGACGGGCAGCGAAGAGCACGTGGCCGCACTGGCCGCCCGGGCGAGAGCGCGCGGTCTGTCATGGGAAGATGACGGCCTGGCACATGACGGCACGCTCCTACCGACGCCGACGGAGGAATCGGTCTACGATGCGCTCGATCTCCAATGGATTCCACCGGAACTGCGCGAGGCGACTGGCGAGATCGAGGCCGCGGCGGCAGGAACACTACCCGACCTCATCCGGCTCGAGGACCTGCAGGGTTTCCTGCACTGCCACACAGACTATTCCGACGGCGCCAGCCGCGTCTCAGATTGGGCTGCGGCAGCCGCGGAGCGCGGCTACACCTACCTGGGAATAACCGACCATAGCCAAGCCCTGACGGACGCCGGCGGTCTCCTCGCGCGCGACATCGCTCGGCAGCACGCGGAAGTAGACGCCGTGAACCGGGACTTCCCGCATCTTCGCGTCCTCAAAGGCGTGGAAGCAGATATTCTCGAGGACGGATCACTCGATTACACTCCTCAGGTCCGCGCCGATTTCGAGTTCATCATAGCGTCAGTCCACAGCCACCTCACCCTCAGCACCGACCAGATGACGGCGCGCGTGCTCACCGCAATGGATGATCCGACGATGACGATCCTCGGCCATCCGACCGGCCGACTGCTCCTGTCGCGCGATCCGTTCCCGCTGGACCTGGAGCGCGTGTTCGAAACGGCTGCGGAACGTGGCATCGCCGTGGAGATCAACGCTGACCCACAGCGGCTCGACCTCGACTGGCGTGTGCTTCGCCAAGCGAGCGCAGCGGGTGTCACGATCTCGCTCGGGGCGGACGCGCACAACACCGCCGGGATGGCGAACGTGGAGATCGGCATCGGGATCGCGCGCAAGGGTTGGCTCACCGCGGCAACCGTGCTCAATACGCGTTCCACCGATGAGTTCCTGGCTTTCGCGAGACGGAGAGGCCAGTGAGCGCAGGACGAGAGCGAATCAAGCCGGTCATCCGGAAGCTCAAGCGCAAGTACCCCGGCGCCCGGTGTTCTCTAGGCTATGCGAACCCACTCCAACTGCTCGTCGCGACGATCCTGAGCGCTCAGTGCACCGACGAGCGCGTGAACATCGTGACACGCGACCTCTTTCCCCGATACCCGAGCGCGCGTCACTACGCCGAGGCACACCCGAAAGAACTGGAGGAGATCATTAGGTCAACCGGATTCTTCCGGAACAAGACGAAATCGTTGATCGGGATGGGTCAGGCGTTGGCAGAGCGGTACGACGGCGCGGTTCCGCGAACCATGGCCGAGCTGGTGGAGATTCCCGGCGTCGGACGCAAGACCGCCAACGTCGTGCTCGGCAACGCGTTCGGTATAGACGAAGGGATAGTGGTGGACACGCACGTGAAGCGTATCACCACGCGGCTTGGTTTTACAAAGCAGACCAGTCCCGACAAGATCGAGCAGGATCTCATGGAACTGGTTCCAAAGAAAGATTGGACGATCTTCCCTCACCTGATGATCCACCATGGCCGTGCCATCTGTCAGGCGTTGAAGCCGCACTGCGAGATCTGCCCGATCCGTTCCCTGTGCCCGTTTCCCGCCGGCAAGAGCGGTAACGCTGAACGACGCGGCGCTCGCCACCTTCCGGCCCCGCAAGATCGTCACCCGGCTGGGGCCGGGGAGTAAGACCGAGTCGCTTCCGGCCGCGGTCCGCGCCGCCTTCGATGGCGAGACACACCGCGCGTATGTGTGCGTCGGCACGCAGTGCGAACCTCCGGTCACGATGGCGGAACAGCGAGGTGTTGACGCGATGAAAGTCGACTTCGCCGTAGCCTGCGACTACGCACTGGTGGACCAGTACGGAAAACTCTCCGTGCTGGGGATTTTTCAGCACATCTGGGTGGCCAACTTTCCCACGGTTCATCCCCGTATGCACCTCGTCGTGCGCCTCAAAGGCAAGCGGACCGAGATCGGCGAGCACCGGATCGTGATTCGCCTCCTCGACGCAGAACAAAACGAGGTGCTCAGTGGCACTGGAACGGTGACGTTCAGCGAGCCCCCGGCAGGCGTACTCGAGATCGAGGCGGGAACGGTGTTGGCGTTCGACGTGCCGTTTCAACGTTCGGGCCGCTACCAGTTCGAGGTCACCGTGGACGGCAGCGTCGAGGCCGTAGTCCCGATCACGGTGAGCCAATCGCCTCGCGCGGAACGCACGGACACCTCTAACCTGCACTGACCGACCAGTCCTTGGCATATCAACGCCTCGTTCGGTCCGTCAGCCTCGCCGTCGTCGTCGGCTGTCTCGGATACGGCCTTGGCGGCTACCCGCTCATCGAACCCGACGAAGGGAGGAACGCCGAGGTGGCCCGCGAGATGGCCGAGACGAACGATTACGTGCTCCCCACGCTGAACGGTCTCCCTTATCTCGACAAGCCGATCTTGTTCTTCGCGGCCGGAGCACTCGTCATGGAGCTGGCCGGCCCGAGCGAGATTGCCGCCCGCCTTCCGGCGTTGGTGTTCACGCTGCTCACCCTCTTGGTCGTCGCGTGGCTCGGTCGGCGGCTCTTTGGAGCGGAAGGGGCATGGATAGCAGCTCTCGTTTGCGGCGCGTCGCCGTTCACGATCGCATACGCCCGAACGGTGATCTTCGATAGCGCCGTGACATTGTGGATCGTGGTGGCGCTGGCGGCGTTCTACGCCGCGACGGAACGACCCGACGACGACAGAACATGGCGGTGGTCGGTGCTGGCCTGGATAGCGATCGGCCTCGGGGTACTGACCAAGGGCCCCGTGGCCCTCGCCATCCCTCTGATGGTCGCGATCCCCTACGCCGTGTGGCGGCGGGCGTGGAAAGCGGTGTTGGATCCCGTCGGCATGCTGGCGTTCGTCGCCGTGGTACTGCCGTGGGTGCTCCTCGTCTCACGGCGGATTCCCGACTTCCTGCACTACGTCTTGGTCGTCGAGACCGTAGAGCGATTGACCACGGACGCGCTGGGCCGCACCGGGCCGATCTGGTATTTCTTTCCCATTCTCCTCGGCGCTGCGCTCCCCTGGACCGTGGTCGTGCTGGCCTGTATCGACCGTCGGACAATCAAACCCGCCGCCTGGGACCGTCGCTCGGTCTTTCTGGTGCTCTGGATCGCGGCACCACTGCTTTTCTTTACGTTGTCGCAGTCCAAGCGTCCCCAGTATATCCTTCCGCTCATACCGGCGGTGGGGCTGCTGACTGCCCAGCTGTGGACGGCTCCACGGTGCCGCGCCCGCGGTGCACGAGCGGGTGGAATCACACTGCTCGTGCTCGGTCTGGGAATCGCGGCGACTCGTCATTGGATCGTCGGTTTGTTTGAGACCACGGAAGCGGTCGCGGCCGTGATTCCCTCCACCGCCCTGCTGCTCGGCGGGTTTTGCATCCTCTGCGGCGCCGTAACCGTGCTGCTTGCACACACACGTGACCTCGCTCTTCTGGCGCTAGCCGTGCCGGTGATCGCGATCCCCATCGTCGCCATGCCACTGATGCGCGCGATCGCCGAGGATCGATCGAGCGCGGCGCTCGCGGGTACACTCGCGCGCGTTGCTCCCTCGGGTGCGGAGGTCGTTGCGATCGGTGTCTACCCACTCTCCCTCGCGTTCTACCTCGGCCGCCACCTCACCCTCGTGACGGCCGACGGGAGCGAGCTGACCAGCAACTATGTCGCCCGACACGACGACGTCCTGCGGCGTATTCCGGGGAGCACGTTGCGCCCGCCGGGATGGTGGGCCGAAGCCCTGACCTTTTGTGAGCGTCCCCGGATCTTCCTGACTCGGCGCGACGCCGAGGAGGTGCGGGCACGGCTCGCCGAACGTCTCCCGATCCTGGCGGAGACCCGCAAGTTCGCTGCATACGGTCCGTGCGGTGTGGCGGACCTGGCGCGATCCGAAGACTGAAATGTGCGGGATCTACGGAATGGTCTCGCTCGGCGGCGCCCCGCTGGGCCATCCGGAAGCCCTCTCCGGCATGTGCGCAGCCCTGCGACACCGCGGCCCCGACGGACGGGGCCGGTGGTGCAGCCCCTCGGCGGCGCTGGGCGCCACACGGTTACGGGTGGTCGATCTCGACGCAAAAGCGGACCAACCCTTCACAGATCCTGCCGGGAACGTGACGGTGGTGGTGAACGGCGAGATCTACAATGCCGCTGATCTGCGCCGCCGCTATGCCGGCTTTCCGTTCCGCTCACGATCGGACGCCGAGTGCGTGTTGCCTCTGTATCTGGATGGCGGCCCGGATGCACTGGCAGCGCTGGACGGGATGTTCGCCGTCGCCGTGTGGGACGGCCGGGCCGGCCGTCTGATCCTGGCCCGCGACCGCGCCGGCGAGAAGCCGCTTTTCTATTGGCGCGGCGGTGACGAGCTACATTTCGCCTCCGAGATCGGGGCCCTCCTGGCGAATGCGCAGATCACGCGACGACTCGACGCGGAAGCCATCAGACAATACGTGCTGCGCGGATACTTTCCCCAACCACGCACGCCGTTCGCCGAGGTGTTCCAGGTCCCCGCGGGATGCATTCTGTCCGCACAGGCCGACGGCGTCACCATCCGGCGTTACTGGAGGCCGGAAACCCTGCCGATCCGCCCCGGCCCACCCGACATCCCGCATCTGCGCCGGGTCATTGCGACGGCGGTCGAAAAGCAGCTCCTCTCCGACGTGCCGATCGGGGTGTTCACGAGCGGTGGCCTCGATTCCGCTATCCTCGCGTGTCTGGCCGCCCGCCGTCTCGGGCGCGACCGGACGCATACGTTCTCGATCGGCTTCCCCGAACGGGCGTACGACGAGCGTCCGTTCGCCCGCAGGCTCGCCAAAGCCATCGGTGTTCGGCACACCTCGATCGAGGCCGATCCCGAGGCGCTCCTTCGTGCCCTGGACGATCTCGTCGCTCTCGGCGAACCACTCGGCGATCCTGCAGCCATGCCTACGGTCCTGCTGGCACGCGCTGCGCGGAAGCACGTCACCGTGGTCCTCAGTGGAGAAGGCGGTGACGAGTTGTTCGGCGGTTATCCCACTTACATAGGCCACCACCTCGCGGCTCGATATCGCGCCCTGCCCCGCATCGTTCGCGCAGGGATCCGGGCGGCGCTCTCCGCCGTTCCGTCATCGACCGGGCGTGTGCCATTCGAGTATCTGGCAAAGCGCTTCGTCGCCGAGGCGGAACGCCCGTGGCAGCAACGGCATCGCGCCTGGTTCGGCTCGGGTCTGCCAACCTCGGTCTGCACGTTCGCAGCACTTGTTTGCCCGGACAGCGAGCAGATTCCCGAGATCAGCGGGATCGACGACATCGGTCGGGCGATGCGTCTCGACTACGTGACGGCGTTGCGCGATCGGCTGCTTGTCAAGGTCGACCGCGCGACGATGCTCGCTTCCCTCGAGGCACGCGCTCCATATCTCGACGAGGCGGTGACACGCGCCGCCCTCGCGATCCCCGGAACGGTCCACGTTCGCGGATCGGCGACAAAGCGCGTGTTGCGGGAGGTGGCACGTCCGTGGGTCCCTTCGTTTATTCTGCGCAGGCGCAAGCGCGGCCTCAGTGTCCCGATCTCCAGGTGGATCAACGGCGGGCTCGCACGGGAGGTCGATCGGGCCTTGGACCGCGAGCGCTTGGACGCTCAGGGGATCTGTGACGGGCGCGTAGTGACCCGACTGCTGGCCGAGCATCGCGCGCGGCGCGCCAATCACAGCCGTGGACTGTGGACGATATTCGTTCTGCAACGGTGGATGGAACACTGGCGATTGGGGGTCATGTGATGACGCGAGATGAAGCTCTCGCACTGATGCACGAGTACACGGAATCACACGCGCTCCGCAAGCATATGTACGCCGTGGAGCTGGCAATGCGTGCTTACGCGCAACGGTTCGACGGGGACGAGGAAGCCTGGGGTCTGGTCGGCCTGCTGCACGACTTCGACTACGACCGCCACCCCAACCACGAACACAACGCAACGAAAGGACACCCGTCTTTCGGGGTGGGGCTCCTGCGTGGGCGCGGGGTATCCGAAGAGGTACTGGAGGCCATCCTCGGACACGCGCCGTACACCGGTGTCCCGCGCGAAAGCCGCATGGCAAAGACGCTTTTTGCCGTGGACGAGTTGTGCGGGTTCCTGGTGGCGTGCGCGCTGGTCCGTCCGTCGAGGAGCTTGAAGGACCTCGAGTACAAGAGCTTCAAGAAGAAATTCAAGGACAAGGCGTTCGCCCGAGGCGTGAGCCGTGACGACATCCAACTTGGCGCAGAGCAGCTCGGCATCCCGATGGACGAGCACGTACGGTTCACGATCGAGGCACTGCGCACGGACGAGGAACGCATAGGGTTGGGCCCCAAGTGAGGCGGGCGGCGGGCCAAAAGCCGACGCTCAACCACCGACTCACTGGATCGCCCGCGGGACCGGGCGGTCACGGCGGGGAATAGGGTTCTCAACGGGTGCGACCGACCGTGCGTACTTCTGGGGTACAGGACGCGGAACTCGCGAAACGGGCCCAACGGGGCGACCGCGACGCGTTCGGTGAGCTGGTGGTCCGCTATGCGGGACAGGCACGGCGGGTTGCCCGCGCGATCCTCGCGAGCCCCGACGACGCTGATGATGCTGCCCAGGATGGCTTCCTCGCGGCGTTACGGCACCTGGATCGATACGACCCGGTGCGTCCGTTCGGCCCGTGGTTGATCCGCATCGTTGCCAATGCCGCAATGGACCGGCGGCGGCGGCGGCGGGTCCGCCAGACGGAAGCGCTCTCACCGGTGACGCCGAGCGTCGACCCGGGCCCGGCCCAGGTGACCGATCGCCGCGCGTTTCATGCGGCGCTGCGGGCGGCGCTGGAGCGGCTGCCTGAGCGTCAACGCGCCGCCGTGGTGCTGTTCGACGTCGAAGGATACAGTCACCGCGAAGTAGCCCGGATGCTCGACGTGCCCGAGGGGACGGCGCGCTCGGATGTGTTTCATGCGCGGCGCGCGCTGCGGAAGGTGCTCGCTGCTTGGCGGGAATGGTAAGGAGTAATCCGATGAATGAGCACTCCGCGTTCGACCACGAGCGTGACGACCGGCTCGGTGACGTGCTGCGCGCTGCGCTGAACGTTCCGAGCGAGGATTTATTCATCCGCCGGGTCCTGGTGCGGGTCACCGAACCCTTGACGTGGTGGGAGGTGCTCGGCGGATGGGCCCGACCCGGCTTGGCGGCGGCTCTCCTGCTGGTGGCTGCGGCAGGGTTCTGGCTGGGACGGACCGTCCGTACCGGGGACCCAACGGTCGCGCTCGAGGAGATGTTGAGCGCTTCCGCAGGCAACGGGACCATGACCGCTCTACTCTCGTCGGCGAGACCGCCCAACGTGGACGTGCTCTTCGCGTCGACGAACGGCAACGAATAACATGCCGCTGCCGGCAACTGTCTTGGATAGGACAAGAAGATGCTGAACCGATCGAAACTGTACGCCGTCGGCCTGCTACTCGGCGTCTTCACCGCCGGACTGGTGGTGGGCGGGGCCGTGTCGGCGGCTTGGGGCGACCGCGGCGCCGCGGAAAGCACGGCGCGGGATAGAGATCGACATCCGAGCTACACCGATCGTCTTCAACAGGAGCTGGACCTCACCCAGGACCAGCGGGATAGCGTCGAGCGGATCCTGGCGGGCTATCAGAGCGCCATGAGAGAGTTGTGGACGGAGTTGCGTCCCCGCATGGACACGATCCGCACCGAGGTCCGCTCCCATATCATGTCGTTGTTGGACGACGCACAGCGGGGCGCCTATCGGGCGCGCAATGCGCGAGTAGACAGCATCCGCGCCGCGCGGGACCGCAACGGCCGCCGGGGAGGATCTCATGATCGGTAACCGGCGCTCCCGGAGCGCCGTGTTCGCAGCGCTGCTCGCCGCGCTCGCATCCACCACCGCGCTCAGGGCGCAGCAGAAGGCCACCGTCACGCTGGACGAGGCGGTCGAGCTGGCGCTCCGCGTGCAGCCGACGGTCGTGCAAGCTCGCGGCGATGTCCGTGTAGCCCAGGCAGGCAGGCGCGAGGCGGTCGGGAACTGGCTGCCCACGATCTCCGGGAGCTCCTCGTGGAGCCGTAACTCTACCACCCGCATCGACCCGACCACACAGCGCACCATCACCGCGCCGGCCAGGGACTTCTACTCGGCGGGGCTCAACGCGTCACTCACGCTCTTCGACGGGTTCCGGCGCTCGGCACAGGGCCGTTCCGCGGGTGCGAACGCCGCCAGCGCGGATGCGCAACTCGTGAGCGCGCGGTTTCAGGTCAGCCTCCAGACGAAGCAGACGTTCTTCAATGCGCTGGCCGCCGCGGAGCTGGTTGGCGTTTCGGAGACTCGGATCAGGCGCGCGGAAGAACAATTGAAGATTGCGCGCGATAAACTGGCGGCCGGCAGCGCGACGCGGTCGGACACGCTGCGTAGCACCGTCGAACTCGGCAGCGCGCGTCTTCAGCTCCTTGAGGCCGAGACCCAGTTGGCCACGGCTGAGGCGGGACTGGCACGGTTGATCGGATTCGATGGCGCAGTGCGAGCCGTTGCGGATTCCTCGCTGTTCGCGGTCACGCCGATAGATACCAGCGGCCTGCGTGACGAGTTGCTCAGGACGTCGCCCGTGATACTGGCCGCGGACGCCGCGGTGACGGCGGCTGGCGCTCAGGTTGCGGTAACCCGCGCACAGTTCTTCCCGACCGTCACCGCCTCGTATCGCAGCGACTGGTCGGGAACCGGCGTCGATCAACTGAGCAACAGCTGGTCTGCCCGGGTTTCGTTGAGCTGGTCGCTCTTCAACGGGTTCACGCGTGAGTCGAACGTCGCTCGGGTCGGCGCCCAGCGGGACGTGGCCGAAGCACGTCTCGAAGACGAGCGCAGGCTCGCGATGGCGCAGCTGACCCAGGATCTCGCCGCCATACAATCGGCGCAGGCGCGCATGCAAATCGCCGAGGCGAGCCTCGTCGCGGCTGAAGAGGATCTCCGTGTACAGCAGGAGCGGTATCGACTCGGCGCGGCGACCATACTCGAGGTCCTGACGACCCAGGTCAGCCTGGACCAGGCGGCGGTCGATCTGGTGCAAAGCCGGCTGGATTTTCTCGTTGCGCGCGCGCAGCTCGAAGCGTTACTCGGGAGGGAATTATGACATCCCCAGCCATGGACTTCACCACGGGCGATAGTCCGCTGCCCGATATCATCATCCTCACGCACAAACTGTCGCGGGATTACCAGCTCGGCTCCGAGACCGTACGCGCGTTGCGCGACGTGAGTCTCCAGATCCGGAAGAACGAGTTCACGGCCATCATGGGACCGTCAGGTTCCGGCAAATCGACTCTGATGAATCTGATCGGTTGTCTCGATACGCCGACCGCAGGTGAGTACTGGCTCAATGGTCAGAAGGTGAGCGAGCTGAACGACGACGAGCTGGCGCACATCCGCAACAAGGAAATCGGTTTCGTCTTCCAGACGTTCAATCTCCTGCCCCGTGCCTCGGCGTTGCACAACGTCGAGCTGCCGCTCATCTATGCGGGCATTCCCTCGAAGCGGCGCAAGCAGACGGCCGAATACGCGCTCGAGCGCGTCGGTCTGGCCGATCGCATGCACCACAAGCCGAACGAGCTTTCGGGCGGCCAGCGCCAGCGCGTGGCAATCGCCCGCGCCCTGGTGAACGAGCCCAGCATCTTGTTGGCCGACGAACCGACCGGGAACCTCGACAGCGTGACCGGCGAGGACATCATGACGGTCTTCGAGGCGCTGCACGACACCGGCCAGACTATCCTGCTGATCACGCACGAACCCCACATCGCAGCGCACGCCAGCCGTCAGATTCATCTGCTGGACGGCTACGTCGAAAAAGACCTCGCAACCACGAGCACAACATGAAGTACCTATACATCCCTATCGCGTTGATCGCCTTTGGCGCCTGCGCCGAGGAGGTACCGCCACCGGTCTATCGAATGGTGCCCGTCACCACTCGGGATATCATCGTTTCAGCCAGCGCGGCCGGCTCGGTCGAGCCGGTAAGGACGGTCGACGTGAAATCGAAAGCGTCGGGCGAGATCATAGAGGTGGCCGTCGAGACGGGTGACGTCGTCAGGCGGGGCGAGCGGCTCGTCCTGGTGGACCCCCGGGTGCCGCGGAACGCGCTGATACAGGCCGAGGCGGATCTCGAGGTCGGCGAGGCTCAGCTCGCCAACGCCCAATCGCAGCTCCGGCGGGCGGAAGAGCTGTATGAGACCCAGTCGATCACCGAGCAGGAGTACGAAGCCGCCCGGCTCCAGTCAGCGAACGCAAAGGCCTCCCTGGTGCGCGCCGAACGATCGCTCGAGGACGCGCGTATCGCGTACGAGGACACGGACGTCCGGGCGCCAATCGCCGGAATGATCATCCAGCGGAACGTGGAGGTCGGCACGGTGATCTCGTCTGCGACACGCGAGGTGGGCGGCGGGACTGTCCTGCTCCAGATGGCGAATCTCGATACGGTGCAGGTCCGTTCTCTCGTCGACGAGACCGACATTGGGAAGATCCAGCCGGGGATGCCAGTCACGATCGTTGTGGACGCCTATCCCAATCGCCCGTTCCAGGGCCACGTGCTGAAGATCGAGCCGATGGCGCAGACGGCGCAGAACGTTACCATGTTCCCGGTCCTCGTGCGGATCTCCAACCGCGACGGCCTGCTGCGACCCGGAATGAGCACGGAAGTCGAGGTGCACATCGGATCACGCGAGCGCGTGCTCGCGATCCCGAACGCCGCGCTCCGGACGGCGCGAGACGTGGCCTCGGCCGCCATCGTGCTCGGCCTCGAGCCCGAGACGGTTCAACAGCAACTCGCGCGTGCACTGGAGGAGCGGGACGGCGGGCGGGCCACTCTCGGCGGGACCACAGCCACCGATTCCGCGCCTGCGAACGTCTTCAGGATGCAGGACGGACGCGAGGTGCCGCTGCCTGACGGCGTTACCGCCGATCAGGCCCGGGCGATCTTCCAGAAAATGCGAGGCGGTGGCGGGCCGCAGTCGCTCTCTTCGGCCGAGCGCTCGCTACTCGGCCGGCTGCGCTCGGCCTTCGGGGGCGACGGTGGACGCCGGCGGCGGCCGCGGCAGGACAACTCGTTCCAGTTCGGCGGTGAGTACGTCGTCTTCGTGCTCCGCGATGGCCGGCCTATCGCCGTGCCGATACGCACCGGTCTCACCGACCTCGACTACTCGGAGGTCCGGTCCGGGCTCGCCGAAACCGATACCGTCCTCATCCTGCCGTCCGCCAGCCTGATCGCCTCCCAAGAGCAGTGGCGCGAGCGGATCAACAGGATCCGGGGAGGCGGAATTCCCGGCATCCAGCGACAGAACACTTCAAGCAGCTCCTCGCGGGGGAACCGATAATGCTATTAGGCGAGACAATTGTGGTCGCGCTGGGTGCGATCAAAACGAACAAGCTGCGCTCTGCGCTCACGATGTTGGGCATCGTTATCGGTGTCGCGGCGGTCATCACGATGGTCGCACTCGGCTCCGGTGCCCAGAAGGCCGTGCAGGATCAGATCGAGCGCCTCGGCACGAACCTGCTCACCGTCTACCCCGGTCAGTCGTTCCACCGGGGCCGGGCTTCGGACCAGCGCGTGAGCCTCACGACTGATGACGCCAGGGCGATCGAGCGGTCCGCTACCGTCATCAGCGCGGTCGTCCCCGAACTGTCCCGCAATCTGCAGGTGAAGTTCGGCAACCAGAACATCAACGTGAACATCATGGGGACGACTCCGAACTACCTACCGGTACAGAACTTCAAGATCGCCGCCGGCCAAATGCTCACGGCGGGCGACAACGAGTCACGCAAGCGCGTGGCAGTTCTGGCGTGGGGAGTGCCGGCCATGCTGAATGCCAACGGCTACGGCATGATCGGCCAGACGATCGAGATCCGCGGTATCTCCTTCGAGATCATCGGCTTTCTCCAGGAAAAAGGATCTACGAGCAGCTGGAACAACCCCGACGAGCAAATCCTCATTCCGCTTCAGACGGCGCAGTACCGCATCTTCGGGACCGATCGTGTACGATCGATCACGGTGCAGGTGGCGCAGCCCGACTCGATCAATATTGCGATGCTCGAAATCGAGCGCGCGCTGCGGAGCGAACACGGCATCCGGCCGGGAGCCGACAACGACTTCCAGATCCGGAACCGGGCTGAATTCCTCGCCACTTTCGAGGAGACGACCAAGACATTCACCTTCCTGTTGGCCGGGATCGCCGCCGTGAGTCTGCTCGTCGGTGGGATCGGCATCATGAACATCATGCTCGTTTCCGTGACCGAACGCACCCGCGAGATCGGCGTGCGCAAGGCGCTCGGCGCGACCAGGCGCAATATCCTGTTACAGTTCCTCATCGAGGCAATGACACTCTGCCTGCTGGGCGGACTGGCCGGCATCATAGTCGGTTGTGCCGGCGCGGTGGCGCTCTCGAGGCTTGCCAACTGGAACACGTTGATCTCGCCCGCCGCGATTCTGCTCGCCGTCGCGTTCAGTGTGGTGGTGGGTCTGTTCTTCGGGATCTGGCCAGCACAGCGGGCGGCGCGGCTCGATCCGATCGACGCGCTGCGCCACGAGTAACCCGCACCGAGCTCTCGACCAAACCCCAGACAGGCGGGGCCGCGGAGATATCCGCGCCCCGCCTGAGGCTATCTTACTCCCATGCTGACCGTCACCCTCCTGGCCCTCCAGTCGGTCGTCGCAGCAACCCAACAGTATTACGATGGCCGTGCCCGCCAGCTCGCCGTGACACCGCCGCGGATCGAGGTCTCGGTCCAAATCGACGGCGTCCTGGACGAGGCTGCGTGGCGCCGTGCCGCTGTCCTGACCGGGTTCTCACAGTATCGGCCGGTCGACGGGCGGCCGGCGGTCGATACCACGGAAGTACTCGTCTGGTACTCCCCCGACGCGATTTACTTCGGCGTGCGGGCGTTCGAGCCGCACGGTGAGGTCCGGGCAACGCTCGCCGATCGCGACAACATCGACAGCGACGACTACATACAGATCTTGCTCGACACCTTCAACGACCGGCGACGCGCCCTCGTGCTGGGCGTCAACCCGTTCGGCGTACAGGCGGATGGCATACGAACCGAAGGCAGCTTCGGAGCCGCGGGCGGGCCGGGTGCCGGCGGCCGGTTCGAGAACGTGGACATGAATCCAGATTTCGTATTTGAATCCAAGGGACGCCTCACCAACTACGGCTACGAGGTCGAGATCCGCCTACCGTTCAAGAGCATCCGTTTCCAGACCGCGAATCCCCAGCGTTGGGCAATCAACATTATCCGCAAGATCCAGCATTCCGCCTACGAGGACTCTTGGGCGCCCGCCGAGCGGGCGAACGCGTCGTTCCTAGCACAGTCGGGCACCCTCGAGAATCTGACCGACCTGCGGCGTGGGCTCGTGCTCGATCTGAACCCGTTCACCACCGGCCGCGCGGTCGGCGCTCCGGACAGCTCGGGTGCTTGGAGCTACGACGTCAAGCGCGAAGCGGGGATCAACACGACGTGGGGAGTCACCACCAACCTGACGCTCGACGCCACGATCAATCCCGATTTCTCCCAAGTCGAGGCGGACGTAGGCCAGGTCACGGTGAACGAGCGGTTCGCGATCTTCTTTCCCGAGAAACGCCCGTTCTTCCTCGAGGGGATCGAGCAGTTCAATACGCCCAACTCGCTCATCTATACGCGCCGAATCCGGAATCCCATCGCCGGCGTCAAGCTCACGGGCAAGATCTCGGGCACTAACATCGCGATGCTCTCCGCCATCGACGAACAAGGTGCCTCCGCGACCGGCAGGGACAACCCGATCGTAAACGCGTTGCGTATCCGGCGTGACATCGGGAGGCAATCGACAGTGGGTATCGCCTACACCGACCGGATAGATGGAAGCGACTTCAACCGGGTGGCGGCAGCTGATGTCCGGCTGGTTTTCGCCAAGTTGTATTTCCTGGAGGTGCAGGGCGCGGCCAGCATCACGCGAGAGAGCGGCGTCACGCGCACCGCCCCGTTGTGGCAGGTCACTGTCGACCGCACCGGGCGAACGTGGGGATTCAACTACAACATCAGGGGAATCCACCGCAACTTCAATGCGGCCACCGGGTTTGTAAACCGCACCGGCGTAGTCACGCCGTTCATCGCGAACCGGCTCACGGCATACGGGAACCCAGAATCGACCCTGGAGAACTGGACCGGCTTCTTCATGTTCACCGGCAATTGGGACTACGAGGGTTTC
The DNA here is from genome assembly GCA_022563595.1 of Gemmatimonadota bacterium. Taxonomy (GTDB): domain Bacteria; phylum Gemmatimonadota; class Gemmatimonadetes; order Gemmatimonadales; family GWC2-71-9; genus JADFNB01. The sequence continues at coordinate 77,263 of JADFNB010000003.1, forward strand.
TTCGACGGCGCGAGCCCGCTCGAGACGGCGGTCCGGCACACCAGTTTCTTTACTCTCCGGGGCGGTTGGAGCGTGCGCATACTGCCCGGGTGGGAGACTGTGGCGTTCGATTCCGCGTTCTATGCCGACTACGCGGTCGACGCGGGCACCGACACCGTGAGATTCGAGGTTCCGGACCGGCTCGACGACCTGGTCACCTTCGGTGTCAGCGTGAGCACACCGCAATTCGCGACGTTCGCGGCGAGCGCGGAGGCCACTCTGGGACGCGCAGCGGCATTCTTCGAGCCGGCTACGGTCAACCTCCTCTCCTGGAACAGTACCATCGACTGGCGGCCCACCGACAAGGTCCGCATCCAAGCGCGATACGTACGCGTCCGCCTCACCCGACGGCAGGACGGGACGACGCTCTCGATCGCCCACATCCCGCACCTCAAGATCGAGTACCAGCTCTCGCGTCCCATATTCTTCCGGTTCGTCGGGCAGTACAGCGCGCAAGAGCAGGACGCATTGCGGGATCCGGCCACCGGACGGCCGATCCTGCTGAGCGACGGCGCCGGAGGCTTCGTTCGGGCCGATGTCGAGACACGCAACGATCTGCGCATCGACTGGCTGTTCTCGTTCCGCCCGACTCCCGGCACGGTCGTCTTCGCCGGTTATGGCAGCAGTCTCACGGAACGTGACGCGTTCTCCTTCCACCAACTGACCCGCGTGGGCGACGGGTTCTTCGTGAAGCTCAGCTATCTCTTTCGTGTATGACGAGCACGGGTGAAGGCGGGAACAAGAAACGGGCGGCGGGCGTACGCGTGCCCGCATCCACGTCGAATCTCGGGGCCGGGTTCGATTGTCTAGGGCTCGCGCTCGATCTCTGGCTGGAGGCCCGTATCGAGACGGGATCGCGCCGCCCGAAGTACCGCGGGACCGTGGCAGGCCTCGACGCCGAGACGGATCTGATCTACCGGATTCTCGGCGAGCGCGACGCGCTCACCGACCATCATCTCACAGTTCGCTCGGACATACCCATTGCCAAGGGGTTGGGCTCTTCGGCGGCCGCCATCGTCGCCGGCCTCGCGCTCGCGCGCGTTTTACAGGGTGATCCGCTCGACCTCGAGGTCATCTATCGGGGCGCCGCAGCCAAGGAGGGACACCCTGACAACGCCGGCCCGGCGGTCTACGGCGGGCTGGTCCTCGCCGCCGCTCATCCAACCAAGCTCGACCTCCATCCCGACATCGGGATAGCGCTCGCCGTACCGGCGAAGAGCATCTCGACCAAGGTCGCCCGTGATCTCATTCCCACCGTGTTTCCCCGTGAAGTCGCCATTCAGCAGGCGGCGCGGAGCGCGGCACTCGTCACCGGGCTCATGCGGGGTGACGCGGATCTGATCGCGTATGGGATGGACGACCGCCTTGCCGTTCCCCACCGAAAACAGCTCATAGCCGGCTACGACGAGGCTGTGAGGGCGGGTGTGGCAGCCGGCGCGTACGGCGTCACGATCTCAGGAGCGGGGTCGGCAATCGTGGCAATCACTCCGCTGGCTGAGCGGGCGGCCGTCGCGGACGCCGTAGCGGCGGCGCTCACCGCAGCTGGCACCACCACGGAAGTCCTCACACCGGACGTTGCCGGCGGCGGGCTTAGCGTGACGTCCGAGCGGTAGAGGTCAAAACGCCGCGAACGCCGGCGGCGGCATCCCGTTCAACCGGAAGTACGGCACCACCTGCCCCAACGTCCACACATCGTGCGAGTGGATCATCATGAACACGCGCCATTTCGGAACTTCGTTTCCGAAGATTCGGGTGGGCTGGAGCAACGTGGTGTCAGGCAGGGTCCGTAGTTGCGTGAGGCAGTAGTTGAACGCCGCGTCGACCACCTGCCGCAGTCCGTCCTTGTCGTTCAGGTACACCGTCGGATCCCCCAACTCGGGCGGACTCTCCTCCAAAACGAAGCGCGCAACGAGAAACGCCGCCGACGTCGCGACGTGATCGATCTGCTGCGCGAAATCCCTGACCTCGGGGACCGGCTTGAACCGCAACAGGTGCTCGGGCATCGAGTCCAATATCGACAGTGCCATGTCGCGATCACCTTCCAAGCTCTCCACGATCATGCTGCGTGTGGCGGCGGGCAGCTCCTGGGCTGCGAGCGTGAGCGGGAAAGCCATGGCGGCCAGTACGAGCAGCGATGACGAACGACGAAAGATCACGGGCAGCACCTCCGGACGGGCACTCAACGGCTCATGGTCAGACCGAGATGCAGCCGGCCTGTCCCATCGGGAAAAGCAAAGAAGTGGGCATACCGCCGGTCGAGCAGGACGCGGGCGACGTCGAGCGCGGCGACTCCGCCGAAGATCGCCATCAGCGACCATTTGGAGAGCCCCGACGTGTCGTCCATCCACTGTACATCGCTGACCCCGGACCCGCGACCGATCGTGAAGTAGAACAACACCGTGCCGACACCTCCCGCCAGCACGCCACGCTCGAACTCACCTGCGATCCCCCGGTCAGGGCGCGGCCAGTCCAGTATCACCTCATTGATCAGGAGTTGCACGACCATCCCCGACGCGGAGAACGCGAACTGCTGATCGGGATGCGCGATCGCGTCGATCCCCGAGTGCATGACGGGCCGCCCGCTGTTGAAACCGATCGACGGGTTGCCGCCGACGATCAGCGAGACGGCGATGTGCGCCGCCTCGTGCGCGGCGAGGGACGCCACGAAGCCCCCGACGAACCTGGGCCACGAGAAACTACGAACCGATCGTACTGCCGGTTGGTCGAGGTGCCTGACCGCTCCTGCCGCGCTGTCGGTTCGCGCCAGCACCGTCTCCTGTGCATCCGCCGAGCCCAGCACCAGCGTCATCATGACCGCGGCGGTCAGGATCGCCCTCACTGCCGCGCACTCCGCCGCAGCCATCGCAGTCGCACGTTGATCTTGTGTTCGTAGTAGCGGCAGTGGAGATAGAAGAAGCGTATCCACTCCGGCAGGTTCAGGTCACCGAGCACGGGGTGCCCGACGAAGATGTTCTCCTGACGTTCCTGAGGCCAACGCTCGACCATGGAAGCGAACCGCTCTACCCCGATCCGGAACTGGGCGCTGATGAGTTCGGGATCGGGATGCTCTTCCGGGTATGCCGCCCTGGGAACCTTCTGCGGGCTCGGGAGCTTGCCCACCCCCAACGCCAGCTGGCGGAGCAACTGCTGCTTGGGTGTAGCGCGCCGCTTCATGTCGGTCCGGCCGGCACGCCGATCGAACACGCTCGCGACGATATCGATGCCTATCGCCAGGTGACTCAGGATCTGCGCGAGACTCCACTTGCCGTCTGGGGCATAGTGCCAGTCGTCGCCTACAGCCTCCGCGAGCGGCCCCAGGATCATCGGTTCGATGCGTTCGAGCTGGCGTGTGACCTTCATCGTCAACCTCCCGCCAGCGCGATGCACTCGATCTCGACCGCCGCGCCCAGAGCCAGACCGCTGGCGGCCAAGGCTGACCGCGCGGGTGGGTTCTCGGAAAAGAAGCCGGCATAGACACGGTTCATCGCGTCATAGTCGTCGATGTTCCGGAGGAAGACGGTGCACTTCACCACGCGATCCATCGAGCTGCCCGCGTATTCTAGCACGGCCTTGATGTTCTCCATGGTCTGACGGGTTTCCGCTTCGATCCCTCCCGGCGCCAGCTCGCGTGTTCCCGGCAGAAGGCCGATTTGTCCTGACAGGTACAGTATCTCACCAACCCGCACGGCTGACGAAAACGGCAGACCCTCCAACGAGCCTGGTAGCTGGATAACGTCCCTTTGCTGCGCCGCAGCCGATCCCGCCACCGCCAACACAGCACACAACAGAACGACCGTTCGCATGAAGCTGATCTCCCAGATGATGAATGTGTCCTACGGAGTCGCCGGCAACACACTGGTCACCGCGATTTTCCAGCCTGCACCGGTCTTCACGAGCACCCGCTCTGACCACCCAGTAGACATCGCGCCCCACTGCCGTACCGCATACCGGTAAGCTCCGTACACTACACCCGGCGCCAGCCAGACCAGCGTCGGCTCCGTGGCGACTAGAGAATCGGGCCATTCGTCGCTCGCCCGCCGCGCGGCCGCCAACGACGCATAGCCGAGCACGATACCTTCGGGGCTCGCGGCTACCAAGTCGCTGGTGTCGAGGTAGTGAGACAGGTATCGCTCCTTATCGCGTGTCTGGATCGCCTCGATATTCTCGAGAAACACCGCCCTGGCGCCTTCGAGATCGGCGAATCGCAGGGCTTCGATGTCCGGACCACAACCGACAACCAGGCCCAGGCCGGCTAGAATCAGCAACCGCACGGCTACCGCACCGGGCCACGCCAGGGCGGCTGCGTCTCCCACCCGTCCAGCACCTCGATCTGGGCCGTGCTGGGCGATCGTTCCAGCTGCAAGCGGGCTGCGACCCGCTCAGCCTCGCGCATGACGCGCAGCACGTTGAGGCCGATCACGCGCTTGACATCGGCGTCCGACCAGCCCCGTCGCAACAACTCGGCGACGAGCGCGGGGTAGGTGGACACGTCCTCCAAGCCAACGGGGGTCGAGTCGATCCCGTCCAGATCACCTCCGATCCCTACGTGATCGATCCCAGCGACGTCGCGCAGATGCTCGATGTGGTCGGCGACGACGCCTATGTCGGGCAGGGGCATGGGATGAGCCGAGTCCCATGAGCGGAGCGAATCCGCGATAGCTTCCTGGCCCACCCCGGCATCGCGCCACCGAGCTAGGCTCTCGCCCCGCTGCTGGCGGTGGTCGTAACTCGGCAGAAAGATGAACGACGGCACGTAGTTGACCATGATCACGCCACCGTTCTCAGCCACCGCGCGAGCGATGTCGTCGGGCACGTTGCGCGAGTGCGGCACGAAGTGTCGTGACGAGGAGTGCGAGTAGATGACCGGGGCCTCCGCAACCCGGAGCACGTCCCACATGGTGGAATCGGTAACGTGGGACAGATCCACGAGCATCCCGAGGCGGTTCATCTCGCGGACCACCTCTTCACCGAACTTCGTGAGGCCGTTGTGCTCCGACTCGTCCGTGGCCGAATCCGCCCAGTCGGTGTTGCGCGAGTGGGTGAGCGTCATGTATCGCACGCCGTCCCGATAGAACGCTCGCAGCAGGCCGAGCGAGTTCTCTATCATGTGCCCGCCCTCCAACCCGATCATCGACGCGATCTTCCCCTCGCGGTGAATCCGTACGATGTCAGCCGCCGTGCCAGCCATCTCAAACACGTCGGGGTATCGCCCCACCATGCGATGCACGACGTCACCCTGCTCCATTCCGACGCGGGCCGCTCCACCCTCCTCGAATGCGCTCGGCGAGTAGGTCGACCAGAACTGGGCGCCCAGCACCCCTTCGCGGAGCCGCGCGATATCGGTCATCAAGTCCGGCTGCGCGCGCGCGATGTCCAACGAATCCCAGCTCAACGCTCCCTCCATACGCACGGCCCACGGCAGGTCGTTGTGCCCGTCGATGAGCGGTACCTCCCGCATGATCGCCCTGGCATGCTCCATGTGTGCGTCGGACTGACCAAAGACAGGGAAAGCGGCGAGGGCTACGGCAATCACGGCGGTCGCCACGGTCGGACACATTTTCATTTGGCACTCCATCCAGATGGTGTTGCTGGTTCGAAGCCAGCGCACTGTCGCACGGGAAGGCAAGGGTACTTGGCGAAGTCGCGGTTGGTTTCGGCGAGACGACAGCGCCAAAAGAGCGATCCTTTCCGGCCGCGCACCTGTCGGCTATGGAGACAGTCGGCACACAGTCCCACCGACGGATTTTGAAAGCTGACGTCGCGCTGCTCTCGTCGCAAGACTAGATTACCCCTCTATGACCGCATTTCAGTGTACTCGGTGCGGGAAGACGGCGCCACGGCTCCCCGGGCCCCCGATGCCCGGCGAGGTGGGGAAGCGCCTCTACGAGCACGCTTGCGGTGACTGCTGGAAGGCTTGGCTCCAGCACCAGACGGCGCTAATCAACCACTATGGACTGAATCTCCGCGAGCCGCGCGCGAAGGAATTCCTGGCGAGCCAGACGGAGGCGTTCTTCTTTGAAGCCCGGCAGCCTGATGGCGCCTGAGAAGGCGCACCTCACGCTGGACGTGAACGGCGAGCGCATCGAGGTGATGTTCGCCCGCCACAAGACATTGCTGGAAGTCCTTCGCGAGGATCTCAGACTCACCGGCACCAAACACGGTTGTGAGCTGGGCGAATGCGGAACCTGTGCGGTGCTTGTCGACGGACAACCGGTTCTCTCCTGTCTGGTGCTGGGGCTCGCGTGTGCAGGTAAGAGTATACGCACGGTCGAGGGCATGGCGGATGCCGAGCTGCATCCCCTGCAACGCGCGTTCGCCGACCTCGGCGCCGCACAGTGCGGGTATTGCACGCCGGGATTTCTTCTCACCGCCGAGGCGCTCCTGAAGCAGAACCCCAAACCGACGTGCCGGGAGATCGAAGAAGCCCTCTCCGGTAATCTCTGCCGCTGCACCGGCTATCTGAAGATATACGAAGCTGTGGAGCTGGCGGCCGCGTGGATGCGGGGAGAGCAGGCGGAGCCGCGGGACGAGGTCTTGTATGGCCGGCGATGAGCGGTACGGACGGACGGATGGACAGACGGGCGGTTCCTCGATCTCACTGTCCGACCGTCCAACCGTCCATCCGTCCAACCGAGGGGAAGGGCTGCGGGTCGTGGGGCAGCCTCTCCGCAAGGTCGACGCCGTCTCCAAGGTCATCGGCGCCACCAAGTTCGCCGACGACCTCATGCTGCCACGGATGCTCTACTGCAAGCTCCTGCGCAGCCCTCACCCGCACGCCACGATCCTTCGGGTCGATACGTCGCGCGCCGCAGCATTGGCAGGAGTCAAGGCGGTGCTCACCGGCCGGGACTTGCCGATACCTTTCGGCATCCTGCCGGTTAGCCAAGACGAGCACGCGTTGGCGCCGGACCGCGTTCGGTTCATCGGCGACCCGGTCGCAGCCATCGCCGCAATCACGGAAGAGATCGCGACCGAAGCCCTCGACCTGATCGACGTCGAGTACGAGCCGCTTCCCGCGGTTACCTCCCCGATTGCCGCACTCGAGGATACCGACACCCCCATTCACGACTACGGCGACCGCGGCAACCTCCACAAGTTGATCAACCTGGAGTTCGGCGATGTCGGAGAGGGGTTCGCACGCGCAGACCACATCCGCGAGGACATCCTCTTCTACGAGGGCAGCACGCATCTGGCGATGGAGCAGCACGCCGCGCTCGCCGAGTGGTCACCTGGGGGCAAGCTTACGCTGTGGTCGTCAACGCAGACCCCACACTACGTGCATCGCGCCCTCGCTCAGGTCCTCGAGCTTCCGCCATCGCGGATCCGCGTCATCGCGACACCGAACGGCGGCGGTTTCGGCGGCAAGAGCGATCCATTCAGCCACGAGATCGTGGTCGCCAAGCTGGCGATGAAGACGGGACGTCCGGTCAAGTGCACTCTCACGCGCGAGGAGGTGTTCTACTGTCACCGTGGCAGACACCCAACCTTGATTTGGACCAGGACCGGTGTCACGAAGGACGGGCGCATCACCGCGATGCACGTGCGTACGTTGCTGGATGGGGGTGGCTATGGGTCGTACGGCGTCGCCAGCACGTACTACACAGGCGCGCTACAGACCGTCACCTACCAGATCGAGCGCTACAAGTTCCAGGGTGCCCGAGCGTTCACCAACAAAGCTCCGTGCGGCCCCAAACGCGGTCACGGCACGCCGCAGCCCCGCTTCGCGCTCGAAGTCCAGATGGACAAGCTCGCCCACGACATAGGGCTCGATCCGGCCGAGCTGCGCCTCCGACATCTCGTCCCTCCCGGCTCGGTGACCGCCAACTACCTGCAGATCGGTTCGATGGGGCTGGGCGCCTGTATCGACAAGGTCACGGCCGGCGCAGATTGGAAGGAGCGCTACGGCAAGCTTCCGTTGGGCAGAGGCATCGGGCTCGCGTGCTCGAGTTACATCAGCGGCGCAGGTCTCCCGATCTACTGGAACAACATGCCCCACTCGGGCGTGCAGCTCCGGTGCGACCGCGGCGGGGGCGTTACGGTGCTGTGCGGCTCGACAGACATCGGTCAAGGCTCCGATTCGATCCTCGCCCACATCGTAGCCGAGGTGCTCGGTCTCACGCTCGAGGACATCGCGGTCGTGACCGCGGATACCGACCTCACGCCGGTGGACCTCGGCAGCTACGCGAGTCGCGTGACGCTTATGAGTGGTAACGCCGCCCTTCAGGCGGCCGAGCGCGCACGTGACATCATCGCGCGGCACGCGGCGGCTAAACTCGACGTGCCTACTGAGCGCGTCGTGTTCGCCGATAGGCGCGTCTTCGACGCCTCCGATCCCGAGAACGGAATGCCGTTCGCCGACGCCGTGCAGACAGCGGAGGCTGTGGAAGGAACCATCGGAACGGTGGGTTCGTACACTCCGCCCATGAGCCCCGGACGATACCGCGGTCACGGGGTGGGCCCGTCGCCGGCCTATTCGTACAGCGCCGCCGTGGTGGAGGTAGAGGTCGATCCCGAAACGGGAATCATCACGGTTCCCAGGATCTGGATCGCGCACGACGTCGGCCGGTGCATCAACCCGGTGACCGTCATGGGACAGGTTGAGGGCAGCGTCTACATGGGTTTAGGCGAGGCACTGATGGAGGAGATGCCTCACCGGAGTAACGTGAAGAACGCGCACAAGAACCCCAGCATGCTCGAGTACAAGAGCCCCACGACGCTCGAGATGTGTGATGTGGTCACCTACTTGATCGAGGACCCCGACCCGAACGGACCGTTCGGGGCCAAGGAGGTCGGCCAGGGCCCGCTCCTGCCCGTCCCGCCCGCGGTTGCCAACGCCGTGTACGACGCGGTCGGCGTACGTGTCGACGAGGTTCCCGTCACACCGGAGAAGATCCTGCGGGCGCTGAAAGACAAGGCGCGAGGCAAGGAAGGTCGTTACGGACCGATGTCGTTCCCCGACATTCACTGGCCCGCGCCGACGGTAGTGCCTCCGCCCTGGGAGGGCGGAGACGGGCGGGCCGTCACGGACATACGGCACCAAGGGGGAAGGAGGAAGGTCTCTCATCCGGAGAGGCAGCACTGATGTTGCGACTCCCGTCCTTCACCTACTTGGAACCTCGGACGCTGAAGCGCGCGATCCAGATGAAGACCAACGCCGGCCCCGACGCAATGTACGTCGCGGGCGGAACCGACCTCTACCCCAATATGAAGCGGCGGCACCAGGAACCGCGAACCGTCATCTCGCTCACCGGCATAAAGGCGCTGAGAAAAAGGCCGACGGACAGACGGACAGATGGACACACGGACGGACGTTTCGTGCTCACGGCGGGGCTCACTCTCACCGAGATCGCGGGTCACCGGCGGATCCGCAGGGACTACCGTGCGGTCGCCCGAGGTGCGGAGCTGATCAGCACGCCGTTGCTCCGCAACATGGGCACACTGGGTGGCAACCTCTGCCTCGACACTCGCTGCAACTACTACAACCAGACGTATGAGTGGCGCAAAGCGATCGACTTCTGCATGAAGAAGGACGGGGCCATCTGCTGGGTGGCTCCCAGCAGTCCCCGATGTTGGGCGGTGCAGTCGTCCGACCTAGCCCCAGTTATGGTCGCCCTCGACGCGCAGTTCCTACTCGTCGGTCCGAAGGGTGAGCGTGTCGTTCCGGCGGGCCGGTTCTATCACAACGACGGCATCGACTACCTCACGAAGCATGCGGACGAGATCCTCACGGAAGTGCGGTTGCCCCGCCCGAACGGATGGGACGCCACATACTGGAAACTGCGTCGCCGTGGTTCATTCGATTTCCCGGTGCTCGGCGTGGCGGTGTGGGTGCGCTGGGACGGCACCGAGATCGCCGAAGCACGGATCGTCTTGGGAGCGGTGGCGAGCCATCCGCAGCTCGTTCCCTCAGCGGCCGAGGTGATCATCGGATCCAAGCTCGACGAGGAGGCCGTGCTGGCCGCGGCCAACGCGGCGTTCAAGCCATCGAAGCCGATGGACAACACCGATTTCGGCCTGGCGTGGCGCAAAGAGATGACCCGCACCTACGTGAAGGGCGCTCTAGCAGAGCTGCGCGCCCGCCGGCGCTGACCCCCCGGTCGATACGGGCAGCACGGCAGCATTCCCGCGCACCAGCCGAGACAATACATTAGCCGGTACCATTCGAGCTGGCATCTCGGCTTTCACGAGGACTATGGACTCAGCCAACCCGTTCTGCGACCGCATCGTCGGGATCGACTGCACCGTACCGGTACTCGGAGGTGGCGAAGTCCCGTACCTCAACCTCGACAACGCCGCCAGCACACCTGCGCTCCGCGACGTCATGGACGCGGTCGAGCGGTTCATGCCGTACTACTCCAGCGTGCATCGGGGTACGGGGTTCAAGTCGCGCCTGAGCACGGACGCCTACGAACGGGCACACCGTATCATCGGCAGGTTTGTCGGCGCCGACCTCCGCAGCAACACCGTGATCTTCGGCAAGAACGCTACCGAGGCCATCAACAAACTCTCCTATCGTCTGAAGTATCCGCGAGACGCGGTGATCATCTCGACGCAGCTGGAGCACCACTCGAACGATCTTCCGTGGCGCGAGCATGCGGAGGTCGTTTACGTACGGGCGACGCCGGAAGGCCGGCTCGACGAGGAGGACTACGACCGACAACTCGAGCGCTACGCCAATCGGATCGCGATTGTCGCCGTCTGCGGCGCCTCGAACGTGAGCGGATTCGTTCAGCCGATCCACCGGCTCGCGCGCAAAGCTCATGACGCCGGGGCCATGATCTTGGTCGACGCCGCACAGCTCGCGCCACACCGGCCGGTCGACATGAAGCCGGATGACGACCCCGAGCACCTAGATTTCGTCGCCATCTCGGCCCACAAGATGTACGCTCCGTTCGGAACCGGCGCGCTGGTGGGGCCGAAAGCGGTATTTCTCGAATCGGCGCCGGAGTATCGCGGCGGCGGGACCGTTGACGTAGTCACACTCGACCTCGTGATCTGGGCCGGCCTCCCCGATCGCGAGGAAGCAGGCAGTCCCAACGTCGTGGGCGCGGTCGCCATGGCCGCCGCCGCGAACGCGATGCTGGGAATGGGAATGGAACGCATCGCCGATCACGAGAACGACTTGGTTGCTTACGCCCTCGAACGCTTGGGCGCCATCCCCAGTGTGACGATCTACGGTGAGACCGATCCCGCGCGCTCGCGCGACAAGGTGGGGGTGATTCCCTTCAACTTGGACGGTATGCATCATGCCCTGGTGGCCTCGATCCTCGGCTACGAGGGAGGCATCGGCGTGCGACACGGGTGTTTCTGCGCGCACCCATACGTCGTGCACCTGCTGGGACTCTCGGAAGATGAGACGGCCGTCTGGCGTGACCAGGCCGCGCTGGGTGACAAATCCCGGATGCCCGGCATGGTGCGGGCGAGCTTCGGCTGTTACAACACGGTCGAAGACATCGACCGGCTGGTGGAGATGCTCGAGCGAATCCTCCGCCGTGACTACAGAGGCGAGTACCGCGAGATCGGCCGTTCGGGTGAGTACGTGCCGGTGGGCTACGAGGATCGATTCGACGGACTCCTCCAGCTCGATGTGCCGACCAGTACGATCGCCTGGGCAGAAGGTCGGGCCTGCGGCGGGTAGGGCCGCACAGTGCCGGACAGCCACGCGGTTCCCGCAGCATCCGTTTTCGCAGCCAGTCTGCGTTCTGCTCCAGATACCACTTCTTCTCGAGCAGCGTACGCCCGGGTATGTCCGGCACGCCGCCGGTGATCACGCGCCCCGGCTCACCGCACGCGTGCGCATCTACGGCCGTGATATCCGCCGGAACCGCGCATATCGTCATATCCGCAGGGGCCGCCCGGGATCGCTCGTCAGGATCCGGCGGCGATCGGGATTCTCACCCGCGTGTGCTCCCATTCCATGATCAGGTACACCCCGTCGTTCGCCGGCTCTGTCCGAATCGTGAACGTCTCGATATGGTCCTCCACCCGCTCGACGGGCACCGTCGCCCGGCCCACCTCCTGGGCACGCACCTCGTCCGTGTAGTAGTTCTCACGTCCCCACTGCTGCCAGGCCCGGTTCACTATGATCTGCCACTCGCTCTCGCCGGGCACGGTGTAGAGCGCGTACGTGCCGACCTCGACATCGATCCCCGCGATCGAGAGCGCAATCGCGCTACGGATCTTGGTCGTCTCGTCGGCGCCGGTGCGCCAGATCTCTCCGAACGGAACGGCGTTGCCGCCGATCATCGTCCGCCCTCTCGCCGACGGCCGGCCATAACACACCTTCACGTCGTGGCCGTCGACCTGGAACATCGCGGAATCGAGTGGGCTCCTGCGCGCGGCCGGATCTGAGCCACGGTACGGACAAGACAGGTTCTCCTGCGCACTCCCGGGATGCGCGCCGAGTAGGATGCCCAGCGCTATGCCAAGCCCACATACGAATCTCGTCATGATCCACTCCTCTTGTGATAGAATCACCCTGACCACACATCTCCCGTAGAGTCCCATCATGCAATCCCTTGACCGGTAATACACCACCGGGTCAGAACGGGCAATCCCGCGGGCGCTCCGGTGCCCGCGTCTCAGCCCTCAGCGGCAATCGGCGCGGCGACGCTCTCGTCGGGAATGGCGAACGCCTCAACGAGGGGAAGCGCCATCATCCGCACCTCGGCGCACAGCGTGTTGACGAGGCCCCGCACGGCCCTGGCTTTGTTGCCCGCGAAGTACCCGCTCTCCAGGAACCACGCGCGACCCGCCTCCAAGCGCGAGAGCGCGAACAGATCGCAGAGCGTCTTCAGGGCCTTGCCGATGTCGCCGTCCTGGCACATTGTGACGCGCTCGATGAAGCGCTCCAGGATCACCCGCTCTACATAGGCGTTGGCCAGTGCCACCAGATGGTCCTGGCATTCGTTGAGGGCGGAGGACGAGTCCATCCCCTCGTCGATGCGGCGTTTCAGGCGTTGCGCCGCCGAGCGCATCAGGCGTTGCTCGCGGTAGCGCAAGGCATCGAGCTGAGACTCGGGATCGCGCAGGTGTTTCTCGTCGGTGAGGCGCGGCAAGACCGGATTGAGGTCGGCGACCGCTGCGGCGGCCCGACGACCGAGATACTTGACGGCACCGAACAGCCGCATCTCCGCAAAGTGCTGGCGGTACTCCGTCAACACTCCCTTGGCCACGAGCTGCATGAGAACCGTGTTGTCGCCCTCGAACGTGGTGAAGACATCGCTGTCGGCCTTGAGATCCGCAAAGCGGTTGACGGCCAGGTAGCCCGCTCCGCCGCATGCCTCACGGCAGGTCTGGATTGAATCGGTCGCGCCCCACGTCGCATACGCCTTCAGTCCCGCCGCCAGTGTCTCGACTTCCCTCTGCTCGGCCTCGGTCCGCCCGACGAACCGTTGGACGAGATACTCGAGCGCGAAGTGTAATCCGTAGACCGTTGCGAGCCGCGGCATGAGCCGCCGCTGATGCGTGCGATAGTCAAGAATTACTGTCTCGCAGGCGCCGGGTGGGCCGAACTGCCTGCGTCGTGCGGCGTAGCGAACGGCGATCGTGAGGGCCGATTTCGTCGCGCTCAGCGCGGCCCACGCCACGCTGACCCGCCCGCCGACGAGCGTGCCGAGCATCGTGAAGAACCGTCGCGACGCTCCGGGAATCGGGCTGCGATACACACCGTCAGCGTCGACCGCGCCGAATCGGTCGAGCAGGTTCTCGCGCGGGATCCGCACGTGATCGAACCAGATCCGGCCGTTGTCCACACCATTCAGCCCGAGCTTCTCGCCGCAGTCCTCGATCCGAACGCCGTCACAGGTCGAGCCGTCGTCGTCCCGGATGGGCACCAGGAACGCGTGCACGCCGTGCCGCTCGCCGGCGGTCTCGAGCTGTGCGAACACGGTAGCCAACCGGCCGTGCAACGCGGCGTTGCCGATATAGTCCTTGCGCGCGGCGTCGCTGGGCGTGTGAATAACGAACTCGTCCGTGCCCGGATCGAAACATGCCACCGTCTCGATGTCGCGTACATTCGACCCGTGGCCGGACTCGGTCATCGCGAAACAGCCGGGCAGCTCGAGCGCGCCGACGGCGCGGAGGTATCGATCGTGATGCCGCTCGGTCCCGAGCTGGTGAATGCTGCCGCCGAAGAGCCCGAACTGAACGCCGAACTTCACCACGAGACTGAGATCGAAGAACGCGAGCATCTCGAACGTCGCGATGAATCCGGCGAGATCGTCCTGCCCTCCGTGAGCCCGCGGATACGCGAGCGCGCCGAGGCCCCGTTCAGCAAGCAGGCGGCACCAGACGAGGACCCGGTTCCGATAGGTCTCCTTGTCAAGACCGTAGGCGTAGCGGAACGGTCGTTCGCGGAGCAGCGTGCGGATACGTTCGCGCGCTTCTCTGCGCTCTCCGTCGAGGAGTCGCGTCATCCCCTCGACCTCGAACGGTGACGGTACCTCGACGACGCGAGGCGCCGCGACCATCTCTCCGGTCAAGATCTCGCGCGCGGCCTCGGCGCCGATCACGCCGAGCGCCTCCTCGATCTCGATCAAGGCATCTGCGGCTTCCGTACTGGCCCAGCCTTCGTTCCGGCTGTGCCGTCGCGCCAATTCGAGGCCGAGCACCGCTAGCGAGCGGCGCCCTAGCTCCGGGAGCTCCGCCCCGAACCGTTGGATCGCGGTGCGGATCGCCCGCAACTGCGTGGCTGACGGCGGCGCAGCAGGGTTCAACATCGCACACACCGCGGTGCGCGAACGCTCGTCGAGCCAGGACTGCTCGCGCACTTTTTCCGAGATCGCCTGAAGCTCTTCCTCGCTCAGCACACCGTCCGCCCATGCTACATATATCATCGGCAGGAGCGGGAGGACGGCCGGGTCGGTCAGCCAGTCGACTGTCGTGTCTCGCATCTCACGCTTCCACCTTGCCGAACAGGTTGTTTAGTGCTTCGGCGAGCGTCGGATGGGCAAAGGTCGCTTCCCGCAGTCGGGTATACGGCAACCGGCCCATCATCGCGATCTGGATCATTGACATGATCTCGCCACCCTCGATCCCCAGCACGGCACATCCCAAGATCTGCTCCGTGTCCGCGTCCACGATCACCTTCATGAGACCTCGGGTCTCTTCGACCTCCAACGCCCGTGCTACATGGCTCATCGGCATCTTGGCCACCCGGTAGTTCAGTCCTTGGGCCTTGGCCTCCTCTTCCGTCAGGCCGATCCTGCCGAGTTGTGGATCGACGAACACCACATACGGCACGAACCGGTTCGCGGTCGTCGCGTCGCCTCCTTCCAGCAGGTTGGTGCGGAGAATCCGGTAATCGTCGTACGCGATGTGCGTGAACGCCGGACCGCCCTTTACGTCACCGAACGCGTAGATCCCCGGCACGTTGGTCTGCAACCGATCGTTCACCTCAATGTATCCGCGCGAGTCGGCCGTCACACCCGTCGCCTCGAGGTTCAGCCGGTCGGTATTCGGCACGCGACCGACGGCTACCAGGACGGCCGACCCTACGACATCCTCCCGTCCGCCAGGCGTCTCGGCCGACACGCGAATCCCTCCGTTGGTCTGCGTCACCTCGGTCGCCTTCGCGTTCAGCAGGAGCCGGATCCCGTCCTCACGCAGGATCTCCTGCAGTTCCCCACAGACGTCGGGATCCTCCCGTGGGGCGAGCCGTGCCATCATCTCGATGACGGTGACCTCACTGCCGAACCGCCGGAACATCTGCCCGAACTCGAGACCGATGTATCCCCCACCGAGCACGATGAGGTGGTCGGGCACCGTATCGACTTCCATGATCGATGTCGAGTCGAGGTATGCAACGTCGGCGAGACCGGGGATGGGCGGGATCGCCGGACGGAGCCCGGTATTGATGAATATCTTGTCCGCAGTGAGCGTCCGCTCGCCACCGTCGTTCAGCACAACCACGACTTGCTTGTGTCCCGCGAAGCGAGCTTCGCCCATGATGAGGTCGAGTCGATCCCATTGCGCGAGCCCGCGACGGCTCCCGCTGCTGAAGCTCTCGACGATGTCGCGCTTGCGCCGGCGCACGACCTTCTGGTCGATCGTGATCGGGCCGGTGCGGATTCCATAGTCCACGGCGCGGCGCACGAGATGGGCCACTCGTGCACTGGCAACCATGGTCTTTGTCGGTGTACAACCGACGTTCACGCAGCTTCCGCCGACGTGCTCCCGCTCGACGACGGCCGTCTTCCAGTCGGCGCCGGCCAACTTCCCCGCCAACGGTCCGCCCCCCTGGCCGGTACCGATCACAATTGCATCATACCGCTCGACTGTTGTCATTGATGTTTCTCCCACGTGTGTGCTGATTCGCCATCAGTCGTTAGCGCAGAACTCTTGGAAGCCATCTCCCGCGCGATGCCGGCGAGGATGTCACGCGGCGGGGTCTTGGGAGTCAATTGTGGGATCGCCTTCCTCGCAATGGACTGCTATGCTTTGGCTGCCGAGTGAATCGCGAACGCAGCCCCTTGCGGATCCTCGCACTGCGCCACGATGTCGCCATCCGGCACCTCCATCGGGCCATTCAGGACTCGGCCGCCGTTCTGCTGCACAGCCTCCACGAGCTGGCCGACGTCCGGCACCTTGGCGTAATAGAGCCACGCCGGAACCGGCATCTCCGACGGCTTGACCATCATGCCGCCGATAGTCTGGCTTTCATAACCGAACATCTGGTAGATCCCCATCTCGCCCATGTCCATCGATTCGGTCTTCTCCCAGCCGAACAGCGCGCTGTAGAACGCGAAGGCGCCTTCGTGATCGGTCGTGGCCAGCTCGTGCCAGGAGAAGTCGCCCTGTTTAGGCTCGAACCTGCCGCTCGGCATCGGATTGGCAGGCATAAACGCCGCGAAGACAGCCCCCTGTGGGTCGGCCAGAATCGCGATGCGACCGACCTCTGGCAGATCCATCCCGGGGTTCAGCACCTTGCCGCCCAGCTCCGTGGAGTGGGCCACTGTGGCGTCCACGTCGGGCGTGGACAAGTAGCCCAGCCAGTGAGGACGCGCACCCATCTTCTTGGCGTCTTCCGGTAGGAGCATCACGCCGCCGATTGGGGTGTCGTGGGCGGTCCACATCGTGTATGGTTGCTCTCCGCCCGGCCACAGCTGGGTGCCCCAGCCGACGATCTTCGTGTAGAAGGTGATGGCGGCGTCAGGATCCGACGTGAGAAGCTCGTACCAAACGAAACGACCGGTGAGGATGGCATCCGACATGGAGGACTCCTTCTAGTATCATGATCGGTTGGTGACCCGGGCCAAACGGTATTCTACACCATCCGCCGCAGCGTGGCACCATGGAGCGTTTACCACGGAGATACGATCATGTGTCGCAACGTTCGCAGGCTCAAGCCCGCGGAGAATCCGCCGACCGGTGAGTCAAGCTGCGCGGTCTTCGAGCCATCCGTCCACGAGGTCGCCGGAGCATCCCGCCGGATGCTCGACAGCCTAGTCGCGCGGGCGGTGCCCGCAGGCGAGAGGGAGTGACACGATGGACGGCACCCGACGGCTCCTACGACATTTTCTCGCCGCACTCGCCTATCGTACGCAGAAAGCGCTTCGCTCCGCGCCACATTCCTTTGGTGATTTCCGCGCGGCACCGGGAGTCCGCACGCCGCATCAACTCATCCACCATATGAGCGGCGTCCTCTTGTTCGCGCTCTCACATTTCGAGAACACGGAGACGTGGGTCGCGCAGCGCGGAACGTTATCGCAGGAGGTGGCCGCGTTCCATGCCGTGCTCGAGGCGATTGGCCGCCACCTAGATGCCGGGACGCCGTTTCGCGGCATCACTCCGGAACGGATGCTCCAGGGACCGTTGGCCGACGCGATGACGCACGCCGGCCAGCTCGCCATGATGCGCCGACTGGCCGGGTCGCCGATCCCGCCGGAGGATTTCAGCAAGGCCGACGTGCTCGCGGAGAACCTGGGAACGGATCAGGCCGCGCCGCGAAGCCCCGACGCCGATTGGCGTGATGCCGAGGGGAGGCAGCAGCGCGGCGACGGCTCGTAGCCCGCCCGCCGACTGTGCTTGCTGTCAGCTCTCCTTGAGTTCCCACAACACGTTCACGATCACCCAGCGTCCCGCGTACTTCGCGATGTGGAGATAGTCGATCCACTGGTGAGCGACTACCTTCACACTGGCCGCACCGCGGAAGATGTCGAGGATCGTGACGTCCATCTGCCGATCACGCTCGGGCGTACGCGTGCCCGCACCCATGCGCGTGCCCTGAACGAGCTGCCGGCGGGTCATGCTGTTGAGCTGTTCCTGACCGTCCTGGCGCCACACGATGCGCTTGGCAAGATCGGGGTGCAACGCTCTTTCCATCCGGTCCGCATCGCCTGTGTACCAGCCCTCGATGTAGTCGAGCGCCGTCGTCATAATGCCCGCGGAGTCGGATGCAGATTGTGCGGAGGCCGGAGCGACGGCTACGCCTAGCGCAAGCAGACAGGCCACAGCGGTGAATCTCATGAGTTCTTCCCCATCAGGATGCGGGTTCCTTCTTGAGTAGCTCGCCGATGTCGTCGGCCGCCTGCTCGAGGATCTCGACGATCTTCACTGCACGCTCGGTGTCGTCCGAGAGCCGCCAGGCGGCCTTATACGCCTGGGAGACGACGTGCCCGATCGCACGGTTCACAGCGGGCATCGGCTCGCCCATGACTCGGTCGATCGTCTCACTGATCCGATCGAAGATGTCCTCGACCGTCGATCGGTTCTCCTCGAGGAACTTTCGGCCTAGATCGGTGATCTCGTAGATCTTCTTGCCCTTCACTTCGCGCACCGTCACCAGCCCCTCGTCATCGAGCCACTGTAGCGTCGGATACACCGTGCCGGGTGACGCCTTGTAACAGCCGCGAGTCCGCTCCTCCAGCGCCTTCATGACCTCGTAACCGTGCATCGGCTTGTCACCGACGAGCCTCAGAATCACGTACTTCATGTCCCCCGACTCGAACCACCGTCCACGACCCCGCCTGCGGTGCCGGGTACCTCCCGCGAAGCCGAGTCCGAACGGCCACGCCCAGAAATCCCAATCCGATCGCCTCGTCATGTCACCCTCCTCGATGGCAGTGCGGGCCAATCCTTCAAATCGGCGATATTACGTCTCGATATAACGTACGATATATCGTAACATGCTGTCCGCCCCTCGTCAAGCCCTGAACCCGCGCCCCGTCGCAGGAGGGACAGCGGAGCCGGCACCTCACCAAAGCAAGAGAGCCCCGGTCGGTCGGTGAGTGCCCGCTGACCCAGGCAGCGGTCAGAGCCCGGGCGATCGGGGTCTCCGCTAACGGGGCCTCGCTCATCGTGAGCCGGGCGCCTTCCTCCGAGTAGTTGGTCTGATCGGTCATCATGTGTTCGGCGTATCGATGAACCGGCGCGCGCGATTGTCGCGCGCCGGATCTTGCCTGCGGCTCAGTCTCCCATGCTCATCGGCCATTCACGGAAGCGCAATCGCTGCTTTCGCCTGCGGAAACGGCGCGCTAGCTTCGGTAGACCTTCAACCCCATTACGAGATCCAATGCGCACACTCGTCCCGATGCTGGCAGCGCTCATTCTCCCGACCGGAGCCGGGGCGCAGCAGGTGGCGTTCGATTTCTACAGCCGCGGCCCGTACCGGTCGGACGTAGCCCGCCCCGACGTCATCCTCGGGTACCACGCCGGCGAGCGGCACACCCAGTATCACCAACAGCAGGCGGTCCTGAACCAACTGGTGGCCGCGTCCGGAGGTCGTGCGCGGTTCGAGGAGATCGGCACTACGGAAGAAGGTCGCGCCATGCGTGTCGTGCTGATCTCGTCGCCGGCGAACATGGCGAGACTGGATGACATTCGCGAGGACGTGGCCCGGCTTACCGACTCCCGATTGACTACTCGTGCTGACGCGGAGGCGATCGCGGGGCGAACACCCGTGGTTGTCTTCCTGTCATACTCGATTCACGGCAACGAGCCGGCCGGGTTCGAGGCGGCGATATGGGTCGCATATCAGTTGATCGCCTCCGAGGAGCCGGCGACCCGGATGATGCTGGACAGCGTGCTCGTGGTCATCAGCCCGGCCGCGAACCCCGACGGGCACGAGCGGTTCGCCGTCTGGTCCAACTCCGTCGCCGTGGGTAGTGACGAGCCGTGGGGGTTCGAGTGGAACGAGCCCTGGAGCATCTGGGGTCGGTTCAGCCATTATCGCTTCGACATGAACCGCGACCTGATCGCGCAGTCCCAGGCTCCGGTCCGCGCGGCGCTCGGCACGATGCGCCGGTGGAATCCACAGGTAGTCGTCGACCACCACAGCACAACCGAGCAGTTCTTCTTTCCCCCGTTCGCCGATCCCACGAACGCCAACATGACGGCTAACTCCCTCGCATGGATCGAGGTCTTCGGCCGGAGTAACGCCGCCGCTTTCGACCGTTACGGGTGGCAGTACTACACACGCGAGATCTTCGACGGACACTATGTCGGGTACTTCGACGTGGCACCCACGCTTGCGGGAGCGACCGGCATGACGTACGAGACGGATGGCGGCAAGGTACTACGGCGCAGGCGCGACGACGGCACCGTCATCTCGTTCACCGAAGGTATCGCGCATCATTATGTGGCTTCCCTGACCACGGTGGAGACCGCGGCGCGACATCGGACCGCGCGCCTCCTCGACTATTACGACTTCCACCGCACGGCCATCACCGAAGCGCGCGCCGCCCGGATGAAACGGATCGTGGTGCTGCCGGACAACGACCCGACAAACGCAGCCCGTCTCGTCATCATCCTCCTGGGACACGGGATCGATGTCACGCGACTGACCGCACCCTATACGGCGGCGGCGGCACATGGATACTTCTCGGCTCGTGGGTCCGGACGGCGGCAAACGTTCCCGTCCGGGGCACTCGTGATCGACCTGGCCCAACCGCGCGGCCGCATGGCGCGCGCGCTGCTCGAGCCGGACGCCGAGTTCCCCGATCCGTTTCGCAGCGAGCAGCTCGCGAAGTTCCGGCGCAACCTCCGGCGCGGCGATGCAGACGGCGAGCGCTACGAGTTCTACGACGTGACGGCCTGGTCGCTCCCATACACGCTCGGATTGGATGCCTACTGGACCGAAGACGTGAACGGGGTGACGGGTGACCACCTGAATTCGGCCGCCGAAGAGCCAGTCAGAGCAATCGCACCCCCCGGTGGCGTCTCGGGGCGGGCACAGTCGGCTTACGTATTCCCCAACGATCGCCAGGCAGCCGCCGAACTGGCGCTGGCCCTGCTCGCCGAAGACTTCATCGTGAACGTCAGTACCGAGCCGCTCCGCGCCGACGGCAACGACTACCCGCGTGGCACCTTCGTCATCCGGGTCAATCGGAACCCCGAGACGCTGCACGACCGGTTGGCGGAGCTCGCCACGACGATTCGCGTGCCGGTCACCGCGGTCGCCTCGGCCTTCCCCGACTCGGGTTCGGTCGGCGTGGGTTCCCAATCGGTGGTTCCGGTCTTCCAACCGCGGGTCATCGTCGCGGCGGGAAGCGGGACGAACCAAACGGCGTACGGCGCGGTGTGGTACTTCTTCGAGCGCGAGCTACGCCACCCGTTTGTGCCGGTACGGCTCTCGGCAATCGGCGGGATGCGCACCTTCTCCGACTACAACGTACTGATCATTCCCGGTGGCTCAGCGGAATCGATCCACCGCGAGCTTGGTGATAGCGGGATCGAACGTCTCAAACCCTGGGTGCAGGACGGCGGTGTCGTGATCGGCTATGACGGCGGTGCGCTGTTCTTCTCGGCAGAAGGCGTCGAGCTGAGCACCGTGAAGCGCGTGGGAAGCGAGGAGGAGGATGAGGAAGAGAAAGAAGAAGGTGATTCCCTGCCCAGTGGCGAGGAGCTGACACCACCCCTTCCCTCACCGTCGGCCGACACGAGTGCGACGGCCTCGATACCCGGAGCGATCTTCCGGGCCGCACTCGACCGGAGCCACTGGCTCACCTTCGGCTACGAGCGGAGCGAGCTTGCGGTGATGCTGCGGGGGGACATGATGCTCACCCCCTCGAAGAGCGGGGCCAATCCGGTCGCCTTCATCGCCGACTCGCTACGGCTGTCGGGCTTTGTGTGGCCCAACACGGAGCGACTGCTCAAGGGGACGATCTGGGCGGCCGTCGAGCGGCACGGCCGTGGTCACGCCGTCTTGTTCGCCGAGGACCCGCTGTTCCGGGCGTTCTGGCGGGGGACGGCGCGGCTGGTGACGAACGCGATATTGTTCGGCACCGGCCGCTAACGAACCAATCCCGCTCCTACGGTCGACCTTCCCAGTGCAGCCGGCGATCGCGTTCCGGCACGATCGCCGTCACGGTCTCGCGCCGCTTGTGCCGCATGATGTCGATGCGGAGCTCGTCCCCAGGGTCGTAGGAACGCAGAATCCTCGCCGCGTGGGACGGGCTGCTCGGCTTGCGTCCGCCGATCCTGAGGATCACGTCACCACTCTTGAGACCGAGCAGATCTTCACGCGGCGCGCGCACGACGAGCAACCCCTCGGTGACGCCGAAGTACTCACCCAGCTCGTCGTTCAGCGTGGCAAGCTCTATGTCGGCCCAGCGGGTTCCTGCAATCGCGATCCCCCAGGCGCGTCCGGCATCGTCCCAACCCCGTAGCCGCAGGCGCTCCACGAGACCGCGGGTGCGTTCCATCGTGTCTTGCGCGAACAGCGTACTTCGAACCAGCGCTATTCGTTCGGGCTCGCCAAGCCTGTACGCAAAGCCCGGGACGTGCTGGGCGACTATCGTTGCGGTACGGCGCTCCCCGTCGCGCTGGTACTGCACGCGGACCGTATCACCTTCCTCCAAGTCGCGGGCCAGCTCGACCAGCCTGTCACCGGGGCTTTGTCGGCGCCGCGTCTCGGTGAGCCGCTCACCGTTCATGGTCACGACGATGTCTCCCGCCTCCAGACCGGCCTCCGCCGCAGGCCCATCAGGCGTCACGGCCTGGAGAACCGCCCCGATCGAATCGGTCTCCGGCTTGTCCGATGTATTCACGACCACACCGAGACGACCGCGATTCCCGAACATGGAAAGCACCAGCGGCCCGCCGATCCGGAGGAAGTTGCGCTCGCCGAGCTGCCGCTCGAGTTCGCGTACCTCCCGGCGCAGTTCC
Source organism: Gemmatimonadota bacterium (assembly GCA_022563595.1). Lineage (GTDB taxonomy): Bacteria > Gemmatimonadota > Gemmatimonadetes > Gemmatimonadales > GWC2-71-9 > JADFNB01. The sequence goes on from JADFNB010000003.1 coordinate 100,408, forward strand.
CCGAGCCGCTGTCTTAGCTCGCGCCGCTCCTCGTCCGTCTGCGCGCCGGCGCTCGATCCCACCGTAAGCAGGAGCACCAACAGGCCAAAGATCATCCGCTTCATGTCCCTATCCTTCCAGCCGGGCTAGAACCCGATATAGGTCGCCCTAGTTACGTGCGTGCTGACCAACGCGTCCATGAGTTGGACCCGATCCCACCACAAGTTCATCAGTTGCACTGAGGTTCCGCGTCCCGCACCGACCTGTACGATTCCGGCGTCTACCGCCGCAATGCGATCCTCGAGTTGGGCGATTATGCTCGCTGCCCGGCCGCTCAACACCCGCCCCTCGGGGCCGTAGTACCTCAATGCGGCCTCGAGTCGCTGCGACTGTTCCATCAGGTTCGCTAGCTGCGGGCGCGCCGCACCGAACCCGGAAGACTGATCCAACACCACCCTGGCACCCGGACGATCGTCGCCCGGCTGACCGGTAGTGAGGTTCGCGCTCCGTACGCCGACGGCCAGTACCAATCCTGCAGCGACGGCCAGCGACGTCCAGCCCAGACGAGCCAGCCGCGCCTTGCGTCTTTCCGCCTGTGCCTGCGCTTTGACGATCGGCCAGCGGTCGCGCGGCGGCCGCCGGGTGGGCAGCGCCCGCAGGGCGGCGACCCGTTGCCGGATCGCATCCAGCTCACGCTGGCACTCGGCGCAGGCGGCAATGTGTTCCGCCACGGCAGGCGACGCCTCGTCGTTGCGTGCCGCCAGAAGCTCTTCCGTCGTGCAGTGCCGTGTCATGTTGCCTACTCCCCGCCGAGCCAGGCGCGCAGCTTCACATGTGCCCGCGCAAGTTGGGACTTCGAGAAACTGACCGTTCGGTCCATCATCTCGGCGATATCCTCGTGTGTGTATCCTTCCACGTCGTGGAGCCAGACCACTGCTCGGGACGTCGTCGGAAGACGGGCCAGCGCCGCTTCGAGATCGAGCTGAAGTCCCAGATCGGGACCGATCCGCCCGGCCGCCAGGCCGTCCTCCACCAGAGCATCCGTCTCCCGGTACTTCTCCCGCCGCACGCGCATCAGTGCCTTGCTGGCGGCCACCCGCTTGACCCATGCGGTCAATCTCCCGGGTCCGCGACCCCGGAACCCCGCGATACTCCGGCAAACCTCCAGAAACGTCTCCTGCAGCACGTCCTCCGCGTCCTCGGCCGTGCGGCAGATGCGTCGGGCGAGGGAGTACACCATCGCTTCATACGCCCGGTAGACCTGCTCCAGCGCATCCAGGTCTCCCGTTTTCGCCCGCTCGATCGCTATATCGTCCAGGACGCCAATCACCCCAGCCATGGCTCTCATCATTGTCTGATGGGATAGATGCGGGGTGGGGTGGAACGGTCGCAAACGCGAACAGCCGTGAAGCGTGACCTATTCACCTTCTCAGACCACCAGATTCACCAACCGGTCCGGAACCCAGATCTCCTTCCGTATCTCTTTGCCATTGACGAACTTGCGGACGGATTCGTCCGCCTTGGCGAGCCGGATCGCTTCCTCCTCAGAGATCCCCGGCCTCACGGTGAGCCGACTGCGGACCTTCCCGTTCACCTGCACGACGATCTCGATCTCGGCCTCGCGGGCCAACTGCTCGTCGAAGTCGGGCCAGCAGGCGTCGAATACGCTCTCATGGTGCCCCAACCGCTCCCAGCATTCCTCGGCGAAATGGGGGGCGAACGGAGACAGCAACAGCACCAGCGGCTCGGTCAGATCTCTCGTCACCTGCCCACCCTCGTCGCTCCTGAGGAGGTTGACATACTCCATCATGGCCGCGATTGCGGTGTTGTAGCGCAGTCCTTCGACATCGACCGTGACCTTACGGATGGTCTGATGCAGCTTCCTCACGGCAGGCTCGGCGCCGCCGGTCCCATCGGTCTCGGACACGATGCCCCAAACGCGCTCGAGGAAGCGGCGGATTCCCGAGATACCGGTATCGCGGAAATCCCCGCCTTCCTGGTACGGACCGAGGAACATGAGATACATGCGGAAGGTGTCGGCGCCCCAGCGTGCTATGTAGGCGTCGGGTACCACGACGTTACCCCGTGACTTCGACATCTTTGCGCCGTCCTTGACGATCGTGCCGTGAGCGCGGAATCGGGTGAACGGCTCTTCGAACGGCAGGTGCCCGAGATCGTGGAGCGCCATGGTGATGAAGCGCGCGTACATCAGGTGCAGGACCGCGTGCTCGTTGCCACCGATATAGGAGTCGACCGGCAGCCATTTCCTCGTCAACTCGGCGTCGAACGGCCGATCGTCGAAATCGGTCGAGGGATAGCGCAGGTAATACCACGCCGAATCGAGGAAGGTGTCCGACACGTCAGTCTCGCGGCGGGCCGTCTTGCCGCATCTGGGGCACGGCACCCGATACCATTCCTCGTTGCGCGCCAGGGGCGAGACGCCGCTTGCGTCCGGCCGGAAATCGTCGAGCGGCGGCAGGATCACCGGCAGATCAGCTTCGGGTACGGGGACCTCACCACAGTCGTCGCAGTAGATGATGGGGATCGGCGGCCCCCAGTAGCGCTGACGTGATATGCACCAATCGTGCAGCCGATACTGTACCTCTTCCTTCCCGAGCCGCTTCTCCTCGAGCCACTTCGTGATAGCCCCAACCGCATCGCGGCATGACATGGCGTCGAACCGGCCGGAATTGACGAGGCTACCGTCCCATCCGGTATACGGGAGCGTCTCCTCGTTTTCCGGCTCGATCACCCGCACAATCGGCAGATCGAACTGGGTCGCGAACTCGTAGTCGCGCTCATCGTGCGCCGGCACGGCCATGATGGCTCCGGTCCCGTACTCCATGAGTACATAGTCGGCGATCCAGATCGGGACCATCTGGCCCGTCGCCGGATTGCTGGCGTACGCACCGATGAACACACCGGTCTTCTCCGCCGAGCCGATGCGACGCGCGACGACGTCCATCCGTGTCGCACGGCGGCGATACGCGTTGACCTCGGCCTGCTGTTCCGCTGCGGTCAGTCTGTCGACCAGCGGGTGCTCCGGTGCGAGTAACACGTAGGTTGCGCCGAACACCGTATCCGGACGCGTCGTGAATACGCGGATCGGCTCGCCGACCGGCGTCTCGAACACCAGCTCCGCCCCTTCCGACCGACCGATCCAATTGATCTGTGCGGTCCGGGTCGAGTCCGACCAATCGAGCGTGTCGAGGTTGTCGAGCAGGCGCTGCGCGAACTGGGTGATCGTGAAGAACCACTGCTCCAGCACGCGCTGGGACACGGTCGTATCCGGATGCCGCTCGCAGAACCCGTTGATCACCTGCTCGTTGGCGAGCACGGTCATGCACTGGGGACACCAGTTGACCGGCGCCGCCTTCTTGACGGCCAGGCCCGCCTCGTAGAGTTGAAGGAAGATCCACTGGGTCCACTTGTAGTAGGCGGGATCGGTAGTGGAAAGTTCGTGCTCCCAGTTGACCATCAACCCTATCCGTCGGAGCTGCTCGCGGAAGCGCGCGATGTTGCGTGGGATCAGCTCCGCCGGGTGGGTGTTGACTTGGAGAGCGTAGTTCTCCGAATGGATGCCGAAAGCATCAAACCCGATCGGCTCGAAGACGTCATACCCGCGGAGCCGCCGGTAGCGACCGTGGATATCGCTCCCGATGAACGCAAAGACATTCCCGACGTGCAGCCCTTCCGCTGACGGGTAGGGGTACATCATCAGGTTGACGAACGGCCGTTCCGCCCGCTCGAGAGAGACGGTGTTGGTGCCGCGCTCTATCCAGCGTCGCTGCCATTTTGCTTCGACGGCCGCCGGATCGTACGTGTCAGTCTCGTTGTGTATATCTGCCATACGCTTATCAATTTATACCGACTTGCCGGAGCCGGCAGCCTTCCATACCTTTCCCCGCGCTATCCATGCCCGCCGACTCATCACGACTCCGTCAGACAATCATCGTGATCGCTGTCCCGGTGGCCGTCGTCGCGATCGGGGTTGGCGCCTTCCTCGCCAATCGCCTGATCTCCGCCGAGCTGGAGAACACGGCGTTCCAACGGTTGATGACCGTCAGCCGCCGCGCCTCGACCACGGTCACGCAATACCTCGACAACAGCCAAGGCGAACTCGCGATCCTGGCACGCGCTCCGGCGGTGATAGCCGCGGCCCGCGACGCGGGCCGGACGGCCGAGCGCACCGGACTTCCGCAGCTGGACATCGAACAGCTCGAAGACCGGTTTGCGGAGACACGGACGCTGCGTGACGATCCCACGCTGGTGCGCTACCTCAAGAGCCTGCGGGACGGATCCGATCTCGTCAAGATCTGAATCAGGCGGCGCAGAGCAGCGCTTGGGCGGAAGAGATCTCCAGCGCGGCGAGCGAGGCGCGGCGGCTCGTCGACGAGATCACGCAACGTCTCGACGGCATCTCGCGGGCGACGGAATGGTTCGTAGCGGCCGTCGAGCAGATCGCCGCATCGGCGGAACGACAGAGCGCGTCAATCGAGGAGATCGCCAGCTCCGCCGCGCAGTTGGCCCAGGTCGGAAAGGATCAACGCCGGGGTGAGCCGTTTCCACCTCTCCGACGGGACCGGCCGGAAGACCTAGCGTTCAGGCGATCCGTTCAGATCCGCCACCCATACCTTGAGCACATCCGGCAGCGCCTGCAGCCGCTCAATGACCTCCCGGTCGGGCGGTTGGTCCACGATGATCGCAGCCAACGCTCCAGGGCCTGAGTCGCCCGCTCGACGTGACTGGTGGTACGATCCGATATTCGTCGCCGCCTCCCCGAGAATCGTCCCGACCTTCCCGATCACGCCCGGAACGTCCCGGTTCCAGAGCACCAGAATGAACCCTTCGGCCGGCACATCGACCACGAACCCGTCGATACGAATGATACGACCGACCCTAATGCGATCGCCCACGAGCGCTCCGGTCACCGTCGTGGTTTTGTCGGCAGTGCGCACGGTGACGCTGAGCGTGGTCTCAAAACCGGCAAGCGGGCCCCCGACGCGCCGACTCAACGCGATCCCACGGTCTGTCGCTACGGGCATGGCGTTGACCAGCGTCACACGTCCTACACCCATGGCCCCGAGCGCACCTTCCACGGCCGCAAGCTCCACCGGGCGCGGCGCGTCCTCGTCCGATCCGCCGTACTGGACCTCGATGGCCTCGACCCGACCACCCGATATCGTGGCGCACAGCCGGCCGATACGCCGGGCCAGCTCGAGCAGCGGGCGAAGATGCGCCATCACAACACTCGAGACCCCGGCGACGTTCACCGCGCCACCGACGTCTCCCGTGAGGAGCACGTCGCGGATCGCGATACAGATCTCGACCCCGACTCGTTCCTGCGCCTCGACGGTCGACGCGGCGAGATGCGGCGTTAGAATCAGCCGCTCTGACTGACGAAGCGGCGAAGCGGCCGGCAGCGGTTCCTCACCGAACACGTCCACGGCCGCCCCGTATATGGTCCCGTCAGCCAGGGCCTCGACCAGCGCCTCCTCGTTCACCAACCCACCCCGTGCAGTGTTGATCAGCATGGCACCGGATTTCATCAGTGCGAGTTGCTCGCGGTCGATGGTATTCCGCGTCTTGTCGGTGAGAGGGAGGTGCAACGTAACGACATCTGCGGCTCTGAGAAGGTCATCAAGCGGTACCAGTACCACATCCAGCGACTTGGCGCGCTGCTCACTCAAGAACGGATCGTGGGCCACGACGTCCATGCCAAACGCGCGCGCGATTCCGGCCATGTGCCGGCCGACGCGGCCGAGCCCGAGGACCCCCATTGTCTTGCCACGCAGCTCGATACCGCTGAACGCCTTTCGGTCCCACTCTCCGCGACGCATGCTGTCGACCGCCCAGGGAATCCGGCGGACCAGCCCGAGAAGCAACGCCATGGTGTGTTCCGCCGCGCTGATGGTATTCGCGCTCGGCGCGTTGAGCACAGGGATTCCGCGGCGGGTCGCGGCGGCCAGATCGATGTTGTCGACGCCGATACCGGCCCGCCCAATGACGCGCAGATTGTCCGCGACCTCGATCACGTCGGCGCTGACCCGGGTATCCGAACGCACCAGGAGGCCGTGCGCGCGAGGGAGCTCCATGCGGAACTTCTCGCGATCGCCGGCCGCGACGACGACCTCGAATTCCTCGCATTGTTGGAGCACCTGCAGACCGGCGTCGGCCACCTTGTCAGCTACCAGCACGACATATGTCATTCCGAGACCTCCTCGATCAAACTCAACAGTTCCTCCAGCCGCTCGACGGTGTGATCACCCATGTGCCCAATGCGAATCGTCGCTTCCTTGAGCTTCCCATAGCCTGATGCGATGGTCCAGCCTCGCTGTGCTACGGCGTGAGTTATCACCCGGCCGTTGCCACCGCTCGGGACCCGCAGACACGAGACCGTCCACGAGCGGCGCTCGGCGGGTGGCAGGAACCGGTACCCGAGCGCCCCACCGGACCCGTCCACCCATCGTTCTACCGTCTGCCGCATTTTCTCGTGTCGCCGCCACCGCGCTTCGATCCCACCCTCGGCATCGATGCGTCCGAGCTGCGCATGAAGGGCGTACAGCAACGATATCGCCGGTGTGTTCGTCGGCTGCCGCTTCGCTATCGCCTTGTCGTACGCCAGCACATCGAGGTAGCCGCCGCGCGCCGGCACGTTTGCGGCGCGCTCGAGCATGCGCTCGGACGCGACCGCCAGCGCGAGTCCTGGAGGGAGGGCGAGCGCTTTCTGCGAACCGGTAAAGACGAAATCGAGCGCCGCCTCGTCCGTCTCCACGGGCGAGCCGGCCATGGAGGTCACTGCATCGACGAGAACCAGCACGTCGTCGAATCCTCGCACGACTTCCGCTATCTCCGCCAGGTGCGCTAGGGCTCCGGTCGAGGTCTCCGAATGCACGAGCGTCACGGCGTCGACCTCTGAGCGCCGCAGGGCGTCATGCACCATATCGGCCTCGACCGTCTGCCCCGGTTGCACGTCCACCCGCACCACGTCGTTGCCGCAAGCCCGTACGATGGCGGCGAACCGCTCGCCGAAGGCACCGCCGACGAGCGATAGAGCGCGTGCGCGAATCCCGCATCGCGCCGCCATCTCCATGAAGCCCGTGGCGGCACAAGTCCCGATCAGCACCCGTCGCTTGGTGCGGAAGATCCGCCCCAAGGGCTCTTCGATACCGGCGAGCAGCTCGACCATGCCCGGTCCCCGATGCGGGATCATCGGGCGCACCATGGCGGCTAGGATATCGGGGTGGACTTCGGTGGGGCCGGGAAGAAAGAACCGCCCGAATTCAGAATTCATGGCCTGAATCCTAACACACACGTGGCGAGACGCGAGTAGCGATCCACTGGCCGAGCAACCTACGCTTCCCGCTTCCCGCTTCCCGCTTCCCGTGAATCCCGAGGAATGACGTCGCGAACCTCGTACCTGAGTCGTCTCCCCGCCAGCCACCGCACACCAAACGCATCACGCACCGCCCGGAACACCCGATTCCACATCCCGTACTTGCTGCGGCAGTGGCGGCGCGGCCGGTGGGCGACCGGCACCTCGGCGACGCGCCCGCCCTGTATCCGGATCAGGGTCGGAAGGAACCGATGCATGCCATCGAACCGCGGGAGCCGGAGCAAGACCTCGCGCCGGACCGCTTTCAGCCCACATCCGGTATCCTGCACCCGGTCGCCCGTGATCCAGTTCCGAGCCGCGTTGGCGATCCGGCTCTGCACCAGCTTCCACCACGGGTCACGGCGGTTGACACGAACACCCACGACTGCGGCCAACGACGCGTCGCCGCCGAGCATGTCCACCAGCCGCCCGGCATCCACCGGGTCGTTCTGCCCGTCGGCATCGAGTGTAACCACGATGTCACCCCGCGCGAGATCGCACCCGGCTGCCAGGGCCGCGCTCTGACCGGCATTCCTGCGGAGCGCCGCCACCAGGACGTGCGAATCGGCGGCCAGGAGCTGCAACTCCTCCCACGACCCGTCGGTGGAGCCGTCATCGACGGCAATGATCTCATAGGGCCGCCGATCACACGCCGCCGCGATCTCCGCGAACAGCTCCCGGAGGTTCTCGCGCTCGTTGTAGATAGGTAGTACGAAGGATACCATATGCGGCCGGGATGTCCCGGCGCCCGGCGACCCGCCGATATCGACGGCGCAACCTATGCCGCCTCCGACGGCGAAGCAAGTTGGTTATGTTGTGTGACCTTCTCACATTCTCGTTTCCAGGAGGTTATTCGTGTCTGATATCCTCAGCCGCCGCGGTTTTCTGGGTGCCACGACCGGTCTCGCGGCAGCCGCTGCCTTTCGCGTCCCGGCCGGCCCGCCTGAGGCACCGGCCGTACACATCCGTCCCCCCGCCAAACCGGTCATCGTAGCGTCCGGGAACGGACTTCGTGGAGTGGAACGGGCCGGACAGCTCATTGCGACGGGATCGGATACCTTGGATGCCATCATCGAGGGCGTGAAGATCCAAGAACTCGATCCCACCGACATGTCGGTCGGCTATGGCGGCCTACCCAACGAAGACGGCGTCATTCAGCTCGACGCGTCCTGCATGCACGGCCCGACGCGGCGCGCCGGTGCTGTTGGCGCGCTCGAGAACATCAAGACACCCAGCGTCGTAGCCAAGTACGTGCTGCTCTACACCGACCACATCCTGCTCGTCGGGGAAGGGGCGAAACGCTTCGCCCTCTCATACGGATTCCAGGAAGAAGACCTGATGACTGAGCAGACACGCCAGAGATGGCTCAGTTGGCGCGCTAACCGGAGTGGACGGGACGATTGGCTCGACGTCTCCGGCGAACACGAGATGGTGGCGCGTCCCCACGGAACGATCAACATCAATGCCGTCAACGCGCGCGGTGAGATCTCCTCGGTGACGACAACGAGCGGCCTCGCCTGGAAGATCCCCGGTCGGGTGGGCGATTCGCCGATCGTCGGTGCCGGCCAGTACTGCGACAACGATGTTGGTGCGGCAGGGTCGACCGGCCGGGGCGAGGCGAACATCAAGGCCTGCGGCGCTTTCCTGACGGTCGAGAACATGCGGCGGGGGATGTCGCCCACTGACGCCGCCTTGGAGACGCTCCGCCGAGTCGTGGCAACCACGGAAGGCCGTCTCCTCAACGAGCGCGGACGACCCACCTTCGGCCTGAACTTCTACGCGCTCAACAAGAATGGTGAGTTCGGCGCCGCGTCGATGTACCCGTCGAGTTTCTCGGCATTCCACGGCGAGACAGCCGCGGTTCATGACACCGCTCATCTCTTCGAGGGGCGATGATCCGGTTCCTGTTGGCGTTGCTTCTCTGCCTCGGCGTCGCCGCGCCGGCAGCCGCACAGCTCCCGGCCATATTCCCAGCGGGCTCGCAGGTGCAGGACCTATGGTACCCCAAGGTGTTCTGGACCTCACGCAACGGCTTCACTGCCGGTGGCTTCTACGCGATTATCGTCAAGCACACCTACGAGACCTTCGACCAGCCTCCACCCTATCAGGCCGCCATTCAGCTCGACGGCCAGATCTCGGCGTCGGGGAGCCGGCAGATTTCGCTGGATGCGTTCGCACCGGCCCTGGTTGATGGATGGCGGTTGCGCCTCACGTTCCGGGCACAGCGTCGCAACCGGGCAGGCTACTTCGGCTTGGGCAACGAGTCGGTATTCAACGACGCCAACACGCAGATCGACCCGCTCTTCTACCGTATTCGGCACATGCGGAGCGTTGCCCGGGGAGAGATCCAGCGACGCGTGATCGGGGGACTGCGCGTTCTGGCGGGCTTTCACGCAGAGCGGTGGCGCTTGGAACCCCTCTCATCAACCTCGAAGCTCGCGCTCGACGACGCCGCGGGCGTCGATCCGACCATCGGACGGTCGGTCGGCGATCTCTCGGCTCGGGTCGGGCTGGTGTTCGACGCCCGCGACGACGAGTCGGCACCGCGACACGGCGTGCTCATAGAGGCCATACACACCTGGGGCGAGGCCGATGGCGAGTCGTACACCCGGACCATGGTTAGCGCCCGGGGATACCTGCCCCTCACCAATCGCTTCGCGGTCTCGGCACGCGTTGCCGGGCAACGGATGGGCGGAACGCCGCGGATTGGGTCGCTCTACCTCCTTGAGGCCGGCGACAAGCCGATCCGAGGGCTGGGAGGACCGGGAAGCCACCGTGCCCTCGTGCGCGACCGGCTCCTGGGACGGCACAAGCTTCTCTCGAATCTGGACGTGATCTTCACGCTGTTCGAGATCCCCACGCTGATCCGCCTCAAGCTGGTCGGGTTCCTCGATGCCGCACGTGTGTTCGATGGACCCGACGACGGGGATTTCAAGCTCACGACCGACGATCTGCGGGTTGGCGGAGGCGGCGGCCTACTCCTCCATCTGTTCCGGAACGCGATTCTGGGGCTCACGGGCGGCGCCGGACCCGACGGGTTCGTGATGCACGCCTACACGAGCTGGCCGTACTAGCAACTCGCCTCACCGCGTACTGAAACCGCGCCGAAGATGCCATCGCTACGGCAGGAGGGCCAGCACCGCCCGCAAGGTGGATTTGCCTTGGTCTTTCGCATACCACCGCCGCACGTACTTATACCGCTCGTCGCTCGGCACGGTCGCCATGTGTTCCATCACCCAGGCCTGAATCTCGGGCGGCCGGGGACCCCAATGACCCAGCTCGCCGAAGTTGGCGTCGAGCGCAATCACGATCGGAATGGAGCGCGATCCGTTGGTGAGGTATCGGTCCATGAGCACGGGATTCTCGTCGCGCGGGATCATTCGCATTTCCAGGCAACCGGCCAGATCACCCAGGCGCGCCAACACCGGGACGGTGCTGCTCGCATCGCCGCACCAGTCTTCGGCAATCACGAGCAACCGGACCGGCTTGCCGTGTTCACATGCCCGCTCGAGCGCCCATGGAGGGATCTTCGCCGTCTGGTACACACCCTCCCACAAGGCCCGGTTCTCCTTCGCCTGGGAGATGAACTGCTCGTACGGGATCGCCCGGTTCCAGAGCACCTCGAAATCGGAAGTAGCGGTATTCGGTAGGGTCATGTTACGGACTGTACCGTCTCCTTGATATCGACGCCTCGTTTCGCCAGCGCGCTCACGTAAGGCTCGAAGGGCATCCCCTCGTATGCCGTGGTGACACCCCAGTGCTCTACCCGGCCGCCCACCTGCATCTGCCCCGTGATCGAGAGGGAGTACCCCGTTGTACGCATCATCGCGCTGATCTCGTTCTCTTCGTCATAGAAGTCCAGCAGATCGAACCCGACCACAATGGGTTCTCCACTCTTCTGTCCCGTTACGGTCACCTTGAGCGCGACAACGTCGCGGACGTTAGGTTTCCGCAGTTTGGGATCTGCCACGGCGATAAAGACGTCCCGCGGTCTCACCTCCGCGCCGTCGACCACGATCGGATCCGTGTCCAGGAGACCGAGCTGCTTGATGGTCCGGATGAGATGTGCATGCCCTGGATACCGCAGCGTCTTGTACTCCATGCGGGGAATACCCTCGTAGACCCACGGCATAGTGGACAGGCCGCCGGCTGTGTGGAACGCCTCGAGGCGGCCGATCGGCTCGGGGAACTCGACGATCTCCAACTCGCTGAGCGCCTCGACGGTCTGTGGCTTCCCGTCCCGCACAATCCAAGACGGGGTCGTGTAGTAATCGAGCAGGCCTTCGAGGGAATATACGATGTTGTAGTTGAGCGGCGGCTGCGGATTCTGCGGCAGACCGCCAACGAACAACTTCACCGTCTCCACCTCGTCAAGCCTGCGTACGCCCTCCGCGGCGAGCACATTGACCAGCCCGGGAGCCAACCCGCAGTCGGGCATGATGGAGACCTTCTTCTCCTCTGCCTCGTCCGACAGGGTGTGTTGTTTCCGAACGATGTCGGTATTCCCACCGAGGTCAGCGTAGTGGATGCCTACCTTCACGGCCAACTGTGCCATCTCGAGGTTGAGGTAGTACGGGAGTGCATTCAGCACGGCGTCGTGACCGGCGAAGAGCGAGGCGACGGCATCGTGATCACGGGCGTCGAGCCGGACGATACGCAGTCGCTTGCCCCTCGCCACTTTCAGGAACGGCGGCAACGGTTCTGGATTGGCGTCGGCCAGCGTGACCTCTGCATCCGACGAGCGCAGCAGATCAAACGCACACGCCGACCCTTGGATACCTGCTCCCAGGACGAGCATCCGCATACTGTTCCTCTCCTCCCACGCACCAGGATTGGTCGGCAGATAAAGATAGGCCATGGCATCCGGCGCAGGAATGCGCGTCTGGCGCACCAGAGTCATCTGCTCGAGGTGATGACCGGTGACCGGGATCTCTTCATGAGCCTCCTGCGCCCGGGGGCGCCGGCTCGTCTTGACAGCGACTGCCCGGCGCGATCCCGCCACCCGGGAACCGGGACGGGCTGGACAACCCTTACGGAAGCGATAAGCTAGTGGACTGTAATCAAGGCTTCGGCGGCGGCGTGGCGTGCCGGCCGGTATGCGAAGGGACGACTCGCGTACCAACGCGAAGTGGAGATACGCTCAAACTAGTGGCACTCCAACTGGGAGAACGCAGGTGACACACGTGGCAGACGTCCGCGATTCGTGGAGTACTCGCACCGGATTCATCCTCGCTGCCATCGGATCGGCGGTTGGGCTCGGGAACATGTGGCGGTTCTCATACGTGGCCGCGGAAGGGGGCGGCGCCGCGTTCGTGCTGCTGTATCTGCTCTTCGTCGCTGTGATCGGCATCCCGCTGATGGCATCCGAACTGGTCGTCGGCCGGATGACGCAGGTCTCGCCTGTCAGAGCCCTGGCCAAACTCGGTGGACGTGCCTGGACCCCACTGGGATTGCTCTTCGTCTTCTGCGGTCTCGGGATCCTGTCGTACTACTCGGTAATAGCCGGGTGGACGATACGGTATGCGGTCGATGGGTTCCGCGGTGCCATCCCGTCGGACGCCGGGGACGCCGGTGCCTATTTCAACGCTGTTGGCACGAAGCTGCCCGCTGTGGGCACGCATCTGATCTTCATGGCCCTGACCATCCTCATCGTGCTAGGCGGCATCAAGAAGGGTCTGGAGCGAACGGCGATCATCCTCATGCCGTTGCTCTTCTTGCTGCTCGTGGGCCTGGCGATCTGGGCGGTCACGCTGGACGGTGGCGGTGCGGGCTATGCGTACTATCTCAAGCCCCAGCTCGGCGAGCTGCTCGACCCGACGATCATCACCAGCGCCGCCGGGCAAGCGTTCTTTTCGCTCAGCCTCGGCATGGGCGCACTGATGACGTATGCCTCGTACCTGCGTTCGAAGGAAAACCTGGCACGTGAAGCCGCCACCATCGCGCTCACCGACTTCGGCGTTGCGTTCGTGGCGGGCCTGTTCGTGTTCCCGATCATCTTCCACTTCGATCTGGGCGGAGTGATCGGACTGGGCGACCCGATCGCCGACAACACCGTCGGTACGCTGTTCATCTCCATCCCACCGGCGTTGGGCAGCCTCGGCACCATGGGTGACCTCGTCGTCGGTGCGTTCTTCGTCATGCTGTTCTTCGCGGCGATCACCTCCGCGATCTCACTGCTTGAAGTCGTGGTCACCGCGGTCATCGACGGGTGGCACTGGTCTCGCAACAAGGCGACCTTGGTCTTCGGCATCCTCATCACCTTGCTCGGCATCCCATCGGCGTTCAACCTCAACTTTCTCGCCTTCGCCGACAAGCTCATCGGTAACGTGCTGCTGATGGTGGGCGGGCTGTTTACCGCCATCCTAGTCGGTTATCGTATTCGTCCCCAGGCGGAAGATGAAATGGCACAAGGTCTCACCAGTCCGGGTGCCCGCCGGGCCTGGGTCGTCCTGGTCCGATACGTCGCACCGCCCGTGTTGATCTTGGTGCTGGTGTTCTCGATCCCGGACCTGATCACCAAGTTCAAAACGCTTATCGGGATATAGAAGGCAACGGCGGGGCACGCACCGGTTCTACCGATTCAGCTCCTCATCCAGGAACCGCAGGACGTCGCGCCACGCCTCTTCTGCCACCGCGCGCGGGCGCATGGTCCGCAGAAAACCGTGTCCGGCTTCCGGGTAGACCGTCTTCACGTAGCGCTTTCCCGCCGCGCGCATCGCGCGCTCGACTCCGGCGAGGTTCGCATTGATGCGGGCATCGCGTTCCGCGTAGATACCCAGCACCGGGGCCTTGATCCGTGCCATCTCCGCGGCCTCCGGTGCGGATCCGTAGCATACCACGACTGCGCGCAGATCGGGATTGTCCGTAGCATAACGGAAGCTACGGCCGCCACCCCAGCAGAACCCGACCACACCTACGGCATCTGTTCGGACCGATCGCAGTGCCCGCAGATAATCGTGCGTCGCGTCGAGATCGACCCGGATCGAGTCGGGTGGGAGGTCACGAATCACGCGTCGCGGTTGGGCGGCGTTCTCGGTACCGCCGCGCCGACTCAACAGATCGGGGGCGATGGCCACGAACCCCTCCTCGGCAAGCCGATCCGCGACAGATCGTACCCAGTCCGACAGTCCGAAGATCTCGTGGATCACGATCACGGCTGGAGCGGCGTCGCTCCGCTCCGGAAAAGCGATATACGCCATGACGGTGTCCCCGCTCGCGCCAGCATACTTCACCCACTCGCCGTGGACGTCGGACGCCCGGCCAGTGGATACGAGGGACGACCGAAACGCCGTTACGGTCGACGCGGCAATCCCGAGCACCACGCCGGCCCCCAGCACCAGCATCCAGCGATAGCCTTTCATCGGCTTTCTCCCACAACAACGGTCCGTCGGGCAGCCGTGCGCATGGGATACCGCACTATTCGGCTGCCGTATGCCACACGCGGAAGATTCTCCCGCCGTGATCGTCCGAGATGAGGAGGCTACCGTCCGGAGCGACCAACACATCCACCGGGCGCCCCCACCAGCGACGGCCCACCTGCCAGCCGCTGACGAAATCCTGCAACTCGCCGGTGGGGCGGCCATCTACTATCGAGATGCGCACCACTGCGTATCCGATCGGGAATGAGCGATCCCAACTTCCGTGCAGTGCCACGAACAGGTCGCCACGGTACTCGGGCGGGAACTGGGTTGCGGTGTAAAAGGTCAGCCCGAGGGGTGCCGTGTGGGCCGGCAGCCGGACTGCCGGACCGATGGCCGAGTCGCAGCTCGCGGTCGAGTTTCGATACTCGGGGTTCGGCATACCGGGGAGGTAGCACTGCGGCCAGCCGTAGAAACCGCCTTCGAAGAGAATGTTGACCCGATCCGGGGGAAGGTCGTCACCCAACCGGTCGCGGTCGTTGTTGGTGGCCCACAGGTCACCCGTCGTTGGGTGGACCGCGAGGCCGACGCTGTTGCGCAGACCGGTCGCGTAGATCGTCTCCCCCGTTCCGTCCGGCCGGTACCGGATCACGGCCGCACGCCGCGCGTCGCGCTCCTTGCACAGGTTGCAGCTCGACCCTATTGAGACGAACATCTCGTCGCCGCGGAAGAGAATGGTTCGGGTGAAATGCCCTCCCCCTGCCGGCAGCCCCTCGATCACCACCTCCGCATCCCGATAGGGCGGGCGGAACCGCACGACGCGATGCTCCTCCGCGATGTACAGCGTGTCCCCGCGGAACGTGATCCCGTGTGGGTGCCGCAGCCCCTCGGCCACGGTTGTGGTCTCGTCTGCCTTGCCGTCGCCGTCGTGATCCATCAGCCGCCGCACGCGCCCGGGCTCCGTCTCGGTGAGGTAGACCGCGCCGTCGGGGCCGACGGCCATGAACCGCGGGCCGTCGAGCCGGTCGGCGAACACGCCGATCTCGAAGCCTTTCGGCAGGACGACCGCGTTGCCCGCCACCCGTTGCATGACGTAGCCGCTGTCTTGCGCCGCGGCCGAGTTCGGGAGCGGGGCACCTTCCGGAACGCACGCCAGAAGCAGCGGCAGGATGCCAGGCATGAATCGGCTGGCGCGGCGGCGGAACGCGTGTCCTGCCTCAATCGGCATAGACGCCTCCGGTCGCCGACTCAGGCACCGGTTCCGCGGACTCGCGACTCGCGAGCGCTTCCTCCGCTGCGCGCTCGACCTCCGCATTCACCTCCGATTCTATACGGTCGAGTTCCTCGCCGGTGACATCATGTCGTTTCAGGTATTCCTCGTACAGCCCGATCGGATCGCGGCGACCCCAATACGTGAACACGTCCTGCGGTATGACCACCCGCGCCTCGGCCTCGTCGTGCGTCGCGTGGCCACCCATACGGAACGTCTCGGCATCCAGGATGATCGGGCCCCTTCCCTCGCGACAGCGGTCCACGGCGAGCTTCGTCGCCGCGTACGCGTCGAGGACGTTGTTGCCGTCGAAGGACCAGCCGTCGACTCCATAGGCGCAATGCACCTCTCGGAAATCCTCCAGCACGCGATGCGCCCCGACGCGCGTCCCCAGCGCCACTTGATTGTTCTGGATGATGAAGATCACCGGGAGACGCAGCACCGCGGCTAGATTGAACGCTTCGTGAGTCGGTCCCGCATTGACCGACCCATCGCCGACCCACGTGAGCACTACACCCGACGCACCGCGCAGCTTGAACGACAACGCTATCCCCGCCGCCACCGGCGGCACGTTCCCGATGTTCGAGATGGGCTGGAGGACACGGAGCTGGAAGCTGCCGACGTGGCCGTCACGCCCTTGCGACGGGGAATCGGATGTGCCGAGATACCCCCGCAGCATGTCGGCGATAGACATGCCCATTTCGTGGCAGGCGCCGGCATTCCGAATCATGGGCGCCACCAGATCGGTCTCCCGGTTCAGTGCGTGCACGGGGCCGACCGTCGTTGCCTCCTCGCCCGTGCTGAGCCAGGCCTTCGAGATCACGCCCTGTCGCACCCAGCGCTTGAGCATGATGTCATGAAGACGGGTATGCAGGAGACCACGGTAGAGGGCCAGGAACTGCTCGCGAGCGAGCCCTGCGATCATGTCGCCGCGCGCCGAGTCGGCCATGCATAGCGACTCGAATTCGTCTACCAGGGCGGGGTCCGCTTCCCAGTCGACGTATTCAGGCGGGTCGAAGGCGGGGAACCTTTTCATCGATCTGCGTAGTACCTTTTTGGGGCGGGGAAGATCAATATCCCCGTCTGCCCGCAAAGGAGCAAGTTGATGCCGCATCCGTCGCTCGTCATGCTGCTGTTTGCGGTTACCGCCGCCGCCCCGTCACTCGCCGGGCAGTCGCGCGATGCCACCGCCGACTCGCTCGTGAGCCTGTGGATTGACTCCGTGGGTGGAATGACCACGTACGAGCGGTTCCGATCCGCCTCGTTCACCGTCACGACGGTCCTTTACGACACCGTCTCGGGACGTATCCGCAAGAGCCGGCCCCGGTACGTATGGATCAAGAAGGGACCCCACGGTGAGGAAACGCGCGTCGAGCGGTGGGAGGACTACGGGTTCATCGCACAGGGATTCGACGGACGGTCGAGCTGGGCCACCATCGACGGGTCGCTGGTCCCGGATACCGCCAAGGACGCCCGGCAGGCGCTCTACGTCGCGCGCGATCTGTTCTACTGGATGGGATTGCCGTTCAAGCTCCGGGACCCGGGCGTATTCCTGCACTACAACGGCCTGGTCGAGCGTCCGGGCCGAGACCTGAGCACCGCTGGGACGCCGGGCGCGAGAATCGAGACCCTGCACCACGCTGTCGGCGTTTCTTTCGGCAAGGGTGTCGGCGAGCATCAGGACGTTTTCACGTACTACTTTCCGCCCGGTCGCGGCTTCCCAACGGAAGTCACGTACGTAGAGAGCGGACGCACCAATCTGAACCGCCTGCTCTGGGGCGAGTCGGGACGGTTCGGCGAGCTAGGTTATCCGGTGGTGCTACGCCGCGACTGGGTCACGTTGTCGGGCAAGCGCACCAAGGCGCTCGTGATCGGTGACGTAGTGATCAATCCGGAGGTCCTGCAGGGGATGTTCGAGCGGCGGTAGGTCATGGGGTGACGACCACCCCACCCTTCATCACGAAATCCACGTCCTCCAGTTCGGTGATGTCTGCCAGGGGATCGCCGTCCACCGCCACGAGATCGGCGTAGCGGCCCGGTTGGATCGTGCCGACGTGGCCGCCCCACCCGAGCAAATCGGCTGCATTCCGGGTGCCTGCCAAGATGGCCTGCATCGGGGTCATGCCGCCCAGCCGTACCATCAGGGTGAACTCGTGACCATTGGCGCCGTGCGGCATGACGCCGGCATCCGTCCCGAGGGCGATCTTGACACCGCCCCGCACGGCCGAGCGGAACGACCGCCGCATCATCGGCGCGATCGCGAGCGCCTTGTCGGCACGCTCTCCGGTTAGGCGGCCCTCGTGTGCCAACCGTTCGACGGCCTCGGCCGCCATGAGCGTCGGAACGAGGAACGTACCGTACTCGACCATGAGACGGATCGCCTCTTCGTCCAGGATCGAACCGTGCTCGATGGAGTTCACGCCGGCCCGCACGGCGGCTTTGATCCCCCGATTGCCGTGGGCGTGAGCCGCTACACGTCGCTCCACCATCTGTGCGGCCTCTATGACGGCCCTCAACTCGTCATCGGTGTACTGCTGGACCCCAACCGAGTCGCCCTCGGACAGTACCCCGCCGGTCGCGCATATCTTGATGACGTCGGCGCCATATTTCACCTGGTACCGAACCGCGGCCCGGATGGCATCCGGTCCATCGGCGATTCCCTGTTCGATACCTACACGCCCGCCGAACAGGTCCGGGACGTAGCCGTTGGTGCCGTCACAATGGCCGCCAGTAATGCCGAGCGCGTGCGCGGATACCTGCATCCGCGGTCCGGGGACGCGCCCAGCATTGATGGCGTCCCGCAGAGCTACGTCGGCGAACGAACGGGCGCCCACGTTACGGACCGTCGTGAAGCCCGCGAACAGGGTCTCCCGCGCGTGCTTCGCGCCACGCAGGGCCAGATCCGCAGCCGTCTCCCGGACGAGGGCGCTCTGCCATCCGGGCTCTCCCAGGACGATCCCGGTGAGATGTGTATGTGCATCGATGAATCCCGGTAGCACCGTCATGCCCGAGAGGTCGATCACCTCCGCGCCACGAGGAATGCGCAAGTCCGCGCCCACCGCTACGATCCGTTCGTTCTCGATGAGGATCACGACGTTGGTTGCGGGGTCGGCCCCCGTGCCGTCGATCAGTCTACCAGCGCGGACTGCTATGGTTTGAGCGGGCAGCCCGGTTCCCGGCGCGGCGAGCAGGAACACCGCCGCGACCATGATGCGTCGCACGAATACCACCTAACGCAGGAGGGGAGCCAGCCGCTCGAGCACCGCTTGCGAGCCGAGGGCGTTGGCGAGAACGAGGCCGAACTCGAGCGTAGTGAGAAACCGATCCTTCGGATCGGTCTCGAGCGACCGCATGAGCGCTGCTTCGAGGTCTGCCGGGAAGTCAGGCCGATACGTGCGGACCGGGGTGGGCTTGCCGCGGAGCCGCGCAATCATCATCTCCTGAGCGCTGCGGCCCTGGAACGGAAGCTTGCCGGTGAACATCTCGAATGCCACGATCCCCAGGGCGTAGACGTCACTGCGGGCATCGAGCTGTTTCCCCCGAATCTGCTCGGGACTCATGAACTCCGGCGTGCCGAGAATGATGCCCGTCGCAGTGAGCTTGGCGATCGACGGGTCGGCCCGGTTTTCCTTGGCCAGCCCGAAATCCATGACGACGGCTTTGTCCCGTCCGTCGTCCGTGGGAACGATCATCACGTTTTCCGGCTTGAGATCACGGTGCACGATCCGGAGCTGGTGAGCGTGATGCAGGCCCGAGCAGATCTGCCCAAGCCACTCCACCCCCAGCTCCAGCTCAATCGGACCGATCTTGACCTCACGATCGGAGAGCAGTTCGCCTTTGAGGTAGGGCATCACCAGGTAGATCAGGCCGTCTTCGGTCTCACCGAGCCTGAGGATCTTGCAGACATGCGGGTGGTCCAACCGCATCGCGAGCCCCGCCTCGCGGCGGAGCCGCTCGACCGAGTTCTTATCGGCGCTGAGCTTGGGGCTCAGGATCTTGATGGCGACTACTTGACCCCGGGACAGGTCCTTTGCCTGGTACACGTAGGACATGCCGCCTTCGCCCAAGCGCTTGAGGACCTCGTAACGGTTGTCTACCCGCTGGCTCGTCAGCGTGAACCGTTCGGGGGCAGGCGGCTTGTGCGCCTTCCGGATGGTCGTTCCCGAATCTCCGGCCACCGCGACGTCCACCAGCGGGGTGCCGTCTTTGGGACAGAAGCGGGCGTCGCCCTCGTAGACCGTTCCACATTTCGTACAGCGGTGGCTCATTCTCGCACCTGGTCGCGACCTTCGTCCTTGGCCGCGTACATCGCCCGGTCCGCCTGTCCGATGAACGCGTCGGCCGACTCCGCCCCGTCCGCCGGCATACTGGCCACGCCGATCGACACCGTAACGTACAAGGGATCGCCTGCTTCCGCGAAGTCGTATTCCGCGATCCGCACTCGCAGCCGCTCCGCGAAGATCACCGCCCCTTCCGTATCCGTATCCGGAACGACCACCACGAACTCGTCCCCTCCGTAGCGGGCCACTATATCCACGGACCGCGCTTCACGACGCAGGATGTCGCCGAGCTGCCGCAGGACACCGTCGCCCGCCAGGTGGCCGCGCGTGTCGTTCACATCCTTGAACGTATCGATGTCGACGAGCAGCAGCGCCAGGGTCCGGTCATATCGCTTGACCCGATCCACCTCTGCCTCGAGCCGTTCGGATAATGCGCGCCGGTTGGAACACCCGGTTAGCGCGTCGGTTTGCGCCAGCTCCTGGAACCGCTCCCGATCAGAGACCGCCGACTCGAGGTCGTAAGCCTTGTC
Source organism: Gemmatimonadota bacterium (assembly GCA_022563595.1). Classification (GTDB taxonomy): domain Bacteria; phylum Gemmatimonadota; class Gemmatimonadetes; order Gemmatimonadales; family GWC2-71-9; genus JADFNB01. The sequence continues at coordinate 121,200 of JADFNB010000003.1, forward strand.
GATCGCGCTCACCGCCGCCGCGATCACGGTTCCGGCGAACGCCACGTCTTCTTCCTCCAGCGGTGCGTCCTCCGCCGTAGTACGCAGGAAGAACACACCGCGTTGCTGTTTGTGCAGCGAGAAGGGCAGCGCAATCACCGAGCGGGTCGTCACTTGGACGCCGGCCGCACGCCACTCCTCCCGCACCTCGTCGTACATTCGATCGGTGAGGACGTCTTTCACCAAGACCGGGCGACCGGTCGAGAGAGCGCGCTGGATCTCCGGATACCGAGCCAGCTTGATCTCGAGGTTCCGGAGCGCAGGGTTCTCGAACGCCGCTACCACCAGCCCCGTTTCGTCACCGGCATGGGCCAGCACCATCGAGCATTTCGAGAGACGCAATACGCGGGCCACCCGCCGGGCGAGTATGTGATAGATCTCGTCCGGTTTGAGAGAATCGGTGATCTCGTGCAGGATGTCGACCATCTCCGCTCGGACCCGTGCCTCGTCTCCCCGTACCCGCGCCTCCTCCGCCTGGCGTTCCGCCTCATCGCGCGCCTGTTGCAGGGTGCGCCCCCCGCGCAACCGCGCGTCGATCCGGGCGACCAACTCCCGGACCCTGAACGGTTTCGCGATGAAGTCGTCGGCTCCGAGACCGAGAGAGCGCGCCGTCGCATCTTCCGGCGGCATCGACGAGATCATCAAGACGGGCATGGACTCCCATCGCGGATCGTTCTTGATCTGTTCCAGGAGCTGAAGACCGTCCACCTTGGGCATCATGATGTCCAGCAACAGGAGATCCGGCCGCTCGGCCTCCAGCCGTTCCATGAGGTGCTCGCCGCCGTCTATCGCGACCACGTCGTGCCCCTCGCCCTTCAGGATGTAGACCAGGGTCTTGAGGAGGGCCTTGTCGTCATCGGCCACGAGAATCTTCCCGCGGTGCGCCGGCGCCGTCATCGGCCCTCTCCCGCTAACCGCTCCACCGCGGCCGGATCAATGTTCCCGCCGCTCACGATCAGCACCGTCGGGCCTGTGGGTCGGATCGCTTCGGCGCGGAGCGCCGCCGTCGTGGCGGCCCCCGACGGCTCGACCGTGAGCCCGACCTCGCGGTGCAACCAAACGGTCGCGTCGATGATGGCGTCGTCGCTGACCGTGACCGCGTCGACCCGGCCGTGCAACAGCTCGAAGTTGCGTTCCCCCACCGCGAGCGGAAGCAATCCGTCCGCCACGCTGTGCGTGCGATCCAACGATACGATCTTCCCAGCAGCGAGCGCAGCCCCGAGGGCCGCGGACCCCACCGGCTCGACCCCGGTTATGCTGGCCTTCCGGACGAGCGACTTCACCGCGGTAGTGACACCGGCAATCAGTCCGCCGCCGCCCACCGGGACCACGACAAGCGCCACGTCGGGCAAATCCTCGACGATCTCCAGTCCCACCGTACCCTGACCGGCGATGATGTCGGGGTGATCGAAGGGCGGCACGACCGTCAGCCCCTCATGCTCCACCAGTTCACTCGCCTTGGCCTTGCGGTCTTCCGAGGTAGTGCCCGCGAACACCACTTCCCCTCCCCAGCGTCGCACGCCGGCCACCTTGATCTCGGGCGCGGACTCAGGCATCACGACCACTGCCCTGACCTCCAGCCGGCGCGCGGCGAAGGCAACCGCCTGGCCGTGGTTACCGCTGGAGTAGGTGATGACGCCGCGTGCGCGAGCTTCGCCCGACATCCTGCGGATGGCGGTCCATGCACCCCGCAACTTGAACGCGCCGGTCGGCTGGCGGTTCTCGAGCTTGAGATAGACCGGCACCCCAGCAGCGCGACTCAGCGTCTCGACGGGCTGGAGTGGAGATCGCACGGCGACCCCAGCGAGACCGCTTGCCGCTTCGCGGATGCTCTCGAGGGTAACCAGGTCCTCGTCAGACCGGATGAGAGGTGAAGTCACGGTCCTGCGAATCTACAGGCGGTGCCGCTAGACGTCCATTTCGCGTTGGTCGCGGCCCTCGGAGACCACGGCAGCATCCGCCTCCGAACCTTCGGCGCCATTGCCGTTGCCGTTACCGTTTACGTCGTCGCGGACCACCCGGGTAACGTCGACGACCGTATCGCCCTCGTCGAGATTCATGACCTTGACACCCTGTGTGTTCCGTCCGATCACCCGTATCCCCTCGACCGGCACCCTGATGATCACGCCGTGACGGGTGATCATCATGAGTTCATCGTCCGGCAATACTTCTTTGAGCGCGACGATGCAGCCGGTCTTGGCGGTGTGCTTGAGCGTGATGATACCCTTGCCGCCGCGTTTCTGGACGCGATAGTCCGACAGCGCAGACCGTTTGCCGAACCCGTTCTCGCTCACCACGAGCAGGGTCGCGTCGCGCCGTACCACCACCATCCCGATCACCCGGTCATCATCGCCGAGCCCGATGCCGCGCACGCCGGCGGCGGTTCTACCCATCTCACGCACGCCACTCTCGTGGAAGCGTACACTCATCCCGTGACGGGTCGCGAGGACGACATCGTTGGATCCGTCAGTCACCTGCACATCGATGAGCGCGTCGCCCTTCCTGACGTTGATCGCCCTGATCCCGGTTGCGCGCGGGTTGCCGTAGGCCGAGAGAACCGTCTTCTTCACCGTCCCACCGGCCGTGGCAAACATCAGATAGAGCGAGTCGCTGAACTCACGCACGGGTACGAACCCGGCGATCCCGTCACCCTGCTTGAGACCGATCAGGTTCACCACCGGTCTTCCGCGTGCCGCGCGCCCGCCCTGCGGGATATCGTAGACCTTGAGCCAGTACAACTGGCCGTCCTGTGTCAGGAAGAGCACGTAGTCGTGGGTCGAAGCCACGAAGAGGTGCTCTACCCAGTCGTCTTCCTTCGTCCCCATCCCAGCGAGGCCCCGCCCGCCGCGGCGCTGGCGGCGATAGGTGCCTACGGGGATACGCTTGATGTAACCGGAATGGGAGATCGTGATGACCATGTCCTCTTCGGCGATCAGATCTTCCACCGTGAAGCTGCCCTGGTCGGCCACGATCTCGGTACGCCGCTCGTCGCCGAACTTCTCCTCGATCTCGATGAGTTCGTCCTTGAGGATATCCAGCCGTCGCTTCTTCGAAGCGAGGATGCCCTCGAGTTCCTTGATGAGCGCGTGCACCTCTTCGAGTTCTTCCTCGAGTTTGTCGATCTCGAGCGACGTGAGACGGGCCAGTCGCATGTTGAGGATCGCCTCGCTCTGCTTCTGTGAGAACTCGAATTCTTTGCGCAACGCGGCGTCGGCACTCGGGACGTCTTTGGCAGCGCGAATGATCTTGATGACCGCATCGATGTTGTCGACGGCGATCTTGAGCCCGTTCAGTATGTGTTCACGCGCCTTGGCCCGGCCCAGATCGTACTGCGCCCGCTTCGTGATCACCACGTGCCGGTGATCGATGAAGTGCTGGAGCATCTCCTTGAGGGCCATCACCTTCGGCTCGCCGTCGACGAGCGCCAGCATGATCGAGCCGAACGTGGCCTGCATCTGGGTGCGCTTGTAGAGCTGGTTCAGGACCACATCGGGGTTCGCGTCCCGCTTCAGCTCTATGACGACGCGCATGCCGTCCCGGTCCGACTCGTCGCGCAGGTCGGAGATATCGGTAATGCGTTTGGCGCGTACCTGCTCGGCGATCTGCTCGATCAGCCGTGACTTGTTGACTTGGAACGGAATCTCGGTGATGACGATCTGCACCCTGCCCGACGTCTCCTTCTCTTCGATCTGGGCGCGGGCCCGCATCACGATGCGCCCGCGACCGGTCTCGTAGCACTCGGTTATCCCCGCCCGGCCGTAGATGAACCCGCCTGTGGGGAAGTCCGGCCCTTTGACGAACTGCCGCAGGTCGGCGAGGTCGCATTCGGGATTGTCGACGAGATGGCGGACGGCCGCGCCGACCTCGAGCAGGTTGTGCGGCGGGATGTTTGTCGCCATCCCTACAGCGATGCCGGAGGCCCCGTTCACGAGCAGGTTCGGGAACTTCGCCGGCAGAACGGTGGGCTCCTTCAACCGGTCGTCGAAGTTGGGCGTAAAGGGAACGGTCTCTTTATCGATGTCTTCGATCATCTGGATGGCAATGGGCGTGAGCCGCGACTCGGTGTACCGGTACGCGGCCGCCGCGTCGCCATCGATCGAGCCGAAGTTCCCCTGCCCGTCCACCAGCGGGTAGCGGAGCGAGAAGTCCTGCACCATCCGAACCAAGGAGTCGTATACAGCGCTGTCGCCGTGCGGGTGGTACTTCCCGAGCACCTCGCCGACGACCGTAGCGCACTTCTTGTACGGCCGACCGGGCAGGAGCCCCAGTCCGTTCATCGCGTAGAGAATCCGCCGGTGCACGGGTTTCAGGCCGTCGCGCACGTCCGGCAGAGCGCGGGAGACGATGACGCTCATCGAGTAGCTGATGAACGACTCTTTCATCTCGTCTTCGATCAGGCGGGGGAGGATACGTTCGCGTTGGTTCGGAGCGGTCATGTGCTTCCCTTGGGCAACAAAAAGGGGGGCTGAATGACCCCCTGGCGGAGCCTGGTAATAATACCCAAATCAGCGCTGATTAGCAATCCTGCCTGGTAGCTTCAAGTGTTTGTGGCGTAGTAACTTATGCTTTGCACAATAGGCGCAGGGAGGCGACGGATCGGAGGTCAAAAAGCGGCAAAGTGCCAACCCGAGCGGGAGCCGCAGCACGCCTACCGTACCATCGGGTTGTCCTAGTGTGGTGTCGCCGAAATAGTGCTGCTATTCGGACGCCACCGCATCCCGCCCCGCGGCGTTTCTCGTCGTCGCAATAGCGCTGCTATTACTCCTCCTCGTGCCTTGCGGGATCGGGCGCAGTGACGCCCTCGATAGCTACCATACTTCGGCAACACCACACTAGCATACATCCTGCTGGCAGGATCCACCG
>JADFNB010000030.1 GCA_022563595.1 Gemmatimonadota bacterium
ATGAAATACGCCCTAGTCGTTCTGACCATCCTGCTTGCGGCCCTTGGCTGGCTAAGACCCGAGCCTACGCCCACCGGGCTCGTCGTCGCGGCACTGGCTCTGCTCTTTGTTGCCGGGGCACTCCAGCTCCGGATCGCGCGCCAGGAACGGAAGACCGCCGCGACTGGGAAGTTCTCTGGCCTGCTAAAGGGAAAGCAGCGGCTGCTGCTGGCCTTCAAGAAGGGCAGACATCCACAGCTCGAACTGGGCGATTCCGGCGCCATTCTCCGCTACGGTGGTCCACAAGGTCAGCCGATCTTCAAGATCTTCGACGATACACACCTAACAGTCGAGCTCGAAAGGAACCGAGTGCAGGTTTCCACGCTCATCCGCAATATTAGCGGAACCGTCGTCGCTGAGCTCATTAGGAACGAATGGAAGGTGAATCAGAACACCGCCTTCGACCGTAACTACTCGGAGGAGGCCCTGGAGGTCCGTGACGCAAGCGGCGATGTTGTTCTCCAGATCCGGGTCAAGGAGGACCGTGTTCAGTTTGCGGGCAAGTTCTACGACAGAAACGGCAACGGCGTTGCTCTGGGGAAGGTCGTCGACAAAGCCGGGAATACGGGGGGCGGAATCGAGTTTACCGGTTCCGCTCACAGAGAACTGCAGATGAAGATCGAGCCTCTGTTCAGATATCCGAGTGAGCGGCACCTCGGAGAGTATGTATGAGCACAGCTGTCTTCTGTCATCCGCGCGGCCTAACACGCGTTAGGAGCTGACAAACACGTGCGTTTCAAAGGAAGGCGTTGATATGAGTGCCTGGAGAAGGCATCGTTACGGTCAAGTGGCCGCTCGCCTAGCTGGCGGGCTGCTTGCAGCTCAAACGCAGATCCGTTATACAGCCTCCCGCCACTGGTGATGGTCGACAGAAATCCGCGCCACCCCACATAGCGCGTCGTCCTTTGCTCCGCACCGGACCCCTTGTGGTGGTGTACGCTCGTACATACATTCTACATGGCCTTCGAGTGGGATCCCAGCAAAGCGGAAATCAACCACCGCAAGCACGGGGTCGACTTCGCCGACGCGGTCGGTGCGTTCGAGGATCCCTACGCGCTGACTCGGCCAGATGCACACCCCACCGAAGAGCGGCTCGTCACTCTTGGGCGGGATCTCCTCGACCGCGTGGTCGTGGTAAGCTGGACGTGGAGTGGGGCTAACATTCGGCTCATCTCAGCGCGGCGAGCCACTCCCCAAGAGCGCCGACGATATGCGGAGGACGTAGATGCGTAAGGAATATGATTTCAGCAAGGCGAAGCGCGGTTCGGTCGTACCTGTTGCGACCGGAAAGACGCGTATCACGATTCGCATCGATGACGATGTCTTGGAGTGGTTCCGCAATCAGGTGCATGCAGCCGGTGGCGGCAATTACCAGACGCTCATTAATCAGGCGTTACGACGGGTCATGGAGCAGGGTGCCGAGCCGCTGGAAACCGTCGTTCGCCGGGTGGTGCGAGAGGAAATCCGTGGGATGCCGAAGGGTAGTCGCGGAAGGCGTAAGGGAGGGGCTGCATAACAAGCCCATGAAGCAGTCGGCGCCTTTCGTTTGGCAAGGAAGCCATTGAATCGTGAGCCTAGCGAGAGCAATGAACGTTCGGCACCTTTCCGCATGGCTAGTGGTAGCGCCGCAGCTGATGGGCAGATCCGTTAGGCCGCTGCGTCAGAACGAAGCGCCTCCGATCGTTGCTCGAATGGTGCGGTCCTTCAAGGCCATGATACGCTTGCCCCTGATACGGACCGGTCCCGCTGCTCCTGTGCGCGGGGTCAGTACCCACGTCTTGAGTCCGCGGGCGTCTTTCCCGCGTTTAGCCCTGCTAGCCGCCACACTCGGTGCATGCCTACTCGTAACGGATCCCACGGAGAAGCTAACTCTAGACGTGCGCGTTGACCCGGCTGCCGTCCTCCAGGGTCAGCCGGTCACCATTACCGCGCATCTAGTGAATCGCACTCGCGGAACCCTCGTAGTTCATGGGAGCAGCAGCTGTATTCTGGGATTCCAGGTTTTCGACACGGCCGGAGACCCGCTCATCACGTCTCGGGTCTGTACCGCAGATCTTCACAGGTTTGTCTTCGCCCCCGGCGACTCTCTGAAGCGCACTGGGAGCTGGTCCACTGCAAGTGCACCCGCCGGAATCTACACGGTCCGACCGTGGCTAGACGCGCAGGAAGGTGAACGTCTGGGGGGTTCTGTCCCCTTCGAGGTGCTTGGCTCCGACGGCTCCTGAGGTTGCGCCCAGACGCAGCGGCCTAACACGCGTTCGGAGCTGACAAGCACGGCACGTTTCAAAGGAAAGCGTTGATATGAGCGCCGGGAGAGCGTATCATTACGGGCGAGGAGCGGTTCGTCCGGCGGGGGAGTTGCTTGCAGCTCAAACGCGGGTCCGTTATGCGGCGCCGCGGGAGTGATTGGCGGAAGTGGATGAGAGGACCATCAAGCTCCGATTCGTAGGCTCAATAGTGCGATCGACATCCGGCCACGGCGAGTCCGATGAGGACGAAGAGGTGTTGAACGACGTCCTACACTGGATCTGGAGCTGGCGCCTGCAGCTTCGCCGATTTCGCGAAACCACGGCGACACAGGGTCAGGCCGAAACCGACGTCGACCGCAGGCGGTCCTACTCGGCAGCATCGTATGACGAGCACATAGTCGCGGTCGTCGGGTGGAACCTCATAAGGGCGATCGACCGAGCAGCGGATAGATTTCCGATTTTTGAGATCACCGGCGATACCGCTGAACAACTTCGACTGCTTCGTCATCTGTATGAGCACTGGGACGAACAACGATCATCCTTCAGATCGCCGAGCAGTCCGAAAACGGGATCCGGCAAGCGTTTCACCGAACTCTTTCCCGAAGGGCACCCTTGGTCTATAACCTATGATGGGGATGATTGGCTTCTCGGTGGCGTCGTGGCACTGAACTCACTCACGAGAGAGTTACATAATCTCGAGGCAAACGCACTGCAGCTGGAACAACGGAGAAGATCTTTCGATGATGAGTAGGGCGCCGCATAACAAGCCCATGCAGCTGCCAGGCGCTTTCGTTTTAAAGGAATTCATTGTATTCGTGTGCTCTCTAGTCCCTTGCAACGTTCCATATGCTGGGCGATCCTTGAGGAGTCGCCTGCAGGTGATGGGCAGGGTCGTTAGGCAGCGAGCGGGGACACTCCATTCCTGTGATTCAAGTTCTGAGGCGGCTGCTTGTGCGAGCGTCCCGGGCGATGGACGCGGCTCTTCAGGAGTGCACCGACACGTTGCCACCCTTTGAGTCGCGGGAACTCGAGGAACTCCTGACCCATCTGGCGTATGAGTGGCTGATGCTGGAGCATACGAGCGCTGAGTGGCAAAGAACTCGCGATCGAGTGGTCCTCGAATCCCTACTCCTTCACATCCGCAATCTTCGTGACTTCCTCTTCGACCAGCCCAGTCCTAGCACACCTCACGGCGACAAGGCGGTGTGGGCCGGTCACTACTTGCCGGCTTGGGCTTCTCAGAAGGGGAGCCATCACTACGCAATTCTCTGGCAGATGGAGGCGGCGATCAACGCTCAGCTATCCCATCTCTCAAGGAAGAGAGTAGATCCGAGTGGTACAGCCGCTCTCGACGAGAACGCAACTGCCTTGGCGGACGCGATTCGCCATGCGTGGGGAAGGTTCCGGTCCGCGCTCGAGGGGAGCACGTGGGCTGAGTCTTTCCAAGAGAAGCACGCGGCAAAGCGGCGCGAGCTATTCGGCTACTGATCATGCTCGCTGCCTAACACGCGTTAGGAGCCGACAAGCACCGGCGTTTCAAAGGAAGGCGTTGATGTGAACGCCGCGCGAGTGTATCGTTACGAGCGAATCGCGGCTCGCTCGGCTGGCGGGTTGCTTGCAGCTCAAACGCGGAGTCGTTAGACGGCACGGTACGCCAAGGAGGCAACTATGAAGCGCATCGCAGCGACGATACTCGGAATTGCCGCGCTCGCGGGACTGATCGTGGTCACTACCCCTGCGCAGCAGCCCATTTCCGAATGGGCCTTTGTTGCCGAGGCGAGTGACACGGGCTGGGCCATGACTTGTATCAAGGGATGTGCCTGGAAGACGCTCAGTTTCGACTGCGGTCCAGGCCAGCGCTGCCGCGTCCGAATCGATCAATTCGGTGTCGGCCCCGCACCCGACGGCCGTTGATCACCGCTAGACACGAACCAGATTGTTCAGACGGAGCCCGTGCCGTCTAACAAAGCGCATGCTGCTGCCGGGCGCGCACGCTTCTAAGGAAGTCGTTGATTTGAGCAGCTGGCGAGTTCGTTGAACGTTCAGCAACGGCTACGGTTGGCTCGGTACTTCGAGACGTCCGAGCGGTTCTGGCTCAATCTCCAGGCTCGTTACGATCTTGAGATTGAGAAGGATCGGCTTGGTCGCCGCCTGGACAAGGAAGTCTTGCGGCGCGCAGTCTAACACGCCGTCTGCTACAGACCAGAACGGCGTCGTTTTTTTTGGTACCTGAAGGTTGTCTTGAAAGTAATGTTATTTTGACATGGTAGGTTTTCGACAATTTGGCGCGTCTGGCGACGATCGTTTTTGTTTTGGCCGCAGATGCGCGGGCCGTTACTCGCGGTGAACGCTCCGATGGTACAGCGAGAAGCCACTTTCCGAGAACCGCTAGCTCTCCTCGCAGCCACAGGGCTCGTGCTGGTGTGGTCTGGCGTCCAGCCACTGGAGCGGGGCACCTGGTGGCTCGAGGTCGCCCCGGTGTTAATGGGGGTGCCCGTACTGGTAGTATCCTACTCGCGTTTTCGCCTGTCCCCTCTTCTCTACCGCTTGCTGTTGCTCCACGCCGTGATCCTCATGGTGGGTGGCCACTACACATACGCCCGGGTGCCAGCTGGCTTCTGGGTTCAGGACTTGCTCGACCTGTCTCGGAACCATTACGACCGTCTGGGTCACTTGGCCCAGGGATTCATCCCTGCAATCCTGAGCCGCGAGATTCTGCTACGGCTCTCCCCCCTACGGCGGGGGAAGTGGCTAGTCTTCCTCGTCATCTGTGTGTGCTTAGCGTTCAGCGCTTCCTATGAACTCATCGAGTGGTGGGCGGCGCTCATCGGTGGCGACTCTGCTGAGTCCTTTCTCGGCGCGCAGGGAGACGTGTGGGACACTCAGTGGGACATGTTTCTGGCACTGCTAGGATGCGTCTCCGCCCTGGTTCTACTTGGAGGGGTCCACGACCGGTCGATGGAAGCGAATGTCACCGATCCCGGTTGAGCCGCGGCCCAAACAATTGCTGCTGCCGCGGTGCGCATTGAGGGTCCGAACCCTTCGCCCAGCAGTTGAGGGTTCGGATTTGCATACTGCACGCGCAGCGGAATCGGAAATCCGTTAGGCCGCTTCCCATCTAATGACGAGGTCGATTCACCGACGCGGTTATCGAGTGGAACTACGACCGCCTCGGTCGAGCGACGCTGATGAATACATTCGGCTGAACCGTCAGAGCCGCACGTTTTACGTGGGGCTGGCGAGTCCACCCTACACGCACACGGAGTACAGGCAGCTTCTCGCTCAGGCGGGCCAGCCGGCCTTCGCGCCCTTCTTGATCTATCGCCGAGAGGACGCGGCGATCATCGGCGGGGTCGAACTGAGCCAGATCGTGCGAGGGAAGTTTCAAAGCGCGTATTTGGGTTACCAGATCGGCGCGCCATTCGCCCGGCGCGGCTATATGGGTGAGGCGCTACGCCTGCTACTCTCGAATGGGTTTGACGAGTTCAAGCTTCACAGAGTCGAAGCGAATGTTCAGCCGGAGAACGCGGCGTCGATTCGACTTCTGCGGCGACTAGGGTTCGCTCGCGAGGGCTTCTCGCGTCGCTACCTGAAGATTGGTGGGCGCTGGCGCGACCATGAACGCTGGGCAATACTTGCGGAAGACTGGTGTGCGTCGCACAGTGTGCATGAAGGGAAGGGTCCCAACAAGGCGCTGCAGATGACGGCGCGCTGGCTTGTGATAAGGAAGGGCGTTGAGTCGTGAAACTGGTAATGTTTGTCTCGCGGTCTGCATCTAGTAGCTGGGGAGTTGTAGCACCGCAGCTTACGGGCAGATCGGTTAGACAGCAGCAGAGCATTCGTTCATGAGGCAGTTTCCGAAAGCACTGGCGTTCATGACGGGCTTGATGCTGGTCGGCTCACCCAGCGCGGCTCAGATCGGCCCACGCATCATCGATAGCCTGCAAATAGACCGGCGCATCCGAGTCGAAACGGTTCAGGGTACTCGTGTCGATGGCCGGGTGCTCATGGCCGACAGCGGTTGGCTTCGGCTTCGGGTGATCGAACGTGCTTCTGTTCACAGCGCGGTGTTCGCCACCCGTCAGATTTCCCTCGATTCGTTGGTCCGGGTATGGGTTCACGATGGGACGGGTGCACGAACCGGAGCACTCATCGGCGGGTTGGCCGTTGGAGTTACGTTTAGCTCACTTGCACTCGCCCTCTGTGGCGATCCCGACGGGGGCGGCTGTGATCCGGCCCAGGTAGTTGGCGCTGTTGCGGTGTTGAGTGGAATAGGGGCAGCTCTCGGTGGATTCCTGGGTGCTACCGTTGTGCGGTGGCGTCCCCTGTGATTCTCGTGTGCTGCCGTCTAACACCGGGGTGCTGGCAAGACATGAGTAACCCGAAGGGTACGCGCAGTTGGTGGACTATCGCGCCTGCAGCTCAAGTGCGTAACGGTTAGGCGGCTTCTCATGATATCTGTTCTTTTGAAAGGCGCAAACAACATCCGGTCATGGCCGCTATTGCTGCTCGTAGGTAGCACTGGATGCAGTCCCGATGGCACCGAGCAAGTGTCACGCGCCCCGGGTGAGTCCATTGAACAATGGACGATCGTCGAGGACCTCCGTATTGGCGCAATAGAAGGGTCCGAGGCCGAAACCTTTAGCCAGATCCGCGGCATACTGGTAGACAGGCAAGGGCAAATCCTCGTTCTGGATTTCGTCGCTCAGGAAATCCGCGTCTTTTCACCCGAGGGGGCCCATATGGCGACGCTTGGTCGGAAGGGTAGCGGTCCGGGAGAGTTCCGGCAGGCCAACGGCATGGCTTGGGCTACGGACGGGAACCTCTACGTGAATGATCCCAGGAACGGCCGTGTGATGGTGCTGTCCACTGGGGGGCAGGAGATCACGACATACCGGCGATTCGTCAGCTCCTGGGGCTACACGTGGGAGGGCGGGGTCGATTCCCTGGGTCGACTGTACGACTACGCCATCGAGCGCACTGTCCGGTTCGACCGCAGCCCGGGTGTGAAGGTCGAGCCCCAGTGGGTCCTCGTACGCTACGATCCTGCCACGCAGGGTGTTGACACGATTTCGTTTCCGCAGGGCGAAGTGACCTACCTGAGAACATCCCGCGGCGCGGTTAGTGTCCCGTTCGCGCCCGGGAATCTGTACGCTTTCGAGCCGTCTATCGGCCACATCTGGTTTGCGCACACTGCGACCTACCGCATAACGGAAGCGACACTCGACGGCGACACGGTGCGTGTCTTCGAGCGGGACGTCGACCCCGAGCCCCTCACGGCCGCCGACCGGGAAAGTGCCATGGAGAGCCTCGCTGGCATTATGGAACGGATCGGCCACGTCGATTTCAACCCATCGATGCTTCCGAGCCACAAACCGGTACTCAGGCATTTCGTCCGCGCGACGAACGGTCAGTTGTGGGTCCGTCTCGAGAGTCGCGACACGAGCGTGTCGCATGACGTCTTCAACTCCGAGGGAGTGTGGATTGCACAGGCTCGGGTTCCGTCGTCCTACCGGCCATATCCTCGGCCCGTGGTGACGGACCGGTACTTTTACGCGGTGACCACGGACTCACTCGGCGTCTCGTACGTGGTTCGCGGTCGCATCGATCGGGAGAGGTAAGAAGCCGCCTAACACCATTAAGAAGGGCCCTGTCAAGGGAACGTAACGGTCCGATAGCGGTGAGCGGTGCTCGCCGCTTGTTGCAGGGGGCTCGGGTATTTTCCTGCCGGGTCGCGTGCGAAAGCGACGATTGCCGATCGTATCGGGTAGGACGTCACCCGCCGTGGCGTCCAGACGCCATTCCCGCACCCTGAAGCTGCCACGCGCTCACTTCTTGAGGAACTGATGATTGTGCAGCTGGACAGGCCGTCGGCTTGGCCCATATCTTTGATATGATCACTCATCATGCGCGCAGCTTGGGCGCGAACCGTTGGAGTCACCGGTTGCTACGTCTAGTGGCGTGCGCTGGAGGGAGTAGGATCGTGACGCTAACACACGGCAGGAACTCGGGGTAAGTGATGCTGAGACCGGTGCTCAGACGTTACGAGGCCATGGCTCTCCTCGTACTGAGGGCAATATTCCCGGTGTACGTAGTTGTTATCGTCGCGTTCAGTCTCGTCCCGCAGGGCCCGGGCCTGCCAGGCGGAGACAAGCTGGCGCATTTTTCCGCGTACGGTGTCATGGTGCTTCTGGCTATGCCATTGGTTTCGGCCTTGCGGTGGCGGCTCATGATGTTGGGCTCGATCGTAATGCTCGGGATCGTGCTCGAAGGGCTGCAATTGCTAATCCTACAGAGGGAAGCTTCTCTACTCGATCTCGTTGCGAACTGCCTTGGAGTCATCGTGGGGACGCTTCTTTGGATGATTGGACTCCGTTTTGCTGTTGCAAGGTCGCGTGCCGAGACGGGCTAGCACCCGGAACGAGGGGCCCGTGCGCCAGGCCATTGGGCGTGCGGCGGCGTCAGGTGCGGGCCGCCGAATTGGCAGCGCGCAGGGTCGAGGCGTCATGCAGGGCCGGGTGAAGGCGCCGCGGCGGGTGGCGCCCGGGGAAACCGCCTGGCATGAGCCGCCGGCAGACCAGGAGAAACCGTGAAGGCACTCCCCACGCCGGATCACCGATTCGAACACTTGCCGGACTTCCCGTTCACGCCGCGCTATCTCCAACTCGATACGCTGCGGATTCACTACGTTGACGAGGGTAGGCGGGACGCGGCACCGGTCCTTCTCATGCACGGAGAGCCGAGCTGGTCTTTCCTGTATCGCCACATGATCCCGCTGTTCGTCGCGGCGGGCCATCGGGCCATAGCGCCCGACTTGATCGGTTTCGGCCGCTCGGACAAGCCGGTGCGACGTAGCGACTATACCTATCAACGCCATGTCGACTGGATGACCCAGTGGCTGCTCCAGCTCGACCTGCACAACCTCACGCTCGTATGCCAGGATTGGGGGTCGCTGATCGGTCTCCGCCTCGCGGCCGAGCACCCCGAACGGTTTGCTCGGATCGTGCTGGCGAATGGGGGCCTGCCCACTGGGCAGGGTCGCGGGCCGGTTGCTTTCCGCTTGTGGCAGATGTTTGCCGCCCGGTCCCCCTGGTTTCCGATTGGTCGTATAGTGTCCGCGGGGTGCCGGCGTCCTCTACCCGCCGCGGCACGGGCTGCATACGATGCGCCCTTCCCGGACGAACGGTACAAGCAGGGGGCGCGCGCGTTTCCGGCGCTCGTGCCGACTACGCCGAACGATCCGGCCGCTCCCGCAAACCGGAAGGCGTGGGACGTCTTGCGCCGCTGGGAGAAACCGTTCCTGACTGCCTTCAGCGATGGCGATCCCATAACCAGGGGCCTGGATCGCGCCTTTCGGCGACGGATCCCAGGTGCCCGAGACCAACGGCACACGACCATAGTGGGAGCCGGCCACTTCCTGCAGGAAGACAGAGGGCCCGAGTTCGCACGGGTGGTGATAGACTTCATTGCCGCCACGTAACGCTCGTGGGGATCCTGCCTCGGTGACCGATACGCCGCGCGTCTCGATCCTTCTCCCGTGTCGCAACGCCGCCGCTACGCTCGATGATGCGCTCGCGTCGCTGGTGGCCCAGACGTTTCGCGCGCTCGAGATCATCGTTGTGGACGACGGGTCCGATGATGAGACACCGGCGCTGCTGGACGAATGGGCGGCGCGTGATCATCGGATCCACGCAGTCCGCACGCCGGCGTACGGGATCGTCGCCGCACTCAACACCGCTGCCGCCCGGGCACGGGGTGATGTGTTGGCGCGCATGGATGCAGACGATGTATCCGCGCCCGCGCGACTCGAGCGGCAAGTGGCGTTGCTCGACGACCAACCGAAACTTGCGGCGTGTGGGACCCGCATCCGATATGTACCGCGGCGTCTCGTACGCGGCGGCGCGCTCCGCTATGAACGGTGGATCAACGCAGTGATCAGCCATGAACAGATGCTGCGCGACCTGTTCATCGAGTGCCCGATCCCGCATCCGAGCCTGGTCATGCGGCGCGCCGCCTTCGAACAGGTGGGCGGTTATCGAGACGTGGGATGGCCCGAGGACTACGACCTGATCCTGAGGTTCTGGGAAGCGGGATACCGGTTGGGGAAGGTCCCCGAGGTCCTGCTCCAATGGCGGGAGCAGCCCGATCGGCTCTCGCGGACGGATCCCCGCTACGGGGACGACGCGTTTCGCCGCTGCAAGGCGCACTTCCTCGCGCGCCGGATCGCCGGCCGTCCGGTCGTGGTATGGGGAGCGGGACCGGTGGGCAAGGCGTTTGCATTGGCGCTCCAGAGCCGGGAACAGAAGGTCGAGGCGTTCGTGGATCTGGATCCTCGCAAGATCGGCCAGACGATCCATGGCGCGCCCGTGATCCACCCGTCCGCGATCGAAGACTATCGAGCAGCCTACGTCGTGGCCGCTGTCGGTTCGCTAGGAGCCCGCGCCGAAATCCGCGCCTCGCTGCGAAGGGCCGGGTTCCGTGAACCGGACGATTGCTGTGCTGTAGCATGACTCTGATGATCGGACGGGGTGCGGCGACCTGTGGCACCCATACGCTCCTGGGCATCCTGTGGAGAGCGGACACGAACTCGTATCTTGGCGATACTATCGGGCACTCGGCGATGTGAGTGAGACGTTAGTGATCCAACCCTGGGGCTCTCGGAGGTCGGCATTTTGTTTGGATTGAAGGCAACATCGGTGGTCAACTCCTATGACAAGGCGGTCTTATGCGCGTGGTGCTCGCCGGACTCCTTCTCGCCCTGACCCTGGGCTGCACCTCACGGGATGCGCCAGAGGATAGCGGGGATCCTCAAACTCAGCGGGCGCGGGACAGCGTGCTGGGTGCATCCAGGCTGCCGGGCGCGGCCGGGGTTCAGGGGGCGCTCGACGTGGCTGATTCGGCTGCTGCCCGGCGGGCGCGCGAGGATGCGGTGGCGGAGGACCCGTAAAGAGAAGGGACCGCGTGAGGAAAGTTGACGAGGCGTACGTGGGGTGGCGTTGGGATGAGCAGCAGTGTAGATACGTGTGAGCGGCAGATGGGCGTATCCGTGGCGCGATCCCAGACCGATTGGCTGGTTCGGTTGCGCGAGTAGATTGTAAGTCATTCCCCAGGAGCAGCGATGTCGAAGAGCGACGACCAGAAGATGGCCGCATTGGTGAAGAAAAACGCCGCCAAAGCTGCCAAGGCCAAAGCAAAAACGCGGGGCCAGTATGACGATACCATCTCCCAAGAGACAGACGACGATACGGAACTGCGCAACTTCTTCTCCGAGATGAAGAAGCGCGAGTTCTAGGCGGGAGAAGGCACGAGCAACTCTCGAGCATCGTGATTCGATCCTCGGCTACGTCACACAAGCAGTGCATATGTTCCACGACGCCCTCTCGCTGAGCGAGGCGCGTCGCACGGCGCTGGCGGCGCAGGGATTTGATCGCTCGAGACCACGTGGCCGGGTCGACGCGCGCCACGTCCGCCGCACCATCCGACAGCTCGGCTTGCTGCAGATCGACTACGTCAACGTTCTCACACCCGCTCAGTACCAGGTACTCTTCTCGCGGCTCGGTCCTTATGAGAAGTCGCGCCTCGACGATGTCGTCTACCGGCGGCGCGAGTTCACGGAGCAGTGGGCCCACGAGGCGTCGATCCTACCGGTGGAGAGCTGGCCGCTGCTGCGTCATCGTATGAAGACGCACCGCGTACGCCCGTGGGGCTTCGAGACCTTCATGGAGCGGCACTCGGACTACGTCAAGCTGGTTCTGGAACAGGTCCGCGCGCGAGGTCCGCTGAGCGCTGATGACCTGCCGGAGCCGGACGGTGCGCCCCGCCGTATGACTGACAGATGGGGCTGGGGCCTAGCGGTCAAGAGGCAGGTGCTAGAGGCACATTTCGGCTTCGGCCGGCTTGCCGTGGCCGAGCGGCGGCCCAACTTCGTGCGGCTGTATGACCTCGCGGAGCGCGTGCTCCCACGTGAGCAGCACCGTCGCGAGGTGGGACGCGAGGAGGCACAACGTGAGCTGCTGCGCCTGGCCGCCCGCGCCCATGGTGTCGGCACGGCTGGCGATCTGGCCGACTACTACCGCATGCCGGTCCGAGAGGCGCGCCCGCGTATCGCTGAGCTGGTGGAGGCGGACGAGCTGCGTGAGGTGCGGATCGAGGGCTGGCGCGAGCCTGCCTACATTCATCCTGAGGCCCGGGTACCGCGCCGGATCGACGTCGCAACGTTGCTGTCGCCGTTCGATCCCGTGGTCTGGACCCGAGCGCGCGTGGCGCGGCTGTTCGACTTCGAGTACCGCATCGAGATCTTCGTGCCGCGGGCGAAGCGGAGGTGGGGGTACTACGTATTGCCGTTCCTGCTGGGCGATCGCATCGTGGCACGCGTCGACCTCAAGGCAGACCGTCCTCGGCGCCGCCTACTCGTACCGGCAGCGTACCTGGAGCGCAATGCCGACCCCGGTACGGTTGCCAATGCCCTCGCTACCGAGCTGTGGACGATGGCGGCCTGGCTGGGCCTTGGCTCAGTTGCCGTCGGGCGTCGGGGTGGCTTCGCCCGAACGCTTGCCGCCGCCGTACGGGCCTAGCCGAGAGACGCGCGCGTTGGGCCGCACGAGCAGACGGAGCACCGCCAGGTGGCGCCCGGTCGCAGGTGTGGTCATCGAAGGCTACCGCGTAGCATCCGGTGCCAGTTCCGAATCGCCATATTCGGCCGGCTCGATAACATTGCAAGTACCCCGTTTCCGCGAGCGCGGGCTCGATCTGAGCGGGTATTTCCCCGCGACATTGAACATCCGTGCAGCCTGCAAGGCGCTCGACCTCACGAACCCGCGTTACACCTTTCGCAACGTCGTGTGGACGGATCACCACGGCCCCGAAGACTTCTCGTTCTCGCCATGTGAGGTCGAATACCACGACACTGTTTACAGCGGCCTGATCTACTACCCTCATCCAAGTACAAAGCCGGGCCACCAGCACCCGCCAAATGTGGTGGAAGTGATCACAAAGCGCATAGAGGGCGTCGAGTATGGACATGTCGTGACGCTCTACGTGGATACATCGGAGGTTGCGATCGTCGAATGAAAAGGACTGGCGGGCGCGCTCGCAGTGATTGGCCGATACCGCCGATGACATGATGGATGCCGCACACGGCGAATCCGCGCCGCAGCTCTCCGCCGAGGACAAGCGGACGTTGCTCCGCATCGCGCGGCGGTCTCTCATCGACTATCTCGGTGGTGGCAGACTCCCTGTCTGCCCGACCGACTCACCGGCGTTCTTGGTCCCGCGTGCGGTGTTCGTCACACTGCGGCACCGGGAAACCGGGAAACTGCGCGGCTGCCGGGGTGAATCGGTCGCGCGCCAGCCGCTGGTCGAGTCTGTGGCCGATATGGCGATTGCCGCGGCGACAGACGATCCGCGCTTCCCTCCGGTAACCCTCGACGAGGTATCCGACCTGCAGATCGAGATCAGCATGCTGTCGCCGATGCGGCCGATCCGGCCGGACGACGTCGTGGTCGGCCGACACGGGCTGATGATCGTCAGAGGACGGCACCGCGGTCTCCTGCTCCCCCAGGTGCCGGAAGCGCACGGGTGGGACAGGGAAGCGTTCCTGCGGTGGACCTGTCGCAAAGCGGGGCTGCCGGAGACGGATTGGCAGCTCGATGACACGCAACTCTATACCTTCGAGTGCGCAGTGTGGGAAGAGGAAAAGTAGCGAGCGCGAGGTATCCGAATATCTTAGTCGGGTGCCCAGAAAGGACTCGGCCACGGACTCGATCCCCCTTTTTCAGGCGCCTGCTAGTCGGGTTCGCTGGAAGATGCGGACAGGGGCTGGGGAGATGGTCTACCATGCCTGAACCGGGAGATCCCGATGCATGATGTGCTGAACAAGAATCTGTTCCTGGTCAAAGAGCACGTCGGAGTGTTCAAGGCGGCCAATAACTACGACGTCCACGACCCGGAGAACGGTGAGATCATCATGCATTGCCGTGAGGAGCACCTGAACCCCCTTACCAAGGTACTCCGCTTCACCAAATACAAAGCGATGACTCCGTTCGATGTGCGCGTGACCACTCCGGACGGCCGGCCGGTCGTGCGCGTCAGCAGGGGGTGGGCGTGGCTGCGGTCGCGGGTAGTGGTCCACGATGATCGAGATGAGCATGTCGGTACCTTCCGCCAGCGTCTCTTGTCTGTCGGGGGTGCTTTCGACGTGCTCGGTCCGAATGACGAGGTGCTCTGCAACCTGCAAGGCAAGTGGACGGGCTGGGAGTTTCGTTTCATGGCGGGCGATACTGAACTGGCCCGCGTCACCAAGAAATGGGCCGGTCTGGGGAAGGAGTTCTTGACGAGCGCGGACAACTACATCCTCGAGATCTCGGACGAGGTGCCTCCTGACAGTCGTCTGCGACAACTCATTCTAGCGGCGGTCATGTGTATCGACATGGTCCTCAAGGAAGCATGACGGGGAGTCGGTGATACGGTTGATCCATTGGAACGACGCCGATGCGGCCGTGCGGGCGGAATCGTTGCGTCGCGCAGGCTACAAAGTGCAGTACGGTGCGATCGATGCCGCAGATCTACGCCGCTTGCGCGGGGCTCCCCCGACCGCTGTGGTCATCGACCTGTCACGGTTGCCGTCGCATGGGCGGGATGTGGCGTTGGCCCTGCGCCGATACAAGGCAACGCGCCATGTCCCGCTCATTTTCGTTGCTGGCGACCCGGAGAAGGTCGCGCGGCTCGAGCAGCTACTGCCGGATGCGGTGTACACGACGTGGAGTCGAATCCGCAGCTCGTTGAAGCGTGCTGTGGCGCATCCACCGTCCGGGCCCGTCGTTCCGTCATCGGCCCTCGCAGGCTACTCAGGTACCCCACTGGTCAAGAAGCTGGGCATCAAGGCGAATACCGTGGTCGCTTTGGTCGGCGCCCCTCCCGGGTTCGAGAAGACACTCGGCGCGCTGCCCGACGGGGTCAGGCTGCTGAGACAGGCACGGGGCCGCCGGGACCTGACACTCTGGTTCACGAAGTCGCGGATAGACCTCGAAGGACGCATCGACAAGATGGCGGTGGTGGGCAGCCGGGGGCTCTGGATCATCTGGCCGAAGCAGGCGTCTGGTGTGGTGACGGACCTCTCCGGCAACATCGTGCGTGAGATTGGGCTCGCGGCTGGTCTCGTGGACTTCAAGATCTGCGCGGTGGACGCCACCTGGTCTGGTCTGCGGTTTGTGCAGCGCAAATCTCGGTAGCGTGCCCATGAGCGTCTCGGGTGGCAATACTGTGCGCGGCTGGATGAATGCCATGCTGCTCTCGGCGATCGACGCAGCAATGCACCGTATCTACGGCACGCGCAAGCGTGAGCTGTTCGCGGATCTCCCGGCTACCGTCGTGGAGCTGGGCCCCGGCGTCGGCGCGAACCTTAGCTACTACAAGCCGGGCATGAAGCTGGTCGCATTCGAACCGGGTAGTGCGGTGCACGGGCAGCTCACGAGGCGTGCAGCCCGTTGCGGTATCGACCTGGAACTCCGCGGGATCGCCGCGGAGGCGCTCGATTGTGAGACCGCCAGCGTCGATGTTGTGATATCGACGCTCGTGCTGTGCTCGGTGCGCGATCCGTCGCACGTGCTCCGCCAGGTACGACGAGTACTAAGACCGGAAGGACGGTTTCTCTTCATTGAACACGTGGCGGCACCGGCCGGCTCGGCACTGCGCGCCGTTCAGAACCTGGTACACGGTCCGTGGCACTGGTGCTTTGAGGGGTGCAACACGAACCGCGACACGGCGGCTACGCTGGAGCGGGCGGGTTTCGCATCCCTCGAGATCGAGCGGTTTCGGGTCGGCTCGCCACTCGTCCCGGTCGCGCCACACATCGCGGGCGTCGCCGTTCGGTAACCCGACCGGTGGGTGCAGGCCGGACTGACCACCTTCTCGACGTTCGGCTACGAGACCATCGCGCTCGCGCGGGATGGAGATCAGCTGCGTGCGTTGGGCAACGTCATGCTCCACGTCGTTCTGGAACTGTCAGGCGTGTGGCTGGGCGTGTCGCTCAGCCGCGCTTGGCGAGGCGACCATGATTCTGCCGAGAGAAGGATTCTTACTGCGTATCTACATCGGCGAGGGAGATCGGCATGAGAATCGACCTCTACCTCTCTTCGAGTGGCTGGTGCGCAGGGTGCGCGAGCACGGTCTCGCCGGTGCAACCGTATTGCTGCTATCCTATGGCGCGTGGAAGACGGTCGACGGTCTCATCATGGCCGAGCTGCCGTGGACCATTAAGGCTGCGATCTTCGCCGTATTGGTGGGGTTCATCATCCTGCTGGTCTCGGTCATCCGCGAAAAGCTCTTCACCCATCGGAGAAACCCATACAAGGACATCGTCCAATGATCATCACTCCAGCGGCGTCAATCGCCGGACATCGCGTCGTCAAGACACTCGGGCTGGTCGGCGGGGAGATAGAAGAATACACCAAGATGATGGCGGAAGCCCGGGAACATGCGCTCGACCGCCCGCAGAATGAAGCTGAGAAGATGGGCGCCAATGCCGTCACCGACCTCCGGTTCTCGACTTCGTATGTAATGGGGGCTGCTTCCGAGGTCCTGGTCTTCGGCAATGCCGTGGTGATCGAGCCGGAGGCGAAGCATGCGTGACATGCTACGGGGTGTGCTGGTTGCAGGGATGGCGGTGATGAGCCTCGAGATAGCGGCCACACCGGCCGTGGGGCAGCAGATCGACGGGTCGTGGCGCGGCTCGGTCAGCGTCATGGGCCAGGTCATTCCGTTCGTCGTGCATTTCGCAACCGCCGACGGTGCGCTCGGGGCCACAATCGACATTCAGGGTGTGAGCGGGTTGGCGCTCAAGAGCGTCACCTGGGAGCACCCTGCCGTGCACTTCGAGCTGGAAGCGGGACCGGGTATCGCCGTATGGGATGGCGAGCTCGCCGATGACAGTATCGCCGGATCATTCACACAGGCCGGTGTCACCGGCACGTTCTCGATGGTGCGTGCCCGGGAAGATGTCGGTGAGGAGGAGCCGCC
This sequence comes from Gemmatimonadota bacterium, assembly GCA_022563595.1. Classification (GTDB taxonomy): domain Bacteria; phylum Gemmatimonadota; class Gemmatimonadetes; order Gemmatimonadales; family GWC2-71-9; genus JADFNB01. The sequence goes on from JADFNB010000030.1 coordinate 17,304, forward strand.
GCCCTACGGGGAAGAGGAAGTCCAGTTCACGAACGGGGAGATCACGCTCGCCGGCACCCTGACCGTCCCGCCCAGTCCCGGACCGCATCCCGCGGTGGTTATGATCACCGGCAGCGGGCCCCAGAATCGGGACGAGGAGCTGTTTCCGGACTACAAACCGTTTCGAGTCATCGCCGATCATCTCACACGGCACGGCATCGCCGTGCTGCGGTACGACGACCGGGGTGTGGGCGGCTCAACCGGAAGCGTCACCGAGGCGACATCGGCCGATTTCGCGGGCGACGTGCTGGCCGCCGTGGCGTTCCTGAGGTCCCGGCCCGAGATAGCGGCTGGGCAAATCGGAGTGCTGGGGCACAGCGAGGGTGGCATCGTGGGGCCGCTGGCGGCTACGCGTTCGGACGACATCGCGTTTGTCATCATGCTCGCCGGCCCCGGCCTTAACGGTGAACAGATCCTGTATGCGCAGGGTGAGTTGATCGTCCGCGCGGGTGGTGGTGACGACGACGCGGTCGCGCGGCAGCGCGCGTTGCAGCAACGGATCTTCACGGCGATCCGGACCGACCGGGGATGGGACGAGGTGCGCGATATGATCGCTGCACAGATCGAGGAGAGTCTGGCATCCATGACCGTCGAGCAGCGTGAGGCGATCGAGGACGACGACGCATTCATTCAGCGATTGGTCGAAGCGCAGATCGGACAGATCCGGAGCAAATGGTTCCGGTTCTTCATCGATCACGACCCGCTCCCGGTACTGGAGCGCGTGCGGGTTCCGATCCTCGGGCTGTTCGGCGAACTCGATCTCCAGGTGCCCGCCGAGCAGAACCGGGATGCGATCCGGGAGGCTCTCGAGCGCTCCGGCCATCCGGACTACATGCTCCGCATCCTGCCGGGGGTCAACCACCTTTTCATTCCGGCTACGACCGGCAGCCCGAGCGAGTATGCCACGCTCGACAAGGAGTTCGCGCCGGGGTTCCTCGACCTGATTGCCGAGTGGATTCTGGCCCGTACCCGAGCGGCGCCGGCTCCCTAGCCGAACGGGGTCGGCCCGCGGGCGTACCTATGGGCCAGCCCTTCCCGCGGTGTTCCGCGACACCTCATTTTTGACTGATCGGGACTCGTCTGTTAGATCCCAATGTCGCCAACCCGGTAGATCTGTGACATCAAGCATGCAGCCGACAGAGGTCGAACGGACGTGAAGCGCGCCACGTGGGTCGCCGGCATCTACTTCGTGGCCATGGCGGTCGGCGTCACGTTTCCGGGGATCGTGCCGTTCAACAGGGCGAGGCCGTTCGTATTGGGTGTTCCGTTCGTCTTCGCCTGGTACCTGGCTTGGGTGGTCGGTGCCTTCATCGTATTCCTCTATCTTTACCGGACGTCGAGCAAGTGACCGACTGGCACGTCGTCGTCACGGTTGTGGGTGCGTACCTAGGGGTGAGTCTTTGGGTCGGATTGCGGGCTGGGTCGCGCTCTTCCGATTCGGTGGCTGGGTACGTGGCGGGCGACCGCGGTTTCGGGACCCTCGTCATGTACTTCGTGACGGGCGCCAGCATCTACTCCGCATTCGCCTTTCTGGGCGGGCCCGGCTGGACGTACAGCCGCGGCGCCGCGGCGTTCTACATCCTCGCCTACGGCGTGCTCGGCATGGCTCCGTACTACGCGTTGGGCCCCTGGGCAGCCCGGCTCGGTCGTAGGTATGGGTACGTAACGCAGGCAGCGATGCTCGCGCACCGATATCAGAACCGGTGGGTCGCCGTCGTCGCGGGTGTGGTGAGCGTGATTGCCATGATTCCTTATGTCGCACTCCAAATGCGGGGCGCCGGTATCGTATTCGAGCAGGTGACCGATGGGCACGTCCCGCTGTGGGCGGGTGCGGCGATCGCCTACACCGTGGTGCTGGTGTACGTATGGCGCAGCGGCGTTCTGGGTGTCGCCTGGACCAACGTCTTCCAGGGCGTGTTCATGGTGGTGATTGCATGGATTCTCGGGCTTTACCTCCCCTACAAGCTCTACGGCGGGATCGGGGCGATGTTCGAGCAGATTGAGGCCGTCCGCCCGGAATTGCTGACCGTTCCCGGCCTCGACGCGGCGGGGAACGCCTGGTCGCGGGGTGCGTTCAGCTCGGCGCTTCTCGTCTCTGCGATCGGGTTCATGATGTGGCCGCATCTGTTCATGAAAGCGTTTGCGGCGAAGGACGACGCGACGATCCGCCGCACGATCGTGCTGTTCCCGACGTTCCAACTGTTTCTCTTCCCGCTCTTCATCGTGGGATATGCCGGGGTGTTGTACGGGTCGCAGCCGAGCAGCCCGGACGCTGTGATGCCGCACATCATTCTCACGTCGGGGCTTCCGGCGGTGGTGGTAGGGCTGTTTTGTGCTGGTGGGCTCGCCGCGTCCATGTCGACGGGTGACGCGCTGGTGCACGGTGCGGCGTCGATCGCGGTGGTGGATGTTTATGCGAGCGGGCGCGACAGCCGGTTGAACGACCACGATCGGCGCACGCTGATCCGCTGGATGGCGATAGTGGTCGGCGTTCTGAGCTACGGGATCGCGATGACGAGCGGCCGGTCGCTGGTGGGACTGCTGCTCGCGGCCTATGGCGCGGTGGTGCAGCTGGCGCCGGCGGTGTACGGAGCGTTTCTGTGGCGCCGTGCCACTGCGGCCGGCGCGATCGCGGGGTTGCTGGTCGGCATCTCGGTGACCGGAGTCCTGGTGATCCAACCCGACTGGCGGCCGCTCGGCGTCCACGAGGGTTTGGTCGGTTTGCTGGCGAATCTTGCGACGTACATAGGCGTCTCGCTCGCCACGCGACAACCGGACCGCGACCATGTGGTCGAGTGGCTCGGGGTCAGCCGAAAAGCATGAACGATCCCAGCCGACGTCTCGCCTTCAACGCGCCCGCGGCGAGGCCGTGGAGCCTCGAGGTGGGGCGGGTAGCGGGGCGGGCTGATATCATTCCGATATTGTCGCAGGCGTTTGGAGGACGATGAGGATCATGACGTGGTGCAGGGTACTGTGCTTGACGGTGCTGGGGTCGCCGTTCGTGGTGCTGTTGGCGCAGTCGAATGAGCGACCGGGCGACGACCAATCGGTCCGTGTGCTGCTCGTGACGGCCCACCCTGATGACGACGCCGCGTTCGCGGCCACGGTATATCGCATCACACATCATCTTGGCGGAATCGTCGATCTCGCGCTCGTGACCGACGGGAGCGGCGGGTTCCGTTACGCGACCCTGGCGGAGCCGATCTACAACATCGAACTGACGAACGAGGCGGTCGCTCGGGAATATCTCCCGGCGATCCGTAAGCGCGAGCTGATGGCGGGTGGAGCCATTGTGGGGATTCGCAACTACTTCTTTCTCGACCAGCTCGACGGCGGCTACACGCTCGACGCAGACACCGTGCTCGGCGCCGTGTGGGACACGGCGTCGGTGCGGGAGCGGCTGAGCCAGATCATGACACGCGGATCGTATGACGTAGTCGTGGGCCTGCTGCCGTTCGAGCAGACGCATGGTCATCACAAGTCAGCGACGATCATGGCGCTCCACGCCACACAATCACTGGCACCTGCGCGCCGGCCCATCGTGTTGGGCGGTTTCGTGTGCCCGCTGGACCGGGCCGAGGAGATGCGGTTCGAGGGTCTTGCAGGCTACCCGCTCACGCTCGTGGCGTCGGGTCGCCCGCTTGCACGGTTCGACCGCACGCGGAAGTTTGGCTACAACGACCGGCTCGACTATAGGATCGTGGTCAACTGGGTTATCGCCGAGCACAAGTCACAGGGAACGATGCAGCTGCTGATGAACCGCGGCGAGGTCGAGTGTTTCTGGTACTTCGATGCAAACGGGGAGGCCGGGAAAGAATGGGTGGTGGAGCTGTTCGATCGATTACGAGACTAATGCACCGACAGCCCGAGCGGCTCTGCCAGGCGCCCCTTGGAGAGCGGGTCGCCGGCGGCCAGGAGCCGGTAGAGGGTAAGGGCAAGCCGTTGCTCTTCCTGGGTGAACGTCGGGAGCGCGTCCAGCAGTTGCTCGGTCATGGCGTCGAGCGATGGTGTGGTGCACTTGGGCGATGTCAAGTTCCCTTTGGGGCCTGAGCCCCGTTTGTCGTATCGGCGGTGATCACGGAGGCGGTGAACCCCGTCATCCGTTCCAGCTCCGTAATGAACTTGGCCGCGGACGTCGCCTCCGGGTCGAACACCACCGTTCCTCTTCCTTCCTCGTAGGACACGTCTGCACTCTCCACGCCTTCAACACGTTTCAAGACCACCCGGGCCGTAGTGGCGCAACTCGTTCAGGTCATGCCACTAATGGACAGGAGCACGCGCGTACGCCCGCTCGGCACGGCGTCCATCGCTTCCATGGTGGCGGCGGATGTAGGGGCGTCCATATCGCCGGCGTGTTCGTGGCCGGCCATATGCTCGTGGTCGTGACGCGGGATCTGAGAAAGAATTCCCAGCACCAGGACCGCGCCTACCGCCCCCCATTGGAGTTTCGACATCGTGCTACCTCCGTAGTCTGGCGAAGCTCAAGCTGCGGACGCCTCCGCCGCGGCCACACGTCGGCGGCCCAAAAGGAAAGGCAGGAGCCAGTCGCGATCCTCGTCGCGCAGGAACGTCTGGATCAAGAGGCCCATCGCCATCCCGAAGAAGATGTGGGCCACGAACGTCAATAGAAAGAGTTGCGGCCAGGCGTAGTTCCTTCCGAAGATCCCGACCATCGGGCCCATCGGTGGGCCTAGCATCATGCCCAGCTCGAGCACCTGCGCCCAGATGCCGGCCCACAGCACCGCGCTCAGGTACGAGGATCGTTTGCCCCACACGAACGCATAGAGCAGGCCGAAGCTGGCGCCGTTCAGATAGTGGACCACTACGCCCACCGGATAATAGAAAGCGAAGTTGGGACTGCCAGTGGCCATCTTCCCGAACATCACCGGCGTGTCGGCTGGCAGCCATCCGTGGATGACCCCGGCGCCCCGCACGGCGTCGAGCGCGATCGTGGCCACGGCACCCATCCCCGCGCCTACGATGATGCGGCGGTACAGGTCGGGGTACCGTCTCCGTGTATGCAGTGTGATCCCGATCAGTATGAGGAGCGCCGGCACGAGCACGAACGGGATGTACCACCTGGCGAACTCGTGCGCCACGGCGATGATGCGTGGTCCGAGGTCGATCGCCTTGTAGTACTCGGAGTACCCGAACGACAGCGTCACGAGTTGGATTGGGATGGCGCCGCCCGTGATGAAAGCGAGCGTTGCCAGCGCCGTTCGGCGATTGTACCGAGTGCCCGTCATCGCGGTTAGTTGCGGATCGCCCCAACGATGGTCTCGAACACGGCGCGCAGCTCAGTCGCGACTTCCTCGAGTCCGGGATAGGGCGCGAACTGGTGCACTGGATCGTGGTAGCGCACCATTACGCGGCCGTCCGGCCGCTCCATCACGATCAGTTTGAGGGGTGGTTCGATGCCGCCGCTACGGTTGATTGCCAGGATCTGCTTCATGTATCGCGGGTGAAAGAAGAAGATCTGTCGCATGCCAGGGACCCGCATGCCCACCATGCGCAGCATCTGTTGAGGATTGACCTCGTGCACGACCATGAGGTTCTCGCCCTCGATTGCCTGCTTCAGCATGGCGAGGGTGGTCTCGAAGTCGTGGGCCGAAGGGACGGTGACAAGGAAGTCTGGCGGCGGCGGACTCTGTTGCGCCGCGCTCGGCGGCGGCGCCGCGAGGGTGGCGACGAAGATCGCGCTCCCGATGAGTGTGAGTCGCTTCACGGTCACCTCGAGTAGTGTCGTGCGATGGGCGCCGGTCACAGCACCCACTCGGACCAAGTGGGGTAGGTAGCGAAGATGACCGAGACGATCGTAGCGGTCCACAGCATGATCTTCGTGCGGCGCCGGACCTTCTCGTCGGCACACGGCTTGTCGGGATCGCACGCCTTCTTCTCCTCGCGGTCGAGCTGATAGAAGCCGAGCCCGAGCGTGAGCGCCGACGCCCCGAGGAGGTATGGCCGGATCGGCTCGAACGTACTCGCGAGTCCTGCTCCCGAGATACCTGCGGCGACGGCCAGCAGCGGCCCCGCGCAGCAGAGCGTGGACGCGAAGGCGGCGGCGAGGCCGGCGCCGGCTGCGCCGATAGCCTTCCCGATCATGTGACGGCCGCCATGGCAAGACGGATCATCTCGGCCGACGGCACGCCGTCGGCCCGGCAGGCCGAGGCGGCAACACCGGCCTCGACTCCGGTCACATCCCGCCCGTCCACGAGGACCGTCGGGGATCCGTACTGCTTGACGTATTCGGGTGCGTTGGGGTCATGCTGGTTCCACTCCTGCCAGGTCGGCGGCAGGTCGGCCGCCTCCAGCGCGGCGCGGATATTGGCCCGTGCGTCGTCCACGTTCGGGCAGCCGTCGAAGTACACCAGTTCGATTCCGGGCATCGTCACAACTCTCCTTGGGGTTCCAGCGCCTCGATGATGGGGCAGTCGTCGGTGGAGCGCCGTGCGTCACAGGCCTTCACCAGCTCGCGCAAGGCCGCGCGCATCTGCTCCAGCTCGGTCACCTTGGCGTCAATCCGTGTGATGGTGTGCACCGCCTGGGCCTCTACCGCCTCGCAGTTGGTCTCAGGGTCTACCCGCAGGGCCAGCAGGTCGGCTATTTCTCTGAGCGTGAAGCCCAGTTCCTGCGCCCGCTTGATGAACCTGATGCGCCGGGCCGCGTCCGGCGAGTACTGGCGGTAGCCAGCGCGGGTTCTGGGCGGCTCCGGGAGCAGGGCGCGGCGCTCGTAATATCTTACCGTTTCGACGTTTACGCCGGCTTGCCGGGCAAGCTGTCCGATCGTCAGCACGTTCATCATCGCAATAATAAACCCCGTACCTAGGTACAGGGTCAAGTCGGTCGCTCTGGCGCTGCGCAGGTTATCGCCGCGTCCCCAAGGTTTGCGCTGGCGCAGCCACTCCGCATGCCCGCTAGAAGCCGTAGCGCACCGTGAGGAAGATGTTGTCGTTGTCGTCCAACGCACCGAAGAGGTCCTGGGAACCACCGCCGAACACGTTCGCGCCGACGGCCGCCCAGAGTTCGTCCGTGAGCCGGTGCCGCACCTCGGGAATCACCAGATAGTCGGCCTCAGAGAGGCCGGCAAAAAGGAACAGGGAAAGCTGCCACGTCTGATACGCAAGCTGCTGCGTATAGCGGAGGGTTGCCACGTGGCGCACCTCGTCCCGCGGCTCGAAGCCCGCGACCAGGTTAGCGACGTAGGCGTCGTGGTCCTGCATCCACTCGGCGTAGTACTGTAGGCCGAGCTGACCTTCGGCCCCGATCTGTCGGCGATACCCGAGCAGTGCCCTGATCTCGGAGTTCGGGATCCAGGGATCGGCACCGGCAGGGTCTTCCCGGGAGTCGTAGTAGCCGACTTCCGCGCTCACGACGCCGCCAAACCCCGCGCGCTCGAGGCTGGCACCGTAGGCGTTGAGGCGCGGGAAGCGCAACACGACCCGGGCGGCCGCCGGATCCGTATCCGGTTGCGGCGCGGGGCTGCCATGGAACCCGCGAGACGCATACAGCGAGACATCGGCGCCGGCAAGCCTGTGGTACACGCGGCCGGCCACCTGGATGTTCGCGAGGCGTAGCTCGGGGCGTTGCTCGATGCGCGCCAGCCCGGGGAACGGATCGGCGAGCACGAACCGGTCCGGTCCCGGCAGCCGATCGGGCGAGAACGAGGGCGTGAGCACGACCTCGGCCCCGGCGAGCCCGGATACGACGTCCAGCTTCAGCGCATCGACGCCGATCTTCAGGTACTGCAGGGGACGTCCTGAGAAGAACGCCGTGTAGTCTTTGGGAAACAGGTCGTTGATGAAGATGAGGTCGCCGACACCCCAGGTTACGATCTGACGGCCCAGCCTCAGCGAGAACCGGTCGATCGTCGCGTCGACGTATGCTTCGCGGACTTCGAGGTCCGACCGATCGGCGAGCGCATCGTGGAAGAAATCGATCTTGGCAAGGAACCCGGCCGTCCCACTGGCCGAGTAGTCCTCCAACTCCAGCTGCAGCCGCTCCTCACCCAGCAGGAAATCCTTCGTCTGCAGTCCGGGGCTGTCGGCGCCGGTCGTACGGACTGACCAGTTGGCCTGAACGAACCCATGCAGCAGCCCATCGATTCCTTGCGCGGCCGCCCCTTGCGCGGTTGCGACCATGCTGAAGACCAGCAAGGCCGGTCGGATGCGCATACCGTCCGGTTACCGGATCCAACGCCGTGGCGGCCGGCGGAGGCTTCTCTCGGTGAAGAGGTCGTCGGGCACGCCCTGGTCGTAGGCGATGTCCGACATCGTCACCTCGGTGCGGTGTCCCGTCTTGACGTTTTCCATCGTTCGTCTGACAACCGTTGGTATGGTAGCCTCACCGGCCGTGATGTCACGGATCTCGTTGCTGGTGAAGACGCGGGAGAGCGTTCCCTGGACGTCGTAGTACTCTTCGCGCAGCGGCAGATAGGTCACTTGGTCGATCCACGCAACCTTGCGCGTGTAGCCGGCCGGTCTGGTCGGCCGACTCTCGACCACGAACACAGCGTGCGTGTTCACTGTGTCCTCGCGGAGCAGCTGGTACTCGTCCGCGCCGATATCCCGGCCGGAGATGTCCTCATAGCTGAAGTCCGAGCCCACGAAGCTCGAGTGGGCGTCGGAGGCGGCGATGCGCCGCACGAGGTTGATGGCCGGCAAGTAGATCCAGCGATCGTCATCCCGTTCCGGGTACTTCCATACCATAAAGGCCGTCCCTCGCACGTCCGACGGGCGGTGGAAGTACATGTAGTAGCGTTGCTCGTCCTCCCCCACGTTCTTCCTGATCATCGTGAGCTCGCGAACTCGGCGGCGTCCCTGCTTGCTGACGAGGACCATCTCCATCCGGGCGCGAAAGTCCGTGCCGGCGGCGTAGAACGCCGCCTGGGAGCGCGCGATGATCCCCCTAGCGTCGCTCTGCTGCCGAGGCGTGTTCGGCCCTGGCGAGGCGTAGATCGCGGCGGCGGTCGCAAGCGCGAGGAGTGCTTTCCCTATCATATCAGGCCTTCGGAGATGCGAGTGCTAGTTCGCGGCGGAACAACCGGTGACCAACGACGCCCATGATACCGGGCAACACGAGGAGTGACGCGAGTGCACTGAAGATCATGAGGGTGGCGAAGAATACTCCCACGGTCACGTATGGTGTCAGGGTCGAGAGCGTGAGCGGTAGGAACCCGATGACGATCACCAACGCGTTGCGCGCGATGGCCCGCGCCGGCAGCCTGAACAGCGCCTCGTTAGCTCGAGCCAGGTTACCCCACTCCGCTACGCGCTCGCGGTACCGGTGGATGAGGTGAATCGCGAAGTCGATTGCCAGCCCGAGGCTGAGGGACGACGTGACGGCGATCGGCATGTCGTAATCCTTTCCGACAAACCCCACCAGAGCGTACGAGAAGATGATCGCCACCGACAGCGGCACCATCGACACGAATCCCAGCGGTACCGACCGGAACAGAAAGACCATGAGGATGAGCACGACCACGAAGCTCCCGAGCACTGCTCGGAGCATCCCCACCACCATGAGGTCCTGCCACACCTTGTTGATGTACGTGAGGCCTGACCAGCGAAGCGTGAGTCCCGCGGGCGCGACATCGCTGAAATCGGCCACGCTGCGTGTGACGCTCTCCATGTCGCGGTTGTCGCCCGACTTCATCTGTATCCAGAGATTTGCCTGGTTGGCGTTGTAGTCGATGAGGTTGTCCAGCTCGTTGGGATCGCCCGACGATTGTGCGAGAAAGAGATACTGGCCCACCGCCTCGCGGCTGTCCGGCACGACGTCGAACGCGGGATCCGCGTCGTGCAGGGCATAGTTCGTACGTCGCACGACGTCGGCGATCGAGGTCACCTTCCCGACCGCGGGCTGGGCCTCTAGGTAGCGACCCAACCGATCGACATATGCCATTGTCGCCGGGTCCTTGATCGGTTCCTCGCCCTCTCCTGCCACCACCAGATACGCCATGTAGGTGCCGCCGAACAGATCGTTCATGACCCGATCCGCGACGCGCACGGGCTCGCCCTTACGGAACCACCGCACCGGGTTGTCGTTCACGACGATCCTGCGCAGCCCAATGACGCCGAGGCCCAGGAGGATCAACGTCGCTACCAGGAGCGGCCTGGCCCGCCGGAACGCGAACGCGCCGAGGCGCTCGAGCGTGCCTGCCCATCCGGTAGGGCTCGCGGTCGTGCGCCGGGCCAGTTTGGTCAGCCGTTCCTCGCGCATGAGCATGATGCAGGCCGGGATCAGCGTGATCGTCAGGAGCCAGGCGGCAATGATACCGACCGCCATGAAGAGGCCGAACACCCGAACAGGAGGAATGTCTGCCAGTGCAAGCGAGGCGAATCCCACCGCGGTCGTGATCGTGGTGAACAGCATCGGTCGGAACAGCTCGTGCATGGACGCTTGGAGTGTCGCGGCCCGATCCCGCACGGTCGGATAACGGTCGTGGAACTCGCTCAACAGGTGCACGGTGTCGAGCACGGCGATCGGCATCAAGAACACCGGGATCATCGAACTCATGATGTGGACCGTGTTGCCGAGCCCGATCATGGTGCCCATGGCCCACACGACGCTGAACATGGCCACCACCATGGCCGGAATGATCAACAGAACGCTGCGGAACAGCAGCCAGAGCAAGAGGAAGATCACCAGGCCGGTGAGCGGGGCGGTGATCCCCATCTGCTTGAACATCTCGTGCCCGAAGGTGTCCTCGGCAACCGGCAGGCCGGCCAGGTAGAGCCGCTGTTCGGGGCTCAGTTCCTCAGCGGCGATCCGCTCGATCTCCTGCGAGATCCGGTAGCTCTCGCTTTTCTGTTGGATCGGTATGTACAGTGCGACCCCGGTGCCATCCTCCGATGCCAGCTTGTCCGCCAGCAGCGGGTTCGAATTGATTCTTTGCCGGATCGCCTCGGCTTCGGCATCTGAGTGCGGAGGCTCCGTCATGACCGGTCCGATACGGAGGAATCCGCCGTCGATCGTGATGTCGTCGGTGGTCGTCAGGCTCACGATGTCGTCGATGAGCACGCCGGGAATGGCGGCGATCCGCTCGGTGAGACGGGCAACCCGGCGGAGCGGATCGGGCCGGAACATGCCGCCGTCGTCCACGATGCCGACGACCAGCAGGTCGTTGATACCGAAATCCCTCTTGACCGCGTTGTACGTGACGCGGTCCGGCTGATCGGCTTCCAGCATGTTCTCGGGATCAGTGTCGATGACGACACCACGGAACTGCCACCCGAAGAACAGCGTCAGAGCCGTCGCCAATGCGATGGTGCGCCAGGGATAGCGGATGGCGAACGCCGTGAGCGGATTCACGTGGATCTCCCTCCGTCAGTCGGGCCCTTGTGGCTGGCCATGCCGCCTAGACCCAGCCGAACCGCACCAGCGTCTTGCTCGCCCGCAAGGCGAACACCGCGGCTAGCGCGGTGAGCACAACGGTCAGGCCCACATTGAAGCGCCCGAAAACCTGTAGCCCCAGAATGATCGTGACGATCACGAGAAAGAGACAAAACGTCGCGAGGCGCTTCCGCAGCATACGATGGGGCTTGAGGCGACCGGTGAGGTCGTCCGGGATCGCGTCCGGCCTCGCCTCGGCGAGGATCCCGTCGATGATCGGCTGGAGCCGCAGGTGCACGAATGAGAGCAGCCCCATCAGAGTAAACAGCAGGATTGTCTTGACGAGCAGCACCCAGTTACCCCACAGCGCGGCGATGCCGAGCGGCCCCGTGACCAACAGCAGGACGCCGGTGATGAGCACCGTCCATTGAAAGGTGAAGCAGCGCTGTGCCCCGCGCCGGATGATGTTCTCCATGTAGTTGTCGGCGTCGTAGTTGAACGACGGCCCCAACTGCGCCCGCTCGTTCACCACGATGAGGTTGAACAACGGGATCGACATGAAGACGAAGGCCATCACGTGCAGAAATTTGAGTGCCGCGTATGCTGTTTCCACTTTCCGCTCCGTTGGTTGGCGTTCGCTTCAGAAGACCAAGACGCTGCTCACCGACGCCGATGCGAGCTAGTCGGGGATCGACACGGTCCGCGTCGCCACGGCCGTCCGCGCCGTGGCATCGGTCACGCGTACCGCAAACACATAGCGCCCGGGCGGCAGCGTCGAGACGTCCATGGTCACCGCATCCACGTACGCGCCATCGGATCGCGCGGGGACCGTTCGCCGATAGGTGATGATCGCGACCTCGTCCCCCTCTAGGGTGAGGCCGAGAACGTCGCCGATCCCGCCGATCACCCGAGCGAAGATCCCGCGGCGAGCGAGGGCCGTAGCCTCGACACGAAGCTCCACGTCGTACGTCACGGTGCCGGTGGAGTCCGGTGCCAATGCATAGGACTCCCACACGAGGGCGAGCGCATCGCCGGGGACGGTGTCCCGCACCGGGTGAATCTCGAGGTCCGTCCACCGCGCCGCATTCGAGGGCGTGGCGACCATACGTCCCAGCAACAGGTCCGAGATATCCACTCCCGAGTCGACCGGCGCGCGGAGGCGGACCGGCAGCGCGCCCCGGAGCGCGCCGTCCCGGCCAAGGGCTTCCACGCGCACCGTCGCGGGCCCGGGCGGGAGATCGACCGTGCCCAGCACGCCTAGGGGCCCCCGATACGTGCGGAGCACCCGGCCCGCGCGCACTGAGCGCGCGGTATCTGCGGCGCCAAGGATCGCGATGGAATCGGCGGTCCACGCGAGCGCCGGGGCCTCGCCGAAGATGGCCACGGTCACGAGCCCCGGACGGTCTCCCCTGAACTGCGCCGCCACGAGCGGCAGCGAGTCTATTGCCGGGAGCGGGACGTTGTCGTAACGGGCCGGGTCCTTCTTCTGCGCCACGTACAGGGCGTGGCGCGAAGCGCCGGCAAAGCTCGCCCGCGCGTAGCCCTGCGCGATCCCAAAGATGAACCGCAGCCGGGACGGTACGTAGACCCAGAGTATCCGGTTCCGCTCCCGGTCGAGCCGCTCGCCCGGATTCAGCCGCATGCGATCCGGATCCTGGTGCCAGCCGCGCACCACCACCACCGGATCGCGATCCACGCCCGAGGCACCGAGCGTCGCCTCGAGGTCGGGCGGCCCGTAGCGCACGTACACGGCGCCGCGTTCCGTCTCCCAGCCGCGGTAGCCGTGAGCGGGATCCGCCCAGCGGTAATCGGCATAGGTGACGCGCGCGTAGAACTCCGTCCGGGGTTTGTTGCCGGCGGCGATCCAGAGGGGATCCCATGCCCGCCAGTGGATCACCCGTTCGCGCGCACGCTCGGGGACGCCCCTGCCAGCGTGGGCCGCGCCCGCGTCCTGCGAGAGCACCAGCGGGATGTGCTCGTACGGGGCCCGCGCAGCCGGGTCCAGCAATCGGAACGCGGAATCGTACGCCGCTTCAGCCTCTTCCCACGCGTCGGTGCGTGCGAGCGTGAGCCCGTAGAGCGCCCACGCCTGGCCATTCTGGGGCGCGTTGTTCACGAGGCGACGGGCAACGGTGGCGGCGCTGTCCCATGTGCGGCCGGCGCCCATGGCCACGACCAGGAGCCCGGCGATGTCGAGATCGACCGAGTCCAGGCGGTGCGCTTCCTGCAGGCTTCGCTCTGCTACTGCCCATTCCACGATGCCGCCGTGCTCCGCCCGCAGCCGGCGACCGAACAGGTCCTCGACATACTCCCAGTCGTTGAGAAACGCGTCCTGATCGATGTCGTAGATGGTACCAGACAGCCGATAGCGGTGCGCTTGCTGCTCGTAACGCTGCCAGTCGAGCCGACCGCGTCTGGAGAGTGCCCGAGCGAGGTACGGCGATCGCGTAGCGCGGGCGGCGGTCACTGCGCGGCTCACGGTGTTCGACACTTGGAGACGGACACTCACCTCGCTTTGGGAGTAGTACACGCTGGCGAGAGCGAGCCAGTACTGGGCCGAGTCGGAGGCGAAGCGCGTCGCAAGCCGTAGGTGCTCCTCGGCCTGACGCCGATCGGCGCTCACGTTTTCCCCGGGGGTAAAGCGGGCAAAGTGGAGGACGCCCAGGCGGTAGTGGGCCTCGGCGTTTCGGAAGTCGCGACGGACGACTCGCTCGAGCAAACGAATGGCCTCTGCCGAATCGTCCGCCGTGGCGAGACGCTCAAGGTCCGGTAAGGCCTGCGCCGGGAGGGTCACGGCCGACGCCAGGAAGGCCAGGGTGGCGACTCCGATGCACGGCCACTTCCGCAGGCTGCGCCGTAGGGGGTGGGCTACGCCCTCAGCCCAATCAAGCATCATACGCCCACGCCGGATACCACGACGTCCCCCGACCTTCGGGGCGCCAACCATCGACGCGTTCGCACCGAAATTCGTGGCGTAGTACGGCAGGAGGGGCACGATCATCGTGAGCCCCACCATGTCCACGAATGCGGTGACGAAGAGAACAAGCAGTCGTATGTCAAGGAATTTGCCTCCCCCTGTCCCAAGTATGTCCTGTGGTATTGGTGGTGTCGAGCCGCCCAGAAAATCGCACAGGGTCACGATCGGCTGGCCGGTCGGCCCCTGTTGAGCCCTCGCCAACTTTGCCGCTACCATCGCCAGTTGCGATTCGTCGAGATGGCGGCGTTTGAGGTTGATGGGTGCGCCCCGCGGGTAACGGCTACGGGGCTCGAGCCGTAGGGGGCCTACTCTACGAGGCTGAGCGCCCTACGCTACACACGTTCGTTCTGCTAGAACCTCACGATCACGGGTTTCCCTGTTTCGGCCGACAGATCCACGGCATCCTGGAACCGCTGCACCTTCTCTTCCATCGACGCGCCTGCATCGATCCGCACCTCTGATGCACCGGACGCCTCATCATCGCCACCGGCCTGCGCGCAGGTCACTTTGATCGTCATGGGCGTGTAGATACCGCTCGTGAGTACAGCGACTAGCATGTTCAGGAAGCTGTGGTAGGTGTGTACCTGCGCGACGCCATTGGGACACGCGGACGCAACCTCGACCGTGGGTGGAGACACTGCCCCGATGATCCAGGAAGGCGCCCACTTCTCCTCGATCACTTCCTGTGACGGCACCAGGCCGGTCTCGACCCTGGCGTTGAAGCAGCCACTCACCACCGCGATCACCACGAGTACGGCTGCTGACTTCACGAAGCGGTTCATTGCGCGTGCTCCTTCTCAATCTCAAGTGGAACTTGCTTTCCCGTATCCCAAGTATCGCCCTTGGTACTGGACGCGTCTAGCCAAATGGTGAGATTGAGGGGTGCGCCCTGTGGGTGACGGCTACGGGGCTCAGAACCGGAGCGACAGGCCGAGCCCGAACCGCCCGTTGCGTTGTGATGCGACGCTGACGCGGAGTGCATCGAGCGGCACTTCCTCCCAGTGGTCGCCTCGTGCGGCCTTGCCTATTAGGCCGCCCGCGGCGGTACCCAGTGCTACTCCGAAAGCGACACCTACTAACTTCGCTTCTCCCTCGCAGAAGAACTCCAGCGGGAGGCACGCGGTATTGGCACCCGGTGCAACCGCATACCCGATGGCGGCACCGGCAACTGCCCCGATCACCGCACCAACAATCATGGGCCGGTTGTCGCGACCTCGGCTCACTTGCAAGAGGCTGATTTGGTCTACGGGAATCGGAAACAGAGAGGCCCCAAACGCCTGGTATCGAATGAACAGTGTGTCTCGCGTCAACCGCGACTCTCGCCACCATTACCAGCCCGTCCTCCGAAACACCGCCTATGCTCACGCGTATCCTGGTGCCGGGCCAGACCCTAGAGGGCCGTTCTTGGGCTGTGAGGCGGGTCAGCGGCGCGACAGCGAGGACGGCAACGAGGAATGTGACGGGACGCAGGGCTCGAACCTGAGAGCCTCGTTCCGCTAGACGAGGCCTTCAGAAACCGCAGACACGGGGGTGCCTACCCCGCGCAGCACGACAGCTTCGCCACATCCTTGTCGAACGCCTGCGCCGCGAGCTTGATTCCCTCGGACAGCGTGAGGTAGGGATGGAACGCGGATGTCAGGTTCTCAATCGTGAGCCCGAACTGGACGGCGAGCGCCAGCTCCGTAATCATCTCGCCCGCCTCCGAGGCCAGGATGTGGGCACCGACGATCTTCCGCGTGTTTGCGTCGGCCACCAGCTTCACGAAACCACGCGTGTCGCGCGCCGCAAGCGCGCGCGGCACGTGCTCCAGCGGCAACTCTGCGGTTAGTGGCTCCGCGCCCTGCGCCCGGATCTCCTCTGCCGTGAACCCCACTGAGGCCACCTGGGGATCGGTGAACGTGACCTTGGGTAGGGCCGTGAGATCGAACGGCCGAGCATTGCCGGTCAGGGCATTCTCCGCGGCTGTGGTCCCGCCGTAGGCCGCGACGTAGACGAACATCGGCTCGCCCGTCACGTCACCGGCCGCGTAGATGTCGGGATTCGCGGTCTGCAGGTATTCGTTCACCACGATCTCGCCCCTCTTGCCGAGGGTCACACCGACTTCGGCGAGTCCGAACCCCTCGGTGTTGGCGCGCCGGCCCGTGGCCATTAGGAGCTGGTCTGCAGTCACGGTTCCGTCGCGGCTGTCCTGCTTGAAGCGGACCGTGTAACTCCCGTTCCGCTCCACGCGCTCGATCGTCACTCCCGCGTGGATTTCCATTCCCTCGGCTGTCAGATACTCGGCCAGCGTGTCGCCAATTGCCGGGTCCTCTACCGGCACGATCCGCGGCAACGCCTCGAGTAGCGTGACCTGCACCCCGAGTCGCAAGAACATCTGAGCGAGCTCGAGCCCGACGGCGCTGGCTCCGATCACGATCAGCGAGGACGGCAGCGTGTCCAGCGCCATCGCGGAGGTGCTGTCCAGATATCCTGCCTCCGCGAGTCCAGGTATCGGCGCGGCCCAAGGGGAAGCCCCGGTGGTGATGACGAGCTTTCCGGCCGTGATTTGGTGTCCGTCGGCCAGGGTGACGGACTTGCCGGATGTCACCGTTGCGCGTTGCTCGAACAGCGTCACCGCCTCATAGGAGCGCAACACGTCGCGATACTTCCCCTCACGCATCCCGATGACCAGCGCGTCTTTGTGCTCTCGCACGAGTGGCCAATCCGGCTGGCCGTCCGTGGCGGCAATGCCCTCGAATGGGTGATGGGTGCGGCGGTGGTTCGCCTCGGCCGCGCGGATCAAGGTCTTTGACGGGACACACCCAACGTTTACACAGGTCCCCCCCAACGTGCCGAGCTCGGCCATCGCCACCCGGGCACCGAGTTCCGCACCCTTGATCGCCGCACCGAATGCTGCCGACCCACCGCCAACGATGAGCAGATCGAAGTCGCCGTCTCCCCGCGAGATGGACGTGACAGCACCGCGATCCGACCCCGCACGGATGAAATCGCCAGCCCCCTCCGTCGTCTCTGTGTCCTCTAAGCGCTTGATGTAGTAGTCAGGAGCCTTCAGGAACATCTCTCGGCAATAGGGGCAACCGCAGTAGGGGACTTCCTGCCCCGCATACTCGAACGTGAAGGTCAACTCTGGCGTTTTTTCCGCCAGGCAGGTTGGGCATACCACCAGATCCTTCGTTCGCTGGAGGTGCTGCTCGGGGTCAGCGGCAAACTCGTCGGCGCAGTCCTGGCAGCAGAAGTGGTATTCGGTCCCTTCGTAACTGTGGGTCGCCGCCTTCTCTTTGCTGATTCCTAGCCTGACTAGGGAACAGCCACAGTAGGGACAAATCAACGTTTTCATCGTCGATCTCCGAGGAAGGTGGCACGTCGCCAAGGTACCGTAACGCCTGTGCCGGAGTGCGGAGTCAAGAGATGCCAACCCAGCCAGTATGCCTCTTGGGTAAGGTCGGCGTAACCGCCGTTACGCGGACTCGATCACCGCGCAGCGACATCCGGCCTTCGGCGCTGGGGCGCGATCGAGCCGCTCGAGCGTCTCACGCAACGTGGCCCGCAACCCCCGCAACTCGCGCAGTCGCTCCTCAACCTCCGTGAGCCGGGCGGTGACCGTCGCGCGCACATGCTCGCAGGGTGGCTTGCCGCCGGCCGAGATCTCCAACACCTCGCGGACGTCGGCTAACTTGAGCCCGAGCGCCTGCGCTTTCTTGATGAACAGCAGATCTTCCAGCGCCGCCGGGCCGTAATCGCGGTAGCCGTTTCGCGTACGCTCCGCCGCCGGCAGGAGCCCTTCGCGCTCGTAGTACCTGATGGTGTCTGGGGTCACCCCCGCCGTCTTCGCCAGCTCGCCAATCCGCATTGCCACCCTCCGAAAATACACCCGCATCTGACCTGGGAACATTTGAGTGTACTCAAAGGTTACTGACTATGCTAGGCCTCAAATCGGCTCGAAGCCGAGAGGTCTTGACTTTGGAGTTTACTCCAAGGTTTACCTTGGGGCTAGGTCGGACAGGACCGGAAGGGTCTCATGACCAACAAACTGCAGGTCAATGTGGGCGGGATGCACTGTTCCTTTTGCCAGGAGAGCATCCGCCGCGCCTTCGCGAAGACCGAGGGGGTCGAGAACGTGGCGGTCAGCGTGGCGCACGAGGAGGCACTCATCGAGTACGACGCCGAGCGGGTCGACGAAACGAGCCTGAAGAACGTCCTGCGCGACCTGGGCTACACCGTCCGAGATCCGAACCGGGTGCGGGCCTACGAAGAGCAGCAGGAGGAGTTGCGGCGCGAGAGGCGCAAGCTCTTGGCGAACGCCACGCTCGCCACGGTTTCGATCGTTCTCATGGCGCTGATGTGGGTCGGCATCCACATCCCGGGAAGTAGAATCCTTCAGGCCGCCATCGCGACGGTCGCCGTCTTCGCGGTGGGCTCGCACGTGCTCCGCATGGGGTGGGGTGGCCTGAGGCGACGGATCTTCAACCAACACGTGCTGCTGTCCTTTGGGGCATTGGGTGCCTACGTCGCGGGGTTGCTGGGATTCGTCGATCCCGCCTTTCCCGCCGACTTCTTCGTGGCCGCGACCTTTCTCATGACCTACCACCTCCTGAGTGGCTACGTCTCTACCACCGTCCGGGCTCGGAGCCAGGAGGCCGTGCGCAAGCTGCTGGACCTCCAGCCGGACACGGCGCGCGTGGTACGGGACGGCACCGAGATCGAGGTCGCTATCGCAGAGGTAAGAGTGGGCGATCGCGTTCGGGTACGTCCGGGCGAGCGCATTCCGGTGGATGGAACGGTGGTAGAGGGTGCCTCGGCCGTGGACGAGTCGATCGTGACGGGCGAGCCGCTGCCCGTGGAGAAGGTGCCGGGTGCCGAGGCGATCGGCGGTTCGGTGAATAAGGCGGGCTCGCTCCTAATCGAAGTCACCCGCGTGGGCGAGGAGACCTTCCTCCGCCGCGTGGCGAAACATGTGCAGGAAGCGCGCGCGATGAAGCCGGGCATCATTCAGCTCGTCGACGCGATCCTCACCTACTTCGTGCCTGGCGTGCTGGCGGTGTCTGCCCTGGGCTTCCTCGTCTGGACCGGCGGCGCGTGGATCGTCACGGGCTCGCCGGACTGGACGCGCGCGATCTTTGCCGCGCTCAGCGTGCTGGTCATGGGCTATCCGTGTGCCCTCGGGATGGCGACGCCACTGGCCCTGATTCGCGGTGGCGGGCTGGCTGCCGAGCGTGGGGTGCTCATCCGGAGCGCCGAGGCGTTCCAGATCATGAAAGACATTCGCGCGGTCGTGCTGGATAAGACGGGGACTATCACGGAGGGCGATCCGACGGTAGTGGAGGTGGTGACCGTTGGCGACGCCTCGCGACGCGACGTCCTTGGCGTGGCGGCATCTGCCGAACTGCTTTCCGAACACTTCCTGGGCCAAGCGATCGTGGCCCATGCCGAGCACCGGGGCCTCGACGTGCAGGCGCCCGAGTCGTTCGAGTCCGTGACCGGCCGGGGTGTCGTGGCCCAGGTCGCCGGCGAGCGCATCGTCGTGGGACGGCGGAAGCTGCTCGAAGAATACGAGGTCCCGTTTGAGACTGATGCCCGCGCAATGCTCGACGAGCTTGAGGGCCGTGGGCAGACCGTCGTAGGCGTTGCCCGCAGCGCTCAGCTCATCGGACTCATTGCCATCGCCGACACGGTCAAGGACGGCGCCCGAGAGGCAATCGCGCGCCTCAAGCAGGCTGGCATTGAGCCAACAATGTTGACCGGCGACAACCGGCGAACGGCGAACATAGTGGCCGAACAGGTCGGGATCGAGAACGTCATCGCCGAAGTGTTCCCCGAGGAGAAAGCGGCCAAGATCCGCGAGCTCCAGGCGACCGGCGTCCGAGTGGCCATGGTGGGTGACGGGA
>JADFNB010000068.1 GCA_022563595.1 Gemmatimonadota bacterium
CTGGCGGTCGGATTCGGTCGGGCTGATCCCGGGAAACGTCGACATCTGCGTCGACAAACCCTACGGAGGTAGGGCTGATGGTATACGACCATGAGATCATGCCTGCGAAAACCGACCGGGTCGTCTGTTCAGCAGGCTGGCAAACAGCCGCGCAATGGTACGAATCGTCCCGTACCAGACATTCGAGCTTCCGGGGACGGTCCGGTACCCTCATCCCACTGGCTGGACGCCCCCAGTACCAAGGGCGATACTTGGGATAGGGTAAAGCAAATTCCGCGATGTCAAGAATGGCGAGACCGGGCTGTTGCGAAACCATCTAAAGCGTCTGCCCTAGCCGGTACGCACCCGAGTGGTGCCCGGCAACAATCCGCCTACTGCCCCTACGAATCACTACGCACCTAAAGGCGTCTAGGCGCATCTCGCATAGCTCATCGGCACACCCCTCCCAAACCCGAGACAACGGAAGCGCCACCATGCGAACCATGCTCCTTCCTCTCGTTGGCCTGGTCCTCAACACCCCGCTGATCGCCCAAGGAACCCGCGAAGACTACGCGCGCGCCGAGCGGTTTCTACCGTGGAACGCCGACAGCCTGGTACTGAACGAACGCGTGGCACCACGCTGGATCGGCGAGACCGACCGGTTTTGGTACGCCCGCGATCTACCCGACGGAACAGAATTCGTCCTGGTGAACCCGGCGGCGGGCACACTAGGCCCCGCGTTCGACCATGCTCGGCTCGCCCAGACCTTGAGCGATGTGCTCGGCCGAGCGGTCGAGCCCAACGACCTTCCGTTCGATGCGTTCACCTTCAGCGACGCCGCGGACTCGATCACGTTCTCTCTCCAAGGTGACCGGTGGAGCTGTGCACTGGTCGATTACACCTGCGGCAAAGCCCAACCCGACCCGCCCGACGGCACCTCGCCGGATGGGAAGTGGACGGCGTTCGTACGCGACTACGACCTGTACCTGCGGTCTACCGAGAGCGGACGGGAGATCCGCCTCACCGATGATGGTACGCGCGATTGGCCCTGGGCTACACGGATCCCCTCCCCCACGCTGATGGTCCGCCAAGGTACCGAGGAGCCGGAAGCGGGGGTGGCCGTTGCCTGGTCGCCCGACTCTCGCCGCCTCAGCACCATCCGCATCAGTAGTCGTGGGGCCGGTACGCTCAGCATGGTACAGCACGCGCCTCCCGACCAAGTACGCCCCAAACACTACACCTACTTCTATCCGCTGCCGGAGGATTCCATCCTGCCGACCGCGGAGTACTTCATCTTTGAGATCGGTACCTGGGAGCCGGTCCGCATCCCGCTGGAACCTGTCCCACTCCAGTACTACGGTGGGCCACGCGGTGTACAGTGGGACGAACGCGGCGAGCAGCTGCGATTGGTGGTTACCGACCGCGGATACACCCGACGTGAGGTCTTCGTCGTCGATGCAGCTACTGGCGCGCCGCGAAGAGTGATCGAAGAAATCGGCGAGCCCTACGTGGATATTTTCGCAGGGACGCAGCTTCGCTTTCTCGCAGACGGCGCTGAGGTGCTCTGGGGCTCGGAGCGGGACGGCTGGAGGCACCTGTACCTCTATGACGGCGTGGGTCAGGTGAAGCGCCAGGTGACGAGCGGTGAATGGGTGGTTCGTGGCATCGAGCACGTAAACGAGCAGCGCCGGCTGGTGTGGTTCACCGCCATCGGACGGGAACCCGGTAGGGATCCGTACCTGCGCCACGTGTATCGGGTCGGGCTGGACGGCGGTACGCCCCGTTTGCTGACGCCTGAGGATGCCGACCACGCGGTTTCGTTTTCGCCCACGGGCACCTGGTTCGTGGATACGTACTCGCGTCCGCACATCGAGCCAGTCTCCGTGTTGAGGCGTGCTTCGGACGGTTCGGTTGCCATGGAGCTGGAACGCGCCGATATCTCTCGACTGCTCGCAACCGGTTGGCGTAGGCCCGAGCCGTTCCGGGCCAAAGCGCGCGACGGCACCACCGACGTCTACGGTCTCGTCTGGTGGCCGTCCGGGTTGGACACCACCAAGACTTATCCCGTGGTCGAACAGATCTACACCGGCCCACATGGGTTCTTCGTGCCCAAGACGTTCTCGGCGTACCGCAGCACGGCGCAAACGATCGCCGAGCTGGGGTTCGTGGTTGTGCAGGTGGACGGACTGGGAACAGCGGGTCGCGGGCGGGAGTTCCACCTCTATTCGTGGAAGAACCTCGGCGACGGCGGCATCGATGACCACATCGCCGCCATGCGACAGTTGGCCGCAGAACACCCCTTCATCGATCTCACTCGCGTAGGCATCTTCGGCCATTCAGCCGGTGGATACGACGCGACCCACGCGATCCTTACGCATCCAGACTTCTACGACGTGGCGGTCTCGTCGGCCGGCAATCACGACAACCGCATGGACAAGGCGGTGTGGAACGTACAGTGGATGGGATGGCCGGTGGGCGAGCACTATCGAGAGCAGTCCAACGTCACGCTGGCCGACCGGCTGCAAGGGAAACTGTTCCTGGCGCACGGCGACGTGGACCAGAACGTGCCGGTCTCAGCAACGTTGCAGCTGGTGAACGCACTGATCGCCGCGAACAAGGACTTCGATCTATTGATCCTGCCCAACAGGGCCCACGGGTTCGGTCGGGATCCGTACTTCATTCGCCGGCGCTGGGACTTCTTCGTGCGCCATCTGCTTGGTGTGGAACCGCCAGCGGGATACTCTGTCACCGGATCTGTTGATAACTAGTGTGGTGTGGCCGAAGTATGGTAGCTACCGAGGCCGTCACTGCGCCCGGGCGGGAGCGGGGGCGTCCGAATAGCAGCACTATTTCGGCGACACCACACTGGGGCGGGGCAATCTGGGCGACAACCGGAACCGGCCGCAGCGCGAACCATCCGGGCTCGTGCGGGAGGGGAGCCATAGTAGCGCTGCAGCACTTGGCCCTTGTTGGGAATGTGGCTCGCCACGCGCGCCAGGAATTTCCCCTGTATCTGATATGCGTCGATGGGCTCGTGCACCCGCACCCAAGTGTCGCCCGCGGCCTCCCTAATCGCCGCAAGACGGCAAAGCGAAAACAGCATGCGCTGCCGGCTCAAGGCAGGCGGCCAAGCGTGCCTTTTTTGAACGCAACCGAACGGGTGAACCCCTATCAGTCGCCCCGGCCGATCTCGATCGCCCGCAGTACGTAGTCCCGAACGTATTCGTACTTCGACACGTGCATCACTCGCTGATTGTAGTTGCCGCCGAAGATGACGATGTTCAGGCCCAGCTCCGGCACGACGATGACGTACTGTCCGCCGTTGCCTCCGGCGTAGAAGGCCTTCACTTCGCGGCCTGCGAACGGGTAGGAAAACACCCACCAGCCGTACCCGTACCGTTCGTCCCGAATCGTCTTGTCCGTCGTGACAGCGGCTTCCGCCCAGCCCAGGTCAAGGAGCCGGCGGCCGTTCCAGACACCGTCATCCAGATACAGCTGGCCTAGCTTCAGGAAGTCCCGCGGCTTGATGTACAGACCGCCACCTCCGTATCCCTCGCCCACGGGCGTTAGGTTCATATGATAGAGACCAGCGCCGACCGGCTCGGCGAAATGCTTCCGGTAGAACTCAGGCAGCCACTCGCCAGCCAGGTGCGACAGGACCCCGCCGGCGAGGTTCTGGCCGCCGCTGCAATAGGCGGCGTGATCGCCGGGCTCATGGATCATGGGCAGATCGAGGGTATACCGGTGCCAGTCCGGCTGGGCCTCCTGATTCTGCATGATGTCTTCGCCACCCGGTGAGTCGGGGTCCCCGTCGTCGCAGGCCAGTCCCGATGTCATCGTGATCAGGTGTTCGAGGGTCATCCGCCGCGCTCGGGGATCGAGGTCATCGGGTAGCGCCCTATCATAGAGCGTTTCATAGACCGGGCTGTCGAGCTCCAGGATGCCTTCGTGGTCGGCGATCCCGATCAGCGTGGTGGTCATGCTCTTGGATGCCGACCGGGTCCCATGCGGCTGGTACCGCGAGTGGCCGTGAAAATACTCCTCCATCACCAGCTTGCCGTCACGGGCGATGAGCAGGCCGTGAATGTAGGGAGCGTCGACGGCGTCCATCGGCGTGGCGATGATCATCCGGATCATCTCCTCGAGCGGCTCGACCGCCATTGCTACATCCTCAGGGCTCGTGGTCTGCCAGCCCTCGCCGGCCGGCGGCTGGCGGTACCGGTAGGGCTCGCCCTCTTGGCGTCGTGGATAGAACGCAGTAGCTGGGTCGGCGTCGGCCCGAACGAAGTCGTAGGTACCGCCGTTGAGGGGGAAGTAGACGGACAGCCGCTCGAATCGGGTGTCGTACGTGCCCTCGAGACGCACGCGGCCGTTCGCGTCCGCGAACCGAACCACGTCGCCTTCCCGGACAACGTCTTCGATGCGGTAGAAGCGGCCGATGTTGGCTTCCGGATTCCTCAGGAACGCGCCTATCCTGCCGTCCCTCCGTTCCTCGATCATCAAGTAGAAGTGCAGCCGGTCGTCCAGGGGCGTCACCGTTCCGGACCAGACGCCTGCGGCTGTCCGGCGCAGGCTCACTGGCGAAGCCATGGGCGAGAAACTGCGGTAGTTCCAGGGCTGAACCCAATGCCCGTCGATCCTCTGGCGGTCGGCCGATACTACGCCGCGAAAATACCCGCGGTCGCCCGGGATCTCGAACCGGATTTCGCCTTCGGCAGTACGCGCCGCAACTGAGTATCCACTTATCTCCGCCCGGAACTTCCCGTCTACCTCACGAAGCGTTAGCGAACCCTTCACTGCGGGGCCGAAACTCCTCTGCGCCGCCCACAGGCCCACTAGCTCGCGGGCGGGCTCCTGTGCGGGCTCCTCCTGCGCGCGACCTTCCGAGGCAACGGCCAGAACGGTCGTCAAGATGATCGCCAGGCCGACAAGCGCCCGAACTCTCCAGCGTGTTACGTTGCGCACAGCCCCTCCTCATCCCTGTCGCTCATCCAGCCACTCCAGAATGGGTTTCTTGTTGCTGGTCAGGTTCTTCCGCAGCCACGTACAGGCCTCGTCCAGCGCACCCGCCCTCAGGGCCAGGATGATCTCGACGTGTTCCCGGTTCGCGGTTGCGATGACCTCGCGCTCGCGGGCGAACGCCAGACCGTATCGCCGGAAGCGGTGCATGAAGTGCTTGATTAGGCCGATGAGGACCTCGTTCTCGCACTCGGACACGAGTTCGAGGTGCCAGGCCTCATCGAGCGACACCCGGGTCTTCATGTCCTTCGCCGCCCGCATCTTCGCATGGATGCGCTCCAGCCTCTCGAAGCTCTGGGCCGACGGAATACCCGACAGCTTCAGGGCCTCGGGATCGAGAATCGAGCGCATCGGGTAGATGTCTTCGAATTCCTTGCGGGTCAGCGCCCGAACGAAGCAGCCCCGGCGCGGAATGCTGATCAGCGCCCCTTCCGCCACGAGCATTGTCAGAGCTTCCCTGAGGGGCGTTCGGCTGATGCCGAGCTGCTGCGACAGGTGGACCTCGTTGATGCGCTCGCCGGCGCTGAGGTCCGCGTCGAAGATCATGTCCCGCAGCGTGTTAGCCAGCGTCTCGCTGATATTGGGGCGGGATTCAACGGTCAGGGTCGCCTGCATACTGCATACAATAGACAATTCAAGATTGATCCGCAAGGGGTGTGCGCATCACTCGTCTGTGCTTCAGTTGGGGGGGTGGAGGGATTCGAGGACGCTCCTGGAGTGTTACAAGCTGCCCGATTTCCCTAGAGCAGGGGCTAAGAGATCGAATCCACTCCCCAATCCACTGCCTCAGATCGCGGGCGGAACAGGATGATTGAGTAACTGCAGACGTTAGTGCTACTTACAAGATCAGGACAGGTGCTTGAGCGGTTGAAGAGGCGCGCCTGCCGAGCGTGCCTACTCCCGCACACGGCCTCGAGCGTGACCGCGACGATCTGGTTTCGACGTACCGACGTCGGGGCCTAGCAGAGTCTCACCGAATCCTCCAGCCATTGACGGGACCACCGTGGAAGAACGCCGCGGGCGTCATCACACCGTCCCGCTTGAACACCACGCCGTCCTTCATCACGAACCGGACCTGGCGGAGAGCGTCGATGTCCTCCAGGGGATTGCCCTCGACCGCGATGAGGTCCGCGACGAAACCAACTCGAATGGGACCGCGCGTGTCTGCGGTCTCGCTGACCAAGTATCCGTTCGTCGTCATGGCCCGCAGGATGTCGACCGGCGGGATGTCCGCGGCTTTCCACGTTTCGATGAACTCGATCGCGACTTCCCCGCGCGTCATCCCTGGGATCCAGTAGTCTGCGTCGGTCGAGAAAGTCAGCGGGACGCTGTTCTCGTAGGCGTTGCGCAGACTCGCAACCGTTCGCTCGAACCGCTCCGGGCTCGTATGTCCGGTCAACGACAGTGGCGTCTCAGTGCCGGCGCGAAA
Source organism: Gemmatimonadota bacterium (assembly GCA_022563595.1). GTDB lineage: Bacteria > Gemmatimonadota > Gemmatimonadetes > Gemmatimonadales > GWC2-71-9 > JADFNB01. The sequence goes on from JADFNB010000068.1 coordinate 6,428, forward strand.
GATTCCCTTCTCCGCCATCGCCCGGTGCATCTCGTCGGTGAGGCCGCGGTCGTGCGCGATGGACCAGATGCCCGCCTCGATCGCGCGGCGCGCGCCATCGACCGTCTGCACGTGACCCTCGACTTTGAGTCCTGCCTTGGCGGCCTCAGCGATAAAGAGCCGGATCTCGTCGACGGTATACCCCCACGGCTTGCAGTCCACACAGATCTTGATCACCCGCGCACCGAACAGCGCGTTCTGTCGGACCGCTTTCACGATCTCGTCCGGCGTGTCCGCCTCGAGATACTCGGGGTACACGATGTTGTGATCGAGCGCCATCTCCGGCGTCGGCCAGAACTGTCCGCCCATGCCCCCGATGATGATGCCGGAGTTGATGATCGTCGGTCCCGGAATCCAGCCCTGCTCGATGGCTTGACGTAGCGCTACGTCTGCATAGTTGCCGGCGTTTCCCATATCGCGAACGATGGTGAAGCCGGCGTTGAGCATTTGGATCCCGTTCGACGCGGCCTGAATCGCGCGCAGCGGCGTGCTCTCCAGCACGTAGGTCAGGTAGTAGACGTTGTGCTCGGGCTCTTCCTTGTAGGTCAAGGCCAAGTGGTTGTGCGCGTCCACCAGCCCAGGTAACACCACGAGCGCCGAGAGATCGATGACGTCGGCGCCCGGCGGGATGGCGACGTTCGCCCCGACAGCGGTGAACCTGCCGTTTTCTACCAGGATCACCTGGTGGGCGGCCACTGTCCCCGCCTCAGGGTCTACTAGGCCCCCGGCACGGATGGCCGTCACCTGTGCTGCCGCGACGGACGTCGCGCTGACGAGCAGCGCCACGCTGAGCAGGATCGCCTTTGTCTTCGTGAGGGTGTGCATGGAGGGAACTCCAATTGGATCGCCACGGTTGGATCGGGCAACCGGTTATGTAAGTGCTCCAATTACACCATGTTAGCAGATGGTGTCAACTGTCCAGCGCTCCCGCCGAGCATGGGATTCGAAACCGGCGTGTGAGTGGGTGGCGCGACGCATTTCGGGTTCCCCGACCTCAAGCCTGCGCTCGCCACCCTATTCGTGGGGTGGCAGGTCACACCTGCGCGACGCGCATGGCCTTCGTATCTCTGTCATGCGTTCCCCCTTTTTGGGGCACCGTGATGCTATTCTCGTCCCATCAGAAGGCGCGTTACAAGTCCCGAGGCGCCGCCTGTATCGCGGCGCGTACGGCGAGTGCCGCATGCATTAGGTTGGCGAAGGCAGAAAAATCCAGGCTTTGATCGCCGTCGCTGAGCGCGCTGTCCGGATCGGGATGCACCTCGACGAGCAGGCCGTCCGCGCCCACCGCAACCGCGGCCAGCGCCAGCGGGTGCACGAGCCTGCGTTCGCCCGCCGCATGTGACGGATCCACGATGACCGGCAGGTGCGTTTCCCGCTTCAGGTACGGAACGGCGCCGATGTCGAGCGTGTTGCGCATTGCCCGCTCGAAGGTACGGATCCCGCGCTCGCACAGTATCACCTTCGCGTTCCCGGCATTCATCACGTATTCCGCCGCCAAGAGAAAATCGTCGAGTGTTGCCGACATGCCACGCTTTAACAGGACCAGCTTGTCTGACTTGCCCACCTCACTCAGGAGCGGGAAGTTCTGCATGCTGCGTGTGCCGATCTGGAGGACGTCGGCGTATTGGCTCACGAGCGAAACGTGCCGCGTATCCATGACCTCGGTTACGATGGGGAGGCCCGTCTCATCCCGTACCTCTGCCAGCATCTCGAGCGCGCGTAGTCCCAGCCCACGGAACGCGTAGGGGGAGGTCCGCGGTTTGAACGCGCCGCCACGCAGTGCCACGGCACCGGCTGCCTTCACCGACCGGGCCGTTTTCACCAGCATGTCACGGCCCTCGACCGAGCACGGCCCCGCGATCACCGCGAATGCGCCGTCCCCTACGGTCCCGGATCCCAAGGGAAGTACTGTGGGCTCCGCCGCGAACTCTCGGCTTGCCAGCTTGTACGGTTTCTCGACGGGCAGCACATCCTGCACACCGGGAAGCGAATGCAGCGCCAGCTCGCGAACGCGTGCCTCATCGCCGATGCAGCCGACGATCGTCCGGGTCTCTCCGCGCGAGACGTGGGTCTTCATCCCGGCATCCACGACGCGGTTGACAACCGCCTCGAGTTGTTCCTGTGACGCATCGGCATGCATCACGATGATCATGACAGTCTCCTTGACAGCGACAAAAAGCCCCGCGGGAGCGGGGCCGTAGGACAGAAGTGCGCTCGTCGAGTGTCGTTATGGTGCGCGCACGCCTGCCGCCGACCCCAGCGGGTCGTACCAGTACCAGGTGTATGCGACGCTCAGCGTCATCATGGGCTGCAATGCTAGCCTGCGGGGAGAGGGCGCGCAAGACAGCGCGGGGGAGGGGAGGGACAGAGAGCCTACATGCCTTCGCCTCTAGCGGGCACTGCTTCATAGATCCATCTTTAAAGATTAGCATGCGCCGTGTTTGGTCGGCGCCGCAGGTAGAGAAATGTGTACCAAGCGACTGACCCTCCACACACTGATCCGATCGGAGAAAAGCGTGGCTAGTCTCCAGGACCGTATGATTCGCGCCGCTAGACTGGACGTTCAGCTGTATGAGGAGGTGGAGGCCGATCAAGGTGCGATGGCTCAAGCCATGACCGTGGTCATCCTGTCCGCAGTAGCCGCTGGGATAGGGAGTGCAAATGTGGGCCTGTTCGGAATCGTCATCGGTATGATTGCGGCTCTGATCGGATGGTACGTCTGGGCCTTTCTCACCTATTTCATAGGAA
>JADFNB010000069.1:0-350 GCA_022563595.1 Gemmatimonadota bacterium
AGCGCGGAGCCCTCACCGGCTGAAAGCACACCGAGGTACGCGGGTGCCGAGGGATCCGTGATGTCAACCGCGGCGACGCCGCCCGCTCTGGCCACCAGCGCATACTCGCGTCCCGTCACCGGATCCGTCCACCCCCACACGTCGGAGACCCCAGTGCCCGGAGCGCCGCCCAATGCGCTGACGGGGAGGAACGCGAGGAGGTCTACATCGCTGCATTCGAATTGCGCGGCATGCCCTTCGTCGCATCGCACTTCCCCACCCGCGATCGCTTCCAGGCCTCGGCTCAGACTCAACCAGGAGCCCTCCCCCCAGCTCCCGTTCGCCGATCGGGCGAAGACGGCGGCGCGTCC
>JADFNB010000069.1:360-9161 GCA_022563595.1 Gemmatimonadota bacterium
CGAACGAACCGATGAACGCGCCCACGCTCCTCGTCGGCTCCGGGCGCGCCAATCAATAACTCGTCTGGCGCGAGCGCGAGCGCGGTACCGAACAGATCGCCACCGCTTCCATCGGGCGGGGGCGGCATCACTCGGCTCCACTCGGTCCACGTCCCAGTTGCCGGGTCGCGCTGATACGCGATGACGACCCCGGCTGTGTCCGGCGTACCTGGAGCGCCGATCAGCACCACATCGCCATCGAACGCGACGGCGGTTCCGAATGCCGCGTTGGCCGGGACGTCTACGCCCGAAATTCTTGCTTCCTGCCGCCATTCGCCGGATCCAGGATTCCGGACGAAGACATACACGGCACCCGACTCTCCGTGCTTGGGCGCTCCCACCAGTGCGACGTCGCCAGCGAGCGCCAACGCGGCGCCGAACTCATCGTTACCTTCGGCGTCGGATCGCTCGAGGCGAGCGCCCTCGAGCCATCTGTCCGAGCCGCCCCCGCCCCCACCCCTTTGTAGTTACTGTCCGTTCTATCTGTCTGCTGGCCTAGCGGAACAGAATGTCGTAGGGCCCGATGCTTCCCCGGTCAACGACCAGATGCTGGAATCCGAGCTGCGGTCCGCCGGTTCGGACATACTCGCCGGGGTCGGCGCTCTTCAGGTCCGCCCGGTAGCGCTCGTGTACGTATTGACTCAGCTCGATCGCCGAGATCTGCCCGTCGCCGTCGCTGTCGGCGAGCCGATCGGCGATCGCGTCGGCGAGGAAGATCGCAAGGTATCCGCCGGCGCGGAACTTGGCGGCAACTGCGGAGGTGACGTCCTCCTCGGAAGAGAACATGCCCATGCGGCCCGGCCGCGAGATCACGTCCTTCGAGAAGCCGCCGCTGAAGCATGCGTCCAGCAGCAGGAGCACGCGTCCTGCGTTCAACTCGCCGATCCAGTCGTTGAACTCGTCGTCGGTAACACCCTCATCGACGAACTCCAACGTCTCGTCCAGGCCGTCGGGATCGGCTGCCTGGAAGTCACCATCGGGCCGCGGACGGCGCCCGCCATGACCGGAGTAGAAGAATACGAAGGTGTCGTTCGGGCCCATGCGTCCGGCGAGCGTCTGCATGGCGCCCCGGACGGCGCTCTTCGTCGCTTGTGCGTCGACCAGTAGAATCCCGTTATTCGGGTCCATTCCGGCGCCTTGAATCATCGCGTTGCGCACCCGGACGGCGTCGTCGGCAGTGTACGGCAGGTTGCTGGCGCGACCGCCGTAATCGCTGATGCCGGCGAAGACGCCGAAGATGCGCCCTGTACCTGCACCCGCCGGCGCCGGTCTCGCGGGTTGTGCCGCGACCCGTTGAGCCGGACGCTGCGCTGCGCCGCTCAGTGTGAGCTGGTACGACCCGGTTTCCCCGGCACCATAGGAAGTGGCCATGACGCGATACCGACCGCTCTCGCGCAGCGTGAGATCGATACGCGAATGTTGTTGGCTCCCCTCGTAGTCGTCGTTCCCGATGTTCTCACCGTTGGGTAGCAGCAGGCCCAGATACGTGTCGATCTCACTGGAGGTCATCTGGATGGAGACCGTCTGGCCGGCCTGGCCGTCGAACACGTACATGTCGCGGTACTCACCCTGCTCGAGCTGGCCGTCACCGGGTTCGAGCTGTCCGGTAACCGTCTGGCCCAGCTGGAGCGCCGAGACGTCCCGTTGGCCGCTGCCCGCGGTGGCCACCGACTGGGCCGCGCCGCCGATTTGAATGTCGAGCTGGTAGGCACCAGTCTCGTCGGGTTGGTAGGACGTGACCAGCACGCGGTACTCGCCTGGCTCTGTAATGGTCAGCTGAACGAGACTGCGTGTGGTACCGCCCTCGTCGTCGTTCTCCGTCTGCTCGCCCTTGGGGTCGATCACAATCAGGTATGTGTCGAAATCGTCGGACCGCAGATCGACTGTCGCCTGCTGGCCGGGCACTGCCTGGAACGTATAGCTGTCGATGAACTCACCCGAGCGGAGTGTTCGGTCGCCTGAGGCGAGAGTGCCCTGTTCCTGCCTGGAACCGCCGGCGACCGGCCCGTCGCCCGCGCTGCCGATGTCCATGCGTAGGACGTAACGCCCCGTCTCACCCGATCGGTAGCTCGTGACGCCGACCCTGTAGTCGCCGTCGGCCTCGAGCGTCATCGCCAGGAGCGACCGGTGTGCATCGCCCTCGTGGTCGTCGTTGTCCGCTGACTGGTCCTTGGGTCCGCGAAAGACGAGGTACGGATCGAAATCCTGAGACCGGAGGTCCAGGACCACTTGCTGTCCGGTGCGGCCCTGGAATGTGTAGCTGTCCATGTACTCGCCGCTGGAGATCGTCTGGTCGCCCTCTGCAAGCTCGCCCGTCTCGATCCGCGGGCCGCCGGCGACCCGATCCTTGCTGCTGCCGAGGTCGATGCTCAGCTCATAGTCCCCGGTCTCCCCCTCTGCGTAAGACGTTACCCGGATTCGATAATGCCCGGACGTCATCGCCAGCTCGACGTGGCTCCGCGTGGTCTCGCCTTCGCTCGCGTCGTCGTTGTCGGTCTGCTCGCCGGACGGGTCCCGGACGATCAGGTACGTGTCGAACGCACTCGAGCGGAGATCGATCCGCGCCGTCTGACCCGGCACGCCTTCGAAGGTGAAGTCATCGACATACTCGCCCGAACCGAGCTTCTGATCGCCCTTCGCCAGCGCGCCGTGCTCCACCCGGGCGCCGCCGGCAGCGACAGAGAGCCCGTCGCCGCGCGCATAGGTCACGACGCCGTAGAAGCACGGCTCGCTGCTGCACGCAACCATCGAGACGCGCACCGTATAGCGCCCGGCCATCTCCGGTGCGTGCACCAGAATCGGCAGGGCGTCCTTTTTCATGTCCTCGGTGATGATCCTGCCCGAGGCGTCGACCAACTCCATGTTGAGGTCACTGCAGTCGTTGTCACAGGCGCCGACGACGAAATACTGGATGCCGGCCTGAAAGTCGAGTACGACGTTCTCCATTGCTTGTCGCCGCAGTCTGCCCATATGCAGACTCTCGACCAGTTGGAAGCCGCTGTCCTGGAGCAGGCGCTCTGAGCCGCTCAGCTGGTCGCGGACCTGCTGTTCCCACTGATTCTGGGCTGTGAGGAACGAGGGGAACAACCCTATGGTGAGGGAGGCTACCAGCGCCAGGACGATCCGTTTCATGCTGTCCTCGAATGCGGGGTGTTTGCGGGGGTGCGGGCTGGCTGTCGGCGGGCCAACCGGCGGTCTCTTGCAAGGTTGGTAGCTGGGCGGTCGCGGTCAAGGACGCAGGTCACAGAATGCCGGGAGTAGGTTGTTGCGGGCGCTCCAAGACGGTGTAAGACGGTGGGGGGATTGGCCGGGGTGTGCGTGGCTTTGATGAGCGCGACACGTCTCGGCCTCTGCATTGTGGCTCATGTCCCCGTTCGAGAAGCTGGCCGCGTGGAGAGAGGCGTATCGACTTGTCTTGGATGTATACCGGGCGACAGAACCGTTCCCGACAACCGAGCGCTATGGTGGAGGACGGTGAAAGACGGTGTGGGAATTGGGCCGAGGTACGCGGGAGTTTGATGATACCGCGTGCCTCGACCTTTGTATCGTGGGGTCATGTCTCCGTTCGAGCGCTTGGCGGCCTGGCGTGAGGCCTACCAACTCGCGTTGGCGGTGTACCGCGAAACGGAGTCCTTCCCCAAACAGGAACGATTCGAGGTCACGGCACAAATCCGACGCGCGGTGATATCAGTCCCAGCGAACATCGCGGAAGGTTGTATGGTACCTCGAGCAATCAGCCTGGGAAGGGCTGGAGCGCCGCGTCAATCGGACTGGCTACCTCAGCTGGCGGCTCTACGATTCGATGAGCCCAGGCGGGCGCAAAAAGAAAACGGTGGAAGCATAACCTCCACCGTCCTACACCGTCCTACACCGCCCTACACCGCCGCGTAAACGCTCACCTTGAGCCGCTTCTTGTCCTTGTGCTCGAACTTCACGTGGCCGTCGATCAGCGCGAACAACGTATCATCCCTGCCGCGACCAACGTTGGTCCCGGGATGGAACTTGGTGCCACGCTGCCGCACGAGGATGTTCCCCGCCCTGGCGAACTGCCCGCCGAAGAGTTTGACGCCGAGGAACTTCGCCTTGGAATCGCGTCCGTTACGGCTGGAGCCGACACCCTTCTTATGCGCCATCGTAGTCTCACCTGAATGCTCGGGCGCACGCCTGCGCGCCCTTACAAAGTCTCGCTAGCTCCCGACCTTCACGCCGGTGATCTTGATCTCCGTGTACTGCTGCCGGTGTCCCGTCTTGCGCCGGTAGTTCTTGCGCCGCTTGAACCGAAAGACATAGAGCTTCTTGGCCTTCACGTGGTCGACGATCTCGGCCGTGACCTTGGCACCCTTCACCAACGGCGTGCCCACCGTGGCCTTCTCGTCTGTGGCCGCCAGGAGCACCTCGTCGAAGGTGAGCTTGGTGCCGGGTTTACCCTCCATGAGGGGCAGCCGAACCGTCTCGCCGGGCTCCACCTTGAACTGCTGGCCCTGAGCCCGGAAAATGGCGTAAGTCATAGACACACAACGTACCTAGCGGCCGCGGGATCGGTCAAGTGTGGATAGCTGAAGGTGAAAAGTGTCGTTCACGCCACCGCGTACTTCTCGGTCACGTCCCGGCCCGCCGGCTGCGAGACCAGCCGGAACTCGTCCACCGCGATGATCGGGTCGTCCCGGATCTCGAGGTCCATCTTGGTGGACTTGCGCAGGCTCTTCAGGAAGTTGGGCTCCTCTTCCAGCAGGAACAGGGCGACCTCCGGGTGCAGCCGCACGGTGAGCTGCCGTTCCCGGCTGTCGTGCGCCATCCGCTTGATCGTCCGCTCGAGCCGGCCCACGACGACCTCCGGCTTGAACACGCGGGCGGATCCCCCACACGCGGGACACGGCTCGGTCATCGAGTGCCACAGCGATGGGCGGACCCGTTGGCGGGTCATCTCGATGAGACCGAGACCGGAGACCTCGAACGCCTTGGTCCGTGCCCGGTCGCGAGCGAGGTGGGTGCGCAGCTCCTGGAGCACTTGGTCCCGGTTCGCCTGTGACTCCATGTCGATGAAGTCGATCACGATGATCCCGCCGACGTCGCGCAGTCGGAGCTGGCGGGCGATCTCGCGCGCCGCCACCAGGTTGGTCTTCAGGATGGTCTTCTCCGGGTCCTTCTTGCCGGTGTAGCGGCCGGTGTTCACGTCGATCGAGATGAGCGCTTCGGTCGGCTCGATGATCACGTACCCGCCGGTGGGGAGATCGACCCGTCGCTCGTACAGGCTCGCGATCTCCGCCTCGATGTCGAGCTTGTCGAACAGCGGTGTGGAGCCCTGCTCGAGCGTGATGCGCTCGATCAGATCGGGGTCGACGTCGGCCAGATACCGCTTGATCTCGGTGAAGAGCTGTTTGGAGTCGATATAGAGCCGGTCGACCTTCTCGCTGAACAGATCCCGGATGATTCCGCTGGTGAGCGAGGCCTCCCGTTGCACGAGCGCCGGCGGGCGTACGAAGGTGGCCTTCCGGGTGATCTTCTTCCACAGGTTGAGCAGTGACTTGAGTTCCCGCTTGAGCTGGTCGCGCGAGGCGTCTTCGGCGACCGTACGGACGATGAGCCCACCGGCCGGATCCTTGGGATCCGGCATCAGCTCGGCCATGAGCTGACGCAGACGGGCTCTTTCCTCGCGGTCTTCGATCTTGCGGGATACGCCAATCCTGGAGGCGTACGGCAGGTAGACCAAGTATCGGCCCGGGAGGGAGATCTGGGTCGTGACCCGCGGTCCCTTGGTGCTGATAGGTTCCTTGGTAACCTGGACGAGAATCGTCTCGCCCCGTTTTATCACGTCTTGGATGTTGGGAAGCTTGCGCCCGCGGCCGCCGCCGCCGCCGCGGCCGCCGCCGCTGCGGCCGCCGCTGCCGTTGCCGTTGCCGTTGTCATCCTCGTCAAGCTCGTCCTCGTCCGGCTCGATCAGGTCCGAGGCGTGGAGAAAAGCGCTCTTCTCGGTGCCGATGTCAATGAAGGCCGCTTGGATGCCCGGAAGGACGGCCTCGACTTTTCCCCGATAGATATTGCCGACCGAGCGGCGCATGTCGGGACGATCCACCAGCAGTTCTACCAGGCGGTCGTCCTCCAGGATCGCCACACGCGTCTCGCGTGGCGACCCGTTGATCAGTATTTCGCGTTTCACGCTGCATAACCTCACAATCGGTGGGCGGTGAGCCGGAAGCGAGGCACACGCCGGTCCGTCGGCCCTCCAGACCGGCCAGGGCCGGCCCCGAGGGTCCCAGCACGGAGAGCAACACGCTCATCGCCTCCAACTGATCGCCCACTGGTTCGAAATAGCTATAACTCACGTCTGTAACAATAAGGTGTACAGTGACTTAGGTCAACTCCAACCGATGATGTCACCCAGCAGGGCCCGAGCGATCACGATCCGCTGGATCTCACTGGTGCCCTCGCCGATCTCGCAGACCTTGGCGTCCCGCATCATCCGCTCCACGGGGTAGTCCGTCGTGTAGCCGTACCCGCCGTGGAGCTGAACGGCCACGGTCGTGGCCCGCATGGCCGTCTCCGAGGCGTACAACTTGGCCATCGCAGCCTCTTTCTTGTGCGGATGCCCGTTCTGAAAGAGCCACGCGGCATGGTAGACGAGGTGGCGTGCCGCCTGGATCTCGGTAGCCATGTCCGCCAGCTGGAAGTGGACCCCCTGGAACGCGGCAACGGGTCGCTCGAACTGCTTGCGTGTGCTGGTATAGCTCAAGCTCTCCTGCAGCGCGCCTTCCGCGAGGCCGAGTGAAAGCGCGCCGAGGCCTATCCGGCCCGAATCGAGGGTCTTCAGGAAGTTGACGAATCCCTGCCCCATCTCACCGAGCACGTTCTCCTTGGGCACGACCGCGTCCTCGAAAATCAGCTCGCGGGTATCCGACGCCCGCCACCCCATCTTCTCTTCTTGCTTCCCCGCCCGGACCCCCGGGGTCTTGGGGATGTCACAGGTGTGACCGACACCCAGCGCCTGGGCTTTTTCCAGGTCGACCGTGTCCTTGGTGATGATGAAGGACGTGATCCCGGCGTTCCGTTTGGGGGGATTGCGCTCGGTGCGGGCAGTGACCACGAAGATCTCACCCACGCCGGCGTGGGTAATGAAGTTCTTCGAGCCATTGAGCACGAAGTGGTCACCTCTGTCTTCGGCGAACGTCTTGGTGCCACCCGCGTCGGAGCCCGCGCCGGGCTCGGTGAGTCCAAATCCTCCCAGGACCTGTCCGGAGGCGAGCAGCGGCACGTAGGTCCTCTTTTGCTCGTCGGTTCCGAAGTGAACGATCGGGGAGGTACCGAGCGTGGTGTGCGCGGAAACGGTGATGGCGTGGCTGGCGTCGACCTTCGCTAGTTCCTCGATCAGGATGATGTAGGAGATGTAGTCCATTCCCGCCCCGCCAAGCTCGTCGGGCCAGGGCGCGCCCATGAAGCCCAGCTCCCCCATCTGCTTGACTGTCTCCCACGGGAAACGGTGCTCCCGGTCCAAGTCACGGGCGATTGGCTTGATCTCGTTCGCGGCGAAATCGCGGACGATCTCTCGGACCTGATGATGTTCCTCGGTGAGATACGGCAGGTCGGGCATTGGAAGAATATAACAGATGGACAGCCGGACTTGATGGACAGGCGGACGCCGTGAACCTACTCCCCTAGCTCCTGTCTCAGTCCCAGCGGAGGGCCGAGGATCTCCCGCCACACGATGAGCCGCCGCAAATCGGCCTTGCTGAACTGTGGGCCTTCCATTGGGGTTACGGTCGCTGGTGGCGGAAGTGGCTCGCCGAGTTCGAGGTACTTCTTGTGGAACCGCTCGTGTGAGGTGCCGCCCGCCGGTTCCAACGTCTCGAGCGTCTGCGCCGGCCGGTCGAGTCCTGCCTGCCAGACTCCGGGTTCCTCGGCGGCCGGTTCCAACGTCTCGGCCGTCTGCGCCCGCCGGTCGAGTCCTGCCTGCCAGACTCCGGGTTCCTGCGCCTCGTCCGCCACCGTGACGGGAGGTCCTTCCTGCTCTTGCGGCCGCTGAGGCGTTGGCACCTGGGTCGGAAGCCCCATACCCTGCCGTAGGATACGCTCGATCTCTTGGAGATTGGGCGGCTGCGTGGGTTGCTGCCGTGGCGGGCCGCCGCCGGCTGGCTGGCGCGGCCGGGTCGTCGGCCCGGCCGGCCGCTGCTGCCGGGGCTTCTTCTTCCTGCCTCCGAGGAGGCCAAAGATGATGATCCCGAGCACGATCATCACCTGGAATAGGTCGTCCACCGGTTACTGACCTCCCTTGTCTTCCGGGACGGTGCCCTTGGCTATGCTCGAGCGCATCGCCGTGTCGCTCTCGACATTGCGGTAGCGGACGTAGTCCATGATGCCCAGGTTCCCGCTGCGGAAAGCTTCTGCCATGGCGAGCGGTACCTCCGCCTCTGCCTCGACCACCTTGGCGCGCATCTCTTGGACACGCGCTTTCATCTCCTGTTCCTGCGCCACCGCCATGGCGCGCCGCTCCTCGGCCTTGGCCTGGGCGATCCGCTTGTCGGCTTCCGCCTGATCGGTCTGGAGTTCCGCGCCGATGTTCTTGCCGACATCCACGTCGGCGATATCGATCGAGAGGATCTCGAACGCGGTGCCGGCGTCGAGGCCCTTCGCGAGCACCGTCTTGGAGATCTTGTCAGGATTCTCTAGCACCGCCTTGTGCGATTCGGCCGAGCCAATGGTAGAGACGATGCCCTCACCGACACGCGCCAGGATCGTCTCTTCGCCCGCACCCCCTACCAGCCGGTTGA
>JADFNB010000031.1 GCA_022563595.1 Gemmatimonadota bacterium
CGTCACGACGACCGCCGCGACCGCAAGCAGCACGCGGAGCGGGCGGATGCGGAGGGTGAGATGCATGGTGGTGGGTAACGTTCTAAGTGGATCGAGGCGGAGTCAACTCACGCCATCGTGGCCAGGTCCAGAAACCTCGTCAAACTCCAATAGACAGTCCATCCTAGCTCCAATCTTGAGATCACCGCTCGGCTCACGACCGCGCTGTGGCCGGCGTCGGTTAACCACTGGGGGCCTGCGACGAGATGAGCCCCCGCATCGCCTAGGCAGCGGTTCAACTTTACAAGCACTGATTTGTCAGGCGCTGCACCCGCGCCCTTCTCCCGGTGCCGGCACCCGCTAGACTCTACCTCACCTTCCGTCCCAGCCGGTTCATGTGAAGATCTCCAGTATGCGTGTCGCAGCCTACGGTTCTGCCCTCAGCGCTTCGGTCGGTTCCAAGTCGCCGAGTACGTCGTGGGCTCGACCCTGCGTGCCATGCGTCTGAGCAGCGCGAACGCCCAGCGAGGCGCGGTCATCTGGTCTTCAAGATGGTGCAGGATAGGCATCATAAGGGCATGGCGTCAGCGATCGACGCCCGCCCGATCCGGGTTCTCGTCAGCCTGAAGCGAGGTTGGCATTCTCCGCTGGAAGCGTACACACTCTGTCTTGCCTGTTACAGAGCTTCCACTTCCAGAGAGGAGAACGCCAATGGACAGATATATCGGTGCTTGATGACAGAACCAGAAAGAAAACCGCGGAGAAAACCGCGGGAACAGGCAGCCAAACCGCGGCAGACCCGCACCCGCAGCCGTCGCCGTCCATCCGCGGACCCCCGGCCGTCTCCTCTGTGAACCGGCCCGTTGGTTGTCCGTTCATCATCCGTTACCCATTGGCCAGTTCTTGCCGCACAGTCCCCCCACAATGCGCCGTACCCCGTCAGCTAACCCGACACGACGTCGCCCGTTAGCCGCGTGGGACAACGTACTACGCGTCCGTTCCCGCCGTTCCAACGCACGCACGCGGGGCTCCGCGATAGGGGGCGCGCCGGGGCTGCGCCTGGTTGTCGGTAGGAGCACCCGGAACCGATCAGCCATCCCGCGTGTACGGTTGGTAGTTCCGTGCAGCACGGGGCGTCTGCGTCCCGACAACCTCGCCACCCGTTCCAGGAGGTCGAATGAAACGACTTCTTTTCGTGCTGTTCCTCTCCCTCGGGGCCACGGCCTGTGGCTCCCAAATCCAGTCGATTCGCAAGCCGCCGTCCGCGATGGTGTTGCTGCTCGCGGTGCTGGGAACGGCTGCTCTCGCTCGACGGCTGATGGTGGCGGAGGAACGCTAGCGCACGCACCGTGCGGCGGGGGCAGTCCCACCAGCGAATGGCGGGCTGCCCCCGCCGCATACGGTCATTGCTCCGGTAGGGCGGCACGGGTTTACGGAAGTGGCAGCTGGCAGGATGAATACAAGCGGATTTTGAAGTTGTTTGAGACGGTCGTCAGGATAGGGGGACCCTTTGCTCGTTTACTTCATTCGCTAGTAGCCCTCCTCCTAGACTTCTGACTATACGGGGGGGCGTCCTGCACTAGAACCCCGGGTTTCGTCAGCCTGGCGTAGGGGCATTCGAGCTTCTACTATGTGGGGCTTGACTTGTCATCGAGGCCTCGAACAAACTGACGCCGCCGTGCTCCCCAACGTCACGACCAGACCGTTCTTCTGTTTCGCCAACCACTTTGCCTACTGTGCTCGGCTGCATCGGTCGCTGGCGGGCATCGGTTGCAGATTCAGCACCCGCCGCGGTGCGGGATGCTGCCCAGCGGTCGGCACAGCTCAGGGAATTACTCCACGCCCCTCGGTGGGTGAGCCCATCGCTTCGCGGAAAACCCGTCCGTCCGTGTCCGATCCAGCGGATGCGTGACATGAGTCTCTCTCCCACAGTTCCCGTGGCGATTTCGGGCACGCCGTAACACCGTCTCGCTGAGCTACCAGCCGGACGGGAAGGACAGCAGACTTCGCCACCTTATACTTCTCCCATGGAGACCGAGCTTGACGCCGCGCACACCGTCTACCACACCCGGCTGCTCCTCCCCAGCGACCTCGACGCGATGCAGGGCCTCTTCGAGCGGGGCGCCGACTATTTCGTGATCGCCACGGGCAACCCGCCCGCACCCGATGAGGCCCGCCGGGCGTACGTGGCCGGACCGCCCACCAAGGACGTGAAGGCCAAGCGCATAGTCGGGATCTTCGCTGACGACGCGCTGGTCGGTGTATTGGATGCGCTGACCGACTGGCCCGCGGAGGGCACCTGGACAATGGGGATGCTCCTCTTGGATCCGGCGCACCGGGGCGCCGGTCTCGGGCTAGCAACCCTCGCAGCGTACGAGCGGTGGGCCGCGTCAGAGGGCGCACAGATCTACCGCACGGCGATCGTCGCGCACCACGACGCGGGCGCACGATTTCTTCAGCGCGCCGGGTATACGTGCGTCTCCACGGACGTGCGCGACGCCCCCGAGGGGAGTCGTCCCGCCGTCCTCTTCTTCCAGAAGGTGGTTTCCACAGAGGAAAAAGGGTTGTCCTAGAGGGAAAAAGCCTTACTTTGGGGCGCATGTAGGGGCTGGGTTTCACCTGTCTCTCAACCTGTTCCGAGGTGAGCATGGCTGCTAAGAGGAAGGCGAAAAAGAAGAAGGCCAAGAAGCGGACCGCGAAGAAGCGGACCACCAAGCGGAAAGCCGCGAAGCGCAAACCCGCCAAGCGGAAAACCGCCAAGCGCAAACCCGCCAAGAAGAAGGCGGTGAAGCGGAAGAAGAAAGTCGCAAAGAAGAAAGCCGCGAAGCGGAAACCCGCCCAGCGGAAGGCCGCGAAGAAGAAAACCAAGCGGAAGCCGAATGTCGCATTCATGAGGCCCGTGACCCCGGACGCGCTCCTGTCGGCCGTGGTCGGCGCGGCACCGTTGCCGCGCACCGAGCTGACGAAGAAGCTCTGGATCTACATCAAGAAGAACGGCCTGCAGGACAAGAAGAACCGTCGCATGATCAACGCCGATGCGAACCTGAAGAAAGTCTTCGGCGGGAAGTCGCAGGTAAGCATGTTCGAGATGACGAAGCTGGTGAGCCGGCACGTCAAGTAGAACACCGAGCGAAGGGCAGCACCCATGTAGCGGAGCGAAGACGCAGGATCGCAGTTCGTAGGACCGCTTTTCCGCAGGACCAGCCCTACACCACCCGGGGGTCGGCGCGCTCGCCGGCCCCCAAATGGTTGGTACCCCTAGGCTAGGAAACCGGATTGTCGGAGCGCGAGAATAGCGCGAGCTGGCTGACTGGCGCGAAGCTCCGCCGATGGTGTGGGGTGAGGCCGTCGGAGTCGATGGCGGAGAGATGTCCCCGGGTGGCGTACCCCTTGTTACGCCCCCAGCAAAACTCCGGATAGTGTTTTCCCAGGGCCACCATGAGCCGGTCACGCACGACCTTGGCGAGCACGGAAGCGGCGGCGATGGAGAGGCTCCGGTTGTCACCGCCGACGATTGTCTCGTGACGATGCCCAAGATCGGGAACGGGATTCCCGTCGACGAGCACGTGCTCGGCGGGAACCGAGAGGCGCCCGATGGCGCGGCGCATGGCGAGCACGCTCGCGCGCAGGATGTTGATCCGGTCGATCTCGTGCACTGACGCCGCGCCGAGCGCCCACGCGAGCGCCGCTTCCCGCACGACGACGGCGGCCGTTTCCCGCTCGGCCGCCGTCATCAGTTTCGAGTCCCGCAGTCCTGCAATCTCGTCTTGGTCCGGTGGGAACACCACCGCCGCCGCCACCACAGGTCCCGCAACCGGACCCCGGCCGACTTCATCGACTCCCGCGACGAAGCGACACCCCGCAGCCCAGAGCGCCCGCTCGCGCTCCAGCGTGGGGCCGGTCACCTACCGCTCGCGCCGCTCCGGTATGCGCGCGGCCTTGCCCGACAGCTTGCGCAGGTAGTACAGCTTGGCCCGCCGGACGCGGCCCCGCCGTACGACCGTGATGCCCGCGATGCCAGGCGAATGGAGCGGGAATATGCGCTCGACCCCGATCCCCGAGGACACTTTCCGGACGGTGAACGTCTCGCTGATCCCTGCGCCCCGGCGACCGATGCAGACCCCCTCGAACGCCTGAAGCCGCTCCTTGTCCCCCTCTCGCACCCGCACCTGTACCCGTAATGTGTCGCCCGGCAAGAAATCGGGAAGATCGGTGCGCAGGCCCTGCCGCTGAACGGCCGTGAGTTTAGTGCTCATGTCGCTACCCTCGTCAATCGGTCCCGTGGGACCGGTGTTCTTCCTCGTATCGGGCCCACAGGTCGGGCCGTCGCGTCTGCGTGAGCCGCTCGGCCTCGGCGCGCCGCCACGCGGTGATCCTGGCGTGATCCCCACTCAACAGTACCTCGGGGACCGTGCATCCGCGATAGCTCGCCGGCCGTGTGTAGCTCGGCGGGCTCAGCAACCCATCGTAATGCGAGTCGGTGGCCGCCGACTCGTGATCGCCCAGCGCACCCGGCAGCAACCGGACCACCGCGTCGATCACACAGAGCGCGGCGAACTCCCCTCCGGAGAGCACGAAATCACCAACCGATACCTCCTCCACGCCCTCCCGCTCCGCGACCCGCTGATCGACGTCCTTGTAGTGGCCGCAAAGCAGGGTCAGATCGCCTGCCAGGCTGTAGCGGACCGCGTCGCCATGCGTGAACAGCTTCCCGCGCGCCGAGAGCAATACCGTGGGACCGGCCGGCTCGAGGTCGTCCAGCGCCTCGTAGAACGGCTCCGGCTTCATCACCATTCCCGCACCGCCCCCGAACGCGTAGTCGTCGACGGTCTGGTGCCGGTCGTGCGCGTAATCACGCAGGTTCACCACGCGATACGCTACCAATCCGTTGCGCGCCGCCCGAGAGACTATGCTGGTGCCCAACGCCGTGCGGAACACGTCCGGAAAGAGCGTCAGGACGTTGACCCGCAGCATCGCTACAGGTCCAGCAGACCCGGGGGCGGATCCACCTCGATCCGCCTGCGGGCGCGATCGAGCCGCACCAGGATAGGTTTGCGGAACGGGATCAGCACCTCGCCTTTGCCTCCCTCCCGGTCTACCACCAGAACCTGCCCACCCGAAACATCGAGCAACTCGCGCGCCACACCCACTGTCCGGTCACCGGCGACGACGATCGATCCCGCGATCTCGTGCACGTACATCTCTCCGTCCGCCGGCCCTGCCAACTCGGCTCGCGGCACACCCAGCGCGACGTCGTGCCACCCGTCGATCGTGGCCCGCTCGTGCACGCCCTCGAATCTGAGCAACCACCGCCGCTGGTGCCGCCGTCCGCGCTCCAGCGTGAGCGGTGCGCCACACGGTCGCCCGTCGTCATCGATCGGCGTCAGCAAGCGGCCCGGCGCAAAGATCGCTTCCGGCCGATCGGTGAGGACATGGACCAACGCCTCACCCTTGAGCCCATGCGGTTTGGAGAAGCGCGCCACCGCCAGGTAGGGCGCTTCCACCCTGCCTCCTAGCCCTCCGCCGGAGAGGCGGGCGGCACTTCAGCCGCCGCGGTCGGCTCGGCGGGTGGCTCGGCGGGCGGCTTGGGTGACGCGAAGACACCGGCTTTCTTCAACAGCGAGCGCACCGTGTCGGACGGGGTCGCCCCCTGCTTCAGCCACGCACGGGCGCGCTCGGCATCGACCTGAATCTCCGCCGGATCCGACCGTGGCCGGTAGTAGCCGAGAGTCTCGATGAACCGCCCATCGCGGGCCGCCCGGCGATCCGTCACGACGATGCGGTACTCCGGCCAATTTTTCCTACCGACGCGGCGCAAGCGAATTCGTGTCGACATGGTTCTCGTGTCCCGTCCTTCCGTCAGTGCAAGCCGAACTTGCCCATTCCCTTCATGAATTGCTTCATCTGACGAAACTGCTTCATCAGCTGGTTGACTTCCTGTACCGACCGACCGGCCCCGCCCGCAATGCGCATCCGGCGTGAGCCGTTCAGTATCTCGGGCCGGCGCCGTTCCGCGGGCGTCATCGACAGGATGATCGCCTCGGTGTGCTTGATCCGTTGCGGATCGATCTTGGCCCGCTTGAGCGCCTTGGGCGACATGCCCGGCAGCATGCTCATGACACTCTCCAACGGTCCCAGCTTCTGGACCTGTTTCATGGCGGTCAGGAAATCCTGCAGGTCCATCCCCCGCTTGGAGGCGGCCTTCTTCGCTAGCCGCTCGGCCTCGTTAGCATCGACCGCTTCCTGCGCGCGCTCGACGAGCCCCACGATGTCGCCCTGCTGCAGGATCCGTCCGGCCATCCGGACCGGATCGAACGGCTCGAGCGCATCGATCCGCTCACCTACGCCCACATACTTGATCGGGGCGCCGGTCACACCGTAGATCGACAACGCCGCGCCGCCGCGCGCGTCACCGTCGAGCTTCGTCAGGACGACACCCGTGATGGCGAGCGCGTCGTGGAACCCCTGCGCGATGCGCACCGCGTCCTGGCCCGTCATCCCGTCGGCGACGAGAAGGATCTCCTGAGGCTGCACGGCTTGCTTGAGCCGCCGCAGCTCGTCCATCATCGGCTCGTCGATCTGCAACCGGCCCGCCGTATCGACCAGCACCGTGCGGGCACGGGCGCGGGTGGCGGCGGCAATGGCGTCCCTGACCAGCCCAACCACATCCGCCGCCCCACCGGACGGACGCTCGGTCGGACCGTTCGTCTGCCCATCCGTCCGTCTGTCCGTCTGACCATAGACTCCGACGCCGATTTGCTGCGCCAACTGCCGCAACTGCTCTTCCGCCGCCGGGCGATACACGTCGGCCGCCACCAGGAACGGCGCCTTGTGCTCGCGCTTGAGCCGCGCGGCGAGCTTGGCGGCGGTCGTCGTCTTTCCCGAGCCCTGCAACCCGACCAGCAAGACCACCGTAGGCGGCACGGACGCGAACTGAAGCGGCACCTGTTTCTCGCCCAGGAGATGGACCAGCTCGTCATGGACGATCTTGACGAGATGCTGACCCGGGCGCACCGCCTTGAGCGACGCGACGCCGACGGCTCGCTCGCGCACCCGGTTGATGAAGCTGCGGGTCAGCTCATAGCTGACGTCCGCCTCCAGCAGGATGCGCCGGATCTCACGGAGCCCTTCCTTGATCGCTTCCTCGGTCAGGACACCGCGACCAGCGAGATCGCGGATCGCCGCCGTGAGCCTCTCGGACAGGGCCGTAAACATATAGCCTTATAACATAGACAGTTGCGGTGCGCGGGCCAAGGGGAGACGGTCTACAGTTGCTGCGTCACTGTCACCGCTTCCCCCTGCTCCTCGGTCGGCTCGCCCAGCTCCCCCTCGCTGCGGGCCACGAACGCGCTCGCCGACAGGTCGCCGGTTACGTTCACCGCCGTGCGGCACATGTCCAGAATCCGGTCGACACCCAGGATCAGCGCGATGCCGGTCTCGGGCACGTTGGCCTGCTTCAGCACTATTGCGAGCGTGATGATGCCGGCGCTCGGGACACCGGCGGCACCGACCGAGGCCAATGTGGCCGTGAGCACGACGGCGAGCTGGGCGGTCCAGGGCAGGTCGATCCCGAAGACCTGCGCGATGAACATCACCGCTACGCCCTGATAGAGCGCCGTGCCGTCCATATTGACGGTGGCACCTAGCGGCAGTACGAACCCCGCGACCCGGGGCGACACGCCGAGTTTCTGCTCGGCGGTAGCGATCGTGACGGGCAGGGTCGCGTTCGAGCTGGACGTAGAGAACCCGAGCAACGGTACCGCGCGGATACGTTTGTAGAAATCCAACGGCCGCATCCGGGCGAGAAACTTGACGGCGATCGCGTACGTACCGAAGGCGTGGAGCGCGAGTCCGGCGACCACGGTAAGCGCGTAGACGAGCAGGCTCTTAAGGATCTCCGACCCGAACCGCGCCGTGACCGCGGCGATGAGCGCGAAGACCGCGAACGGGGCAAGCTTCATGATCCAAAGGATGATGGTCATCGCGATGTGATTGATAGCATCGAAAAAGCCAATCAACACACGCTTGCGCTCGCCCGTGAGCAGCGACGCCGCCGCGCCGAAGACGAGCGTGAAGAGGATGAGCGGCAGCATGTC
Organism: Gemmatimonadota bacterium; assembly: GCA_022563595.1. Lineage (GTDB taxonomy): Bacteria > Gemmatimonadota > Gemmatimonadetes > Gemmatimonadales > GWC2-71-9 > JADFNB01. Next base: position 8,076 of record JADFNB010000031.1, read on the forward strand.
CCCGTCGGCCGCGGCCTTGATCGGGTTGGACGGGATCATGTCGAGGAACATCTGGCCGATGCCCGGGGCCTCCCGAGCCAGCTCGATACGGCCCTGCGCGTCGGCGCCGTAGCTGGCCAGCAGCGCCTGCTTCGACGCTTCCGAGATCCCCGATCCCGGCTTGATGATGTTCGACAACACCAGCCCGATGGTCACGGCGATCGCCGTCGTGGACATGTAATAGACCACCGTCTTGCCGCCCATTCGTCCCAGCGTGCGCAGGTCGCCCAGGCTCGCTGCACCGACCACCAGGCTCGCCACAACCAGCGGGATCACGATCGCCATGATAGCCCGAATCCAGGCGTCACCGAACGGCTGGAGCTTCGCGACCGAGTCGGCGATGGTGGAGCCCGTCGCGCCGGCATAGACGTTGGCCGCGACACCGACAATGGCGCCCGCGACCAAACCGATCGAGATTCTGGTATGCAGTTTCATGATCCGCGGAGTTTAGGCGGCGGTAGTACCCACCGCAACGGTGAGGCGCACCGCTGATGGCCGACGCGACGCTCGTCCAGGCGGTGGTCACCATCTGTTTCGGCGCCCTGGCCGGCGGTCTCACGAACGCCCTGGCCATCTGGATGCTGTTCCACCCGCACGAGCCCAAGGGCCCGCGTTTCTTCGCATTGCAGGGCGCCATCCCCAAGAACCGGGCCCGGCTCGCCAAGACGATCGGCCGCACGGTGGGCGAACGGCTGCTCACGCCCAAGGATCTCGCCCACCAACTACGCTCTCCGGGGCTGCGTGAGGCGTTCGACGACACCGTTCGGGGCCTCGTCGATGCTGTGCTCACGCGCGAGCGGGGATCGCTGCGGGAGGCCCTGCCGGCCGGTATCGTATCCGAGGTGGAGCGGATCGCGGCGGATCTCGGACCGCTCCTGGCGGAACGGATCGCCGCGTTTGCCGCAACCGAGGAGTTCCGCGAGCCGGTGGAGGAGTTTCTTCGCCGTAGCGCCGAGGCGGTCGCCGAGCGACCGCTGGGCGAGGTACTCACCGAAGCCCGGCGGGCGGCCATCCGGAACCAAGTCGAGCAGTGGGTGGCCCAGGCGGTCGAGAGCCGGGACCTGGAACAGACCGTAGACGGGTGGCTGGACCGGCAGTTCGTGCGCTGGGCCGGCGACAGCACGCCGTTGCTCGAGCGGTTTCCTCCCGGGCTGGTGGCTGCTGTCGAGCGCGCCGTAGCCGGCTATCTCCCGGTGGCACTGGAACGGCTCGCCGGGATCTTGCACGACCCCGATGCACGCGCCCGGATCGAGCACGCCATTCACGAGATCTTCACGCGGTTCCTCCAGGATCTCATGCTGCACGAGCGGATCTTGGCCCGGCTCGTGATCACCGAGCGGACGATCACGAAGGTGCTGGACAATCTGGGGGAGGACGGCACTGCGCAGTTGGCCAAGCTGCTGGACGAGCCGGCGATGCGCGAGCACGTCGCGACTAGCGTCAACGACGCCGTGGTGACTTTCCTGCAGAAACCGCTCTCGGAGCATGTCGCGGCGCTGGGGGCCGAGCGGCTCGAGGGACTCAAAGCGACGCTGACGCGCTACATCCTCATGGTGATCCGCGACGAGAGCACGCGCGGTTACGCCATCGAGCGGTTGGACCGCGCGCTGGAGGCCGCCGAACGCCGCACGTGGGGAGATCTCCTCGACAAGCTTCCGCCCGAGCGGGCCGTGACGTGGCTGGCCGACGCACTCCAAGCGGAACGGACGCAGCGCTGGATCGCGGAGGGATGGACCGCCGGCATCACGGCGCTGCTCGACCGGCCGATCGGGCGACCGGTCGATTGGCTCGGCGAGGGAAGTGTCGATCGTATCACGGGCGAGCTTGCACCGGCGCTGTGGGATTGGACGCAGACCCACGTACCGAACGTGGTGGCCACGCTCGACATCCAGTCCATGGTGGAGCAGAAGGTGTTGAGCTTCTCACTGGACAGAATGGAGGAGATCGTGCGGCGGACGACGCAACGCGAACTCGATATCATCGTGCGACTCGGCTTCGTACTGGGAGCGTTCATCGGAGCGGCGGCGTTCGCCTTCTCGCTGCTACTTCCCTAGCTGCGCCACCACCTCGCTGACCACCCGGGTCAGGTCGGGCGAACAGCGACAGCCGGCACCGTTTCCCACCCCGACCACCCCACCGGCGCATCGACCAGCACGACCGCCGGAACGCCCTCGACAGTCGTACGCCGGAGCGTCCAGCGGCGGCCGGGCTGCACCCGTTTTTCCGGCCACGAGCGCTCCACCATGCGCGCGAACTTCTCGGCGGCCTGGACGCTGTCCCACACGCTCCACCAGACCAGCGCGTGGCCGTCGTCGGTCTCGAAGATGGCGTAGCGGTCCCCGTCCCAGCCGCGCGCCCCCGCGTTCCCCATCGACTCGCTGCCGGTCAACTCCGCCAGCACGATGCGAGTCGTGAACTCTCCCCACGTATCCTCGTACACGACCGCGCCTGCGCCTACACTCGCTACGAACCGCAGTGTCACAGGCAGGTCGGCGTCGCGGTATTTCTCCGGATGGATGATCTGTTCGGTGGAGACGGGCAGCCGCGGCCCGTAGGGCACGGTGTCGGGGAAGGCGCTCTGAAACCAGCGCATGAACTCCGCCCCGGCGAGGTATGGGAAGAGCAGTTCCTCCCGAATCACCAACGGGGCAGCCGAGAACGCCGGCATGCTCGCTTCCTGTTCCTGTCGCAGGCTCTGGCGCACGTCACCCCAGAAATCGCCCAGTTGCTCCAGCCGTTCCGGGCTCAGGATCGCCTGGAGCGAGGCGAGCGTGGCCTGGCCCTCGAGCACGGCCTGCGCAGCCGTGCGACGGTCGTTCTGACGTTGCAGGTGGAGAATGGAATCGAGCGGCATGTACTGCCCTTGCAGCGCGTGCACCAATTCGTGCGCGAGAACCGTGCGAATGAAGAACGGATCCGTTCCCTCCACGATGTAGAGGGTGCTCGAGTCGGGGTCGTAGTACCCCACGACCTGTTCGGAGAGCAGGTCCAATAGGAGGGTGCGCAGGTCCAGCGTGTCCGGCACGAGGCCGAACAGCTGGTAAGCGAGCGCGATGCGCTCCAACGTGTCGGGCGGCAGCTCCGCGTCGAGCTTCGCCACCAGGTAGCGGGTAACCTGTTCCCGGCTTCGCGTGGCCATGGTCGGCTGCGTCTTGAATTCCAGCCCGACGGCGGCCTCGACCCGCGGGATCACCTCATCGGCGATGCGCCGGACTTCCGCGTCGGTTTGCGCTACGGAGGCGTCGCCGGTACAGGCGACGACGGCCAGCAGTGAGAGGAAGCGGTACATGGGCGAAGTATAGGCGCCGGTGCGGCCGGGCGCCTAACCCGTCCCGTGAGACCCTTCGCCGCGCTCAGGATGACAGGGCTGCAGCGCGGTCGCCGCGGCTAGCGTCGCAGGATGCGGATACTCCCGTTGACGGTCGATAGCTCGAGCCCGCGGCCGCCGTCGCCGATCACCCCACGAAACCGGCGCCGATTGAACCGCCCCGACACCGTAATCGGGAAGTCCGTCTCGAACGAGCCGTTCACCGTGCGGGCGTCCAGCTCGGCGCCGAACCCGTCGGGCACCTCGAGCGTGATTCCTCCGTTCACAGTGTGGAACTCCATCTTGCCCGTCCAGTCGGCCCGGCCCATACGCGCCCGGATCGAGCCGTTCACGGTATTGGCCTCCGCGAAGCCGGTGGTCTCGATCTCGATGCTGCCGTTCACGGTACCGGCATAGACGGTGCTCTCGAGACGACGCACATCCACGTCACCGTTCACCGTATGTCCGCTAAAGACCACACCTGCCGGCACATGCACGGTGAAACTCACGCTCACGTCGTTGTCGCGCACGTTGTTGTGCCCGCCGCCCCCGCCCCGGTGGCATTCGTTGCGTCGGCCACGGTCACTCGGGTAGACGGCGCATATCGTGACCCCTCCATCGTGCTCCACAACGCGGATCTCGACGTCGTCAACGTCGCTGCGCCGCGCGCGCTTGACCGCGGTCACGACGACCTCGTTCCCGGTCGCCGGCTCGGCGCGAACATCGCCGTTTACGCCGCGGATCTCGATCATGTCACCCTGCTCAATCCGCCCGTGCCAGGTGAAATCCTGGGCAGCGAGTGGAGTGGTGAGAGCGACCAGTGCCAGAAGAGCGGTAATACGCATGGGGATTAACCTCGGATTCTGGGTCTACGGTTTCTCGTTACTGTCTACGCAACTGAATCAGGCCGTCGAACGACTCCAGCTCCACCCGCGCGCTACCGGTGCCGAGCACGAAGCTGAACCGTCTGCCCGGACGCGCCGCGGAGATCTGGACGCGGAAGGCCGGACCGGCCTCGAACGCGCCGTCGAAGGTGGCGACACTCACCGTCGCGTTGATGGTGGTCGGGACCGCCAGTGTCACGTCGCCGTCGTGCGAGGTAAAGCGGTAGCGCCCGCCGTCCCGGATCGAGCCGCGGTAGAACAGATCACCGTCCACGGTGCTCACGTCCACGTCAGACGCGTCTATGCCGTCCAACGTGACGTCGCCGTCGATGGTTTCGGCCGTGACGTCACCGGTCACATCCCTGATGTCTATGTCGCCGTCCACTCCGTGCGCACGCACCCGCCCGGTAGCGCCCTCCACGTGGATGTCACCTTCGATCGTGGAGAGGTTCATCGAGCCGCCGCGCCGGACGACGATATCTCCCTCGATGGTCTCCGCGCTGATGTCTCCGTGCACACCGGTGACCTCGATCTCAGCTTCGATCCCGTCGAGCGACAGCGACATCGTGGCCGGCACGGTCAGCTCGTAGTCCACAGCCAACGACCTGCCGTACCGCCGGCGCGCCCGGATGGTGACGACCGAGCCGCGCGTTTCGATCACGATCCGGTCCCGGCTCCCATGCTCGGCTCGCACCCGGATCGCGTCGCGATCCCAGGCCGACACCACGATCAGCCCAGCGTGGTTCGTGAGGTCGAGCCGGGCGTTGGGTGAGACCGCAATCGTCGTATCCGTCTGCTGGAACGACGCCAAGACCACCAACGCTAGTGATATGGATACCGACATCTCCAGGTTTCCTCCGCATTCAGAGCGACGCGGTGGCGATCTCCGCCGCCTGCCGCAGCAAGGCCAGCTTACGCCGCATCGTCGCGGCAAGATGGTTGTTCAGATACGCGTCGCCCGGATCGCCCGCCAGCGCGTCCTGCGCCCGGGCAATCGCGCGATCGATGATCATCAAGCTCTCTTCCAGGATTTGCACCAATGTGCTGTCCATCAGGCCCCGGTTCTCGGCCAGAACCCGTTCGAGATCGGCTACAGCGGCGTCGTAGCCCATCAGACCGGCGAACCGCTGCCCGCTCTCAGGTGCCGCACTCACTGCCGGAGCGGCGGCGGCAGCGCGCGAGGTGGCGTCGCCAGCGTTACCACCCAGCACCATCCACATCCCACCAGCACCAGCCAGGAACAGGGCCATACCCGCCGCAGCGAGCTGCGGCATCGAGAACATCCAACGCCGGCGGCGCGCGGGAACCTGCCCGGCTCCAGCCTGCACGCCGATCCGCTCCGCGATCCCCGGCCACAGGTCGACCAGCGGTGGACGGTCCTCGAGCACGCCGGCCCGGCTGCGCACCCGCCGGAGCTGAGTTACCGTCTCGCGGCACTCGTCGCACTCGCTGAGATGCCGCTCTAGCGTCGCGTGGTCGGTTGGCGCCAGCTCACCATCGATGTACTCGGACAGCCGCGCCGTCCATTGATCGCTGCTCATCGCCGCTCCCGATCGTGTGCCCTGTGGTCCAAGTGCCCGCGCAATAGCATCCGGGCTCTGTGTAGCTGTGCCTTCGACGTACCCGTCGCGATCCCCAACAGGCCGGCGATCTCGTGGTGCTTGTAGCCTTCGACGTCGTGCAGAACGAACACCTGCCTGGCGCCCTGGGGCAGACGGCCCACCGCCGTATCGAAATCGATCGCCAGCTCGGGGGTGGTATGCTGCCGGCCCGAGTACAGCTCGAGCGCCTGTTCCGAGTCCGTGAAACGTTGCCGCTCTTGGCCGAGCCGCGTGCGCCGGGAGAGGATCAAGTTGACCGCCAACCGGTGCAACCACGTCCCGAACGCCGCATCCCCGCGGAACGTCCCGAGCTTCTCCCACGCCCTGACGAAGACATCCTGCGTCATCTCGTCCGCATGGTCCGCCCCCGCCATCCGCCACGCCAGGCTATGGATGCGCGCCACGTGAGCGCGATACAGCCGCTCGAACGCGTGCTCATCACCGCTCGCCGCAAGCGCGACATTAACCGAGTCGTCCGGCAGGTCTAGCCCCACATTCAGGGTCGACACCTCGATGGCAGCGTCGTCCATGCACCCGATTGGACCTGCCGGCGGGTCAAAGGGTTGGAACTCCGGCTCAAGGTCCGTGGAGATAGCCAGTATACCACTCGTAGATGGGCTGTCCCGCCAGGAGGCTCACGGCCGCCCCAACGGCCAGGAACACGCCGAACGGGACGAGCGCCTTCGTCTTGAGGCTGATCGGGACGAAGATGATCGTGCCCAGCAGCGAGCCGGCGAAGATACTGAGCAAGACCCCTTTCCAGCCGACGAAGGCGCCGACCATCGCCATCATCTTGATGTCGCCGCCGCCCATAGCCTCCTTGCGGAAAACGCGCTCGCCCGCCCAGGCGATCCCGTAGAGGAGGGCGAATCCGACCGCCGCTCCGAGCAACGCCTGCAGCAGCTCGGGCATTCCCCGAACCAGTCCCAGGACGAGACCGATCCCCAGGCCACCCCACGTAAACTCGTCCGGGATGATATAATGTTTAGCGTCGGTGACGCCGATTCCCAGCAACAGGGTGAGAAAGACCGCCGCTGCCGCGCCCTCCCAAGTGACGCCGTACCACCATGCCGCGCCACCCCAGATCGCCGCGATGGCCATCTCCATGAGAGGGTACTGCACCGAGATCGGGGCCTGGCAGCGGCGGCAGCGCCCGCGCAAGAAGAGCCATCCGACGACCGGCACGTTGTCGTACCAGGCAATCGGCGTCTCGCACGACGGGCAGGCCGATCCCGGTCTGACCAGCGAGAGGTTCCGCGGCAACCGGTAGATGCACACGTTGAGGAAACTGCCGAGCACCGACCCGAGCAGGGCGGCCACGACGATGACGGGGGCGTCAGGTGGCACGTGTGACCTCGTAGAGAAAGATCCCCGTCGCCACGGCTACGTTGAGCGATTCGGCGCCGCGGGCGAGCGGGAGCGTGACGTGGTGTTCAGCTACCGATCGCAGCGCCGGGCGCACCCCCGCCCCTTCGTTCCCAACGACCAGCGCCAACCGCTCGGGTACGGTGAGTCGTGCCAGCGGGCTGCCCTCGATTCCGGTCGCCCATACGGTGAGGCCCTGCCGCCCCGCCCAGGTAATGAACTCCGCCTCATCCGCGGGCGCCGTGGGGAAGCGGAACGTCGCCCCCATGGCGGCACGAATGACCTTCGGGTTGGCCAGGTCGGCCGTTCCCTTGAGCGTCACCGCCCCGACGGCGCCGAGCGCGGCGCCCGTCCGGAGGAGCGTGCCCACGTTGCCGGGATCCTGCACGCTGTCCAGGACCAGGACGGGCGCCCGGGCGCGCGGCTCGATATCGGCGAGACTCCAACGTGGAGGCTCCACCACCGCGAGCACGCCCTGCGGGGTGTCGGTGTCGCTCAGCTGGACGAGCTGCCGCTCCAAGACATCGGTCATCGGCACGGCATGAGCGGCCAGGTTGGCGACGAGCGCCGCCCCGCGTGCGGTCGTGTCGAGACCGGGCGTGACGATGGCGCCGCGCATCGTAACACCTGCCGCGAGCGCCTCTTCCACGATGCGGATGCCTTCGGCGATCGCGAGGCCACGACGCTTCCGGCCTTTGCGCCGTTGAAGATCACGCACCAACGATATCAGATTTGAGGTCATGAGAACTCTCCGCGGTCTCTATGATAGCCACACGCGGCGTTTGGGAAAGCCGATCGTATGAGAATCGCCCTCACGATCGCCGGCTCGGACTCGGGCGGCGGGGCCGGGATTCAGGCCGACCTCAAGACCTTCCACCAGTTCGGCGTATTCGGTACCAGCGCTATCGTGGCGATCACCGCGCAGAACACGCGCGGCGTGAGCGACGTACACACGGTGCCGGGCACCATGGTCACGGCCCAGTTGGCCGCCCTCGCCGCCGACCTGCCGCCGGCCGCTGTGAAGACGGGCATGCTGGCCACCGCCGAGCTGGTGGAGCGCGTCGCCGATGGGATCGCAACCCACGCCTTCCCGAACTACGTGTGCGATCCGGTGATGGTCGCTACTTCGGGCGACCGCCTCCTGGACCGGGACGCCGAACAGACCATCCGCACGCGCCTGCTCCCGCTCGCCGCCGTGGTGACGCCCAACCTCGACGAGGCCTCCATGCTGGTGGGCGCTGCAATCGCGTCCGTCACGCAGATGGAAGAGGCCGGGCGCGCGCTGCTGGGCATGGGTGCCGGCGCGGCGCTGGTGAAGGGCGGCCACATGGAGGGGGCTGAGCTGGTGGACCTGCTGGTCACGGCCGACGGGACCACTCGATTCACGCACGATCGGATCGCGACCACGTCAACCCACGGGACGGGCTGCACGCTCTCGGCCGCGATCGCCGCCGGACTCGCTCTTGGAGTACCGCGCGAGCGCGCCGTGGCCGACGCGCTCGATTACGTGCATCGCGCTATAGCCAGCGCGCCCGATCTCGGGAGCGGACACGGCCCGCTGAATCATTTCGTGCCGGCCCAGCGCGAGGACTAACACTCCACGCCGGAAACGCCCCGGCCTGGACACTGCGTATCTTGAGTGTATGACGACCACCCCCGTCACCCCGATCGGCCGGCCGCCCCGCACCCGGGGCATCTTCTGCAACCGTACCCTGAACCTGCGGTCCATTCGGGCTATCGGGTACGACATGGACTACACGCTCGTCCACTACAAGGTGGAGGAGTGGGAGCGGCGCGCGTATTCGTACCTGAAACAGAAGCTCGCCGACATGGGATGGCCGGTCGGGCCGCTGGAGTTCGATCCCGCGTTCATCGTGCGCGGCCTGATCATCGACATCGAGACGGGCAACATCGTCAAGGCCAACCGGTTCGGCTACGTCAAGCGGGCGTATCACGGTACGCGGCAGCTCGACTTCGACGCGCAGCGTCAGACCTATGCCGACACGATCGTCGACCTGAACGAGCGTCAGCGGTACAAGTTCCTCAACACCCTGTTCGCCCTGTCGGAAGCGTGCATGTACGCGCAGCTCGTCGATCTGTTGGACGAGCGCGCGCTGCCCGAGGTCCTGGGCTACGCCGACCTGTACATGCGGGTGCGCCACCTGATCGACGAAGCGCACGTTGAGGGGATGCTCAAGGCCGAGATAGTCGCCGAGCCCGACCGGTTCATCGAGCTGGATCCCGACGCGCCGCTCGCTCTGCTCGACCAGATCCACGCCGGCAAGAAACTGCTGCTGATCACGAATTCCGAGTGGTCGTATACGAAGGATCTGATGGGCTACGCGTTCGACAGGTTTCTGCCCGACCGGATGACGTGGCGCGATCTGTTCGACGTGATCATAGTCCAGGCACGCAAGCCGGACTTCTTCTCGAGCACCAATTCCCTGTTCGAGGTCATCGACGAAGCGGGCCGCCTGACACCGGTTCGCGAACTCCAGAGCGGCAGGGCGTTTCTCGGCGGCCACGCCGGCCTGGTCGAACGCCACCTGGGTATCTCGGGCGACCAGATTCTCTTCGTGGGCGACCATCTCTTCGCAGATGTCCAGGTCACCAAGAACATACTGCGGTGGCGTACCGCCCTCGTGTTGCGCGAGCTGGAGGCCGATCTCGAGGCCGACGAGGCGTTCGATTCCCGACGGCTAGAACTCCAGGAGCTGATGGCCAAGAAAACCGAGTTGGAGTTCGCTGCCTGCCAGTACCGGCTTCAGCTCCAGCGCCACAAGGCCGGTTACGGCCCGCAACCCGACGAGATCAAGCCACTCGAGCGCCAACTGGCGGCCTTGCGGGACCGCGTGGCCGAGCTGGACGATCGGATCGCGCCGCTGGCCCGCGCGGCGAGCAAGGTCAGCAACCCCCGCTGGGGACTGTTGATGCGCGCCGGGAACGACAAGAGTCACCTGGCCCGGCAGGTGGAGCGCTATGCCGACATCTATCTCTCGCGAGTGTCGAACTTCCTGTATCACACACCGTTCATCTACCTGCGCTCGCCGCGCGGCACTCTCCCGCACGACGCCGAAGCCACCGGTATCGACGACACTGGCATAGACCAGTAGCAGAGCCGGTCGCGCCGTCGCTGTAGCGGGCGCGGGCAAGTACCTTTACACGACGGAGACAACCGGATCTTTTCCCAACCCGTGATGGATCTGCTCATCATCCGGCACGCGATTGCCGAGGACCGCGGTACCTTCGCCGCATCGGGACGGCCGGACGGCGAGCGCCCGCTCACCGAGCGGGGTGGCACGCGCATGGAGGAGAACGCGCGCGGTCTACGTGCCATCGTACCGGAGATCGCTGTGGTGGGTACCAGTCCGTTGACGCGCGCCAGACAGACGGCCGACATCGTAGGCCAGGTGTACGGCCGTATTGCGGTCTCCGAGACCGACTCGCTTGCGCCCGGGGCCGATCCGGCGGACTTTCTCGGGTGGCTGCGGGACCGAGATCCCGGGCAGACCGTAGCGGCTGTGGGACACGAGCCCGATCTGAGCGAGCTGGTGAGCTGGCTCGTGACGGGATCTCCCGAGCCGTTCCTGGCATTGAAGAAGGGCGGAGCATGTCTACTCAACTTCCACGAACAGATCGCCGCCGGCACGGCCGAGTTCCGTTGGCTGATTCCGCCCAAGCTGCTACGCCGCCTCGCCCCGAGCCCGTGACGCGCTCCTCGGACGAATTGCTCGACCTCTCTGCCGACAAGGCCGTGGCGTGTATCGTGATTGGGCACCTCGACGCAGCCACCAAAGCGATCGGCCGCCTGAGCAAGCCGCACGATACCGAAGCTCTCCACGATTTCCGCGTCGCGGTGCGCCGTGCGCGCAGCGTGTTCGGCGCCTACCGCCCGTGGCTGGGGAAAGCCGCCGGCCGCAAGGTACGACGCCGGCTCCGGAATCTCGTACGGTCGACGAATGCCGGACGGGACGCGGAGGTACAGATCGAATGGCTGGAGAAACGCAGGTCCAAGCTACGCCGCGGCGAGCGTAGCGGCCTCAACTGGCTGCTGCGCCGGCTCCGGAAGATCAAGCTGGACGGATACGCCGCGGCACGAAAACGGGTGACGGCCGAGTTCATCCGGGTGGACAAGAGCGTTCGCTCCCGCTTCGCCAAGCTGATTCCCGTCCGGCCCGAGCCATTTCGCTCGGCATTCGGGACCCTGCTGCAGAGACACGCCGCCGCGGCCGCCGAACGGCTCTCGGAGATCGTGTCGGCCGCCGACGCGCGGCACTCGCACGCGGCGCGTCTAGGTGTCAAGCGCCTGCGCTATCTCGTCGAGCCGGTGGCGACATCGCTACCCGACGGGAACGCAACGATCAAGCGCCTCAAGGCACTACAGGACCTGCTCGGCGAGCTGAACGACATGCACGTGCTTGCGGCCACGGTCGAATCGGATCTCAAGTGGGTCTCATCGAAGAAAACGAAACGCATGCACGACCTGGCGCTGGAGGGACGCGAACGCGAGTTGGCAAGCGAGCGTCGGCGCGACGAACGCGACGGGCTGGTACGTATCGCCTGCATCATCCGGCAACGACGTGACGAGTTGTTCGCGACGCTACAAGAAGAATGGCTCAGCGGGCAGGTCGCGACCTTCACCGAAGCGCTGCAACTTCAGGGGGCGGTATTCGCGGCGGAAGGGCGGCACAAGGAGGTCGAACGCAAGTTCCTGCTCTCGGGACTTCCTCACCGGGTCCGCGAGACTCCGTACGCCGAGATCGTGCAGGGATGGCTCCCCGGCACGCAGTTACGCGAGCGGCTGCGTCGCACCAGTGAGAACGGGAACGATCGGTACTACCGCACTGTCAAGCTCGGGTCCGGGGTGGAACGTCTGGAGATCGAGGAAGAGGCGACGCGGGAGTTGTTCGAGACTATGTGGCCCCTCACCGAGGGGTGCCGGGTGCAGAAGCGCCGCTACCGCATCACCGAAGGCCCGTTGGTTTGGGAGATCGACGACTTCACCGACCGCGATTTAGTGCTCGCGGAAGTGGAGTTACCCTCACGCAACACACCTGTCGTGCTGCCCGCGTGGCTCGAACCTCATGTCGTTCGCGAGGTGACGGGCGAAGCCGCCTACGTGAATCTCAACCTAGCCCGATAGCCCGCGACCGCCCGGTCGCGTCATCACTCACCGGTCGCCCGCCGCCCGCCGCTCACGATCAGCAACTTGCCGTGCTTAGCGGCCGAGCGCCGCGTCCAGACGAGATCGAGCGTGGTGCGGAACGCTGTTTCGAACAGCACGTCCTTGCGTCGTGCATCCCACAACTCCACCTGGGGCTCCTCATCGGCGACCAGCGAGATCCGCACGCCGTTCCGCCTCACGGAGACGCGCAGGTCGCGCACGAGCTGCGTGTGTGTCCGATCCAATGCCGCCGCCAGACGCAGCACGCCCGCCAGTTTACCCACCAGCTTCCGGTCGTGACGATCGAGGAGGGCAAAGTTGGCGTGTTTCTTCTTGGGCAGCGCCCGCCGGTGGTATCGCACGATGTTCGCGACCAGCTCGATCTCATGCGATGAATACCCTGCCAGGTCGCTGTGCATGATGAGATGATAGGCGTGCTTGTGGTGTCCCGCGTGATTGATGAGGAACCCGATCTCGTGCAGCAGCGCCGCCGTAACCAGCAGCTCGCGGCCGGCGGCCGGCAGTGGGTGTTGTTGCTGAATGCTGTCGAAGATACGCCCGGCTAGGTACGCAACGTGCTCACAGTGCCGTTCATTGGAGCGACATTGCTGCGCGAAACGTCGCACCGCGTCGAGCCGGCCCTGTGGCGGGGCGACCGCGGCCGCGTCCACCCCGTCCAGCTCCTCGATCATCGAGAGCAGCAGTCCGTCGCGCACGCCGCCATCGTTCACCATGATCTGGCGGCAGCCGAGATACTTGGCTAGGCGTGCCACCACAGCCACGCCGGCGAGCATGATATCGGCACGTTGGGGCGGGAGTCCCGGCAGCCGGCGCCGGCCGGCAAGCGGGATCTCCTTCAACCGGGCCAGTAACTTGGTCGCCTCGGCGCGGGTCATCGTATATCCGTGCGGGTTACCCTCTCGGCCTTCCCGCTCGTAGCGAGCCATCCCACCCAGTGCGCTGAACGTACCGCCGCTCCCGACCATCACGTCGACCTCGAACGGCGGCTTCCCGATAGCCGCGGCGAGTGCCGAGTCGATGGCGCCGCGTAGCGCCTTCCAATCCCGCTTCCGGAGCGGATCCGAGCGCACGAAGCGCTCGGTGAGGCGTATCGCCCCCAGCTCGAGCGAGTACACCTGATCGATGATCTCGCCCGCCGACAACACTATCTCGAGGCTGCCGCCTCCGATATCGGCGACGGCCACCGATCGGCCCTCGAGATTGAATCGCCTGGTCGCGCTGAGGAATGCGAGCCGCGCTTCCTCGTCGGCCGTGATCACGTCGATGCGCACCCGGTGCCGGCGCCAGGCCTCGCGCTTGAACATCTTCCCGTTGGTTGCTTCCCTCACGGCGCTGGTCGCTACGGCGCGGAGTTCGGCGACGCCGACCCCGTCGGCTATGGCTTTCATCTTACCAATCGCCTCGAGCGACCGTTCCATCGCCGCATCGTCGAGCCGTCCGGTCTTGGTGAAACCAGCGCCGAGACGGGTCATCTCGCGTTCCTCGTCGAGCACACGGTACATGCCGTCTTCCTCGACCTGCGCCACGATCAGACGGATCGAGTTGGTGCCGACGTCGATGGCCGCCAGCCGAGGCGGCGTGGTCCGTTCCGACGGCCCGTTCACGCTACTCTCGCGGAAGTCACCGCCCGACGATCCGCTTGACGAGACTTCCCGCGACGAACCGTCCGCCTGGGGCAAGCTGATTGATCAACGCCAGCATGGCGGCGGGCACTGGGGCTGGGTAGCGTCGCACGAACTGCTCGAGCGTCATGTCCCGCTCGAGGCTCACGAGTGAGAGTCGATACGGTTGCACGTCGAGTGCCGTGGGGTCGGTGAGTCGGTCGAAGCTGCGGATGGCGCTCGTCGCCGCCGCGTCGTAGCTTGGCCACCGCGCCTCGTTCGCGTAGGCGAGCAGTCGGAAAACCGATCCCGCGTACGCGACGAACGCCACGTATCCCCGGAGCGCACCTCCCTCCACGCTCGCACGGAACGCGCCGCTGACTGCATCCAGACCGTTGATCGTGCCACGCGAGGCGCCGCCGCTCAGCCCGGTTTCCGAGAAGAACGCTCTCGCACCGGCTGCTGGCGTGGCTGCGTCAGAGAGCGTGAGCTGCATGACGGCGTCTTCGCGCGGGCTGATGCCGATCACCGCGCCGCGCTGGTTGACCGTCTTCCATCCTTCCGGGAAGCTGAGGCGAAACTCCAGGTCCGGATGCAGGAACTCCGCCCCGCGGAAGAATCCGTCGCGCGGATTCTCACCGAACACCAGCCCATCGATACGGCGCAGATACCCATCACGATCGACTGTGGCCGCCTCGAAATCCTGTTCCAGCGACGAGATAGCCGCCTCGATTCGCTCGCGCCGGTTCTCGGGATTGGGGTGCGTCGACAACCACTCGGGCGTGCCGCCACCACCGGCAGCGGCGCTCACCTGCCCGAGCATCGTGAACACACCGGGCATCTCGCGCGGATCGAAGCCGCCGCGCGTCATGTAGCGCAAGCCGAGGTCGTCGGCCTCACGCTCGTCATCGCGACCGTGCTTCAGGAACAGCACGCCCAGTCCGGCGCTAGCGAGCCCGGCATATCGCTGGAGTGAGGGCTTGATGACCGTTCCCAGCACAAGTCCTATCTGCGCGAGCTGCTGTTTGCTCATCTGGTTGACCGAATGACGGGCCGTGACGTGGCCGATCTCGTGACCCAACACCGCGGTGAGCTGTGCCTCCGACTCGAAGTGCACGAGGATACCGCGTGTCACGTAGATGAACCCACCCGGCAGCGCAAACGCGTTTACCACGGGGTCGTCGACCACGCGGAAGGTCCACGGCAGTTGCGGTCGCTCTGACCGCGCCGCAAGGCGGGAGCCGAGCTGCTGGACGTAGGCCTGGAGCGCGGGATCGGGATACAGTCCCATCTGGGCCACGACCTCCTGGTCGTACTCGCGACCCATCTCGATCTCTCGCGCTTCGCTGATGAAGCTGAGCTGGAGCCTGCCGGTGGCCGGGTTGCGGGCACAGGTGGCGGTCAGGGCTGTTGCGGCGGCGAGAGCGGCCAAGCAGGCCGGCCGCGAGAACGAACGGGAACGCATAGGCTGGGCGAGCCTCCAATGTTGAGAACGGCCGAGCGTAGGATAAGTTACCCCGCGCCCGGCCGATGGGACCCCCTCCCCCTGATCGGACTACCGGTGTAGCAGTTCAGGGTGCCAGGCCTTGCTCTTGGGCCAGGGGTCCTTTGAACCCCGGGCTTACGCCCGGGGTCAGTTGCATCGGGGTGCCAGGCCTTGCTCTTGAGCCAGGGGTTCTTTGAACCCCGGGCTTACGCCCGGGGTCGGTTATATCGGGGTGCCAGGCCTTGCTCTTGCTCAACCTCGAAAATGCGGCGTTACAACTCGGCCCAACGGCGGCGGGCCTCGTGTAGCAGGACTCAACGGCACGGGGTTTCGGGTGCAGTAACCTCAAGAATCCTCCGGACGTGATATGGCGTCAGCCGAACGGCTGAGCAAGTAGCTCAGTCGTCGAACTCCACGATCCGGAAGAGGCTGCTGAAGTCATCCGTCCACAGCGGGCCCGGCGCGGGCATCGGTTCCTCGTCCTCGCGTACGATCTCCAGAGCCAGGAATGCCTGGTTCCTGGTCAGCAGCACCCAATCAGACGAGCTCACCATGCGACTCGAGCTCGAGTAGTTCTCAACGTAGATCGCGCTCAGGCCCGTGACGTCGGCGAGGCGCTGCACGATCGGGAGCAGGTCGACGAAGCGGTTGGTCACGTGGAGCGCCAGGACGCCGTCCTCCTGCAGGTGGGCGAGATACGTCCGGATGCTCTCCAGGGTCAGGAGGTGGATCGGAATCGCGTCGCTGCTGAACGCGTCGATGGCGAGGACGTCGAACCGCTGCGCTTCGCCCTGCTCGAGCTGTCGCTCGAGCACGATGCGCGCATCCCCTTCGAACACGGCGACGTCCGCGCCGCGCGCCGCCGCGTCGCCGAGGAACGTGAACCTGTCGGTGGCCCAGCGCGTGACCAGTGGGTTCAGCTCGTAGAACCGCATGTAGTCAGGCTCACCCGTCTTGCGGACCGTGACGTACGACTCCTCCCTCTGGGCGGCGTCGATGCGCGTATTGGCGTAGGCGGCGATCGTGCCGACGCCCAACCCCACCACGCCCACACGAAACTGCCGGGTCGTGTCGGAGCGCTTTGGGTGAAACTCGATGGCCAGCCCGACGCCGGTCTCCGGCCCGTAGTAGGTCGTCGGCCAGGCGCGATAGAGCTGCAGCTGGCTTCCATGACGAATACGCCCGTGCGTCAAGGAGAGCCGGTACATCCGCTCTCCGACGCCGCGCTGCTTGATCGCGAGCGCTCCGTAGAAGTTCCGTTCCAACTCGACCGCGCGGCGCTCGTCGTTGCTGATCTGCCAGACGAGTCCGCCGGTGAGCGACACGAGTCCCACCGCCGCCGCCCCCGTCAGTCCGACGCGCGCGAGTCCGCGACGGGACGTCCACCATCCGCGCAGCGCGACTCCCTCCATGCGGCGCCACATCTCGAGGACCGCGAGTACGAAGACTGCCGTGACCGTCCCGTACCAACGCATGTAGACCTGCCACGTTGCGAACGTCGCTCTCGCGTTCGAGGTCGCGCCCTCGAGCCACGTCTCCGGTCGCAGCAGGACAACCGTGCCGAGGGCGATCGACGCGAGCCCCATCACCCAGCAGAGGCCCACCAGACCGCGGGTTACGTGCCCCCTGATCGGGGCGAGGCCCCCCGTGATGAGGAAACGTGCGAGAATAAAGCCCACGAGTACATAGCAAGCGATCAGTAGCAGGTGGTACTCGTAGAAGCTCGGGAACAGGGCCGGAGCGAGGATCGCGACGAAGAAACCGCCCAACGCACCGCCGATCGCCACCATGAGGAAGAAGAACGTGAGATGGTGCGCAGCCGGACGTGCCCGCGACAGCTCCCCGTGGCAGCACATGCAGCAGACGAAGAGCGTGAGCGAGTATCCCAGCACCTGATCCACGATGCCCAGATCGACACCACCGTAGAGCAGCCGCACCGCGTTGATGAGGGCCAGAGGCAGCAGCGCGATGAAGAGCGGTCTGACGTACCAGCGCTCGTGGTCGAAGGTCAAGATGAATGTCAGCAGATAGACACTCAGCGGGAGGATCCACAGGAACGGCACCACCGCGATGTCCACCGACATCTGGTTAGTCGTCGCCAGCAGTAGACCCGACCCGCAAGCCGATAACAGCAGCCACAGGAAGGCGGGGCCCGCGCCTGGGCGGTCGTGCTGGGCCGCCCCGCTAGCGGCACTCGCGGCGTCTCCACTCGCAGCGGGTGCGCCAGGGTCGCGCACCGAGCGGTACAGAGTCAGCGCACATCCCACACAAAGCACCGCGAACGCCACATATGCCAGCGACCAGTACGACGTCTGAGACCGGAGCCGCACGTAGGGCTCGACCAGGAACGGGTACGACAGCAGCGCGAGCAGCGAGCCCAGGTTCGACAGCGCGTACAGGCGGTACGGCGGCCGCCCCGGGTGGAGTTGGGCGAACCACCGCTGGATCAGCGGGGCCGTCGCCGAGAGCAGGAGATACGGTGCGCCGACCGAGACCGTCAGGATGAGGAGAATCCGTAGACTCGGCACGTCCGCACTCGTGGGCTTTAGCGCCTCGGCGGGGGTGATCGGTAGCGTGATCAGAGCCAAAGCCAGCAGCGCAGCGTGCAGGATTGCCTGACGCTGCCACGTCAGCCGGCTGACGATGAAGTGGGCGTAGGCATACCCGCCTAGCAGCATCAGCTGGAAGAACAGCAGAGCTGTCGCCCACACCCCCGGGGTCGAGCCGAACCACGGCAGGATGTACTTGCCGATGATCGGTTGGACCTGGAAGAGCAGGAAGGCACTCAAGAAGACCGTGGCCGCGAGCAGCGCCATCGAGCCGCGGGTCCGGGCACGGGTCTCTTCGGCGATCGGACCTCCTGCGGCGTTCATCTCGGAGTGGGATAGGGGTTCGGTAGCTCGAGGAAAGGGCGCCCGCTCAGTGCCCCGGCTCCGCTGCTTGTGAGTTGCTGACCGCGCTCACAAGGTTCATGACGCTGAAACGAGTCGAGTCCCCCAGCCTTGATGACGGTCTTTGGCACTCAAGCAATGTAATGTCTGCATCGAAGGAATTTGCTTTCCCCTATCCCAAGTATCGCCCTTGATACAGGCGTCCAGCCAGTGGGATGAGGGTACGCGGGCAGTCTCCGGTAGCTCGCATGCCGGGTAGGCGGAACCGGAACCGGCCGCAGCGCGAACCATCCGGGCTCGCGCGGGCGGGGGACGGGAACGGCGCTTCGCCGCTGCGGTACGACGGAAGTGATCGAGGATGCGGTCGATCACCTGGGGCTCCGTGATGAAGGCAACGATGCGCATGCTAGGCTGCAACCCACGACGAAAAAAACCCGTACCGCAAGCCTCGTCAGTCGTGGAGTGGGAGGGCCGTGCGGTCTCGCTGTTGGCGGAGCAGGCGTTCCGCGAAATCGAGTCGCTCTTCAAGCTCCATGAGCCGGCCTTCGGTCTCGGTGCGTTGATGCTCCGCCTGCTCCTCCAATTCGTGCAGACGCCGTCCCACGTCGTCCAGCTCACTACCGGCGTAGCAGTATCTCCTCGAACAGCGCGATGACCCGGGGATCGTCGGATTGGCCGAGCCAGAACATCGCTTTGCTGCGGACATGCCGGTCGCGGTGGGTCTGCGCGATCTCGATCAGCGCCGCTACACCCTGGTCGCCACGGAGCTGGGAGAGCGCGAAGACGGCGTGTTCCTGGATCTCCCGGTCGGTGTTCTCGTCGTCCACCAGCTGCGCGAGGTCGTCCGCTACGGCTTTGCCGGCGGCCTGCGCCAGCCAAAACACGGCACTCTTTCGCGTCGCGCGTGGGAGATCCCGCCTCTTGGCGATCTCGAGCAGCCGAGGCCACACTTCCATGCTGTCCGCTATCGTGGCCGGGAAGATCGCCTCTTTTCCAGCCCGCGTATGCTGACTGGACGCTAGGGTCAAGAGGTAGGCCGCCGCTTCCGGCGCCGACACCATGCCTAAGTCGAGCACCGAACCACGCGCCGGCCGCCAACGTCCGCCGACGTGCGTGTCGACGTCCACCAGCTCACCGTCACGCAGGGTGAGCACGACGCGGGCCGGGCCGCTCTCGCAGTAGCTCTCCCAGTCATCAGTCGACCGGGACATCGTGATATGCTCGCCGCTTCCGCAGACACCGGGCCGGGTTGCGAAGCTCATCCGTACCTTCCCATCGCGCACCTGGGCCGCCCGCTCGGCAATGCTCTGCCCGTGGGCCGGGCTGGTGAGCAGGGCCAGGAGGCAGAATCCGAACAACCACCTGTTCGTCTGTCCGCCTATGTGCTTGCCCGTCCGTCTCATCGGTTGATGATCTCCATCAGGAACTCGGCCACGCGCGGATCGTTCGACTGCGCGAGCCAGAAGATCGCCTTCCGACGCAGCCCCTGGTCGGTCTCGTTGCGGGCGATGTCCATCAGCTTGTCGACGGCCGCGCTCTCGCGCCGTTGTGAGTAGATGAAGATCAGGTGCTCCCTCACCTCCAGATCAGTCATCGGGTCGTACAGACTCGTGAGATCCTCGATGTCAACGGCCCGCATCTGGCCGGCCCAGAAGAGGGCGTTCTTGCGGACCTCGACCGACGCGCTCTCGTCGAGTGCGATCGCCATGATCCAGCGTGCGTTCTCTTCCAGGTTCATCTGTGAGAGCGAGAAGATGACCTTCTTTTTCAGCTCGGGGTTGGTCGTGCGAGCATAGAACGCGCGCAGATACTGGGCGTTGTCCTCCGACCGACGCTGGCCGAGCCAGAAGATGATGTTCTCCTTGATGTCGTCGGGCGTAGTCGTCCGCTCGAGGTGGTCGCGCAGGGCGCGGCTGGCCGCCTCGCTCCGCTGCTGGGAGAGCGCGAACACCGCTTTCTCCTGCAGCTCCGGGGCGGTCGCGTGCTGGAGGATCGAGTCCAGCGCCGCGGTCGCCTCGGGCGTGTTCACCTGTGACAGCCAGAACACCGCCTGTTCGCGCACCTCCGGGTCGGGATCGCTGCGCGCCGACTGAAGCAGGATGCGCGCCGTCTCCGCCGACCGCTTCTGGGACACGATGAATACGGCCTTCCGGCGCAAGCAGACCGAACCTTCGTCCCGCCGCTCGAGTACCCGCTTCAGGATCGGTACCGCCTGCTCCGAACGCATCTGCATCAACGCGCTAAGCGCCACGAGCCGCTCGTCATCCTCACTGTCACACTCACTCCGGCGAGCGCGGACGGGGCCAAACGCGCGCGGCGCCCGAGGTGGCCTCGGTGGCCGAACTGGGACTACCCCACGGCGCGGTGGACTCGGGGGGGCCAGCTCCGCCGCCATCCCGGCAATCTCTTCTGCTGCCTCCGCATCGCCCTGCTGCGCAAGCTGGCCGCGGATTCTCGCCCTGAGTTCGCCTGCATCGCGACGGGTTCGCGCATCGGGATGCCGCTCCGCCTGCAGATCGAGCAACCCGACCGCCTGCTTGAGCCGGTCGCCCGATCCGGTCTTGGACAGCGCGAACGCTTCCCAGTAGTAGGAGTCGGCAACGTATCCGGACCGGGGATACCGGTCCCGCAGGGAGCGGAAATGACGCGCCGCCGTGCGGTAGTTCCCGGCACTCAGAGCGCCCCGCGCCAGCCGGTAGAGCGAATCGGCCGGGTCCTGTTGCAGCCACGGCGCCGGCGCTTCCGGGCTCGGGGACCACACTACCGTCGCACCAAGCTGCGGTCCATACACTTCCGCCGACCGGGCCGTCGGCGCCCGCGAGGGACGCGGCGCAGCCTGGCCCGCCGCCGGTGGCGCAACCGCAAACGCGCTCAGACCCAGAACAGCCACAGTCAATCGCTTCATCAGAGTGCTCCTTGCGCGGTGAACCGCGGCAGCGCGGCGGGAATCGCCGTGCGCAGCTTCAGCAGGACACTGCGTTGTTGAATGCCTTGATCAATGAACTCCAGATCCTCCGCATGCTCCGCGCTGTACTGCGCGATCTGCGCCAAGATCAACTCGAGGTCGTCGAGCAGCCCCTTGAACGTCAGGTCTTCGGCGACGGGCGAGTCCTGCAGCAGCCGGGTATGGTGCAGCAGACCGCGTGCGGGGATCGCATAGTCGGCTTCCATCACGCGCCCTGCGCGCGCTTCCGCCTGAAACAGCGTCAGGAATGTCTCCACGCGACTCAGGTGCTCACCGGCATTGACGCGATATGCCACCTGGCTCTCGGCGGCCAGCTCGATGTCCGGCGCGGTCCCCACGGCAACCTCCGGTTGACCCTCCGGTCCGGCGGGGCCCGCGGTGAACCGCCCGATCGCGATACCGGTCACCAACACCGCCGCAATCCCCGCAACGATCCTCCACACCGGGAACGCGGCCGGTTTCCTGTGTGTGTCCTGGCGCCGCTGCCTCTCCTCCCGAATCGCCGCCCAGATCGCTTCTCTGGGCGTCTCCGGCGGCCGGTTGTACTGCGCCGCCATGTCGCGCAGGCGCTGTTCCATCTCGTCCTCACTCAGACGCGGATAATGGTCATTGCGATCTCGATCGTCGCTCATACGGCCCACTCCCCGGCGAATGCCGCCAGTGCGTCCCGAAGCTTCGCGCGCGCCCGGAAGAGCTGGGCCTTCGACGTGCCTGGCTTGGTGCCGAGCGCGGTGCTGATCTCTACGTGCGTGTAACCCTCGATGTCGTGCATCACGAAGACCATCCTGTACTTGTCTGGGAGGCGGTCGATCGCCTCTGCCAGCTTCTCCTTCAGGTCCGGGTTGGCGCGCCGTTCCACCGCAGCCACGGTATCCGCAATCTCGATGTCTGTCTCGCGCGTCCGGAATCGTTTCACCTTCCGCAGCATGTTCAGCACCACCGTGGTGGCAACCGTGTGCAGCCAGGTTCCAAAGGCCGCGTCGCCGCGGAAATCCGCCAGCCGGTCGAACGCCCGGATGAACGTCTCCTGGGTACAGTCCTGCGCCAGGTCATCGTCGCCGGTCATGCGGTACGCCAATCGGTACACCCGGTCGACATGCGCCTCGTACAGCTCGCGCTCCGCGCGTGCATCCCCAGCGAGGACTCGCTTTATCAGGAGGCGTTCGTCCACCGGTCTCCGTACGAGGCTGAAAGGCTTCACCGACTGCTACTCCTGGGACACGGTGTGGCGGGAAAGGGTTACGCGGAAGGGGCGACCTCGAGATCAGGCTGGCCTGAACCGCGGGCTCACGCCCGGGGTCGGCTGTATCGGGGTGCCAGCCCTCGCTCTTGGGCCAAGGGCTCTTTGAACCCCGGGCTTACGCCCGGGGTCGGTTGTATCGGAGTGCCAGGCCTCGCTCTTGGGCCAGGGGTTCTTTGAACCCCGGGCTTACGCCCGGGGTCGGTTGTATCGGAGTGCCATTGCCCAACGCTACAGCAGCGTTCTCTAGTCGGAACCGGAACCGGCCGCAGCGCGAACCATCCGGGCTCGCGCGGGCGGGGCAGGGGAACGGTGCCTCGCCGCTGCGGTACGACGGAAGTGATCGAGGATGAGGTCGATCACCTGGGGCTCCGTGATGAAGGCAACAATGCGCATGGGCCGCAGCGGGGACATTTCGGGCGAAACGGGGAACTCTTGACAGGTCACACCAGCAAGGCTAGACTCGTAACCATCAAACAGCCTATGGATAGTTACTGCTGATGATGCCCCGACCGAAACCGGGCGTCCTGGCAGCGTTCGCAGCAATCTACTTCATCTGGGGTTCTACGTACCTCGCCATAAAGTTCGCCATCATCTCGGTGCCGCCGTTCACCATGACCGCGACCCGATCGTTCATTGCTGGAGCGATCCTGTACGGATGGGGTCGATTGCGTGGGGAGGCGCCGCCGCGCGCGGCGCATTGGAGAAGTGGCGCGGCAGTGGGGGCGTTACTGTTCCTGGGTGGCCACGGAGGCCTGGGCTGGGCACAGCAGTACGTGCCGTCGGGGGTCGCCTCCTTGTTCATCGCCACCATCCCCTTGTGGATGACGCTCGCTGAGGTGATGACCGAGCGGAATGCGACGATCACGGCGCGCACGATGCTCGGGATTGCGGCCGGACTGGCGGGCATCTGGCTGTTGGTGGGGCCGCGCGCGTTGCTGGACGGCCAGCCGGTTTATCCGTTCGGCGCCGCAGTACTGGTGCTCGCCGCACTCGCGTGGTCGGTGGGATCGGTCCTGGCCCGACGTGCGCCACGACCATCGTCGCTGACCGTAACGACGGGTACGTACCTCCTCACCGGCGGGGCCATGCTGTACGTCGCTGGTCTCGTCACGGGGGAAGCCCGGGGCTTCGACCCGGCAGCGATGTCGCTCCGGTCTCTCGTTGCGCTCAGCTACCTGATCGTGTTCGGCTCGGTCATTGCGTTTGGCGCGTACTCCTGGCTGCTACGGTGCGCCTCGCTCGCGGCCGTTTCAACCTATGCGTTCGTGAACCCGATCATCGCCGTCACTCTCGGATGGGCGATTGGCGGTGAACCCTTGACTCAACGGGTGTTCGCGGCAACGGCGCTCGTGATTGCGGGCGTGATATTGATTCTTATCGATCGTTCCACGGGGGGTAGGGCGGCCTCGTCCACCAGTCAGTCAGTCAGTCCGGCACGCGGCGGGGCGGTTGCAGCAACGTTGCACGGGGAGGAGTGTGCATGACACGAGTCGACGCGTTCGTCACGGCCAACCGCGGGCGGATGCTCTCGGAACTCAAGGATCTCCTCCGCATTCCGAGTGTCTCGACCGATCCGGCGCGTGCGGCCGATTGCCGCAGGGCGGCGAAGTGGATAGCCGACCATCTCCGATCCCTGGGGTGTCGTGCGGTTAAACTGATCGGGAGCCAGACGCACCCGGTGGTGTACGCCGAGGGCCCGAGGGTTCCCGGACGCCCGACCGTCCTTGTTTACGGCCACTACGACGTCCAACCTCCCGACCCGCTCGACGAGTGGAACAGTCCGCCGTTCGAACCGACGGAGCGGGATGGCAATCTGTATGCGCGGGGAGCGACCGACGACAAAGGCCAACTGTTTGCGATCGTCAAGGCGTTCGAGGCCGTGTCGCTCGGCGGTGATCCTCCGGTCAACGTGCGCTTCCTCGTGGAAGGGCAGGAGGAAACGGGAGGGCAGGTGCTGTTCGAGTTGACTGCAGACCGCCCGGAGCTGCTGTGTGCGGACGTGGCACTCGTGGCCGACGGATCGTACTATGCGCCGGGGTGGCCATCGGTCGAGGTCGGCGTGCGGGGTCTGTGCTACGCGGAGATCGTGGTGCGAACTCTGGAGGGCGATCTGCATTCTGGGCTCTATGGCGGCGTCGCTCCCAATGCCCACGAGACTCTCGCGTTCCTGCTCACGGCGCTCAGGACGCCGGGCGGTCGGATCCGCATCCCCGGCTTCTACGACGACGTCCGTAGACCGCGCGTACGGGAACGCGACTCGTGGAAGCGATTGCCGTTCAGCGAATCCCGATTCAAGCGGGAAGAGGTACGTGCGCGCGCCCTGGTTGGGGATAACCGCTATTCCGTGCACGAGCGGATCTGGGCGCGCCCCACTTTCGAGGTTCATGGCATCAGCGGTGGCTTCGTCGGCGACGGCATCAAGACCGTGATCCCGGCGGAAGCCCGCGCCAAGGTGAGCCTGCGGCTCGTGCCCGATCAAAGAGCCGACACGGTGTTCCGCCAACTCACCAAAACGGTTCGGGCCGCGGCGCCGAAGTATGCGAAGGTCGACATTCGGCTGCTGACCGAAACGGACCCGGTGTTGATCGACGTGAACCACGCCGCCTTCCGAAACATCGACCAGGCCTTCCGCGAGGTCGAGGGTCGAGGGGTAGTGCTCACCTGCTCTGGTGGCTCGCTTCCCATCCTCGCAAGACTCGGCGAAGCAGGCGCTGCGGTGGCACTGGTCGGCATCGGACTCCCGGACGATCGGCTCCATGCGCCCAACGAGAAGCTCAGCATCGAGCAGTTCACCAAAGGCGTGCGTGCATTCGCACGGTTCTTCGAATTGATGAAAACCACCACAGAAGAGGAGCGCTCATGATCGCAAGGATTTGGCGCGGCCGGACGCGGACGGAGCATGCCCACGAGTATGTCGATTACATAAAGAAGACGGGCGTCAAGCAACACCGTGAGACACCGGGCAACCGTGGCTCGATGATCCTAACGCGGGAGAACGGCGACGAAGTGGAATTCCTGGTCGTCTCGCTGTGGGAATCGTTAGATGTGGTGCGAGCCTTCGCGGGTGAGCGACCGGAAGTCGCCGTCTACTATCCGGAGGACGAGAAGTTCCTGCTCGAGTTTGAGCCCGAGGTGCGTCACTACGAGGTTGCGGTTGCCGAGCTGGCGTGAGGGCGCGCGCCGGTGGCCGATTGGTCCTTACGAGGCGCGTTGTCCCTGTCGGAAACGGCGGGCTTTGACTCGGTTCCCGCACACGGCCATGTCGCACCATCGGCGCGATCGGTTCTTGCTCTGATCCAAGAAAAGCCACGCACAATTGTCGGCCCCGCACTCCCGTACGCGATCCAGTCGGTCAGACGTGAGCAGTTCGGCGGCCGACTGAACCACTGGCCAAAGAACACGATCAAGGGCATCTTCGGTATCCCATTCCCACCGGTATGTGCAGTCGTTATGGGTGAGCCGCCGCCGCACCAGGGCGTTGGACAGGTGCTCGTTCAACACATCAAGGGTTGCTGTCGGTGGTGACACTCCACGCGTTAATGCGGAGAACGTCTCGAAGATGGCCTCGCGCAACGCTCTAGCCCGCCGCAGCACGGCGGTTGCCTGACGTTTGTGCAGTATCGCCCTGGCTCGTAGCCTCTTTGCCACGCGAGGCGTGATGGCTTTTGCCTGCAGGCTCCACCGTACGAGGTCGCCGTAATCGGCAAGCAGCTCACGGGCCGCGTCCGTGGGCCGAGAGTCAACCGTATTTGCGAAGTCCAGGCAGAACTCCCCGCCAGTCAACTCGTAGAGGTATCCGTCAGGGGTTCCGATTCCGCCGCCCCTAGTTCGATTCGACTTCTCGCGCCGGCTCATAGATAACCTGCAAGATAATCTTGACAGGTTACGTGACGCAACGTTACCCTGTGATTGGTAGTGGTCCAGTGGACCACTACCCTGTGATTGTACGCCCTCCAGAGCCTCGGACCACGTACATGGTGGGACCCGTCGGCTTGTCAGAGTGGTAGGTGACAGTGGCGTTGTCTGACTAGAACGGACCGCGGTTCGTCTACTTACGAAGGGCTCACCGCCGACTTCTCATCGTTGCCAGGCGCCGGCGCGCCATGGCGTGGTCGGGATGACGTTCGAGCCAGGACTCGAACACTGCCATACCCTGCTCTTGTTCTCCGGAAAACCAGAGCGCGTCGCCGAAGCTCTCATTGGGTACGTACTCGTCGGGGAACGTTTCCAGGTTCTTACTGAAGATCTGCATGGCCTCCGACTGGTGATCGGCCCTGAAATACCCCCATCCCAGATTGTCCAGCATCGACCAGGTGACTACGTCTTCCGGCTCCGTGGTGAGGGCTTCCTCGAAGACGCCCAACCCGGCCTCGATTCCTTCCTCGCTCATGGCCTGCCGGATAACAAATGACACGGTGACAGCGCGTGCGGCGGGCTGATTCGGAAAGACCTCTTCGTTGAGCTCCGAGATGGTGACCGCATCCTCGAATGAGCCCCGCTGTGCCACGGCGTTTGCGATCGAAGGCAGGACAGTGAAGCGAAAATCGTAGGCGTCGGCGCCGAAGTAGCGCCGCCTGAGGGCGCGGTAACGGGTGATGGTACTGTCCACGCCGCCGGCCTCATAACTGGCCATGAGGATGTCCGGCAGCGGGCGGGGATCCGTCCGTCCGGCGTGGCAGGTGTAACAGGTCACCTTCAAGCCGGGTGCGACCCGGCTTTCGAGACCTTCTAGCCGAGAGTTTATTTCTTGGACCATGGCCAGCATGACCCGGGCTTTACGTTTCGTGAGCTTTTCGTCCGACGCGAAGTCCCAGCTGTCTGACGGCTGTTCCATGTCGCCTACGTGACAGAAGAGACACCCTTCGTTCTGGCGACGTGGAAGCCCGAGGCCCCGCAGGTTCTCGATCATCACCCGGTTCAGGGCGGAGCGCGAAATGTCTTGAGGTAGAACCTGCAGATTTTGCGGCGGGTCTTGCTGTCCGGAGAGGGTGGCCGCGGAAGCGGCGATGAGGATCAGGCCGAGAAGACTCGGCGCTACCAAATGCTTCAATTCATTCATGCAGCAGACCTCCCAGAGTTCGAAAATCCTTCGCGGCTCTCAGCCGCGATAACGCGCGCGCTAGTCCACCGACCCAACCTTGCTGATCGGAATGTTTATCCAGTCCGTGCGGCGGCTGACCTTAAAACCGCTCGTCTTTCTGGCAGTACTCTCGACCGCAGTAATCCTGGCATGCAAGGACGACCCGTTGAGCCCCGACGGCACGGGTAGACTGACGATCACGGTCGTGCCCTATGAGGGCGCTCAGGCCGAGGCCAGCGCTGCTTCGGACGCCGAATCATCAGCTGAAGCACGCCGAAGTACCACGACCAGCAGGGGCACCACCAGACCTTCGGAACAAACATCGGACAAAGCGCGCGATCTCAATATTGGACCCGAGAAAAAAGAGGCTAAAACCACCCGTCAGACAGCGGCGGCGCCGCCCCGGCGTGACCTTCTCCGTGTAACCGTGAGCGGTCCTGAAACCAGAACCCTGGACTTCATACCCAATGCGGACGGCAGCGTTGACGTGACCATTGAAAGCCTCCCGGAGGGTTTGTATTCGGTAGAGCTTTTGGGCATTGACATTGATCTCGGCGTTGAGCTCGTCTCGGAGTACGGAATCAACAACAGCGTAACGGTGGTCGAGGACCAGACCCGCACCGCAGTCATTTCGTTTGGGTCGTTCCTGCCCGTCATCGATCCGACGCTTCCGGCTCAGACTTCGGAGTTTTCTTTTGTCGTCGGCTGGGCGGCTATTCCTTCCGCCACCGGCTATTTGTTCGAGTTGGCGGACCCGACCTTCTCTACCCCTATTACGTTTTCAACGACCCTCACGAGCGTCATTATAACCGTTGATTCGCTGGAACCCGTCTCGATGCGCGTGCGAGCGGAGAACAACAACGTGCCGGCCGCGCAGGCCAAACCCAGCGACCCCGTATTGGTAGACGTGGTGGCAGATATCAATCCCACTGGCGACGACAACACGACTGCGCCGTCGCTCGGTGTCGGCCGCGGGGCAAACGGTCAATACGCCAATTTCAACATCTTCCCGGCAACCGATGAGGATTGGTTTGCCATCGACCTCACCACCGACGCGACACTAACGGTCGATGTGCTGACCGAGTCGTTGCCGTCTCCGCCGCCGGGAGGGGCGGGGGCGGGGGCGGGGCCAGCATTGGAGGTCATCTCGGCAGCCTCGGCCTCGGGTGCCTCGGCCTCGCCGCTAGACCCGGTGGTGGAAATATTCGATCCCGGCCTCACCGTGATCGCAACCAATGATGACAGGGACGCCACAACCGTC